>NZ_BATR01000121.1 GCF_000739655.1 Verrucomicrobium sp. BvORR106 | reverse complement strand
GCGTCTGGAGCAGACCATTGTCGCCATAGGTGTAGCTGAAAGTGGAGCCTCCAAAGCCGACCTGGGCCAGCAGACCATCCGCCCGGTGGTCAAAGCTCCAGCTGCCCCCCACCCCACTGCCCACCGCAGAGACATCGCTGCCACGCGTCAGGCCGTTCCGACGTCCCGCACCGTCATAGGTATTCACCAGATGCGTGACCACGGTGCCGTTCAGCTTCGTCTTCTGATAGTCAAGGTGCCCCTGCCCGTCGAAGGCGCTCAACACCTCGGTCACTGCGGCATACGTGGTTTCCTTTAACTGCGTCAGCTGTCCGCGTACATCATAGGCCAGCATCTCCCGCATCACGTAGCTGGCGTCCCCCACCGTGCCCACCGTGGTGGCGGCCTGTCGCTGCCAGTCATCATACGTCACGCCGTGCACCAGACCGCGAGGGTCCGTATACTGCTTGAGCAGCCCCTTTTCCTTGCCAGCAGTGTAGTATTGGTAGCTGTGGTAGCGACGACTTTGCACGCTCCCCGCCCCCTGCAGATAGCTTTCCGCCGGACGCCCGGCGACATCGGTGATAGCCACCTCCGTCAAGGATTGCGGCATGCGGCGCTCTACTCTCTGGCCTCCTCCGGGCAGGTAGGCGTAGACGAACTGCGTCGCCGTGCCATCCGGCAACCGGGTGAGTATCACGCGGTTGAGGCCGTCATAGCTCGTTCTGGTGGTTTGCCCCGTTTCCCCTGTAGAGGACACGGCATTGCCACCTGCATCATACTCTGTGCGCGCGAAGCTGCCATCCGCATGTCTCAGAAGAACCGCCTTCCCGGCGTTATCCGTCCACATCGTTTGCGTGACGGCTCCGCCTGCTGTTCCCGTAGTGGTCGTTACCTGATGTGAGTCCGCGCTGTACACCACACCCGACTGGGTCACCACGGCGTTGGCTGCGTTGCGCACCACCGTGCCAACCGTACGCCCTAGGGCGTCACTGAAGGTCTCCGTGCTTTCCCCCAGGCCATTTACCACTTTGTTTCTCAACCCCGTAGCATCATAGTACATCGTGGAGAGCTGGGCGGCACTGGTGGCACCTGCCGCAGGCACAGAGCGAGTGATCAGACGGTTGAGCTTGTCGTAGGTGCTCGTGGTGATATGGCCCACCAGATTGGAGGTGGTCACCTGATTGCCCCGGCGATCCGACGTTACGGACTCGCTGGCCAGCGTCTGCCCGTTGGCATTTTTGAGCGTCCGGGTGGCGGTGCGGGATGCATCATTGTAAGTGATCTCATGGTACAGATGCTCGCTCAGAGGCTCCTGTTTGACACGTCTGTCCAGATAGTAGCGCCACTCCAGCTGCGTGCCATCTGGATTGATCTTCCGCCTCGGCCTCCCGTCAGAGGTGAAGAAACTCTGTGTCACACCCCCATGGGCATCCGTCTGTGTCACCTTGCGCAAAGCATCGTCGTACACGGATGTTTCACCAGCCAGAAGCTGGCCGCCGTTTTCCCAGTCACCTTCATGGGCCTCCGTGCTCGTTCTCCGTCCAATGTCGTCGTACCCGAACTTCACCGAGTTCCCACGGGCATCCACAGACTTGATCAGATCACCAAATAAGTTGTAGAAAAACTTGTGTGTGGCGAACACCGCTTCTCCTGACGGGGCCTCCACACCGGTGCCGTCCAGCTTTGCTTGGGAACGCCAGCTCACCCGTTCGACCGGGCGGCCCGCTCCGTCATAGCGCATGTAGGTATAGTCTTCAGGACGGGTACGGGAGCCATCTTTCCACTCCACGTCCCCCGTGAGGTTGTAGTAGGTGTAGTCCCAGGCGATCTGCTGTCCGTTTCCATCTAGACGCTCCCACCAGATGGGTCGCCCGCTGTCGTCGTAAGCGTAGCGGTTCACTTTTTTTGCCACGGTCGCGTCCATGATCCTTTCCTCCACGAGTTCGCCCCTGAGATTATGTAAAAACTCCGTCACCAGGTTGGGATAGTTGACCTGGTCGCCCTGCCCGCTATATGCCGTGCGCTTGGTCAGAAAGCCACGCGCGTCGTGCAGCAGTTCTGTGACAGCCTCATCAGCGGTGCCCTCTGCAGTCTTGGTGGTCTGCACCAGTCCTTTCGCAAAAGGCAACTGCAGGAGGTCAGACGGGTTGCTGAATACATCGTAGTAGCTGTTCGTCGCAGCGTTCAGCACGCCGCCACCGGAGTCCTGCTCCTCCACCCGCGTTACCAGATAGGGACGTGCCACATCCTGATAGAAATACCGCGTCCGTTTGCCCGTCGCCAGGCCGGTCCCGGGATCGGGATGAATGATGAGTTCCGGCAGGTGCAAGCCGTTATAGGAAACACCGGTCACTGCCGTATCCGTGGCCGTGCCATCTCCGTCCAGGTCTCCCAGTACGCGGATCTCAGTCACGTCTCCACTGGAGTTGTAGGCATACTCTGTACGCGCCTGTCCGCGTGCCGCCATGGCCTTCAAGCCCCCTGCATACGCGCCCGGCACCCCGTTGATCACATCCTGGCTGGTGAACCACTCCTGCTCCATCTTGGCATTCGTGCCCGTCCCCGTCACCGCATTGGTAACCGTACTCACCGGGTCAAAGACCTTGGTCAGGCGGTTGTTGGTGTAGTAGTAAATCGTCTTGCGGTCATAGGCATCAAGGATCTCCGTGCGGCCCGTGGTCATTCCGTTAGCATCGGTGCTGTTGACATAGGCGTAGGTCGCATTCCGGACGGTCTCGTAGGACTCCGCCGCTGGCAGCGTGCGTTCGTTGGCCCCGCCGTGCTTGCCCACCGTGGCCCGCTGCAACGTGACACGCCGCAGATGCGAGGCCTTGCCGATCCTGTCACTGCCCGCGCCAATCGCATTGCCCTCAGCATCCGTTTCGCCCTGCACGTAGAGTTGGTAGTCGCTCTCCACAATCCTGCCTCCCGGCCGGACCTCCTTCTTAATGAGGTGGGTCGAGTACCAGGCCAGGTTGTTCGTGCTGCCGACCTTTCCCTGCTCATGCAGATACTCGTACCTTGCCCAAGAGTTGTCCGGCAGCGTCACCTCCACAAGATCCCCAAAGCCATCATACCGGTACGAAATGCGTCGCCCATCCCCTGCGAACACCTCCACAATGTGGCCGTAGACATCATAGTTGAAGCCAAAGAAGTTGCCATTGCTCGCCTGCACACGAGCCAACTGCCCGAATGAGGAGTGGGTGTTTGCCACATTCCACGGGTTCCCGGAGCCGCTGTCGCCATAGAACTTGAATTCAAGATAGTTACCCACGGCATCGGTCCATCGTCTCAGATAAGGCCTTTGCCTGCTCACCACAGGATTCGTCCCGTGGGCGGGAAAACTGCGCACCTCATACACCCGCGTGCTGCCATCCACACCGTACAGCGTGTAGGTGCTGATGCCGCCAGGACTGGTACGAAGGATCCGGTTGCGGAACAAGTTCCGCACCGAGCCAATTTCCATTCCGCTGCCATTGGAGAGGTGCGGGTTGTCCTCCGCCCGCACAATCCACTCCTCAGCGGAGGTATTGGCGGTATTGCGTGTGTAGACGAGCACCGACCCGTCCAGCTCCGCCACCTGGAGCTTTGCTTCATTGTCCGTGGGAACGATGTAGGGGAAGTAGGCCATCTTCCAGCCAAAGCCAAAGCTGCCCGCATGGGAGGACTGGCTGCTGTAGTTTCGGCGAACTTGCAGAGGGATGGGCCCTGGCAGCACCAGATCCACCTCGTCTGCATAGAGCTCGCCCGTCACCATGTTGACTGGGTCTCCCGCCCAGTCCGATCCCAGGCCAATGTCCGAGTAGAAGGTGCCCCAGAGGTTCCCCCCCGGGTCCAGAGAGCTTGAGATCAATGACGGCATGCTCAGGTAGCTGTCATAGGCGCTTGAGAGACTGCCACCGCTAAGGCCAACCCCGCCCATAAAGTACTGGTCGGCATAGGAGAGGTAGGAATCCCCGCCCAGAATGCTCGTGCTCATCCCACTCCACAGGGAGGTGGACTGGCTCAGGCTCGTGTAGGAGGACTGTGAGACGCTCGAACCCCACAGGGAGCTGCCCAGGCTCATGCTGATGGAGCTGGACGTGTCTGACCAGAAATCTGAGGCATAGCTCGTGCTCCCGCCCCAGTTGCTCGTGGTGGTGCTGGAAAGTGCCGTCGTGCTCCAGCTCCAGTCATCATAGACATAGGAGCTGCTGCCGGTGAAGAAGCTGCCGCCCCAGCCGCCGTTGATCTGCCCGATGAGCGCCCCGGCCTGGCTCTTGCCAATGATGAGCGCCCCCATGCCCTTCCAGTTCCCACCGGCACCAGCCACCGGCCCCGGCGTGATGTACACCCGGGCGAGGTTCTTGTCCCATCCGGCAAAGGCCGCCTCCACACTGGTCCACAGCCCCCCCGCCCAGGCCGCCAGCGTCTTCGTGCTGCCGCCGAACGCGTAGGTCTTCGTCTTCTCCGTGAGATAGTTATCCGCCGTGAGTTCGATGACATTCGTCGCCGCGTTGCCATCCTGCTGGATCCGGTGGATCAGGTTCACCGTGGACACCGCATCCGTGTCCTCCACGTTCACGTATTTCTGGATCGTGTGATCCTCCAGGGAGGAGATCTCCGCGATGAACAGATTCGTCATGAAATCAGCCCCCGTGATCATGCCCTGGCCACCCGCATCCGGGCGCACATCGCCATAGCCGGCCCAGGCCGTACGGCTGAAGTTCATGTCCACCACCGGGTAGATCTGCTCCACCCGCTTCGTCGTCTGGCTGTTGGGCAGCGGCGCATTGGCCACCACCGGGTTCCCGCTGCCATCCCGCTTCGCGCCGAACTGGGCAAATCCATGCGCCCGCATCGATACCGTGTGCACCTTGAACAGGTCCTTCAGCGTATCAAACGAGCGACTCACCCGCTGGTAGTAGGACATGCCCATAAGATAGGCAGTCGTCCCCTGGATCAGGTCATAGTCCGCCGCCAGATTCGCATCCGCCGCGCGCGCCTGCTCGTGCTTCCAGAACGGCTCCAGATGCACCTTCAACATCCGGTCCGTCACCCGGCCTGAATTCAGGCAGAAGGCATTCAGATCCCCCAGGCCAAACACCGAGACCGAGGGCGAGCTCGCCGTGGCCCCGCCACCAGGGCCGAAGTCGAGGTTGTTGATCCCCGCAAAGTGGGCCCAGCCCCCCAGCAGATTCTGATCCGCCACCCCCACCGGTCCGCCATAGTTGCGCTGGCGGTGGTACACCACCTTGAACTTGTAGTTCTTGTGGGTGTTCGTCACTGCCACATCCCTCACCTGGCGGCGCAGCAGGTACGGATCGCTGCCGGTCGTGAAGTCACCCGTGCCCGCCGCCACGTTGTCCAGATCATACGGCTCCATCGCGAACCTCATGGTGTAGTTCCCCGTCGTGCCAGGCAGGAAGTTGATCACCGCACGGCGGTTGTGCAGGTCCGCCAGGCGCAGGCCCGTCAGGGTGATCTTCTTGTTCGTGTCCTGGTCGTTCACGATCTCAATGTCCACCGTGTCAAACCTCGAACCATTCGCGCTCACGCGGTCACTCTGCGTGTACGTCCCCGTGGTCGTGTTGAACTGCGTAGGCTGGGGGAACTCCTTCCACTGCACGCGGTTGAACTTCCGGTTGCGGAAGCGCACCCCCAGGCTGTCCTTCGCCAGCCCCGGCCAGTTCTGCCGCAGGCCCTTGTCCAGATCCTTCAGAAAGATGTTCCCCGGCGTGCGATCCTCCGCATCCAGCGTCCAGAGTGGGTCATTGGCCTCCGCCTTCAGGTACTTGCGCACCCATTCACGGATGCTCTTCGTCCCGCTCGGCAGATACCCTTCCACGGCCAACCCTTCCACCACCTCTGTGTCC
>NZ_BATR01000122.1 GCF_000739655.1 Verrucomicrobium sp. BvORR106 | reverse complement strand
CGCAGGACTGGTGGATCTGGAGGCACAAACTGCCACCACGGTGGAAATCGGCACCCGTGGACGCAGCGCCAACAATCGCGTGAAGTGGGACATCGCTTATTACTTTGCGTGGATCGATAATGAAATGCTTGAGCTGGCTGTGGCCCCGGGATTGAACCAGACGGTCAATGCCGGTCGCACCATCCATCAGGGCGTGGAGCTGGGTCTCGACGTGACGCTGCTGGAGGGCATCTTTGCCCGCAGCATCGCCGCCCCAGCCCCAGCACTGGCGAGCGCAAAGGGTGCCAAAGCCGTGCAACCGGTGGCCGCCCCAGCTCCGCAAGATCGCCTGGTGTTCCGCCAGAACTATCTGTACAACGGCTTCCGGTTCGACGGCGACAAGGAGTTTGGCGACAATCAGCTCGCAGGTGTGCCTGAGCACTACTACCGCGCCGAGCTGGTTTACGAGCACCCGTCCGGTTTCTACCTGGGGCCAAACATCGAGTGGGTGTTCAGTGACTATCCGGTCGATTTCGCTGGCACGCTGTTTGCCGACTCCTACGCCACCCTTGGTTTCAAGATTGGCTACCGTACCCCCAAAGGCCTCTCCATCTATGTGGACGCCCGTAACCTGACGGACGAGCATTACGCCGCCACCACCGGCGTCATCAATCGCGCTGGCGCCTTCAATCAGGCCCAGTTCCTGCCTGGTGACGGACGCTCATTCTTCTTCGGTGTGGAGTACAAGTTCTAAAAAGTGATCTGATCTCCGGGGTGCCTCTCCACCGCAGTGAGAGAGGCACCCTTCTTTTATCGTAAGGTTGCCAAAGGTTAACCTCAGAGACGCCAAGCGGTTTGCATCGGCGTAATTGTGGCTAGCTTTCCGCCTCCTCCCCCATGTCCCCCTACGCTTCCTTCCCCTCCCGGCTGCTGTTTGGCACCCTGATCCTCGCCTCCGCCGCCTTGCCCGTCGCCCTCACAGCTGCGGAGAAACATGCCGCAGGGCATCATGGCAACGCGGGACTGGCGGGCACCCAGTCCCTGGACGTCACGGCTCAGGGGAATACGCTGGACCTCTTTATTGGCACCTACGCTGCGGGCAACCCACGGGCGCGACTGGAGCATCTCCGCTCTCTGGATGGCGGCAGCACCTGGAGCAAGCCCGCACAAGTGGATACAGGGATGCCCCAGGCGCACATGCCTCATCGCGGGATGGACGCGCAAATAGCCGCTTCTGGTGAAAAGCTGGTGGCCGCATGGATGACGCCAGGCACGGACGCCTTTGGTGGCGGACCGATGGCAACAGCCCTCTCGACCGATGGCGGCAAGACTTGGAAAGCAGGCCCCAATCCTGCCGATGACGGCTCGACAACTGGACATGGCTTCATCGATCTGGCAAGCGGCCCCGCCGACACGTTTCACCTGACTTGGTTCGATACTCGCGGCGAGCAGAGAGGCTTGCGTTACTCCCGCTCCACGGATGCCGGGAAGACTTGGTCCGCGAACGAGACCCCGGACCCTGAAACGTGCGAATGTTGCTGGAATGCCATCACCGCCAGCCCTGACGGCAAGGTGGCCATCCTCTACCGGGACAAATCCCCCCGCGATATGAGCTTGGTCGAATTGCCAGGAATTGACGGTACCAAAGCCTGGGCCAAGCCTGCTACGGTCGGAAATTTTGACTGGCAGTTCGAAGGTTGTCCCCACGTCGGCGGCGGCCTGGCCATGGGCAACTCGTCAGCCGGAGCAACCCTGCACGCAACAGTGTGGACCGGGTTGCCAGACCGCACGGGCGTCTACTATCTCAATCAAGGACAAACCGGCACCTCCAAATGGAAAGAGCCCGTGCGCATGGGGGACAGCTCCGCCTCGCACCCAGATGTAGCCGTGGCGGGTGACCAGGTCGCCGCCGTCTGGAATGCCAAACAGGGCGATGCCGCCGTGATCAAGGGGGCCGTCTCCACCGATGGCGGCACCACCTGGGGAGAGCCCGTCGTTCTTTCAGATCCGATTTTCAGCGCCACCCACGGCCGGGTCGTCGGCACTGAGAACGGATTCCGCGTCTTCTGGACCCAAAGTCACGGTGAGCACCCTGCCGCCTGGACTTCCAAACCGCTGACCGCGCCTGCCTTGAGCAAGCGGTAACTTGGGACCAAACCACGCTCCCCCTACCGCTGCCAGTGCTGAATCCAGCCTACGAGGGCGATCCCCAGCACGATCACAGCGAAGGCCAACAGGATCAGTCCTGGGGTGCCGCGGGGTTGATTGGTCGCCATGGCTCTCTATATAGGGGAGGACACGTCACCCGCCACCACCAAATTCTTCCTGAAGGTTCTTCACTTTTTCACAATTCATTTGACTGTCCGAAAGATTCTCCTACTTTTGCCCTCCCAAATTCTAGAACCCTGTTTAGCAACCAACTCAAGACATGAAAACGTTTTCCGCCAAAGCCGAAGAAGTCGAGCGCAAGTGGTGGGTCATTGACGCCAAGGACCAAGTGCTCGGACGAGTGGCGGTGACCGCTGCCAACATCCTGCGTGGCAAGAACAAGCCCATTTTCACCTCCCATGTGGACACCGGCGACCACGTGGTGATCATCAATGCGGAGCACGTGCGCCTTACCGGCAAGAAAGAAACCGACAAGGTGTACACCTCCTTCTCCGGTTACGTCGGTGGCCACCACAGCACCAATCCTGAGCGCCTGCGCAAGAAGCATCCCGAACTGATGCTCGAGAAGGCTATCAAGGGCATGATCCCCCACAACCGCCTCGGCCGCGCTGTTTACACGAAGCTCAAGGTTTACAAGGGTGACAAGCACCCCCACGAAGCCCAGCGCCCGGAAGCCCTTCAACTGGCCTAATTCCACTCCATTCTTACTCTCAGCAGTTAGCTCATGAGCACCACTTCGTTTGACGCCACCGGCCGCCGCAAGAACGCCGTCGCCCGGATTCACCTCAAGAATGGCAGCGGTACCATCACCGTGAACGGCCGTCCTCTCGACGACTACTTCCCGACGGTGAGCCTTCAGAACCAGCTTCTGGCTCCCCTTCAGCTTACCAACTCGGCCCAGAGCTATGACATCAACGTCCGTGCGGACGGTGGTGGCGTGACCGGCCAGATGGGTGCCATCCGCATGGGCATCGCCCGTGCGCTGATCCTTGCGAACGCCGAGAACCGCGGTGTCCTCAAGCAGAACGGCATGCTGACCCGTGACTCCCGTATGAAAGAACGTAAGAAGCCCGGTCGCCCAGGTGCCCGCAAGCGCTTCCAGTTCTCCAAGCGTTAATCGCTCCAGGGTTTCATTACTCTTTGTGTTTTCAGAAAAGCACCGGTCTATCCGGTGCTTTTTTGTTGTTGGGATGGAAGGCGAAGACATGGAGTGATCCTTCCATTTGGAGGCACCCATGCGGCTTCGCCAGGAGCACTACTTGCGAGCGAACTCTGCAACCGAATGCGGTGATTGGTGCAGCGAAACGACCTCAGCTGAAGTGAGGGCACGATTGAGCACAAGCAACTCGTCCAAACCTCCCACATAGCTGACGCCGAGCGTAAGAGCACTCCGGGAAGCATCCCAGTCGAAGAGCTGCTCGCGACGGAATCGGCCGACTTCCTTCCCATCCAGATAGAGAGCGCCTTCGGCTTCCTTGCCTTTGACATTCACACCCGTGAAGGTCATCACCACGTGGGTCCACCGGTCACTCCGGAAAGGCGGGGCCTCACTTTCCGCCATCAGACGGGGCTTCTCCGGGGACTCCTCCCATTTCAGGTTCTCTGGGTTCCAGAGCTGTTTCACCGGCCGGATGGCAAAGCGGAACCGGCGAGGGGTGTGATCCTTGCTGAACTCGGCAAACATATGGCCGTTATCCCATGCCTGTCCCACCAACTGCAGGGGGTCGCAGTAGCCGGGTTCCAGATCCTTTTCCGGATTCAGTCGCAACCAGAAGGAAACCGTCCCCTGCCAATCAGAAGGGCTGTGAGCGATGTTGGGTCCGCCCTCGAAGAAGACAACCGGCTTCATCTTCTTGGTAAACGCCAACATACCGCCGGCGCGGCCGCCGCTGGGAAGGTGTTTCACCAAGCCGGAGACAGGCAAACCAGGCTGTTTATCCAGTCTGGCCGCGGTACTGGCGTGGTAGAGCCTGCCATCTCCTGAGGCATAATCAGCATCCACTCCGTTATCGAAAGAAGCCGCCAACACGATGTGAGGCTTTAAGCCCGCAACACCGGATCCAGCTCCGCCAGTGGCTGCTTCTTTTGTCTGAGAAAACGCTGATTGAGAACCTCCGCCCGGGAGCAGGGAGATGGTACCCACGATCAGACACAGCCACGGAGGAGTCACGCTTTTCATGCAACACAAATACGCCACCCCATCCACGGATGAGCATACTCACGAATCGCTTATAGGTACGATTGTCACGAGGTGGTTCCGGGTGGAGTGTCCGCAGCCAGCACCAGTTCCCCTTGCCTTGATTGGGATTGATTGATATTTTGCCAGCTGATGAGACAAACTTAGAAAGCATGCCTTTCGTGTCTGTGCCCGTGAGGGGCACGCAGGTTTGAATCATCCTTTGCTCTGCCGCAGACATGACTCCAACGCCCACCGTGATTCATTTCACCTGCCACGCCTGCGGGATGCCCCTGACCGTGCCGATGGAGCTGGCGGGGGCCTCAGGGCCATGTCCCGGGTGTGGGAGCATGATCACCTCACCCAAGCCCGAACTCGCCGCACAAGGTCCTGCGGCAGTTCCGGCCTTGAGTCCTGCCCCAGCGCCTCCAGGCGGCCCGCAGCCATCACCCCAGCCCGGCGTCGGAGCTCCTGGTCCGGGTCCTTCTTTGCTGCCCTTGGGTCAAGCCGCCGGGAGCGGTCCTTTTCCTGGTTACCCGACCGTTGGACCGGGAGCAGCCCACGCCATCCCGTCGCCAGCGGCCCCCTTGGGAGCGCTTCCTGCGCCCCCGCCAACTCCGGTCCCAGTGCCAAAAGCACTAGACCCTCACCCGACCATCGTCACTAAGGAGGCGCCGATCTGGCCCACTTCACCGGATGCTATTGCCCCTGGTCCGGGTCCTGCAGCCGTTGCCTCACCTTTGCCGCCCTGGCCTCAGGCGCTTTCACCGCAGGGCCCGTCGCACCCTGCCGCCAGCGGCGGGAGAACGCCTGGCGGGGTCGTCGGTGCCCCTGAGAACGCGCATCCCGTGCTCAGCCATGTGCTGCAGGCACCTTCCGTGCTGCCTACCCACGGCCCTCCACCCGTTGGTCACGGGGCCCCGTCGCCACTTCAACATGGGTTACCCCACGCACCGGGGGCCAATCCAGGGATAGGTGCACCTCATCCTCTGGGAGGGGGCAGTTTGTTACCCCTTCAAGGTGCTGGTGCCCCCGCCGGGCCCGCCATGGGTTTGGGAGCAGGCGTGGGGGCCTTGCCGGCGCCCGGCTACAACCGCCCGGCCAATCCAGAACTCGGGACCGCCAAAACGCGCCTCCCCGTGATGCCCCCTTCGGGAAGCCGTCGGCAGGTGCGATCCGCTCCTACTGGCCGCCGCGGCGCCATGTTCGCCACTCTGTTGATGGCTCTGCTGGTGTTGTTGGGCATCGGGTGGTTCTTCCGCGACCAGATCCGGGTGACCTACATCACTTACACGCTGCAGCACGCGCCAGAAGAAGAGGCAGGCGAGTCCCCTGCACCTACCCCTCCAGCAGTCCCCGCCCCCACCTTCTCACCCACCGCCCCACCGCCAGGCGCAGAAGCCCCGTCAGGAAGCGCAGGGAGTTCAAGGGCTGCCGCCCCCTCACCCATGCCAGCGGCACCGCCTCAAGCTTCGCCTGCACCTGCCCCCGCTGTCTCGGTTGTTTCCTCAGCGCCTGAGGTCAAGCCCGCAGCTCCCAGCGTTGCGAAGGTCCAGCCACCGGTGTCTGGTCCAGCCAGGCTGGAGCCGCCCCAAGCCATGCCCCCCACCGCCCCTCCGGTGACGGTGCTCCCCCCTCTGCCAGTCACCGCGGAGGATCGGAAGACCATGGACGCCCCTCCGCCTTCCATTCGGAAGTCGGAACAGCCCGTCTCCCTAGGCCCCAACTCCGCCCCGGCGAGGATCTTTGAAAACGCCACTCCAGAAAGCCAGGGCGCAGTCGATGCCCTGAAGCAATTCCTGGCCGCCCCCAACTGGAACGAACGTCAGAAGGTGGTGCAGACCGCCGACAAAGTCCGCCCTCTGATGGAGCAGTACTATCACCAGAATCCTGATGGCCCCATCGCCGTCCGGCAGATTCAACTCATGCGTCATGACAAGACGCCCAACACCGGCGGGCCGCCCCATTGCGTGTTCCAGGTCTCTGGTGGTGACCTCAAGCAACCTCTGCCCGTGATGGTTGAGGAGGAAGGAAACAGCTGGAAGGTGGACTGGCTGACCTTCACCGAGTTCAAGGACGAACTCCTGCAGCGCTTCCTGGAAAGCTATCAAGACGAGCCCAAGCGCTTCCACGTCATGATGCGGCGCACGCATTACTTTGATGATGACATCCCAGGTCTGGACAAGCTTACGTGCTTCGAGATCCAGCCCCCCATGCCAGGCTTTACCGGACACGTCTTCGCCCGGCGCGCCGCCCCGCTTTCCCGCGATCTGGACCGATACGTCGGCTGGGAAGTCTCCAAGGCCGCCGCGATCGTGGAGATTCAGTGGCGCAAAGAAGGCGGACAACAATGGGTGGAGCTCACCGGCGTGCCGCAGTACAACTGGCGTAACCCCGCCGCCGCTCCAGCGCCCGTGAAGGCAGAGTTGGTTGAGTAGCGGCCGTTGGTCGGCGCGTCGGCGCGTCGGTGCGTCAGTGCGTCAGTGCGTCAGTGCGTCAGTGTGGCGGTTCAAAGATCCGTCGCATCCAGATGTTGAACGCAATGTCATGCGTTGAAACCGCCAAGGCCTTGGATGTCGCTGGCCGATATCGCTTCCATCTGCACTCCCAGAAACTACACCTGAGCGCGCAGCGCTTTTGGGACTGCGGTGAGCATCACCGCTTTCGCACCCCTTGTGATCTCCTCACACCCACTCCGCCCTCCGCTCTCATCTCAAGTTAAACCCGCGCACCCAGCAAAGTGATCCAGCACTTCAGTGCGTCAGGTCAAGAGCCTGAGGCGCCCAGTCACCGATTCAAGGTTGTTACGCCCAAGCATCCAAGGAGCGGCGGTTTGTGCTTGCACAACCGCCGACGGTTGCCGGAGGAAGCGTGCTTCCAAGTTAAGAAGTCAGCGGCAATACCCCATATGGTGGTAGGTGTTTGGCGATCAAACGCTCCGCTTCCCCCGGCGGTTGTGCAAGCACAAACCGCCGCTCCTTGCGCGAGCCCAGGCCTGCAAAGCCGTAGAGCTACCTCACCAGCGCCTTTTCGCCCTCCGCTCCCATCCTCCAAGTTCAATCCCGACACAAAACTCCCGAAAGCGGCGATTCTCGCCGCACTCCACA
The DNA here is from genome assembly GCF_000739655.1 of Verrucomicrobium sp. BvORR106. Classification (GTDB taxonomy): domain Bacteria; phylum Verrucomicrobiota; class Verrucomicrobiia; order Verrucomicrobiales; family Verrucomicrobiaceae; genus Verrucomicrobium. The sequence goes on along the minus strand of NZ_BATR01000122.1, from coordinate 84,982 downwards.
GCGACTTCGTCGCCAGATGTTGAACGCAATGCGATAGCGTTGGAACCGCCAGAGCCTCCGATGTCGCTGGCTGATATCGCCGCATCATCCTCGCTCCCGGATACAACTCCTGAGCGCGCAGCGCTTTTGGGACTGCGGCGAGAATCGCCGCTTTCGCACTCCTGGTGATCTCCTCAAACCCACGCGCCATTCAACAGCACCTCAATGCATCCGTGCCCTTGACGCACTGACGCACTGACGCACCGCGACTACTCCTTAGGCGTTCCCATCGGCTTCAGATTGGAGGGGCCACGGGTCTTCTTGCCACCGATGAGAGCGGCAAGAACACTGGTTTCCTCGGCTGCAACACTTGGATTCTCATTCAAGCGCTTCAGATTCTCCTCCTGGGCCTTCTGCTCGGCCTGGGCAATCTCTGCGTGGTGACGGGCAGCGCCACGATCACGCTCGGCATCGATGATGGAGGACTTGAGCTCCGCCAGCTTGCGCTCCATTTCAGTGATGCGATCGCGACGTTTTTCCTCCTCCACCTCCGCGAGTTCCAGCTTGCGCTGCACGGTGGCGAATCGCTCTTCTTCGCGACGGATTTTCGTCTCCAACTGACGCTCCTGCTCACGCAGCATGGGCTCACCGGTGGATCCGCCTTTGGTGCGCAGCTCTTCACGAGCGCGTTCCTGACGCAGAAACTCCAGACGAGTGGCCTCGCGCTGCACGCTTTCACGCAGGCGATTGAGACGCGCCTTGAGGGCCATCTCCTGACCCGTGCCAGAATGCATGGCGCCTGTACCCGTAGGTCCCACATTGCCGCGCTCTTCGGGCGTCAGATCATCAGCATTACCACCAGCAGCACCGCCGGAGAATCGTCCCTTTCGGGCTGCCAAGCCACCCGCCTTCCTAGACTCGTCTCCATCCAGCGCGCTAACAGCTTCATCGGTAAGGGGAACATTGTCTGAAGCAACGCCGCCTTGCAGGCTGGGGGCGGTGAGCCCACGCAGGACGGCTTCGCTCAGGCTCACGCCGCGAGTGCCTCCCGGGGAGCCGACAATGAGATTGCGAAGGTTGGATTTCTCCCCTTCAATCTCCCGCCACAGCTCGCGGGCCGCATCTGAATCCTCTGGCAGGGAGGCCAGGCGGGCATAGCGAATGTCCATGCACTCCTTCCACTCCCGCAGGGGTGTCAGCTTCATTTCCAGGTCAGCCAGCTCACGTCGCTTGCCGTCCAGCTTGGCCAGCAGGCTCTCGCGTTGCTCATTGTGCTCCTTGTCAGCCTCTGCCGTCAAACGACGCAGGGCTTCAAAGCGTTCGCGCTCATTGCGCTCCCGATCAGCAAGCTCATCCAGCACCTGACGCAGGTCCTTCTCACGAGTGCGTAGCACTTCCAGGCGCCCCTTCGTGCTCTCCTCATCGCCATGGAGACCACCCACGATCTGCTCCAGGCTGTCGCGCTTGCCTTCAAGCTCGCGATTCAAAGTATCAAGCTCGGACTTCTGGGCCTCACTGCGCTGCAGGGAACCTTTGGTTTCAGCGAGCTTGGTGCCGGTCTCTGCCAGCTCGGCGCACTGACGGTCCAACTCCTCGCGCTGGGACATCGTCTCGGCCAGCTTTTGGCTCTCCTTGGCCAAGTCTGCCCGCAGGGTTTCAAGCTGCTTGTCCAGCGCCTCGCGGTAGCTCTCCTGCTTGGCGCGGGCCTCTGAAGACACGGTCTGGAAGTCCTCATGAGTCTTCTGATCCCGGGCCAGGCCGGCACGAGACTCAGTGATCTCCACATGCAGGCTTTCCAGCCTGGCCTGCAGTTCACGAATGCGGGACTCCAGTTCCGTCGCCTCACCTTTCCCTGTTTGGAGCCGGGTGTTGACCTCGGTCAGCTCATCGCCAGCCCGGACTTGGGACTCCTCAGTCTCTCTCAGTTGCTGCTTGGCGGTGAGGAGCTTTTCCTCGGTGCCTGAAAGGGCCTCGATGCGCTCTTCGAGTCCTTTGCGCTTGGTCTCCAGCTCGGCCAGCACCTGGTGGCGCTCGCGGGCCTCGTCTTCACGCTTCTCCACAAGGGACTTCAGCGAGGCCACACGTGCCTCCGCATCATCCGATTGCTTCCGCATGTGGGTCAGGCGGGAATCAATGGCCTCCTGCTCCTTCAGCAGGCTGAGCAGGTGCACAGACATCTGCTCCTTGTTGGCCGTCATGGCTTCCAGCTCACGCAGAGCCGCCTCAGAAGCGTTGTGCAGACGCTGGATCTCAGACTGCTTCTGATCGTGCTGCTGCGCAAGCCCCTGGATGGCCGTCAGCCACCCGGCATGCTTGGCCTCCGCATCGTTGGCAGCTCCCTGAAAGGCGAGTTCCCGCTCCTTCAGAGCCTCCAGCTCATCCTGCAATCGCTTTTCATCGGCAACCAGTCCATTCAGCGCCTGCTGCTTGGACTGAATGTCCGTTTCAATGCCACGCAGGGTGGCCTCCGTGTTGCGAAGCCGGAGGTCCGTATCTCGCAAGAGGTCTTCCGTGCTCTGGACTCTGCCCCGAACGGCCTCCAGATCCTGTGTGGAAGCGGCGGAGGCATCCGCCAACTGCTGTAGCTCAAGCTGGCGTTTGCCACAGGCGATATCGAGATTTTCAAGACCGCGCACCAATTCCTCATGACGGGCCACCCCTTGGGTGATGCCTTCCAGCGTCTGGGTGAGCTTCTGCTCCGCCTCGCTCAGCTCCGCCTGGCGGTGGGCAATGGACTGCACATACCACTCGTCTTGGGCCGAGAGCTGGGAGATTCGATCCGCTTTGACCCGAACTTCGTCAGAAGCGTTCTTCAGGTGATTGTGGGTGACATCATGCTGCTCAGCGAGAGCCTGCAGGGCCACAACCATCTCACCGTAACGCCCCTCCCCTTCCATGAGGGCTGCTGTCACATGAGCCAGACGCTGCTCTTCCGCCTGGAGGCGGGCAACGACCTCAGAGCGCTGTTGCAGCTCCTCTGAAGCATGGTGCAGGTCCGCCTCTCTGGCCTGACGCTGCTCAACGAGTGCATGGAGAGTCAGTACCAGCTCATTGTGGCGGGCCTCTGCCTGCTGCAGGGCGGTGGTCACCGGCGCCAGACGCTGCTGCTCTGACGTAAGCTGGGTGAGGTGGGCATGCCGGGACTCCGTCTCCCGGTCGATGGCACGCAGCTCTTCCTGACGAGCCAGAATCTGATTCTTGAGACCTTCCAACTCGGTGACCGAGCGGCGGACCTCATTCATCATCCGCTCCATTTCTGCCTGAGTGGCGTGTTTCCGGTCAGTCAGCGCCCTCAAGGACTGCATCAGATTACTCTGCTTGCCCTCGAGGTCCTTGACGAGTTGGGAAACATGCGCGCGGTCGGCATCCATGGTGGAGGGGGGGAACGGGGGTTGTTCTGCTGCCGTTGGTTCTGCGACCTGCCCAGCCACTGCTGGGGCAGATTTCACCTCAGGCTTCACCTCTGCGACCTTGTTTGCGACTTCCACTGCAGGAGCCGATGCTGGCGCCTGCGGAACTGTAGAAGATGAAAGGGACGCTACCGCAACTGGAGAGGCGGGCGAAGTGAGAGTCGGAGTCGCGACGACTTCCGGCTCGGGTTTTGCAACGGAAGCGGCGGCAACAGCCTCACCCTCCGGTGCGGAATTCTCTACAGGTGCTGCGACCTTGGTCTCAGCGCTAGCGACAGGAGTCGGAACTTCGGCCACCACGGCAGGAAGCGGCTCGACTTTGATCTCGGGTGCCTCGACCTTCGCAGCGGCTTCCACCTTGGCTTCGGACACGGGCTCCGGAGCAGCGGGTGCCGGTGTCGTCGGCACCTCCGCTTTCTCGGCCTCAACCACTGTGGGCAGATCTGCTTTTACCGGTGCTTCTGCGGGAAGCGACGGCGTGGCCTCGGCTTTCGGAGCCTGCGTTTGCTCAGACACCGCGACTGCCGATTCTGCGACATCTGTCGTATCCACCACCGGCATTGCCGCGGCAGCAGGGACCATTGAGGCGGACTCAGGCTCTGGCTCAGGTGCAAGCACAGGAGCCGGGGCCGCGACAGCGGGTTCCGGAGCGACGATCGCTTCAGCGGCGGGCTCGATCTTGGGGGCTGGCTCAGCCTGGACCTTCTCGTTCTGGACAACCTGATCGACGACTGGCTCTGGCAGGCTCACGGGCGGCTTCGCCTCTTGAACAGCTTCAGGAGCCAACTCCACCTTCGCCGGAATTTCGACCGCGGCGGGAGTTTGTGGCGCGGAAACCTCTACGGCGGACGGCTGAAGAGCTGGAACCTCAGGTGTCGCGGCCTTGTTCTCCACAGGAGCCGGGGCGACCGCAACGGGCGGGGCCACTACCGGACGCTGTTCTGCCTGAACCGTCGGAGCCACCGACACAGGGGGTGCTGCGGGTGTTGGGTTGGAAACAACGGAAGGAGGCGCACCGAGCGGAGACGCTGCTGGCACAGGAGGTGGCGCAGCGGGCGAGCCGCCTGCACCGGTGGACGGAGAAATGCGGACCTTAAAGCCTGTGCCTGCAGTCTTGCCCGTGGTGGGCAAAATTGCGGGAATCTGCCCCGGTGCAACCGTACCGCTGGCAGGTGCCGCCCCCAAGCCTGTGGAAGGCAACGTCGGGGTCAAGGGAAGCTCCGGGATCGCCTGCTTCATGCTGGCCGGCATCGCCGGGAGCGGTGGCAAAGGCGGACGGACCATCCCTGCGGGCATGGGCGGGAGGGGCGTGAGCGGCGCAGCTGGCGGGGCCTGGGCAGGCACAGTAGAAAGCGGCGGTGGCGGCACCGACAAAGAAGACTGCTGCGGGAAATAAGACTGCGCGGGTTGGGACAACGGCTGCGCCGGGTGGGAAACATCCTGACTCGGCAACGAGGCCGGGAAGGCATCCGCTTCGTGATGGCGGGCATCGACTTCCTGCGGAGCACTGGGACGGGCCTTGGGCTGCACCGCATAGGTGTATACCGGCACACGCTCGATCACTTCAGACGGGGGTGCCCCCTGCCCTCCAGGTCCGTGACCAGCGTCCTTGGGCTGGGGACCTTTGTTGATCCCAGCCAGAGGCTTCACGCCACTGCTGGTTTCGCGGCCCTGCGTGTGCCCACGCTGGGTGAGGTGCGCCTGCTGCTGCTGGTGGGTGGGATAGCCACCGTGATCCCCACTGACGGGTCGCACGACGTGTTGGCTGCCTGCACGCTCGTCCTCACGTGCCTGAGGTGCCTGCCGGGGGCTGACGGTATGACGCGGCGGCTCTTCCGCAGGCTCATGCTCCTCGTGTCGAATCGCGCCTACACTGCGCAAAAAGGATTTCAGAACGCCGCCCGTGCCTTTGCTCGATGCCGATTTGCCGGATCCGCTGCCAGCTTTCTTGTCCAGCGGCTCGTCGTAGAGCGAGCGGGGTGCCGTGACGCTTGAGTGCGGTTGGGTGAGGCGGGGCGTTACCACCATGCCCGAACTACTCGGGGTTGGCGAAGGAGCTTTGGTCTCACCCACACCGGAGGCAAAGGCATTTCCCGTGAGCCGGGGGCCATCCTGCTCAGCATGGGGTCTCACGGAAGTGGACTCCAGAATGCCTGTAAGCACTGGATGAGCACTCGAACCAGGAGGACGTTGACGATTCACCGGGCGCTCCGTCTCCTCCATGAGGAAGATGCACTTCAGGGGGCCAAAGCTCAGCTTGTCGCCAGGATGAAGAAGGCGTCGCTCCTGACGTACGCCGTTGATGTAAGTGCCAGCCTTGGATCCAAGATCCCGCACCTCGTAGTTGCCGTTGCGGTCCCTCACCACCACGGCATGACGCGCGGAGATTCGCGGATCATCCACAACCACATCGTTTCCTTCCTGGCGGCCGACTGTCACCTGCTGTGGCAGGGGGACTTCGATTTCCTGTTCGTCGTCGAGGATGAAGATCAGTTTCGCCATTCCAGCCGGGTTAAAAAATAAAGTTTTCCCATCAAAACGCAGTCGAAGCAAGGAATCAACCTCCCAATTGAGACTCGCGTACCAAAAAAGATGCCCAACCCTGTTCTACCGCGCTGAGAAGGCGGTTTCAGGGCCAAGCAAGATTAAATTCCGTGCGAAACACAGGGTGCCGCTCCCTCCAAAACCGGACCTGGAATTGGTGGGTTGCGCTTGACCCCCGGATCATAAGCCCTCTATAAAGCGGCGCAACCCCCGACATGAAAGAAACCTACCACCTTTTTGAAGGACTGGAGCACGTGGATTTTGCCCGGGTACAGGAATGGCTGTCCAGTTCCTACTGGACACCGGGCATCGGCCAGGACCGCATCGAGCACGCCTCGCAACACTCTGCCCTCGTGTTGAGTGTCCACACCGCCTCAGGTATTCAGGCGGGATTCCTGCGTGTCGTGTCTGACAAGGCCCGCTTCGCCTACCTGTGCGACGTGTGGGTGGACTCGCCCCATCGCGGTCAGGGCCTGGCCCGGCGCATGGTCCAGCACGCCCTCCAGCACCCGGACTTCGCCACGGTGACCACCTGGACGCTCGGCACCAAAGATGCCCAGAAGGTCTATGCAGGGCTGGGCTTCCGCGACATGACGGAGCCGGGGGCTTATCCGTACACGTTCATGGTCCGCCGCACGGCATGAGCTACACCTGCGGCACACCGTAATCTCTAGAACTTCCACAGCACCCGCCCGTGGCATCCGCGTTTCCCTCACCCCAGCCACCATGAGCACATCCGCAAGCTACACCCTGCGTCCCGCCACCCGGGAGGATGCGACCGACCTTTTGCATCTCGTCGAGGCGCTGGCGATCTTTGAAAAACTGGATCCACCAGACCCGACGGCACAAGCACGCCTGATTGAAGACGCCTTTGGATCCCGACCTCGCTTTGAACCCTGGCTTGCCTTCGTGCCCGGGCAGGCCGCTCCGGTGGCCTATGCCATCTTGCTGGAAACCTATTCCAGCTTTCTTGCCCTGCCCACCCTCTACATTGAGGACATCTTCGTGGACGCCGCCTTCCGGAAGCAGGGCATCGGAGGCGGACTCCTTCGCAAGGCGGTGGAACTGGCCGCAGAACGGGGATGCGGCCGGGTCGAGTGGACGGCTCTCGACTGGAACGTGAACGCCCAGCGCGTTTACGAAGAGAAGCTCGGAGCCCGCCGCATGAGCGATTGGTTCTTATACCGTATGACTCAGAAGGAGATGACCGCCTGCCTGGCTCCGTGCCCGGTGGAGAGTGAATAGTGGGGAGGGGGACGACTTTGCCGGCGGAGCTTTGCGCTCCCGTGAAAAAGTTTCCCTTTTCAACAACGTTTCCTTTTCCCGCGCTCGCGCTTCGCGTCATCCGCCCACCCTCACGCTTCATTTATTCCATGAACCCGACGTTGTCCCGCTTCTCCTCCGCGCTTGGGCTTGCGATGTTCTGCATCTCTAGCCCCCTTTCCGGCCAGACAGACTCGTCCGCGCCAGCTTCAGCCGACGTTCCGCCTTCCGCGGCAGGCCCGCCCTCGACTCCTTCGCCTGTCCCCGCCCCGCCTGCGCCAACGACTCCAGGGGCAACGCCACCCTCAGCCTTGCCAGCAAGCGACGCCTCATCCCCCACCGCTCAAACACCTGCGACTCCTGCCCAGCCTAATGTCCTGTTTGTTCTCTGCGACGATCTTCGCTGGGATCATCTGGGATGCTCCGGACATCCCAACCTGAAGACGCCCAACATCGACCGTCTGGCCAAAGAGGGCGTGCATTTCAAGAACGCCTTCTGCACCACTTCCCTCTGCTCTCCCAGTCGCGCCTCCATCCTCAGCGGCATGTATGCCCACAAGCACGGCGTGCGGGACAATTTCACTGAATTCCCAACCTCCATCGCCAGCCTCCCCCAGCGCCTTCAAGAGGCTGGCTACGACACGGCCTATATTGGCAAGTGGCACATGGGCGAGGACAACGACGAAAAGCGCCCCCACTTCAACTACTGGGCATCGCACAAAGGCCAGGGGAAGTACTTCGACACCGAATTCAATATCGAGGGCGAACGCAAGGTGCTGCCCGGGTACTACACCACCAGCGTCACCCAACTGGCGACTGACTACATCAAGAGACCCCACGACAAACCCTGGTGCCTCATGCTCGGCCACAAGGCACCGCATAGTTTCTACACGCCTGAGGAGAAGTACGCCCACACGTTTGATGACGTTCACGTCCCCTACCCCAAGAGCGCCTTTAACCTCAAAGACAAGCCCCGCTGGTACCGCGACCGCCTCAACACCTGGCACGGCATCTACGGCCCGCTCTTCGAGTGGCGCAAAGAGTTCCCCAATGACAAGCCCGAGGGTGTGAAAGACTTCGAGAATATGATCCACGGCTATTGGGGCGTCATCCTGAGCGTGGACGACAGCATCGGCGCGCTCACAAGGCAACTGGAAGAGAGCGGTCAGCTCAACAACACCGTGGTCGTCTTCATGGGTGACAACGGCCTGCTCAATGGCGAGAACGGCATGGTGGACAAGCGCGCCATGCATGACGCCAGCATCCGCATCCCGCTCATCGTCCGGTACCCGGGCCTCTCCCCCGCTGAAAAACCAAAGGCCGTCCCCCAGCAAGTGCTCACCCTGGACCTCGCCCCCAGTCTCCTCGAACTCTGCCACGCCACCCCTCTGCCCGAGGCCCAGGGCAAGTCCTGGGTGAAGCTGGTCAAGTCTGGCGACAAGGCTTGGCGCACCGCGTGGTTCTATGAATACAATTACGAGCAGTACCTGACTATACCTATACAAGGAAAACAGCTCGCGCACTACACCCCCAACATCCGGGGAATCCGCACCGCGAACTGGAAGTACATCCACTATCCCCACGGTGACGACTCCGAAGACAGGCACATGGCGGAACTTTACAACTTGAAGACAGATCCCGGTGAAAACACCAACCTTATCAACATTCCAGCCCATGATGCGAAGAAACGGGAGTTGCAGGTGCAACTTGCCGTGCTCATGGATGAGGCCGGACTCAAAGAGGACAAGATGCCCATTGACGCTGGTCCCCCGCGTCTCCCCTCCGACTCGTCCAGTGCCGAACCGGGCCGGATTCCAGACTAGAGAGAGAATTAAGAAAGACGCTTGCTATGCGCATTAAATGCGCATTTAATACACGCCGTGCAAGCATACTCGTACATTCGTTTCTCCTCCGGTGGGCAGGCAAAGGGTGACTCCCTCCGCCGTCAGGTCGCCCTGACCCGGCAATGGTGCGAGTCGCGAGGGGTGGCGCTGGTGGAGGACTACAGGGATCTTGGCGTTTCTGCTTTCCGAGGCAAGAACGCAACCCAGGGCGCGCTATTCGCGTTCCTCACAAAGGTTGAGGACGGGAGCATTCCGCGAGGCTCTACGCTCGTTGTTGAGAGCTTAGACCGCATCACCCGTGCGGATCTGTCGGAAGCTGTGGCGCTCTTCCTCCGCCTCATCAATGGCGGCATCACTGTCGTAACTCTGGCGGACGGGCGGGAGTATGACAAGGCACGCGTAAACGACAATATGGGCGAGCTTATGCTGTCGCTCGTCGTGCTGGCGCGGGCAAATGATGAGAGCCGGACGAAATCCCGCCGAATCGGGGCGGCATGGGAACAACGAAGGCTGCGAGCCCTCGCTGGGAAGGATGAGCCCTCAAAGCGTTGCCCCATGTGGCTCCGGGTGAAGGGGGGCGCTTACGAACCCATCCCCGACAAAGTGAAGGCTGTCCGCCTGATGTTCGACATGATGGCGAGCGGCTCCACCCTTCGCGACGTGGCGCTAGAGCTTCAAGCTCGCAAGGTAAAGCCCGCTCGGGCGGAAACGAAATGGAGCACTCGGGCCGTGATGCTAATCATTCGGAGTCGGGCAGTACTTGGAGAGCGTGTCATGTATGCAACAGACATCTCCCGCCGGGTGGTGATGCCGACTCACTACCCCGCCATAATACCTCCAGAGGTTTTCATTGAGGCAAACCGTTTACTTAGCTCTCGTGTTCAGAAATCGGGCCGCTTTACAAACGCGAACCCCTTTCGCGGGCTTCTCTACGATGAAGCGGGGAACTCTTGCCATCTCGTTCAACAACACAAAGACAATGGTCGCGTTTACGGCTATCTCGTATCGTACGATAACACGACGCTGCGGTGTAAATCCGTTGGCTGGAAAATTTCGGATCTACTCTCCTTCACCCTTTCCCTCGTGGATAGGGTCACGCTTGCCCGTAAAGGGGGCGCCAGCGCGTCCGGTGGCAAAACGCGGGACATCCTGCGGCAAGAGCTGCTGGGGATCAATGAGCGGATTGATACACTCGTGCAGGTGATTTCGCGCGGCTATTCCTCCGCCCTTGAGCGGGGGTTGCGGGATCTGGAGGCACAAAAAGAGGGATTGGAAATGGCTCTCCGAAAAGAGGAGTTGGAGGGCGGGCCGGATCTACCAACGCTCGTGCGCATGGATTGGCAAGATCCCGTCAAACTGGGAGCCAACTTCCGTGCCGTTCTATCCAGCATTGAGCTTGCACCAGGGCGCTTCAAACTCCATTTCCGCGAGGGCGGCACCATTCGTGCAATGCTCACTCCAGAAGGACTTCATGCGGACATTGACGAAGAACTTGTGCCGCCCTCTTCCCATTTAGGACGCACGAACGGGCACTCGTTCAGCCTGCCCCCTCCTGATAAAGGCGCAATCATAGAAGCAGCTTGATGCCTTGGCTAGCTTTCCACGAGCCGGATTGCCCGCCAATGATCCAAGCGCCGGAGCAAGGTTTCTTCCTTGAACTTGAATGCTCCCGTTGAAGCAAATCCCCTGTCGTTTCGGAGTCCAGGTTCCCCAAGCTCCGCGCGGGAGATTGCTTCAAGGGTGCCCATGATCTCCATGGACTCCTCAAGCTTATTCCCAGCGGGAATGATGAAGAGAGTTTCCCCTACTGCGGCTTGCCGCCATGAAATGTATTGAGGGCGACGGCGGCGAGGAGCGGGAGCGGACATGGTGTGAAGCGTCCCCCTTCAGGGAACGTCAAACCGTCCCGTTCTGCCCTACTCCTCTACCTCCGCCATCCATTCCAAGATACCTAATGCGTTCTCGGCAGAAGGCTTGCTTACGCCCGAAAGCCATTCGCTAACCATGTGTTGGCGAACGGCCAGATATTGAGCGAGCGCGGTTTTCCTGCCCCGCTTCGCTTCGCAAAACTCGCTCATGCGCTCTATGAGAGCGTCAAGCCGTGGCGAGGGCTTTTCCGTGCTCATAGTCCACCCATGCGAATACTTCCTCACCGGTGCTCACCACGTCGCCCGATTCCAAGATTTGCCGCAATGAGCGGGATGCAGGCGCTTCGTCATCCTCCAAATGGAATTCGAGAGCCTCTTTCGCGTTGGCGCGGGCTTCCTCCACGGAGTCGCCAACGGCAACGCAACCGGGAACGTCAGGGAAGTAGGCGCTAAGGTTGCCTTTCGCTTCTTCGATAACCAAGAGATATTTCATATCGCGTTCGTTTTGTAGTTGTACCATAAATTTCAAGGAATGCCAGTTTTCAAGGCGAAGAGGTTTCCCTCCCCGCCCCCTTTCATCACCCTCACGGGGGCCACGGCCACCCAGCTTGACGGAATATGCTTCGAAGCGTGCCAGTGGCTATGTCCTTCCCGCCGTGCTGCGGGACCGTCACCTTGCCCGGCTTAACGGGATGGACGTATTGTGCGTGACTGCCTTTAGTGGCCTTGAGTGTCCAATCGTCTGCTTTCAGTCTGGCAACCACTTCCTTTGCTTTCATGGCTCAATAATAACGGCTCACCGTAACATTCGCAACAGATAATTACGGCGCACCGTAACTTTTTATCCCCGTCATCTGCTTGCACTGCCGCTAGAACAGCGTGTAGTTTTTGGCTACACATCCTCCGTACCATCATGCAAGAAGAAAATGATCAGCAAGGTGACACTGACAACAGCATTAGCTTCGTTAAGCTTGGCGCTTGGGCAAAACCCGTGAATACCTTTCTGCAAAAGCTTTCAGGGCACATAGGCGATTATTTAAAGCCTGGCAACATTGTTCGTGACGCCAAAGCGAAGGCGCAAGCCGTCGTAATTAAGGCAGAAGCAGATGAACAGGTAAAATTGATCAAACTGCGGACCGAAGCTAGAATCACAGTCGAGCAATTGCGCGGTCAGGCAAATATCGAAAGCATCGTGCGAGAGGCAATTTCTCGGATCGAAGAGACGGCAAAACCAGAGGATGTAAATGACGACTGGCTCGCGAATTTTTTCGACAAATGTAAGCTCATTTCAGAAGCTGAAATGCAAGATCTATGGAGCAAGGTGCTTTCAGGCGAAGTAAATAAACCCGGAACGTACTCTAAGCGAACAGTCAACTTTCTGGCGGAGCTGGAAAAATCGGATGCAGAGATGTTTAGCAACATGCTAAACTTTCTCCTGCACCTCGGGCATCCAACTCCATTGATCTTCAAAGAGGAAGAACCAATCTACACTACAAATGGGGTGACATTTTCATCGATCCAACAGCTTGAAGCGATTGGCTTGATAAGATATGAGACCTTCGGCCTTTCGAAAAAATCCCTTCCCACGCAATTTCGAGTTGTCTATCATAAGGAAGTGCTTGAGATGGATCTCTCATCCCAACGCGATACCGCACTTCCAGTTGGACGCGTATTGTTGACGCAGATGGGCTTGCAACTTCGAAAGTTGTGCACTACCAGAAAAGTTGAGGGGTTTGTTCAGTACCTTAAAGATGGTCCATGGTCCAAATTTTGCACCCCAACACCCCCCCCAACTAGCACTCCTGCCTAACTAGCGAGCTTCCACAACGTCAACTTGCACCTCTCCCCCGACAGATTGATAGACACGCAACCAAGCGCCTCCTAGTGGCTTCGGGGGCGCGCCGCGCTCGATGTGCCAGCCACGCGCACCGTCTTCGTATTCGTCTTTATAGCCTGCGGTGCGGATATGGACTTGGCGGAACTGTTCAACCTTGAGCGCTTGAGTGAGACGCACCTTTTCAACTGGCATAATCCAGGAGTCATGCGTGTGACCGCTCCAAACGATGTCGGCACCATCCAAGAACACCCCCATGCGGTTCGCTTGAATAACGCCACGTGTCACGGGTCCGCCTCCGCCATAGCCGTGATGATAGAAGAGATCGAAGCTCTTGCGCCGGGTACCCTGATAGGTGACGAAAATGCGCACCCATCCAGAGAACTGCCCGCACTCCGCCCCGCTGTCCATCACCTTCAACCGTTCTACGAGGCGCGCGGTGAGGTCCGTCTCATGCCGCTTCAAGATGGCGGTTTCATGGTTCCCCCAGGCTCTAAGCGTGAGGAGATCCTTGTACGGCTCCAGCTCTTCCGCCGCAGTGCGCACCAGGGCATCCAGGTAATCGCCTCGCGCGTGCTCCGGTCGCACGTCGCTCTTTGAACTGCGCGGATCGTATTTGCCTTGCATCGCACAGAAGAAGTCCCCGGCATCCAAAACGGGAGCGTCAAGCGAGCGCGCCTTGTCCATGTGCTCCCGCCAGAGATCCCGGTTGCAATGGGGGTTGTCGAAATGCACGTCCGATTGTAGCAAGATGAATTGCTCATCCCCCACGTGCGGGAGATCAATGTGAAGAGTGTGGACGTTACGAGACTTCGACGCGAAGCTCCACTTTCGGTTTTCCATAGGTGAATGTGGGGGTAAGAAAAAGCCCCCGCTCGTCTGTGAGCGGAGGCTCTCGCTTGCCTCGTTGTCAATCCGTGGTTCTAGGTGTCACAGGGTGCAATAGGTGGTGACGATCACCAATCCATTGCCTCCGTCCCCACCCTTCCCCGAAGAGGTAGCAGTATTGGGAGCACCGCCGCCGCCTCCGCCACCACCCCCAACGCCACCGTTGCCGCCGTGCCCCCCACCGTTGACGGTTCCCGCACCGCCGCCGCCGCCGCGTGTTCCAGAACCATTCCCGCCAACAATCGGGTTGATGGGGTTGGAGCCACTACCACCTTGCTTCACTCCCACCGGGACCGCGCCTTGCGAGCCGCCAGCCGCTCCGGTGCCCCCGGTGTCACCAGAGCTGTAGCCCCCACCGCCGCCGCCGCCGGTGGGGCCTCTTTGAGCAACTGGAGTTGGAGAACTCCCCGCACCATTTGCACCCCCGCTCCCGCCTACACCCGTAGTGAAAGCGGTTGTATGTACGAAACTGCCATTTGAAATGGCAGAACCGCTTGCCCCTCCTGTTCCAGCTACCCCGCCCGCGCCCGCATTCCCGCCGGTAGCAGAGCGTCCGGCAAAAGTCGAGGCGCTTCCGGCAATGCCGCTTACTCCGTTCGTGTCATTCGCCGAAATTGCAGCGCCGCCAGGCCCTCCTGCCCCTACCGTAACCACCTCCGTTGCGCCCAATTCATCGGCCATGATTAGCTCCCTCACAATGCCTCCGCCCCCACCACCGCCACCGCCGCCCCGGTGGTTTCCGTCAGTGGCATGACGGCCAGAGCCGCCACCGCCACCACCACCGATTGCCACGCATTCACACGAGACCGCCCCGGCGGGCTTTGTCCAGGTGGACAAGCCGGGCGTGCTGAAAATCTGAATGTCCAAGGTTCTCGCCCCACCACCACCACCGCCGCCAAGCGCCGCGATAGCTTGCGCCGTTCGCTCCGGGGTCATGAGCTTGTCAGTCACCGCGCCAGCCTCCGCTTCCACCTGCGAGGCAACGCCGTAGTTGGGCACACTCCCAAGGCCGACTTGCTCCGCCGTGACGCTGTGAGGGTTGCTAGTGTTGCCCGTGTGGGCGCTCAAGGTGGAAGCGTCTGCCTTACCCACAAGAGCCCCCGCAAGCTCCTCCGGAGTCACCCCCTCAAACGAGCAAGGCAACCACGCCTTTGCATTGGCGCTTGCGTCATGATCCACCGGCAGAACGGCACCCTCCGGAAGCTCCGCGCCATCATGCTCAACCAGCTGGAAGAGGCGAAGCCACTCACCATCTTTCGCCAGGACACGCCAGCCAAGAGGCAAGGCTACGGTTGCGCGAGAGTCCAGGTGCTCCGGCTCACCACCCACCAGCCCCGTCACGGCAGGAAGGCTCTCAATCAATCGCGCGGACAAAGGAGCCAACTCCGGCCCCGTTTCTCCGCCACGGGTGACACTGTTTTCCACGGTGAGCGTCACGCGCTGGGACTGCGCGACAACTTCACCGGAGCCGTCCAGAACAAGAACGTCAAAGAAGAGATCCACGCTTTCCACGTCATTCGTGGGATCCCCATCTGCAGCAAGCAGGCCGTCAAGCACGGTGCCAGCTGCCTGCATGGTACACTCCACCGGGCTCGCGCCACTCCACGAGGAGAAAATGAGGGCGTTAGGCGAGTCCGCAGACTTCTTGGCGGAGGACTCCACGGTAAAACCCGCCGGGAGATCCACCGGTGAGCCGTGCTCTGTCATAAAAAGGCGAAGCTCATAACGTCCGCCGCGCCGAAGCGTGAGGGAGGTAAGAGCTTCGCGGGAGGAAACAAGGCTAAGCGTGCTTGTCTTTAGATCGAGTGCGAGCGTTTGTTGCATGCCTCTCTGCGAGGCTGTCAAACTACTCAATGCGCACAACGGCGCGGAAGGACTTGCGGCGACGTTGTTTCCTATAAACGCCATCCCCCTCCCGGCTCCCGGCGTCATTGGTGTTGCCGCCCACGCACTCCACAAGATTCACACTCTTTGGTGTGTCCTTGGTCGCAATCTCCACGTGCGAGAACGAGTAAACAATGATGTCCCCGCGTCGGATGTCGCCCGTAGTGGGCACGAGCTTCACGTTGTCCGTGTCGCTGTAGGTTGCCCAAGGCTCAAAGCCAAACGCCTGCGCGGTGGTGGGGCGCTTGAAGGGTGGCTTGATGCTGAGGCGAAGCAGAGCCTCAAGGATGCACCAACACACGAAGGCGGCACACCAGGGCTCCCGGTTCTGATAGCCAGTCTTGTAGCTGGTGGCAGTCCAAAACTTTTCGATTCCCGGCCCCCGGTTCTGACCTTCGCTCTCGCGAATGCCGATCTGGGATTCTGCGGCTTCTGCGATGGCTTCCGCAATCGAAGAGGGCTTGCGCAGTGTAGAGACTGCGGGTGTGGCGTCCGGCTTCTCTGCGGCGGTTTCTGTGCGTTTGGTGAGCGCGGCTTTGCTGGCCGCACTGGTTGCAAATAGGGCGAGGAGTTTGGCAAACATGCCCCTTCCCCGCTGTCAAAAAAAAGAGCCTCTCCCAGCCAATCGGGAGAGGCTCGCGCCGGTCAGGTGTTGTCTTGAATGGCTACACCTTGATTTGCTTGAGGAGCTTGGCTCCCAGGAACGCCAGCGCGGTTTCAATGAGCCAGTTGAGGGCGCGCGGGGCCAGCTCTTTGTAAGCGTCCGCAATCACACGCTTCGCGTGGGCGAACTTAGCCGCGCCGGTGCCTGGCTCACTGAAAAGGTCTTCCGCTTCGGTCACGGCTTCTTTTGCCTTGGTCCACGCGCCAGGGGTGATGGCGTAGAAGAAGAAGGCGAGAACCTGAATCAGGGTTTCCTTGGAGAAGAGGGAGAGGATTTTTTCTTTCACGTTTCGAGGGTTGTTTTGTTTGGGGGGTTTGAAAGTGTTACTCTTCCACCGGGAGAGCCTTCGGGATCACGTGGCCGTCAATAACGGCAAGCTCTCCCTTGCTGGTCCTGTCGTAGTCACGGGCGAAGATGCCCGCGAAGCCCAGGGAAATGAATCCAATCACGTCCGCCAGATCCATGAAGCGGATCTCCCCGCCATCGGTCCAGGCAATGATAAGCTGAACAAGCGAGCCAAGCCCGGCCAGGATGGAGCCCACGCCAGCAAGCGTGGTCTTGTGGTTGGAAAGCGCGCCTTTTGCGTACTTGCGAAAGGCCCAGCCTAGGGCCTTATCCAGCACCCAAGCGGAAAGCTCCGGGCGGTTTGATCTGCGTGGGAGAGTCAGGTTTGCGGGCATGCCCTAGGGCCGGTGTCAACGGGCTGCGGTGCCACGGGAAAGGCGCAAGTCTTGGCGGAGGTCTTGGATACCGTCATTGATGGCGGAGATATTCGCCTTAAGCGTGGCGCTGTCAGCCTCCAGCTTGCCGGTTCGATCCTCAACTTTTTCAGTGCGCGCCTGCTGTGCGGATTGCGCCTCTTTGACGTGCGCCAGCTTTTCCGTCATCACGCCCCAGGCGATGAATACGGCTCCCATCATACTAAGAGCCGTCAGAATGTGCCCCAGTGAAATCTTTGGGTCAAAACGAGGGGTGGCCATGGTTACGCGTGCAGGGTGTTGTCAATGGTAGCTGCTACGAGCTGGGAAGTGAGAGTGTAGCCGCCCATGATCCAGCGAATTTCCAGAAGCGCCGAAACCGTTGCCGCTCCATCGCTGAAAGCATTCAGCAAGCTGGTGTCCGTGAGGGCAAGCTTCACCAAGCAAACCGCTTCCTCTCCTGTGCCTTCCACTCCTTCAAAGGAGCCGCTAGCGTATCCGGTTCCACCATAGGTGTCCGCCGCATTGAGCCTTACACTAACCGTGGCGGAAGTCGGGGGCTCAAAGGGCGCGCCGTCCTTGAGAAAGCGAACGCGGAAAGGAACGACGTTTCCCTTTCGGAAGCTAAGAGAGTCCGCCGGTGCCTCATTCAGGAGGACTGTCCCGGTGGTTGTTTCGAGGGAGACAAGCATTTGTCACTGTCTCCCCTGTCAACCTTCCGCCACAGTCTCCGGAGCGCCCGGCCCAATCCAGCCAGGAGCCCCTTCGCTTCCGTGGTGGTCATCTCCACGGAGAGACCGGCGGAGCGTCTGCCCCTCTTCTCGTTTGAGTCGAACCAAATTCCGGGCTTCATAAATTAGACTTCACTCGATACGCATTCGCTTCCGTTCCAATACTGCCCTTCGGGGCAAGTATAGGTGCAAGAGCCATCGCTCTCCGTGGCGGAGGGGTTGTAGTTACTGGCGGCTGGGTCCATGCAACCAAAAACCGTGTTTGGAACGCATTGATGCGTCTCCGTTTCCCAATGCTGGCCTTCTGGGCAGGAGTATATGCAACTGCCATCATCAAGAGTGGCCAAAGGGTTATAGTTAATTGCAGTCCAGTCCGTGCAACCTAGCACCGTGGGAGGATGGTACTCGCAATTTTCCGTTGTGAAGTTGAACCAGTAATCCGGCTCACACGTCGGGATAGGTTTGCAAATCTGATCATTGTGCGAGAAATACTGTCCCTCTGAACATTCCGGACACTTGCCGCGCAATGGCGCGCTCTTGCTATCGGATGCCTCCAAGCTGACCTTGGAAAGATACGCGCGCGCCGTAACAGAGAACGTCCGCCCCACTTCTGCTGAAACCGAAAAGCTTGCATCGTGCGTGTCGCCCGGCGCAATGGTTCCATGAAACGCTGTCTTCGTCCCATCGGGAGAGCCGTGTTTGATGGATAAGAACCAGAGTTCACCAGGGAGCCCGTCCGGGTCATTCCCAAGCGACGCGCTTGCACTAAAGCTGTCCGTTGTTTCATCCGTGGTAACGCAATCCTCACCGCTCAACCGATTCACGGTAAGCGTCATGGAGGGAGCGGAACGCTTCTGCTTCGGCGGGCGGTTTGGCTCGTCTCCGCCGCCGCCTTCACTGCCAGAACCGCCACCACCACCACCAGGAGACTGCGGACCTTCCCCACCTCCATTCCCCGAACCACCACCAGAGCCGCCGCCAGAGCCGCCCTTGCCCCCGTTGGGGTTTGAGAAGTTGCCCGTTGGCGGTTCGTACGTTGGTGGATACACCGGATCTCCCGGTTCAACACCGGTTCCAGGATCAACTGTCCCATCCTCAACCTCCACCGGATCAAGGGTCCAATCCGTCGCGCGCAAGTCTGCGGCTGTCACATCCGGCCCATCAACGACGCGCACACCTGACGCGAGGTGATAGAAGTAGAGCCCATAATTGTAGCTCACCCAGGCCAGCGCGTGCCCACCCTCTGAGCCGTCCCAAGAACGACGCCTAATGAAGTACCCACGCAATGCAAGCTGGCGGGCTTTGGGAAACGTCATGTCTGCGGTCATGGTGCAACGATGAAATCGCGGGAAAGGCGGATGGTGAAGTTTTGGGAAGTGCGCTCCAGCTCTACAACTTCACCGCCGTCAAGAAGCTGGTGGCTCCACATGATGCGAAGCTCTGCGGTGGCATCGAAATAGGTGGCCCTGTCGCCCTCATAGCTCGCCAGGATAGGCGTCAAGGCGTCAGGCTCGAACTTGATAGCGGTCTTGTAGCGAGTCTGATCGAAAGAGCCCGACTTGCGGAATAGCCCGTCACCCAGGCTAAGCACCGCCTCGCCTTCATATTCCTTGATGGCGAGTTGCACGAGGGTAACAGGCAAGTCTTGGAGCTGCGCGTTCTTCATGATGCCCACGGCGGCAATCAACGTGTCACCGCGCGCAAGGAATGCCACCGGCTCCCCGTCTTTTGTCGCGGGGTTCGTCACCTTGCCGGTAAGCCAATCCACGTTGATTTCAACGGAACCGTCAGGCTCATAAATACTGGACTCAATGCCCATAGCCACGAACAAGGGCGCGCTCGTCCCGTCGCCATTGATCGCGGTGAGGTTGACGTTGTAAACGCCCGCCTCTGTGGCAGCTCCCGAAATCCTTCCCGTGCTCGTATTGATCGTGACGCCAGCCGGGAGCCCAAGCGCCGCCCAGGATGTCGGCGAGTTTGATGCGGCGGGCTGATACACGAACGACTCCCCTCGCCTGTAAGCGAGGATGCTCGTTGTTGGGTCAATGACGGGAGCTGCCATAGTCTATTTGATTACCGCTTTGCCGTCTTCGGAATCCGTAGCGCCGCCGGTGGAAAGGGCGAGCCCACGAACTGCCACAAAGCCGCGTGCGTTCTCTTCACTGTCTTCGGTGTCAAAGCGTGCCAGAAGAGCGCGGATTGCAAACGTAGGTAAAGCCGGGGGCGTGGCCATCTTCGCGTTTCCATAGAGCACCTTCTCCGCCGTGAGAGTGTCCACCACACCCACAAGGGCGCGTTTGATGTTCACCCCGAACTTGTGGGTTGAGGGGACGCGCGTCAAAATCATGCGGTGCTCAAGCAAGGGGGTCGAAACCCACTCAACATCCTTCAGGTTTGCGCCCGTGGTTGCTGGGGTGGTTTCCTGAGTAGCGGTGCCCACCTGCACAATCACGCTCCATTGAGCGCGGGTGTTGGCGTTGAGCACGGCCAGCTCCATTCCGAATGAAAGCTTGAAGGTCTTCTTGAGCCGAAGTTGCTCGCCGTCCACGTGGAACATGAATAGCTCACGCTCGAATGCGGTCGGGTAGAATGTGGTTTGAGAGGTTGGCGCGTACTTCGCCACGCGATACCACGCGCGCCCATCGCACCCAACGAACTCGCCCGGCTTCACGTTCATCGAACGCGTGCCCATTCCACCAGGAGCAAGCACATTCGCGCCAGTGTTGTTCGTGTAAACCTTGCCCTTGTAGGTGGCGGAGGGCACAGGGAATGTGGAGGGCAAGGAAGAAACGTTTTCAACGGTGGCGTCATGGATTGCGGGATACAGTCCGCCAGGGCGGAGGCTGAGGGGCAGGTCAACCGTTGCGAGACTTGCGCCCTTAATGGCGGTGCGTGAAGGGAACACTTCAAAGATGGGAGGAAGGGGCCACTCCGCAATCACACCCTCTTGCTCCTTGTTAGTCACTTCCGCCGCTCCGGAGGGGATGAGATCCTCAAGCACCTCAATACGAGAGCCCAGAGCGTCCAACTCTTGGCGAAGTAGGTACACTTGCGGAATGGTGTGCCCGTGGTCCTGAAAGGCGCTCTTCGGCCCTGCGGACGAAATGAGGCACGCCACGGACCCGCTTGCGCGGGGGTTGCCCGTGAGCATCGTCACGGTCAAGGAATCCGCATCGTTGGGGGTCCAAGTGTAGTCGGTGCCATGAACCAAAGCGGGCAGGTTCGAGCTATTCTCGCGCAAGGTCACGTGCAGCGATTCCGTTTCGAGCCCGTGCTCAACTGTGAAGCTCGTGGCCACCCCATCCCCCAGAGCTGAGGAATGATGCTGAGTTCCCGTGATAACCTGCGAGAGTGAAAACGGAATGTAGTCGCGTCGCTTCGGCCCTCGGAGCCAATCCACGTGTTTCGCAACGGCGATTTCATCAAACCCCAGCTCACGCTTAATCTTGACCTCGCCGCGATACAGCTTAACCGGGCGGAAGGTGTCGGCGTCAGCCTCATCCGCCAGCTCTGCGGAGATCTCAAACGGTAGCTTCACCTCCCCATCTTTGGACGCGCGAAGAACGGTAGCTAGTTCCCAGGAGTCCAAGGGTAGGCTAAACGTGAGATCCCCCTCCGGAGCGTCATAGACCTCTACGGTGAGCAAGTCTTGCTCCGTCGCCGCCATTGAGCCCTTGAACTCAATGTGCATCGCGTAGTTTGTGGGATTCGTCACCAGAAACTCGCCATCTTCGTCAGCAAGCGCTTTGATAGCCTCGGCAGTTTCTTCCGGGCCATCGGCCAGGGAAAGAAGAGTGCTCTTTGCGTAGCCGCGCCGGATCTGGAACGTCCCCACGAACTGGGGAGGCACGAAAAGCTTTTGTACTTCGTTCCATGCGCTTGTCCCATTGAACCCGCCAGCCTGCAAGCGGGTGATTTTCGGCGGTGGAGGAACAATGCGCTCGCTCGTGTCCGTAAGCGCAACCGGCGCTTGAATCAGGCGCACTTCATGCAACCACTCTGCATCATGATTGGCATAGGCGCGAACACGGCAGAAAGAAATAGGAAAGAGATCGTTCGCCGTGGCTGCAATCTCCACCTCCACCGTGCCAGCGCCAAACTTCACGATCCAACTTCCGGCGTGCGTGGTCACGGTCGCGCTGCCGTACTCTGCCACAATATCAGGCAACGCATTGATTGCGTCCTGCACGGCTTTCGCGGTCTCGTTGTGCTGCAAAGTTGCCGTGGTATTGGCCGGGCTTGCGGCATCCGGGCCAATGGTGAGCTGGAAGCTTCCCCTCTCCGGACGTGCGTCCAATTTGCCAATGACAGCGCGGAGGCTTTGCACATTGCGGCTCACCTCAATCGGGGATCCTCCCACATTCTGCGCGAAGCGTAGCCCAATGGTGAGCGTATCGCCCTGCACCAAGGAGGGAAACGAAAACGCCGAGCTTCCAGACAGATCGCTAGAGAGAATGCGGCGGGTGAGATCGGCGTAGAGGGGGCTTGCTTCCATGACTCCCCCATGGAGTCACGTCAACCTTTCGGGGTAGGCTTGGCCGGATTGGCTGGGAAGGCGAAGAATGCAGGATCAAAAGGCTGCATCTTGTATGGAAAAGGTGGATCAAGTGGCGGCACCACCTTCGACTTTTGCTCTTGCGCCCTCTTCTCTGCCAGTCGAGCCGCCTTGTTGGCTCCGTGCTTCGTTGTGCTCATACGCTCCAAAATCTCCCTGCAAGCTCGTGGTTTGCGAGAAACTCCGCCACCTTGTCCGCCTCATCATTGAGTGTGGCGAGAATGTTGTTCACCAGTGGTTGAGCAATGCCGCCCGCGAGAGGTAAAGGCAGCACGAGGTTTGTGTTTGCCACTGTTTCAAGGCGGTTTGTGGCGTGCATGAGGTTCCAGAAGAGCGAGTGCTCAACGTATGGAGTCCATGTGTCATCTACGGGATCGTCAACGGACGCGTCATAAGGGGAAAGGAGATAGACGGTGCCAATCTTCAATGAGTCATTCGTCGAGTCTGTGAAGCCTCCGAGAAGCTTCGTCATCGGGTCCACGGGCACCGGCGGGGTGTACTGGGAATCAAGCTTCACATAACCAAACGAGCGGAGCCCTTCCGGCGGTATAGAGTATCCGACATCGAACTGCATGAAACTCCCGTCCACGCCCGCCCCTTGCTGCCAGTTTGTGGCGGTGCCAAAGCGATCCTTGTAAAGCACCACGTCACACGCACGGAGGAGACGGTACGGGGTTAGATCCGCGCTATCCTCAAGGAGCCCGGCAATAGAAGTTACGCCGGTGTTGGGATCTTGGAACGTCACGGGCTTTGCCTCCTTTACTCCCAGCGCGAGGAAGAACGCGGGAACGGGCTCATGCGTGGTTGTGACGCCGCCTCCGGGCGTCTGGATTGCTCCCGTAGGAGCAGAGCCCTTCCCAATTCCCCGGAGCGATCCTAGCGGCACTTCTGGCGCTTCTGTGAGATACGCGCGAACCGTAGAGCTTTCCGGAGGATTATCCAGGCGCTCAAGCGTTTCCGCCGGTGCCAGTCTGGCAAGCACATCAATCTCCACTTCATCCCCATTCACGCACCCCGGATTGATCTGCACGGCCCAGGCTCCCGCATCTGCGCGCCAGCGGGTCACCATGTGCCAAGGATGCCGCCACGCGGGCAAGGCATCCCCGCCGCACACGAGAGGCAGATTGCGAGTGATTGTGTCGATTAGCTTATTCCAGTCTTCGGCGCGGATCATCAAAAAGCCCTCCACAATGGGAGGGCTCTCAACCTGCTCGGCCTATACCAACAAAAGAGCGCCCTAAGGCCAGTCACCTATACCACCACCTCCAGGTACGTTCCGTTTCTCAAATATCAGAACTTCTGGCCCTGGAGCGGAGGAAAGATCGAGGCTAGCCTTTTGCTGCCATCCCGCTGAAATCAAATTCTGAATAAATGGTTGGGGATTACCGTAAAGTGAAACTAGTTTGGAATTAATTGGCCAACTGGCAAACCATGCCACTTGGCCGCCTCTCATCTCCGTAAAAACAAATGCATACGTGGTGTTCATACTAGCTTTGTCGCTCCGAATCGCGACTATCGAGTAACCCAAAACCACCCGACGTAATTTGAACCGGAGCCATTGAAACGGAACTCATTGCGATTGCGATCATTCTTATGCTCTGGATCAGGCTGGCTGATGGTGACCGAATCTCCACGCTTCCAATCTGCACGGATTCGACCTCCACCAACGCCCACAACCTTCACTCCAAAGGAACCAATAAAGTCATCGGTATCAGCAAGAATGTTGAATCCCAAATTCGTCAGGGCACCGAGAATTACTCCAGTTGCTACAGCGTAGGGATCACCGGTCTGCTGTAAAACTTGCGACCCAACCTCCTGTAGCTTTTTTGTATTTCCACCATCCTCTTCCATGATAATGACCTGGATCTCAACGGACTCGCCATCCTTGAGATTACCATCAAGCGTTAACAACACACCATCATTAATCCCGTGTGCGTCACCTGAGTATGGCACCACTGCCGATTTCCATCCTTGACCTCCGTCATTCATATCCCAGTGGCCAAGTTCTTGCTGAGGCAAGTCACGCGGAAGGCGAGAAGAAAAGGTAGCCCCGCCACGACGACAAAAAACAAGCATATAGATTTCGTCTGCGCCATCTTCGGTAGTGCGATCACAGGCAAAACCCCTAAATCCGAGTTCGACTCCCATACATGTCTCCTCAATAGCCCAGCATGAACACCAACGGAAGCCCGGGCGAAGGCAACTAGGCGACGTCGTTGCAATTATCACACGCAATTCCCATTTTTTCACACATCGCCTAGTTGGTCAACACAACTTTTTTACTACGCCGCGACATTTACAACCTCCCCGAAATCCCGAACTAAGCTTTCACATACCCCAGAACACATGACGCGCGGGCCTGCCATCGTTCGCCGGGATGAAGCGGTGTTGCAGGTCGAAGTGGGTGTTTTGGACCACCTTCAACGGCTTTGAGTCGCGCCAGCGAATGAAGGCGAGAACGTGGAGCCCCACCCCGTCCTTATCGGGAGAACCGCCCTCAATCAAGCGAGGGTCAAGGCTGGACACCTCCACCACGGTCAACGCATTGAGATCATCCGCCACAATCACGCCTTCCCTTGTCGTCACCTTTAAGCAGATCCACGTTTTCCCGGCCTTTACACCTTTCACCTTAAGCCGGGGCGGAGTCACCTGCACTTCGTCTTTATTGAAGCCATCCAGCGTCAAACCGTTGAGCATGGCAGGCTCTCCGTTCACGTTTCCAGCCTCAATGCTAGCCTCTCCGCCGGAAAGATGAACGCGCCAAGGGTGCGCCCACTGCCGCGACGGGTCATCCACATAAACGCGCGTGCCGGCAGGCGTCACGTGGATACGTTGCCCCGGCCCCGCGATTACGCGAGTAGTTTCCACCCAGGCCAAGAGCTTTTTCCACGCGGAAAGGATGTTGTCCCCCCGCTTCACCTTTAAAAAACTTGTGTCCATGCCTAGAACTGAATCAGGTTGTAAACCTCGGGGGGCCAACCGCCTTTAGGCGATAGTTTCCACTCGTCCCGGATCTGCCACACATTCCCGCGCTTGGATACCTTGGGCGGCATTACCAGCCAATTCCGGCCTTCGGGAGTCGGGAGACCACCAGGAAGATTGTTCTGGATGCTTCCGATGCTTGAGAGCAAATCACCCGGAAGCTGTTCAACAATACGCGTCCGCCTAAAGATTGCGCTAAACTCAAGATACGACTTACTCCCGAAGAGCGGATTTTTCACCTTGTTCCCAGCTTGTGCGCCCCCTAGGGCACCCTTGTATGCTTTTTCAAGGAACTCGTCGAACTTCACCGCACCAGTACTATCAACGCTCCCTCGATACTTCTCTTTGATTGTCGCCCACGCTGGATGCGCCGGGAGGGGCTCCTCCTTAAAATCGGAATCAAACTCGATGGTCTCTTGTTCCGTGTCTTCTCCATCGGGGATGCCCTCATAAGAAACATCCACCTGAAAGCCGCCTGCATCCAGTTCGTTCCAGGTGCGCCCAGTTTCCACCAAGCCAAGCGGAGGCGCTGAGCCAACGGAGCGAACGTCATCCAGGGTTGGCGCGTACCATGGCACCGTGAGGGAATACACGTTGCGCTCATCGCGGGAGCCGCCAGCCCCCTGCATCTGAAATGGTTCGCTCATGGTTTAGGTAAAAACACCGGTCGGGGTGTTGCTCTTTGCTGGCTTTGCCTGCGTGTCAGTTTTGGGCTTTGTGTTCTTTTCAATTTCCCCCAGCGTCTTGTTACTCTGCTCCATTTGCTGCGCGACTTGCTGCATAGAGCTGGCAAGCAACTCGTTCGTGCTCCGTCCCATGATGGAGTTGATTGCTCCCGAGATTCTTCCATTCACCGCGAAGCCGTCACCAGACGCCACCTTCTCGTTATTCCCGCTATCACCACCACTCTTCAGCTTCTCATTCTCCTTCTTATTCGCCTCTTCGTTCTTCGCCATGGTTTCGGCGATGCGCTTGCGCACGTCTTCCATCACCCTCTTTTCGTCCTCCGAATCCATCACGTTGCCGGTGCGCGCATAGCCCTCTTTGAAAGCTTTAGCGATGGCTTCCGCTGTCTTCAGGGTGCGCTTGATTGCAGTATCGAAAGCGGGGCCAAGCTGAGCCCCACCCTTGCCTAGGTTCTCTTTCGAGGACTCCCGATAGTCACCGGCAACGTCCCGCATTGCCTCATCAGCATCGCCGATTAGGTGCCCTAGGCCGGGCACCTTCTTGAACTCCGTCAGGATGTTCGCAATTGCGTCACCAAAGAAGGACACAACACCCTGAAAGATGCCGAGCAATACGTTGCCCATGCCTTTCCAAAAGCCCGCCGTAGTGAGAATACCGAACACCGCCACCATGTTCTTCCCGTGCTCCACTATCCCAGCTCCAAAGGCAGACATTGCGCCCATGAGCCCGGCATAAAGCAAGTTGACCGCCCCCTTGAAACCAAGGGAGATCCCCGCACGCGCAAGCTCGCCCATATCGGCAAAGGAAAGGGTCTGCCAAGTGGCAATGATAGCCTTGAAGGCACCCGCAATTGCCTCACCAGCACGCGCCGCGCCCTCCTTCAACTTATCAATCATACCAATGCCCGCCTTGAGCATGGGACGAATCGCGTCATTGATCGGGCGGCCCAGCTCCAGGAGCACGGAGCCCCATGAGTCTTGTAGCGTAGAGAGTAGCCCGGCAACCGTGCCGCTCTGAGCCTCCATCATGCCCGCGAACTTTCCGCCCTCGCCGGTCAGATCCTTGAACGCCTGCTCAAGCATTGGGAACGTGATTTTCCCTTGGCTAGCTAGCTTCTTCACTTCAGCTTCCGAGACTCCAAGCTGTTTCGCGAACTCCGAAATGATTGGGATGCCGCGCCCAGTGAGCTGGTTGATGTCTTCGGAGAAGAGAGTGCCCGCGACACGAGCCTTGCCGTAAATTTCGGCCACGTCGCTGATAGGCGCGCCCACGCCAGAAGACACGTCACCAATGCGGCGAAGCGCCTCTGTGACATTGCTTGCATCCTCACCGAACGCTATCAACTTCCTGCCCGCATCCGCCAACTCGGGGAACTCGAAAGGAGTTGCCTCCCCCAGCTTGCGGAGGTCCGCGAGCACCTGCTTTGCCTTATCTTCGTCACCCACCAGGACGTTGAAGGACATTTGCAACGTCTCTTCATCCATGGCGCGCTTCATGCCACCCATGATCGCCGCGCCTCCGGCTACACCGGCGAGAGCTGCGCCACCCACCACCGCGCCAGTCAACGCCGTGGTAATGGCTCCTAGCCCGGAGTTCAGGGCACCGGAGATCCCGGAAACAACACCGCCACCAGCTCCACCGGTTCGCCGCGCGAAGCCGCTTAGCTGCCCCTCCGCCCTTCTAAGGGCGTTCTGAAAGAGCCCAATCTGTAAATCAAGCTCTGCGGTGATTCCTGCCATACTCCCGTTGCCGGGATGTCAATTGCCTAAACCTGCCTGCTGCGCGGCTTGCTCAACCATCTTCCGCAGTCGGTTCGCCATTGCCTTGTCCTGCCCGCGAAGGGCGGAGTTGATGCGTCGCGTCATGTTGCGCAAGCCGGAAGCATAACCCACGGAGTTGCGTAGAATGATCTTGATGCCTTGCGACGTTACAGAGATATTCCCATCGCCTTCAGCATTGTGCTTCGCGATCCAGCTTGGAACGCTCACCTTGAGCTTTTGCGCGGCCTTCTTCCACCCGGCAGCCAGGTAGCCAACGCGGGCTTGTGCCGCCTTAATAAAGGCTTTCAAGGCGCGGATAGGCACCTTGATGCGGTTTGCCCGCTTCGCTCCCACAATCCGCCCCTCCACTCGCGCGGCCTTGTGAATCTCCCGGATATCTGTGCGCTCTGCGCGCTTTGCGGGAACCCCCACCATGAGTTTCCCAATCTGAGCGGCGACGGTTTTCTTGCCCGCTACGTGCGCCGCTTTTCCTTCCTTCCCACTCCGCGCGGGCGGGGTGCTATTGAGGATTCTCCTCACAACACCCCGCGCGGTTTCCTGCAAGAAAGCCCGCCCATCACGCTTAGTGTGGGCGAGCGTCTGTTGAATCCTTCGATTGAAGGATGATGTATCAATGCGAAGGAACGATTGCATTACCAGTCATCCCATCCACCGGAGTCAATCTCCGCCACCTTGGCAATATGAGCCTCCGCATTGACTGCTTGTATCGAAGGGGCGGCGGATAGCGGCACCGTCCACACATCGTTCCCGCGCAAAGCACAATGTCGATATTGCAGAAGTCGCGTAAACGGAAGCTCCCACATAATATAGTGCTCACTCCATCCAGTTTCTCTCGCCAGCATGAACACCAGAGAGGCTATCCATACCGGCTCGATTAGTTTCCCGGCGGCTTCTCTCCGCTCGTGCTGCCGCTGCGTTCCACCACGTCAACGGATGCCTCCCCTGCTTGCTCCGCAACGCGCTGAATCTCCGCCAGGATACTCGGAATGGAGTCAATCGAAACTCTGAACTCGAAAAGGTCCACTTCATCGCTCCAAGTCTTATCGCGCACGTGCCTCAACACCGCGCTCAAGGGCGCGGCATGAGCCCAGGCAAAGGCCATGGCTTGCCGGTCGCGCTCCGCCTTGGTAAGCGTAGCATTCTTTTCGGCCCCTTCGTCACCAAGGAAAAGTGAAAGCTCCATCTTTCGGCTTAGGGTAACAGAGCCCGCAGTAAAACCGCGAAGCTTGAAGCCGTCCACGATCAAGGGAACGTCAAAGAATGCATCTGTCAGCGTTGATTCACGAGGGGTCATTGTGGGGGAATTTCAGCGGGTTGGGGTGTGCTTTGATTAGAGGTAAGAAAGGAGCTTCGCCCTTTTGGCGGCATCGCATCCAGCGGGCACCAAGGCAAAAGACTTGCCCCGGCGGATAAGCGCCAATGGCTGCATGGTGCTGATCTTGTCGCGAAGTCGGTTCATCATTTCCGACATGCCGCGCATGTATGCGATGGGGTGATTTGGATTGGCAAGAGCCCATTCCAGCGAGAGGAAGCGCCGTTTGAACTCATTGAAGTCAATGCGCTCCACCATGAACTCCGGCGAGAAATGCATCTTCGTCTCACCGTCCATGAGCCAGGTAACAGTGCGCTTTGCCTCTCCGTCCACGTCTTCCACCGTGTCCAGAAAGGGCTTGTCGGACGCGAACTGCGCGCCGGAGATCAGGCTCGCTGCGATAAGCCGCGTATTGATAGACCGCGAGGGCTTGTCGTGGTCTCGTGCGATATGGATGGATTGGCCGTCTTTCATGCTGTTGGAATGGGGTGTAGGTATGATGTTGTTTCCTGTTAGCTTGCGCCGGGGTAATGCGTGCCGGTCGCTTCCCATGTCTGGAAGTCGTCATTCTTTTGCCCTTCAGAAAGCCGGTGAACGATTGTCACGCCGCCAGTGAGGTCAGAAATGGGAAGGTCCGCGCTATCGAGCACACCAAGCGCCAGTACTGCGGGCACGTCGCCGCGCCCGGCAATGGTGAACTCGTGCGTAGGATCGAAGGCTTCCGCCGCCCCGAAGCCGCCGTTTGAAGCCATGATGCTTTTCACTTCGACTTTCCTTTCACGATCCACCTTCTCCACAAGGGCAAGGTCCACGGATTGAATACCAATGTCAGTCAGGGTAAGTCCCATTTTAGAGAGGGGTTAGGCGCGATTGGAGAAGCGGGTGCCTTTGATTTCGAAGTCGGGGAAGTCGTCGTTCACCTCTGAACTTTTCGCGGAAACAACCTTCATAACTCCTTCCGCGAAAGCACCGGCGGTCACACCTGCAAGATTGGGATCGCCCTTGCCTTTGATGGTCACTTCCTCAGTAACAAGGCGCTTTGGCTTCGCGATGCGCGTAACGCCGCCTTTGTCGCGGACGGTTGCAATTTCCACCGTGGCTTCACGGCTGGACTCCGACACGAAGCCGCCCACGGGCTCCGTGATACCAAAGGTTTCAACAACTCCAATTTTTGCAGGCATGCCCTTGCCTGAGTGTCAACCTACGGCTTTCTCTGCAATCCCATGATAAAGGGAACGGCGGTGAGCCAACGCCCGTTCTCCTCGTCATTTCCTCCGTCCTTCGGGAAGATGCCGCGCAAGAACGCCCCGGCTTCCTCTTCAACACACGTTGCGAGGCTGGTGTTGTCGTAGTCTTCCACTAAGTCCGCGACCCGAGCCACCAGTGCGCGATGCCCGGCAAGGGTGCTCGTGTGCATGGGCGATGCGATCACGATGGAAACTTGAGCCTTGCGCAACGGTCCAACCACCATTTCAACGTCTGTGCACCCCGCAACAACGCACTGCGTATCAATGGGCACCTCTTCGACATCCAAGCCCATCACAATCGGGGCGTCATTGTTCACCCCTTCACGGGTGAGCCATTCTTTAAGGGAGGCCTCTACGGCGGTCGCGTTCATTATGCTTCAAAGGTGAGGATGATATTGGGGGCTTGTGGTCTGATGATGATTGAGGCGATGCGGTAGATTGTGCCCGCGTACGCGATGGGCTCCCCGCGCTTGGGGTACACGCCTCCGGTGAATTCACTCTTGAGAATGCTCGCGCGAAACTGCCCGTCGGGGATGCTGTGGCCGGTGGCTGTATCTCCGCGAACCTCACCGCCTGAAACTTTCCCTGTGACGGTTTGCGTCTTCCAATTCATCTCGTCATCTGCCACTTCGGCGTGGATCTCCGCCAGGGAATCCGCGAGGTCTTCATTGAGGATGTTCGCCATTTACCTCGCCTCACTGTCAAAACAAAGAAGCCGCTCCCTTTCGGAAGCGGCTTCCCAGCCCATGAACCAAACCAACTACTAACCCTTGCCCTTACCTCTGCCTTTTCCAGCCCTTGCCACGATGTCGGCGAGGTCGCCGCTGTCGTCATCCTCCTCACCCTCCAGCCCGTCGCCACCGCCGCCGGGATCACCCTCCACGGGCACCGGAGCCGGAGCCTCCGGAGTCTCCCCCTTCTTCACGGTGCTGCACCGTTTTGAATGGGGCGGATTACGGAAATAGGCGAGTCGCGGGAAGTTGGCGGCATCGCGCTCGGTGTGATACGTCTGCACCGCCTTCTCCCCGTCTGCCCCGGCATAGAGCACTTCGAGGAAGTTGTTCTGATCGTCGTATGCCGCGACGCAATGAAATCGCATAGCCATAGTTTGAGGGAGTCCCTTCTATGAGTTTGATGGTTAAGCCGCTCCCTTGATAAGGCCCAGGTCCACGAGAGAGGAGCGAAGGGCATTTGCGAGCACGATCACGCTCGCGGCGTCCGTGGCGACGGCTTGCGTTACTCCGGCGGGCTGCACCACGGGAGCCTTTCCGAAGAAGCCGAGTTTCTGAGTGGGCGAGGTTCCAATTTGCTTGCCCGCGCCGGTATCCTTTTCCTGAAATGAAGGCATGAGAGAGAAAGAGAGAGTGAAATGAATGAGTGAAGGGGCGGAGGCTCAACCCTCCGCCCCACTACACGAGCCCGGCTTAGGCGCTCTTGATGCGGGTCAGCTTCGCGGGCATGCCCTTTGCCACACCAAAGAGCACGGCAATCTCGTACACGAGCTGGACGCCATCGTAGTACTCACGGATCTGCAAGGGCAGGCCGGTGTTGGGTTCAATGATGTTCACCACCTTGCCATACCAGGTATCAGCCGGAGGCGGAACAACGCCACGGGCAGCCATGCAAATCGCCTGCGGGTGAACCGCGATGCCTTCCAGTGCTTCGCCGTTGGCGGGGATGGTGCCATTGTACTCCACCACGGCGAAGCCATGCACGCGAGGAATCTCGTTGTTCACCACCGCGCCATTGCTGCCGGAGGCGCTGGCGTTCTGAATGGCATTGTCCTTCACCAAGCTGCCCTTGTACTTCGGCTTGATAAGCAGAACCCGGCCCGTGGTCGGAATCTTCCGGGTGCTAAACTCGTCGGCGAGATCTGCCACCGCGTCAGCGTCGAACTGAGCGGAGGTGAGAGTAACGGCGTGAGTGTAGCCGTTGGCATTCGTGACGACGCTCAACGCGGCGGAAATCACATAGTCAACCAACGCCGAGACAGCAGGTTGAACGAACTCCTCCGCAAGCTTCACGTCGGTAAACGTGCGCTCCGTATCCTTGAACCCCATCACGACGCCCCGGAAATTGTCCAGAGTGATCGGCACCGGGGTAAAGGTGACAGAGCCGGGAGCCTTGCTCGCGTTCATGTCCTGCGTGGTCAGGGCGCCAGGGAAACGGGCGGTCACGGTTTCACCGTGGGGCTCCAGCTCGTCAGAGAAGTCGGTGAGGAATGCGCGCAGCGGAACGCCTTGAGTCACGAGGGCGTCAAGCGTGAGCTGCGAAATGCGGGTGATATTGACTGCGGATGCGATGTCGTTCGGCATGTTGTCTGCTCTTTCGGGTGGGGTTGTTTCCTGTATCCTTTTGGGCTGACTGCGCCCTTGTTTGCCCAGGGGGCTTTTTGCGGTTTAGGAGCTAACTAGCTCCGAGGCTTGATGTGCTTGAGGTAGAAAGCGCGCTGTTCGCCCTGATTTGTGATGGCAGAGCATTCAGCCCAAAGTTGCGTAAGCGTTTTACTCTCGCTCGCTTCCGGCCCCTTGCCGTTGTCAGGAGTTACGGCAGCGGGAGCGCCACCAGAGCCAGCGGCAATGCGCGCCACTTCACGAGCAACGTCGGCGTTGTAGTTGGTGCGATCCACTTTCACGGTCGCAAGCTCACCTTCCAGGCGGGTCACTTTCGCAGTTTCCTCGCTCAAGAGATCATTGGCGGCGGCGAGGTCAGCATTGAGCTGAGTTACCTGCGCGGTGAGCGTGGCTTTCTCCGCGTTCAAGGCCGCAAGATCAGCTAGAGCCGTCGTGAGATTCGCGGTCGCCGTGGCAAGACTTTCGCTCGCGGCGGCAAGCTGTCCTTCGGGGGTGTTAGGGTCGAGGTCTGGCATGATTGGTTCTAGGGTGCAATTCCGTTGCTTTGAGCACTTGCGGTGATGTCAACCCGTGCGCCTATGCCGCGCGTCGCCCGGAGCGCGCCAGGGCGGACAGCCGCGCAACCACCTCCGCGCGGTTTTTCACCGTCCCCGCGAGGTTGTATTTTTGAGCTTCTCGGGCGTAGAAAACCTGCCCCTCCATCGCTTCATCCGGGATCTTCCGGCCACGGGCGCGAACTGCGGCTTTGAACTCGTTGGCCGTTTCCTCAATTCGGGCTTGAATATGCTCGCGCTGTTCGTCGGTCAGGGATGTGCCAGGGAGCCCCATGCCCTTGAACTTGCCAGAGCTGAAAACCTCCATCTTGTAACCCATGCCCTCCAGGGCTCCGCGTACGTCGAGGAACGAAACAATAACTCCAATGCTCCCGAGCATCGCGGAGGGTGTTGCATAAACCGCATCCGCCTGCGAGCCAATCCAGTAGGCGGCGGAAGCCATGAGCCCTTGCGTAAACGCATAGACCGGCTTCACGCGAGCCGCTTCACGCACTGCTTGCGCAACCTCCGGAGTGCCGTTCACGGTCCCGCCGGGCGAGTCAATTTCGAGAAGGATCGCCCTAACACCGGGATCGTTGGCGGCATTTTCGAGCGAGGCAACAATTTCATCGAAATCCGTGGCACCGTACACAACCTGCGCAAAGAGCGAAGGCTTGCGCATGAGTGGGCCGGTAATGGAAACGGAACCAATGCCATCTTCCACCGTGAGGATGGGCTTATCCTCCAATTCGTAATTTTCATTCCACTGCACGCGAGCCGCCGGTGCGGTGCGTGAGTGCATGTCAACCAGCGCATCCGGCAGGATCGCAAACGGATTGTGCAGGCTGAAAAGATTAAGGGGCGGAAGGCCAATCATGCCTTTCCGCCCCTGTCAACCTCGCAAACTTTTTTCGATGAAGCTTGCAATATCCCCGCCCCTGCTCTTCTCTTGAAGCAAAACCCAGGTTGCAAACAATTTCACGACTACAGGAGAAGCGAAGATGGCAGAAGACGAACTTGAACTTGAGGAGGAACAGGAGGAGGAAACTCTGTCAGTAACATATGATATCGCCAGCTACCCTTCCGATTTCACCCTTTCGGGAATATCCCAAATGTGGCAGGACAGTGATATTGTGATCCCGGACTATCAACGAGAGTTTGTTTGGTCAATTCGTCAAGCGTCTCTGCTGATCGATTCGTTCTTGTCTGGGCTACCTGTGCCACCTGTGTTCTTCTATATAGACGACAAGAACAAGAATCTAGTAATCGACGGACAACAACGCATTTTGAGCATTGTGTTCTACTTTGAAGGCTACTTTGGTCGGGAAAGCACACATGGGAAGCGTCAAGTTTTCAGACTGACAGGTCTCCACAACAGTAGTCCATATCACGGAAAACGCTTTTCAGAGCTCGACGAATCAGACCAGCGCAAACTGAAACAGGCGGTCTTACGAGCGGTTAACATCCGTCAGTTGTCCCCAGTAGGTGAGAGCACAAGCGCATACCACATATTTGAGCGCCTCAATACGGGGGGAACCCCACTAAAGCCCCAGGAAATTCGCAATTGTGTATTTCGTGGCGGAATCAACAAAAAGCTCAAGGAAGCTAACAAAGACGCAAATTGGCGCAAAATCTTAGGTAAGAAGTATCTGGACAAGCACCAAAGGGATGTGGAGCTGCTTCTAAGGGTGTTCTCATTGGTAGGACCAGAGACGAAGTATGAGAAGCCCATGAAGGAGTTCCTAAACAAGGCAATGTTACAAAACGACTCAGGGACAACAAAGAAGGCGACGAACTTTTTCCTAGTATTCCCCTCGATCACAAAGATAGTAGTTGATGCACTAGGAGAAAAGCCTTTCCACCTCAGAGGCCCCCTGAACGTTTCAGCTCTTGACTCCGTTATGAGCGTACTTCTGAGACAGCACAGAAAGGTTTCATCCATTGACTTAGAGTCTCGGTACGCTGATCTCCTTAGGGATGGCGTGTTTGACGAGCACACTCGAATCAACACAACCGATACGAAAACCGTGCAGGCACGCATATCACGCGTACAAGAACTTCTTTTCAGCTAAGAGCCGTGCCGTACGCCACTCACTTTCAACACGCCGACGACGTTGTCGCACACCTTAACGGTGTCGTACCTACTCTAGGCAATCCGCTACTGACGGCCAAATACGTTGGCTTCGTATCGGTGGCAGCCGTAACGGTTTACGAAATGGCAATAAAGGATATTTTCTGCGACTTCGCCAATCGAAAACACTCAGTGCTCGGAGCGTTTGTAGAGTCTCACTTCAAGCGCATAAATGGACGCATTAAGTTACAAATCGTAAAAGATGAGTACATCCCCCGATTTGGCACCCGCTACACCAAGAAGTTTTCGCGGCTCTTGGAATCGACAGCCAAGTCTCACCTTCGTTTGCACAGACGGGACATAAAGACGTCATACAATAACTTGATTGTGTGGAGGAATGATTTTGCCCATGAGGGCAAAATCAATTCTACAACAACCTACAACGAAGTCGTTCAGGCATACCTTGACGGCAAGGAAGTCATCCACTGCCTCGCTCAGGCAATGGTGCGTTAACTCCATACGTTACCTTTGCTAATGCAAGGTGGCTACCAAACCTTGTCGAGGACTATCGCAAAGCAGGATGCGCTACCGCGATATCATCCCGCCTCGTCATAAATCAGGTCATTGAGGTCATTTGGCAATTTGCCATTTTCGACGGCTTGCCTAGTCCACATGAACGCCGCTGCATTCCAGAGAACGGCTCCAGCATGGTCTTCATCAGTCCGCCCCTCGCTCATCGAAAGGGTGTGACGGATTATGGCGTCTATGTAGCGGCTCAATGGAATCCCCTGCATCCAGTTGCGCGGTCCGTATTTTTGTGCCCCATCTTCAAACCGTCTCGCAAGAGCACGAATGGCAATTGGAGGAATGTTCGACGGCAATCCCTTGCCGGGGGCCGCATCACGAACCGCCCCGGTGATGAATTGGGAGCGGGTGCCACTGTCTGGAATGTTTGTGTTTAGGGTCATTACTTGGCGAGTTTTGCGGAGGGAGGGGTGACGGCTGCAGGAGTAGCGGGGCGAGTGGGCCGGAAGAGCATTTCAACGGGGATCTTGTATTTCTCCGCGAGTGCTTGCAGGAACACCACCTCTTGCGCACGGCGCTCCATCTCTTCCTCAAAGTCCGCCCCTCCTTCCTCGAAGTGGTCTGAGAATGTCTTAAGCCCCATTTCCACATCTGCCCGGTTCGATGCGCTTTCTCGCGCGGCGTCTGCCGTCAACTTTCGGGGAGCTACAAAGTCGATCTCCCACCAGTCGAGCGCCACGGGCAACGCCCCGCTGTCAATGGCGTCACCAATGATCCAGAACCAAGCGGCAATAATGAGACGCTCGAAAATGATGTCTTGCCGCATGCTAAAAATGCGGTCCGCCTTAGTGGTCACGAGACGGACAGCTCCGCCATTGATCCCCGAGGGATTCACAGCAAACTCATAGGGGAGGTTGCCAAGGGCAGTATCCCTGTCGAGGTGCTCAAGGAAGCCGGTGAAGGTCGGAGAGGGCCGGGAGGACTGGTAAGACTCCATTTCCTCGCCCGGCTTAAGCGCCGCAATGCGCCCACCCATGATCTTTTGAATCGCAACCGGGTCGGAGCGATCACCCGAGGCGCTCACCACCTCTTGCACCTTATAGTCACCTTCCTCGCCCAGGTCGCCGGTCTCGGTCGTGATGGTGCGAGCAACTTCGACGTTTGCCCGAACGGCAAGCTTTTCCAGGGCGAGCAACTCAATGCCATCCATGGTGTGATTTGCACCATGCTGCAGAGGCGAGGTTGCGCGCACAAAGTCCGGGCTCTCCGGGTCAAAGATGTGAAGCACCTGCCACGCTGGAAATTCCTTCGTGTTGCCGTCATCCTGCAAAATGCGATATTCGACGGGCGCGCCGATACCATCATACTTGATGCCATCCGTTGTTCCTCCTTTTCCAAAGTCCCCCACCCGGTGCCCGCGCACGAGTTGCAGGAGCGCGGCCCCGGTTTCCGGATGGCGAACCTTTAAAACGAATATCTCCCCGTCAACGTCCAGAGCACGAGAAACGAGCCGCTGCACATCCGCCAATGAGAACCTCCCGGTAATGTCCACGCGGCGGGTTGCCCGCTTCCAATAGCGCATTGCTTGTGTCTTCCATCCGGGCTCTGCGCCGCTCTGCACACGGAGCCCATGCCCCACCGCGTAAAGCACATTGCTCCGGACGATCTCACGAATGACGCCAGAGTTCTTGTCAGCATATCGCGTCTTCTCCAGGATGTCGGAGCGCACCCCTTCGGTAAGCTCCAGCTTAAAATCTTTGGGGGCACCTCCCGGCGTGCGCGCGCGGTTAGGCGTATGATTCGCCGATTCAAACGGCGAATTGTATGCAGCGCCCTCCTTCAAAGGTTCGGGAATCGGAGTCGCGAAAAATTGGACAATGCGAGAGAGTAGTTTCATGGGCAAACGAATCCGGAGCGAACACGGCGAGCCCCGTAGGTTTCAGGGTCGAACTTTTTCAAAGCCTTTTGGCAACCCGCGATAATCAGGTTCACAGCGTCAAGGGCGCGCTTGGTGACGCTTGTCCCATTCTCGCTGTAGGCTTGCAGCGCCTTTTCCAGCTCCTTCTTCTGGACGGCAAGGATTCGCTCCACCTCTACTTGCGTGAAGCCTGTGTAATAGTCTGGAACCGCTGCCATTCAAAACGGCAGCGGTGTCAACGTCGCTTACTCCCCCGGCTCCTCTTCTGCGGCTTCTGTCTCAATCTGCGGGAAGGACTCGCGCCCAATAATCTTGAGCATGCACGCTGCAACAACCTGCATTGCCTCACAGTCCCAAAGGTGGTTATCACGCTTGCCGATTTGCTCCCAAAGCCACTTATCTCCGCGCTTCACCCGCCGCTCGCTATCAAGCTGCCGCAAGTAGTCGTCGCCAGCGTCTTCCGGAATCTCCCACGTGAGCCCCTTCTCCGGATCTTGATTGAGCCGGAGCCGCGCGAGCATGTCTTTGATCGAAAGGTTCGACCAGTAGAAGAGCGATGCAGGCTTGCCGCCGGGGGCAACCGTGCGACGGGGCGAATAGTAGCGATTGATTCGTCTCCCCTTCTTCCCCTTGTGCTGGAACATGGCGCGCTTGTCGCCCATGAGAGCGGTCCACCCGTGCTCGCCGCACTTCTTGTAAACAGTGCCAGGAGTATGACGCGCATCCACGAACACGAGCGAGCCCGCAATGCCCAGCTCGTGCTGCATTGCTTCCACATCTTCCCATGTGTGCACCTTCCGCCACTCCAGAAGCCGCGAGGAGCCGTTTCCAGCCCAAGAGCGAGCCAAACACCAAAAGTGGTCAAGCTGCACGTCAACGGTGAGGAACCGGAGGGGCACCGCAGCCAGCTCGCGTTCAAACGGGGCGCTCAAAATCTCGCCATTGATGCCAATAGCGCCTTCCTTCCCCCACTCCTGCTTGCGCTGATATGAGCTGGCCTTGATGTCTGCCCGGAAATCTTCAAGATCTTCACGCCAGGACAACGCGAGCCTCTTCTGATAGAAAATCTTGAGGTCCGTGAGGTCGCCACGCTTTGCCGTCTCTTTGGCGCGGAGGTATAGCTCCGCCAGCATCCCCCAGGAAGACGCGCACAAGCTGTTCCAATGGAAGGAAACAACCTCCCCGGAAGCATTGGGGTTCATCTTCACATAAGCCCCCGTGGCGTTGAGCATCTTTCGCGCCTTGCTCGTGTCGGGGAACGGGTGGCGGCACTCCGGGTTGTCGCAAAGGAGCACGGTGGAACGCTTCACAGCGGAAAAGTCCCACTCTGCGCCGTCGTGCGCTTCCTTGTTCCATTCCACGTTGCGCCACAAGAACGGCTGTCGAATGTCACAATGCGGGCAAACAAATGTCCATTCCCGCTGATCGCCGGATTTCCATTTCTTGTCGGTGTCGTCCCCCTCTTCCCCGCCCTGCGACACGAAGAGACGCTTGCCCAACCAACCGAACGCGGTAACACGCGCCTCCGCTTCGGCCATGTGGCCTTTCGGCCAGCGCCAAGTTTCATCACCGATCACCCACCGGATAGAGCGCCGTTGCAGGTTCGTCTTATTGTGCGCACCAAGCACCCACAACGCCATGCCATGGGCGAAATGCACCGCATCCAGCTTCTTCTTGTGCCGGTTACGGTGAAACAACCGTTTCACTGGCGGGCACTCATCGAAGAGTTTTTGCAACCGGCTTTCGCTCTGGTCTTTGGCGTCTTCGTCCGTTTGGTCAAGCCAGAGCATCGGCCCCGGCATGTTGGCAATGATATAGCACGCCCCCAGCTCTGCGACCGTGGTTTTCCCGGCCTGAATGCAAGCCATGATCGAAACGCACGGAATCGCCGGATCAACGAAAGCCTCCAACGGCTCACGAATCCATGGCGAATGCTCCGAGCGGAAAGCCGCCGGAATTGGAGAGTACGGGATACTCTTGATGTGCTCCTCCGCCCATAGCCAGGGCGGGCGGCGGTCTGGCGGACGCCACGCGTAGCGCCAAGCGGCATCGAGCAACTCCTCCGGGCTCATCGTGCCCTCTGCGGTCATTGCTCTTCACCTCCAGCGTTCATAATGGAGATAAAGGAGTCAACGACTCCCGCCAGCTCTTGCCGGATCTCCAGCGCGGTCTTCCCTTCGAGCAAGGGCGGCGCTTCGTCCTCCAGCTTCTTGCGGAGGGTCATAACCGCTTGCTCTACGTTGAACTGCCAGCGGTCACGAACGGCAGAAATCGGCACGTACTCTTTCCGCAGAACGGAGAGGCGAAATTCGCGCTCCTGCACCTCCACCGAGAGCTTTTGCCGTTTCAGCTCGTCGATCCCCTCGCCCTCGGTCTCCTCGCTGTCCTCATCTCCGCCCTTGAGCCCGTTGGCACGCGTGAACTCGCGCCATGCGGCTACGTCATGGCTCCCATTCGGGGCTGGTATGGGTGCGCCTACGCGTTTGCTCCAGGTGTTGAGGGTTCGACGTGTAACGCCAAGAATGCTCCCAAGCTCCACCCAAGACTTTGCAAACGAGGTCGAGTTTGCCTCGCCGTTTTGGTACGCAAGGAGCGTGTTTCGCTGTGCCCGCGTCAATGGCTCGCCACGCCTGACCTTCTGCACGAGGTTAGCGAGGTCGCCTTTCAGAAGCTTCTCCGCATCGGCGGCGGAAATAACGGGGGCTGGAGTTGGCATGCGGGCTTTCGTATGAAGCCGCGAGTCAAAAAATCCCGACCGTCAACGAAACGCACCCGCCGAATCTCCACCGCCGCGCCCTGCTCGCGTGAGTTGGAGTTTTTCCACGCTGGCAAAAGCGAAGCCGCCAGGATAGAGGCGGCAATGGCTCTGCCGAGAATGCAGGGCTCCCAGCTTGAGGAAAAATTCCTATTCCTCTGGAAAGCTTGCGGCGGCTCCCCGCTCCTGCGGGAATTTATGTTTCACCCTTTCCGCAAATGGCGCGCCGATTTTACCCACGTCGAGAGCCGGACAATTATCGAAATTGAGGGCGGCATTCACATCCAGGGGCGGCACAACACCGCCACCGGCTTCACGGACGATTGCGAGAAATACATGGAGGCGGTGCTCCATGGCTGGCGGGTCATCCGGCTAGTAGACTCCCAACTCACTCGCGAGACGGTTGAACGCTTGGTTGCATTCACGTTCTTTTGAACATACCAAACGATGCTTCCATGCTATCATAATGCTTTCCCTTCGCTTCGCAGTGTTCGCGTGAACAGCGCTCAAGCGAACTCATTTCGTTCAATACTTGTACACAACAATTCACACCATAATCATAAAATTCATTTTCATATTGCGCACGCACCTACTTTGAGCCAGAATTGAGCATGGATTCACTCCAGACCCGCACCATGCTTGAGAACCGCAAGGCGGATCTGGAGGCATTGATGGAGGATGTCGAAGCGCGGTTTGAAGAGCTACACTTGAAGAAGCGCGCGTTGCAGGACGAGCTTCAACAGGTCAACGAGGGTATTGGACTCGTTATGCGACTTGAGGATATCCTTAACATTATTCCGGACGGGGACCTGCCCTATCAAGGGAAGAATCTACAGGAATCCGTTTTCAAGGTTTTTCAAGCTTACAGCACCCAGTCCCTGACGGGCTCCAAAGTACGGGCAATCTTGCTAGCCGGTGGTTTTGATCGCAGGAGTTATACCGACAGCTCTTTTGTTGCCGCTGTTAATAATGCGATGAAGCGCCTTTCCAAGGCGGGAAAACTGGTGCCGACGCCAGCCATTCGGGGGGCCTACAAGCTTTTCACCAGCGGAGGTCAATTCACAGCTTTATGAAGACAAGAAGGCCAGAGCGCAACCACAACGGGCCGGTGTGGTAAGGCGCGAAGACACTAAAAAGCACCGGCTCGCGTGGTGAAAGCTCTTCTCTAGGGAGTCCACGCGAGCCGGGAGGCATAACCTGCAACACTATTTCAAAGCTTTACTCTCATGTCAAAGCCCAAGAATGAAACCACTTCCGCCCGCGCCGCATCTGCGGCGAGTCGCACCCTGAAAAGTCCGACCGCCAGCAAGGATGCCAAGACGGCTGCGGGCTCTGCTCTGACGCAGAAACCAGACCGAAAGAAGTAATTTCCAAGGTCCAGCCAGTCACTAGCTTATGAGTGGCGCGATGCCCACCCCTTTTCTGAGAGGGGCGGGCATTCTTGTTTCAACCGCCCAACTCAAACACCTGAAGCCCCCGCTTCGTAGCCTTTCGTTTCATGGATGCCGTACAATCCTCCACCTCGCGCCGTTTGACGACTATGGGCGTCACGCTTCTGGCTACTATTGCGCTTTACACCTTGAGCATTGGGCCGCTGAGCTATCTGGAATCAAGCGGCATGCTGCCCCCGAGAACTGTCAAAAACCTTGAATTGGTCTATAAGCCATTGGCCTACACTGTTGGAGACTCAAATTTGGGCCAGCACCCTTTGGATATCTACGTCGAGTGGTGGATAGAGCTCTACACCCGAAATCGTCCCGCAAAGAAGGTGATCGAACCCGCAATGTGGTGGAGAACCAGACTCAGCGCCCTGATCACGCCAATTTGAGCAACACCCCATAGCACCAATGCGAGAGATTGAATCAATGGATGCAGGGGCAGGAATCGAACCTGCTTCGCCGAGCTTATGAGACTCGGAGGCTTCCAAAGCTCCCTACGTTTTTGGGGGACTCCCGCCGGTCGAGCATTGTTTCCGTTGCCGCTTGGCCTACTGCGTCCACTCACTTCCGGCGGGGTCCGCCTCTGCTAGGATGTCAACCTTTGCGGATGGCCACTGCCCGACCAAGATCTCGGCCCGGAGCCGCTCGACGACGTAGGCCCTCGTTCCCCAAGTGACCACAAGCCGCCGGGCAATCTCCCGGCGAAGGTGTTCTACTGGAACTTGCGCCCAGCACGCAAGGCGCACATCTTCCGCTTCTCGCTCAATCGTCTCTCTCACCTGCCGGGGCGTCAGGTAGGGATGGGCGAGCCACTCCCCAACGCTCCGGCTGTTCAAAGCGCCGTGCTTCCCATCCTTATTTCCCGCGTTGACATGGGCCATTTTCCCACTTTGGACGCTGTCACCATCGTCCGCTTTCCTGGTCTGAATTGCTGTGATTTCCATGTGTATTTAATGCGCATCCAATGCGCGCGTTTTGAGCCTGTTTCTAGGGGCCTGGGTGGCGTTTGGCTATACCCACCTTCACCCCCTCGCTAGCACGCGTGAGCGCCTACCTGGCGAGGCAGGACCAGCCCGGATTTAGGTGGGAAGTGCGAAAACCGAAATCGCACAAAAACAGAGCGAGCGACTGCGCTACCCACAATCCTTTGCCCCTGCCCAAGAGATTCCTTTTTCGTCTCATTTTTGAGAGCCCATCACCTCGCTAAGTTTGCCCTTGCGTTTGCTGTGGTCCTTCTGAAACTCGCGGTTCATACCATGAACTCGTCCTCACAATCCGACTCCATCACCGTTAACGGCAACCTCTACCCGCTCACCGTTTCTTTCGATGACGCTGCGCTTCAACACCCTATGGCAGGCATTGCACCGGGCGTCATGGAGGCGCTGCAAGCTGAAGTGGGGGTTCCAATCATGCCGACCAGTGTTCACTGGGCTGTTGAAACCACCGCACCTCTCACTGTGGGAGAAACCTACAATGCAACTCTTGCCGGAGACCAGAAGAGCGCAACGGTTGTCGAAAGCTTAGGAGGCGGACGGTACTCCCTCCGGACTGGCATCTACTGAGGAGTCGCCCTCGACACTTTCCCAAAGGTGGTGCGCTCTCCCCCAGGGAGCACCACCTCCACGCCGACCACGAAGCCGCTAACAGGGTCATAGTGGGTGATAACCACCCCCTCCCTCCCCTCCTTCTCGATCTCAACCCACCATCCCGGAGTGACAACACGAACCAGGGCAATGCACCATTCTAGGGCGGTCGCTGTCGCAATGTTCCATGTGCTTGTGTGTCGTCGCTTCATCGCTGGCCGGGGTGTGCCGGTGACAACCTCCGCCAGGGTAGAAATACACCGGTTGCGATGCTCTTGAGGCAGCGACGCGAGCACCTCACGCACTGCATTCAAATCCCCGGAGTAGTCCGGTAGCTCTGCGGGCTCCATCGTCACCCGCTCATCTGCTGAGCCTCTGAGATACTGGCGCGCCTTTGCGTCCGTGTAGGTGTAGAGCCCGGCATCTTTGCGGTTGGCTGTGTAGCCGCTCGAATTGGGACGCCAGTAGAGCCCGCGCTTGATTAGGTAGTACCACGCGGGGCGATTCTCAATGAATGCCATCGCTGCGTGAAGCATTCGCTTTTGCTTGTCCGTTAGATCCTTCACGCTGCACCCCCCTTTCCAGCCTTTGCCAGACGGGGCGCAATCATCCGCTGCACCGCTTGAAGCGTCTCCACCGTCAGCTTATCCCAGTCCGTGCCCTTGAGCGTGGCCACCAGGGCGCGCCGGTGAGCGTCTACCTCGTGCTTCAA
This sequence comes from Verrucomicrobium sp. BvORR106, assembly GCF_000739655.1. Taxonomy (GTDB): domain Bacteria; phylum Verrucomicrobiota; class Verrucomicrobiia; order Verrucomicrobiales; family Verrucomicrobiaceae; genus Verrucomicrobium. The sequence continues at coordinate 40,921 of NZ_BATR01000122.1, read as the reverse complement.
GATATCCTCTGGCGTTGCTCTTTGGATGCGAAGGGCAACAAAACTCTCCCCCGTGGGCAGACCATCGCGAAGCCGGAAACTCCGGTCTGCAACCATGGCGTGCCGCTTCGTCACCCGTCCCACCGTTCGCACCGCGCTCCCGTAGCGTGAGAGCACCAACACCTTGTCACCCTCCTTCAATCCTTCCAGGCTCATCCCTCCTGCCCTCCTTCCATCCAATCGCGCTTGATTGGCCCCATGCCACTCGCCGGGGGCTTCTCGCCACCTTCCCAAATGGCATAGTCGCAATCTCTGCCGCAAGCGATGTGCGCGCCGTCGTGGCCCTCTGGCAGGGTGCAATAGTATCGCTTCCCGTCCGGCTGAATTGCGCCGCAAGCCCCCCTCTTGAGGTGGCACCGTCCGTCACACTGGTCTAGTCCGTCTGTCATGGTGTTGTGTGTTGATCGGGTGCCGGGAGAGCTGGCCAAAGCCCTCACTCCCCCGGCTGGTTTTGGGGTTAATTCAATACTGTTCACTTGAACACTTTCTAAACCCAGCTATAGGCCGGGCATGAGTGAAGAATTTCCGATTGTCGATGTCCGGGAGAGGCTCCCGGATGAACCCGGCTATTTCCGAATCTGGCCGCCGGGCAAGCTGTCCATGTGGGCCTTTTGGAGTGGCGCTAGCTGGTCGGCTTGGAATAAGCCGTGGCACCCAACGCACTGGCAGGAGCTTGAAGAGTCACCATTGCACCCAGACCCTCCCCGCCCTCTGCCAGAGGAATTAGCCAGGCCAGATCCGGAAGCGTTGGAAACTTCCCCTCAATCACGCTGCGGACCTTCCACCACGATACCGTTTCGTCTCCCCGGTGGTGGATCATAGGCAGCTTTTCGCGATTCATCCGAAAGCAGGAAATAACCCTGCCCTCATTGTGAAGGATCGCGAACCGCTCCCACTTCTGCCACCATGTCCCCGCGCCGGTCGTTTCGGAGAAGGTGCGTTTCATCGCATCTTCCGGGGATTCCGCGTCCTTCACCTCTCCGCCAATCCCATTCAGGAAACCGGCCTGCCAAGACGGTCGTTGCTTCATGGCGAGCACAACGCTACGCGTGCCCGTCTGGTCGGGAGCAAAGAGAAAGCCAAGAGCGAACTGCTTCACTTCTCGCCTCCCTTCACGTCCAAGCCTACGAGCATTTGCACGAGCCGCCCCGGCTGGCGACTCTTCGGGGGAGCGGGTTTGTGATTGGGAGGGAGCACCGTCAAATCACCTGCCTTAACTTGCGTGGGCTCCTGCGGGTTTTGCTCCTTCACAAGCTCCGCCTCAAGAGCAAGCGGCATCCTGCTCACGGGCACCCAAATCGGACACACCGCCATGCAACCACGATGCCGGTGGGCTTTTGCCAGCTCCTCAGTCTTGAACCAAGAGCCCTCGCCCTCCGGATAGAGATTCACCCAAAGCAAGACGTGCTCTTCCGCCACCAAGAACAAGTCGCGGTCACTGCTGCCGTTGGCGTGAACCTTGCCGTTTTCATGGAGGCATGTGGGAGAACTGTCCCCCTCAATGAGGACAATCACGCGGTGCGGTTCACCAGCTTCCGGGACATGGGCGATGAAACGGGCTTTGTCGCCGTAGTCCGTGACAAGCTCTCTGCCTGCCTTTGCCTCCGCGAGGTTGAAGGGTTCAACGATGGGTTTGGGTGGGATCATAGTGTTTATCCTTGAAATCTGAAAGGGCTGCCGGTGCGTCTGGCGTGTCGAGGGTCTTCCGGTCTCCTGCTGAAAAAGCCGTCCGTTGGAATCTGCGGCTCCTCCCAGCGCAACGGGTAATGCTTGATGAACTCCTCAAACATCATGCGGTGAGTATGCTGGAAGAGAGCCTCAACGCTCTCCCACCTCTCCAAAGCAATGGGCGAGAATCGCCAGAACAAACCGCGCTCGCGTTCCATTGGGAAAGGCAACGGCCTCATGTGGCAATTGAAAGCCATGAAGAGCTGATTCTGAAAGTCGCGGGCTTGAAACTCCCAGTACCGGGTTTCCCCGTGCGCGCTCGCAAGGGCTTTGGTCACTTCCAGCCGGGAGAGCCTCTCCACCTCCAACGCTTGCCGAAGAGCCCGGAGCTTCTGCTTTGCTCTGGATCTGCGGCTCATTCCCCCACCTCCCGGATAGCGGGCATGGGAGCCCAGTAAATTACGCTCGCATCGGCCGGCACGCGCTCTGCTGGGAGCTGCCTCCGGTATTTAAGCCAAGGCGGGAACGTGCGAGGGATCTCAATGCCGGGCAGCGGGTCGGAAACAGGAATGTTCGTGATGGGGAGCCAACGCTCATCGGGGCCGGTAAGCCATTCGTCACCGTCCTTCACGATCCATCCCCACCGGCTCGCCTGCGTCGCATTGAACTCAACCCACACGTGTCCGAAAGAGGCAGCATCCGTGACCGGCGAGAGAATGAGGCTCTCCTCCAGGTTCACGCTTGCATCTGCCAGCTCGCGAGGAGTGAGCCGGGAGAGGAAATGGTGAGCATGCTCTTCGGTGGCCGTATCGGGCACGAGGAAATTATAGACAACGGTCTTTGAGAAGGAGAGGCTTTTCATGCGTCGAGTAACTGGAGGTAGATGGAGGCAGCTCCGTCTTTGATCTTCTTTTGCTGATACTCCCTTTGAATTGCTTCCAGGAGGGCTTGCCCATTGTGGACTGCGCTGGGGATCGGGAGCTGATGCGGCATCGTTGCGGCTTGAATGTTGAAAAACTCCTCAAGGGTAACTTTCACATAGATAGCCGCTTCCCCTAACCGCTTGATGACGGTCATACGGCAACGGCGCGTTGTTTAGCCACTCGGAGCCAGCGCACGGAAGGCGCTTCTGGATTCTCCCCGTTCAACCACTCCACTGCATCAAGAGCGGCATCTTTCGCGGCGTGAGTGGAATAGTTCTCCCCTTCTGCGGCGCTATCGAAAGCATCCCACACTTGGTTATGCGTGAGGCGTCCGGCCAGCGCGTCCATTTGGGATCGCATGGCGAGGTGATGCTCTTCGGGAACCCTCTCGAAGGTCACCACGAGACTCGCAATCTCAGAGGCGATTAGGGATTCACTGTCTCGCGGGGCGGTCTTCATTGTGTGCGCATTTAATACGCATTAAACACACCACGCAAGAGAATTAACGCAAATACCGAGCTCAAACCGAAAAATTTCAGGGGGGCGTGCTTGAACAGCGGAAACTGAGAGCGAGCGGCCTCAAGGAATGTCGTTGCACAGACCGACAAGCGGCGTAACCTGCGTTTTACCGATCAACCAACCAAACAGAGGCCATGGAACGTAAAGCGCAGATACCGGGAGGACTTCTCAGCGAAGTTGCAAACAAGTACTCGAAGGAAGTCTTCTTTATCAGTACGGCACCAGAAATCGGACAAGACTACTGGAGCACGGCTATCATACCAGGAACTACAAAAAGTTCCTTCTTTGGATTCATAAAGAAGACGACACCAGACTTTGACGGTCAACAGTACACCTTCATCCGCAACAACCAGCATGATGCCCATGCGGTTCATGCTCAAGTGAAGCAAGTGGTTGCCAATGTTCGCGAGAATGAATGGACAGGGAAATTCCCTTCTCCGTCCCCTGAAGAGGGATATTCAACTGGTGCGCTGACCCGGCTACAAGATCAGCTAGGCTACAACGAAGGCGCAATGAGCGAGGATGAGGCGCAACGAGTTGTGTATGCCTTTGTCGATGTAGTGGCAGAAGGAGCCCCAGTGGTATCAGACGTTGATAGGCTCCCGTACCCAAAGGAAAAGATTCGTGAGGCTTTTGAAATCCACCTAGCTGGGTACGAAAACCTCCGGGCAATGTCATCGAAAATCTTCGCGGAAAAGGGCTACGACAAACTTGTTGAACAAATGAAGACCGTCGCCGTCTTTCTTGAAGGATTTAAGAAGATTGACCCAGAGGATAAGGGATTGATTGCAGCAATGGTTCCCAACCCCCCAATGACAAGGGAAATGTTGGCGCTTACCGTCAAGTACGCAAACCGAAGGGAATAGAAGTCATCACGAAGGGAGTTGGGAGTTTTGGCCGGACAATGCCAGGAGGAGCCGGGCAACGAAGCCGCGATAAGAGCCGTAGGCGTCAACGTGCGCCTCCACGCGTGCCGTCATGTCTTCCAGCTCTTCGGGGGTCAATTCGAGCTTGTACTTTCCAAAGGAGAGCATGGGCACTTTGTCGCCGGGTGAGGATTCGTTCCCTTCATCGGTTGAGCCTTCCGATTCCGAGCCGTCACCTTGAAGGAGCTTGGCAATCTCCTCGAAATCCATGCCGGTAAGGGAAAGGTCGAAGTCCAGGTTTTGCAGTGCTGCCAGCTCTGCGGCTAAGAGCCCATCATCCCACTCCGACTCTTCCGCGATGCGGTTGTCTGCAATCACGTAGGCGCGGGCTTGCTCTGCGGTGAGGTGGTCCAGGCTGATGCAGGGCACGCGCTCCATTCCCAAGCTGCGAGCACCTTCAACGGCACCGTGCCCGGCAATGATGAAGTCACCACGCACGAGTACGGGCTTTGTGAAACCGAACTCCCGGATAGAGTCGGCAATCTTTTGGATCTGCGCGGGTGAGTGCGTCCGGGAGTTGGTGGGGAACGGACGAAGCGAGGCAATCTCGCGGTGTTCGATGGTATCGGGGAGTTTCATGGGAAATGGGGGGTTACTTACTTTCCACGAGAGCGCGCATGTCTGCGCCGAGGGCCGAGAGGGCGCGCCGGTCTGCGGTCCTCATGAGCCGTTTCACGATTTCCCCGTGAGCCGCGAGAACCGGCAGCAAATCGCGGTGCAATGCTAGGAGCTGGTCGGGGCTCGCCTCGTCCAGGACGCCCTTGCTCTTGAAGCGTTGCACGATAGTCCGGATCTTGGTGGCGTGGGCGCTCACGTTGTCTTGTCCACGGTCGGAGGGAGCGCCTTTGCCGTCGAGCTGGGTTTCACCGGTGAGCAAGCTCCGGCGAAGAGCCCCACGAGAGAGCCCCTTTTGCTCTGCCTCATTGATCCAGAATTCTTGCTGCCCATCCGGAGCCGTGGCAATCACCTTGTGATGGTCGAGGCTCAAGGAAACGGAGCGCCGTTCCAGCGGGATCTTCTTCCCCAGGTTCGAGAGGTTTTCGAGCGCGCGCTCATCCATGCCGGTTAGCTCGCTCCATTGGGAGAGCGTGCCCCCGAGGTGGGTAACGGAGTGATTGAGCGCATCGGCCAGCACGAAGGCGCATTGCTTCATGCCGTTGGCGGCTTGCTGGCCGGTCCCGTGAACGATTTCGGCAGGCGTGTCGGGAGCGAAGCGCGCCCCAACGGCCTGAATTGCAAACGTGGCCGGGAGTTCCGGGTTTTCGGGAGGAAGTACGGAAAGGGTGGTGATTTCCATGAGGAGGAATGAGCGAGGGTGAAGGTTAGGCGGCTTTGCGGGCGGTCTGAGCGGCTGCGCATCGCTCGCGCACCTCAACACCACGCATTGCGCGTGATGGGTCGAGCCCCAGGGCCTCCGCGATCTCCACGCACCGCTTACTCACAGCAGAGCGGGTGATGCCGTGTTTCTTGGCAATCTCTGCCTCGCTAATCCCCTCATACAGGATGCCAGTCACCAGGGCCACGCATTCCACCGTGAGCCGGGCGTTGCTGCTTGCCAGAATGAGCCCCAGGAGTGCGCGAATAGCTTCCCCAAGCTTGAGATAGTCGGTCTCCTGCTGGTCCAGCTCTTCGGCGGCGTGATCCATGCTTGCTTGCCATTGGTCAGGGTGGAGAGCCTCCGGGGCGTCGTCCTCCGAATCCTCGCTCGTGGCGCCGAGACCGTTCGAGGTGATAACCGTGCTGGCAGGGAGAGCGCCGGAAACAGTATGGGGGTGCAAAGGCCGGTCGAGCCCAAGCTTAACCAAGTCCCGCTTCTCTTCTGGCGTCATGCTGTCGATCCAGGCGGCATAAACGGCGAGGTAGCTTTTCGTTTCTTTGTCGGCGCGGGCAATGTATCCGGTGCTCATGTTGGAGGGGGTATTTTGTGGGTTTCTTTGTCGCCTGCATTGTATGCGCATTTAATGCGTATTCAATGCATTTCGTAGGTTTTTCTATTGCATTACACACCCCCTTTTGAACCCCGTGTTTGAGCGCTTCTCTCCCGTCGCTTTTCTTCCCCTACATTTCAAAAATGCCGGAACCTCCTGAGCTCCCCTATTCAACAAAAGCTAGTTACAACAAAACTCCATAACACTCTCTCTCCCCCCCCTGTAAGGGGGGGAGAGAGTATGGATTTTGTGAACTAGTTTTGTTAAGAGGGAGCCGGAGAGGATTGAGGGTTTTGTGAGTCATGATTTGTGAATAATATTGTGAGGAATTTTGTTATCCGCTCCCACTAGGGAGAGGTGAGCACTAGACAGCTCACAAAATAGGCTTCTGAGTGTCTCATTTCGGGGTGTTGCATTCTGTGATTCTTCGGAAACTATGCGCACGATGTAGTTTTTCCACGTCATTACATTTGTTAAGAGGTTTTGTGAAACGATCGTGCGCATACTTGGGTGCCTCCGGGTTCAAAAAAATATGCGCACAACCGGAGACCGATCGTGCGCACGCTTTTTCCATACCTACACCTTATTTTTCTTCTGAGCGGTCCTCTTCTTTTCCGTTTGCTGCATCCTCGAAGCGTCGAATTGTCATCGTGCTGACTCCGTAGGTGGTCGCAAACTGCTCTCTTTCCGCCGGGGTGATGAGTCCGCCGTTTGCTCGAATGGCGGCAATGATGGCGGCTTGAGCCTCACGAGGAAGCTTTGAGGGCCTGCCTCTCCGGAGGGTGTAGCTTCGCGATTGCGGGGCTTCTGGCGCGCCTTGAGTGAGGGCGGCGCTGTCTCCACTCTCGCCCGTGCCGTCCTCGCGCTCCAGAACGCCAGGAATCGTTTCTGTCCCCTCTCCTTTCTTCTTCAACGCGTAGCCGCCCGCCGCTGGTGCCTTGTCCTCCTTCTTGCTCCCCTTCTTCGCCTTCTCTGGCGCTTCCGGCTTGTCGCACTGCTCCCAACGGATAGTGCCGTCCGCTGCGTGCCGAATGTAAATCTCCTCGCTCACCTCGCCGCTCATGTCTCTCATGCCCGCGCGCTTCCGGCGTTTGCAGGCGGTGAGTGAGAATGTGGCGGGGTCACCTTCGGGAGTCTTGATGCGAGAGAGAACCATCACCTCACGAGCCCAGTTCACCAGGGCGGACGAACCGAGCCCCGCATAAGCAAGGTCTGAGTTCGTTCCTCGTGATGCCCCATCTTTCGGGGGTTTCCCGGTGTGGTGAATGAGCGCGAAGATAACGCCCGTCTTCTGACTGATGGCATTGAGCCAGCCGGTGCAGAACTGCGCAATCACACTCGCCTCGCTGAGGTCGTCCCCAATGAAGTTAATCAGGGGGTCAATCCAGACAATGTCTGGTTTATGGAGTGTAACCAAGTCCTCCACCGTGCGGCAGAACTCTTCACCGGTGGCGGACGTGATGCGGTGCCAAAGAAGGTTCTCGTTGATAACCGCCCGCTCTTCCGCGCTGATCTCTTGCGCGAAGAATACCCCTTGTGCGGCTTCGGCAAGGTCGCCCTCGTCGTTTTCGGCCTGCAAGATAAGCTGCTTCATCGGGCGCACCGGCTTAATCCCGAAAGTCATATCCTCACGGCCAGCCGCCCAGCCAATCGCGAGCTGCATGTTGAGGGAGCTTTTGCCAACGCCGGATTGAGAGACGATCACGAGAGAGCTACCGAGGCAAAGCCACCGGTTGCCGATCATGTTGTTTGGATCTTCCTTGGTGTTGTAGTTTAGGAGGTAGTCCAGCCGGATAGGCTCCCCAAGGTTTGCCGTGTTGCGAACACGCTCGAAGTCCGCCCAGCTCTTCGCCCCCAGGTTCAAGGCAAGCAATCGTTGCTCTCTCACTTCGCCTTTCTCGGTGCGCCGCCCCTCCGGGCACCGCGAGAGCCGCGACGGGTTGCGGTTGGAAGGGTCCAACGCGGCAGAATCGAAGAGCGCATAAACCGCGTCCACACGCGCCTCATATTCCTCCAGGTTGGCGGCATCCACGCGCACCCAGGCGTGCACGCTTTTGTTTCCGCTGTCGAGGATGGCTGTGATTGGAAGGCCAGAGTGGATGATTGCCCCGAGCTGCAATTCCTTTGGGATGTCCTGTCCTTGGGCATCCGTGTCGAACTCCACGAGGGCATGCCGGAAGGCGGTAACGTCGTCATTTGTCCCCTTGCCCCCGGTCTTCATCGGATTGACGCGCACAAAGAGCCCTTCCTTTGTGGAGTAGATCTTGCTGAGCGATCCCTTTTTCTTCAACTTCTCAAGCCACGCCTCGCGGGTGAGGGTTGTTCCTCGTACTGGCGTCCGGCTTCCATCCTCATTCTCACGAGTGGGAGCCAAGCATACGCCCTCCCCTTCCTTGAAGGCGGTAAGCAGGAGCGTCTTGAAGCCGTCAGCTATCGTCTCGGGAAGTGGGATGGGCCGGGATTCACTGATAGCGCCGGGCTTGGCGGTCTTCTGAGAGGGGCGGGCAACCATGGCAGGGGCGGGCCTGCGGTTGTTTGACAGCTGCCAGGGCTGGCCGGTGCTCCCGGTAGGAGGCTCCCGGCGGGAAGCCGCGAACGCGCTCTTGATGGCGTGGGTAGCCTCTCCCGGCTTGAGACCGTCTTGAGTGGCCCGCAAGAGAAGCGTTTCCACGGCGAACCCCTCCGTTGCCCCAATGTCCCGGAGTTGGCACGCTGCCGCGAAAAGCGCGCGGTTGCGTCCGCCTTGTGCGGCTCCGTTGTCGAGGTACTCTTGCACACTATTCGGCAGCGTGTCGCCGTTGCTCGCGTGAGCGTGGGGGTTGTCTTGAGGGACGGATGTGTATTTGAATCGTGACATGGAATTGAGGAAAGGCTTTGAATGCGTATTTAATGCGTATTTAATTAGACACGAAATTTATAGCGTGGGCGTGGGTTGCTCTTTTGCTCCTCATGAGCGAGGTGCATGAGTGCAATGCGGTCATCTTCAACGAACCGCTCAAGCGGCAACTCCATCACCCGCCCACCGGCAAGCCGGAGCGTAGCGCCCTGCTTTGTCAGTTTCACAAACACTCCCTCCAGGGTGTTTCCGGAGACACTCCGCCACACTCTGGGCGTGTTAGGTTTGGCTTCCGGCTTCTGCACAAGAGGAGCCCACCCGCGAAGTGCCGCGCTCGCGATGAACTTCTTTGCTTCGTCGAAAGTGGCAAGGTCGGGATTGGAATGCCCCAGCTTGCGGAGCGCCTTCACTTGAGCCGGGGAGGCAAGCCCAGCATCCCGGCGCGTTGCCACAAGCTCCAAGATCGCCACGGCCTGCCCCTTGTATTTGATCGCGTCCGGGTCAAAGCCATTTTTCTCCAAGAGCTTCCTTTGCCCTTCGGAAGGCGGTTCCCCTTCCCAATCATGCTCCGGGGTGTATTCCGCAAACTCCTTCTCATGAAGGGCAAGGAAGAACTCCACCGCGTCAACCGTGCGCTCCTTCTTGTTTGCAGCGGCTTCGAGCTTCTTCTTGAGCGAAAGCTCTCGGATCTCCGCCGCGTCCTTCTCAACCTTTTCGTCAGCGTCCAGGAGGTCCACGGCTTCAACGTCCGCGAATAGATTATCTTCTCCGGGAGCCATGCTCGCGAGATGCTTCGCAATGGCGGCTTCAAGGTCTCCATCCCGCGCCATGAGCCGGGCCGCGCCGATTAGCTTCACGTCATCCGTCATGAAGAGCGGGTCGATGAGCAAAAGGTTTGCCTTTGGCCCCAGGCGCATTGCCTCCCGGCGCAACTCGTGGTTGTGCATGTCCGCGTTAGGGTCAAAGCCCTCCATGTAACGGGGACGTGTGCCCCTCCCCACCATCTGGCGGAATAGGTTCTCACTCTTCGTGGGGCGGAGGATCATCACGCAATCAACCAGGTCACAATCCCAGCCGGTCGTAAGGAGAGCCGCGTTCACGATCACGTCAGCGTTGCCGTGCGTGAAGTGCGTAAGCGAGCTCTTGTCGTCCCCATCCACCGCCACGGCTTTCAGCCCCACCGCACGGCAGGCGGTGGCGAACTTGTATGCCGTTTTCACGAGCGGCACGAACACAACGGACTTCCTCCCCTTTCCGTGGTGAGCAAGGATCTGCGCGGCCTTGAGCAAGTGAGGCTCAACCACTTCGTCAAGCTCCCCTAGCTTGTAGTCCCCATCGCTGGCGGTGCCCACGTGGGAGAGATCCACGCCAAGCGGGATACACTTCAAAACAATGCGAGCAAGCCAGCCCTCGCGAATCAACCTTTCAAGCCCCACGTCATGCGCGATGTGCTGGTAATACTCGCTCAAGCTGCGCCCCTTCGGCCCCTTCGGGCTCCCCGTCATCCCAAGCACCTTTGCACTTTCAAAGTGTTTGAGGATCTTCTGAGCCATGCCGCCCAGTGTGTTGCGGTGGCAATTGTGCACCACCACTCCCTGCACGAGGTAGGTTGAATAGGTGGAAACCGTCAGATTATAGACAGCACGCGCGAAACGATAGCCTGCGGGTTCTGTTGCGCTTCCTTCTTCGACACTCTCAACACCTTCCACCCGAGCCCAGCTAAGAACGCGTCCTTTTTCGCATCTTGCTCTTTCCTCACAGTCACGTTGTGGGAATTTCCGTCGATCTCCAGCGCAATCTTCAACCCCTCGTGCGCAATGTCCAGTTTGTAGCAGGTCGGCAGTCCGAGTCCCAGGTGTCGCGATTTCGTGGCAATCGCCACTTCCGTTTTCCAGCCCAGCATCGCAGCAATCGCTATATGCTCCGGAGGCAACGGTTTCCCGTTCCCTCCTCTGACTGTTGGCTTCCAGCCCATCGCCCTTAGCTTGGTCGAAACCATCGCTCTCACCTTCGGGTCGTGCATCGGATTTTGCACTTTCCGTAGCGCGGAGCAATGCGCACTCTGACACGCCCGGGAGCAACACCATGCCGCATTTGGCTTGTGCTTCCGGTTGTGATGCTGGCTCTTCGATGGTGAGAACTGCGTTCCGCAGACTTGGCAAGCTTGAGAGGGATAGGTCTTCAAGTGTTTCGGTGGTTAGCACCGAGTCACCGGAGTCAACCAAAGCAGCGGGCACCCATCCCCGTTGCGTCCAGAATGGGTGGTTAGGGGTGCATCGAATCCGCTTCCCTTGCACTCTCACCTCAACTAGCGGGTTGTGAGTCACATGGCAAAGCACGTCCGTCACTCGGCTTTGCTTGAGCGTGCCTGTCACTTCATCGAATGCAGTGATTTCATCCCCAATTTTGAAGGACTCAATTGGCCTGCCATCGACAAGCGTCCCCGCCGGAAAACATTCATCCACAATGATCTTTGCGAAGTAGTCCGCCGGATACTTCTCAAGCCGCCGGTGCAAGGTCTGCGCGCTGGCAATAGTCACTTTCCGCTCGTAGGGGCGCGCCTTGAGCTTCTCCATTTCGACGGCGGCAAAGTCGCCGGTGTGCTTGTGATACTTGTCTGAGTTTTGCAAGACAAGCTCCGTACCGTCCGCGAGGAAGAGTGAGCGCCCTTCTTCCAGGCGCATAAGCTCGCTCGTGATGATCGTTTTCCCTGACCCGGTGGCGGAAGTCACCTGCACGCGGTCAAATTCCTCAAAAGCGGCAATCACCCGCTCTAAAATCTCCTGCTGATACGGTCTAATCGTCATGTGATGGCAAAAAAAGCGGCGGGAGCCGTTCAGCCGCCGCCGCGCTTAGTGGTTTCCTTGCTTCTCGTGTGTCAGTCCTCGCCGTTGGGGAGCTTAAGAATGCTGGAACTGGTCTGGCCGTTGTCGTCATATTGCAGGGCGCGACGGGCAACCGCTCCCCTGTCCTTCTGGCAGGCACCGGAGGAGTAGAAGCGATGCGCTCCATAGAACTCGATCACCGCTCGAAGTGACTTGATGCGCTTCCGAAGGAGATCCAGCTCCACCTTCTGAACACGCACCGCCGCGAAGTGAAGGAACCCGCCGGAGTTGAGCCGGGGCAGACCTGCCGCAACCAGGAGCGTCACCACCGCCACCAGCGCGAGCAATGGAGAGACAAAGCCCGGCAATGGACGCATGAAGGGAATACAGAGGATGGCACCAAAGAGGAGACCAGAGAGGAAGTAAGAGAATGATTTCACTGTGTCGGCGGGGGGTGGTGGGTTAGGCTGAGGGGCTGTTGCTGTTTTCAAAGGCAGGAGTTGGGTAAAGGACTGCGGAAATACTGCCGTCAGGGGTGAGGCGGAGAATAAAGACGCTCTCCACAAGCTCCCCGGTGATCCCCACCTTGAAGCCCTCCGGGGTGAAGAGGAGCCGGACAAAGCCGGTGTTCATGGCGTGGAGGTCGAGCGCCTCTTGCGTAGCTTTCAGCAACTCCGGTGAGGGGCGATCCTCCACCAGTGGTTCAAGCGGGAGGATCTGCCGCCCTTGGAAGGTGTTGCCAAAGCGCACACCTTCCCGGCCTTGTACGTTCATGGTTGCCGTCATCTTGCAACCCTGCTTTTGCTCTTCCTCACCGGAGGGGGTGAAAATGACGTGCCGAGCCTCCACAAACATGCACGGGACGCAGTGGCAAAGGGGTTGATCTGCGCGCCGCACGAGCCAGGGGAATTCCGAATGGCGGTTTGTGAAATTACCCGAGAAGATGTAACGGGATTGAGGGGGGATAGTGGGGAGCATTGGAATGTTGGGTTGCTCTTTAATGAGCGGGCCGGAATATCCAGCCCGCCCAAGGATATTCCATACGCATTAAATGCGCATTTAAGCGGCGAAAAAAAGGTTAGAACGGAAGATCATCATCTTCCGCGCCGCTGGTGGCCGGGGCTTGGGTTTTGTCGCCCGGCTTCGGTTCCAGGTAACTGCCCACCCGGTTGCGCTTGATGGAGCTGTCGTTGCGGTCCTTCTCCTGCTTGAGGAAAGCACGGAAGCGTTTGCCAAGGAAAACATCCGCATCAACCTCCACCTCCTCCCCTTCCACCACGTTTTCGCCAATGGCGCGGCGGAACTGGTCAATCTTCCAGGCAGAGTTTTCCGTGAAAACGAGGTTGTCGTAAATGATGGGGCCAGGGGTGTCGCCTTCGAGGATCACCTCGAACTTAAGCTCGATCATGTCGTTTCCATTGCTGGATTGACTCTCACTGGAGTCGAGCACTTTGAGATCGTACTCGCCTGACTTGACGAGCTGGATGCGAATGGGGCGGTCTTCTTTGGGGCCGGAGGTATAGGATGCCATGGTTTTTTGAGTTTCTGTCGTGTTTTGAGTTGTTACTGATTACTTGCGGGCCTTTGGCTTCTTTGCTTTAGGCTCCTTTGGAGGCGGGGCAGCTTTGATGAAGGTGGAGCCCGGCTTTGACTGAATGAGGTTTTCAGGGGCTTCCTGACTCCCCCGGCGCTCCGTCCATGCGAGGCGGAATTTCGTGCCGGACATTTCCCCATAGTAGCCGCAGATTTCTTCAAGCGTTGCACCAGGGAAGCAGGCCAGAACGTCAACAGGAGAAACGAACTCGTTGCCCTTTCGACTTTGGAGCTTGAAGCCAGGAACCCCCGGCCCTCCGTTGTCGAAATAGCTCTTAGCATGTTCTTTGGCGCTCTTGAGCATGTCCTCCAACGGGTTGCATCCGACGATGAAGCGCGCCAGCTTCTCCGGGTCATCCTTCAAAGCTTCCAGGCCTTCCTTGAGATGGAGCGCCGCGAGGGATTCCGCCGCGAGGTTAAGCCGGGCTTGGCATACTTCCTTGAACGCACACCAGCCGCACGCGCCACCAGGGGTTGCGAGTGATTCAGGATCACGCTTTGAGGCAATCACGGCCTCCACGATTCCCTTTGCTTCCTCGAATGTGAAGCGCATGTGCACAACCTCGCGGAGGTCCAGGAAGAGGAGTGAACAAGTCCATTCCTCTGTGAAGTGGCGGAGCATGAGCCCGTAAGCGTATGCCGCCATTTGTTCGCGATACTCCCGGAGCATACCGCTTTTGAGATCCATGGAGCGAAAGCGCGTGGGAACAATCGCATCCGCTTCGCCGCCGTTAGGCAGGTCGGGGATGCTCATGCGGCAATCGTCTTTCTCCGTGTGGATCTCTTCCCCGCCAGAGAGAAGGATTGTCATATCCTTAGCCCACTTGAGGCTTTTGCTTTCCTCTTCGGTGCATCCATCCAGGGCGGACGGGTCACCTGCGAAGAGGAGCCGGAATGCACGGTCGAGCTTGTTGCCACGCTCTGCGAACGGGCCAGCTTCGGAGCTGGGCATGTATCGCGGACATTGCGCCAGCTTCGGGAGCGAAGACGGGCGAAGAACCTCCGTGAAGTGCGTGGGGCGCTCCACGGTGAGAGGGAGAGCCCCCGTTGCGGGGGGCTCGATGGTGACGGCAGCGGCTTCGCTCACGCCTCTCCTCCTTTGTCAAAGCCGGGCTCTTGAGTCTCTGCTTCCGCCTCTTCGGCGGGCTCCTCCGGAGCTGGATTCATGGCGGCGTGCTTCGACTTCACAACATCCAGGAAGCTTCCGGACTGTGATTTAATCCGCATTAAATGCGTATTTTTCAGGGCACGAAAATCTTGCCCTACTTGCAGCATGCCCCGCTCCATCAGAACGGCAAGAGCTGCAGCTTCATAGCCCTTCACGAGCTTCATCAGGAAGGGATCTGCGGGGGCGTCCGGGTTCGCCTCTTTCGGGGTCGGGGTGTTGCCGGTGATGATTGCCAACAATGGAGCCGGAATCTTCCCTGCGACTTCATAGTCGAGCTTTTCCGGGAGACCGTGGCGGTTCTTGGCATCGAACGCGGCGCAACGTGAGGTGTGAATGACGCGATCCGTGCCGCCCACTGCCCGGACTTTCTTGTCCTTTGATTCCTTCGTTAGGGTCTGGAAGTTGAGGAAAAGAACCGCATCCGCCCACTCTTTCACCAAGGGCGCGCCCTTCTTTGAGAGCTTCAACTCAAAGCGATCATAAGAGCCTTTGTCGCCGGGCTCCTCGTGCTTGCGCACATGCGAATGTGCGAGCAAAATCACGTGCTTGCCTGCCGCAATCAGACCGTCGAGAAGCTTCAAGAACTCCATCATGCGCTCTGAAAGCATGGTGTATCCGGCACCATAGCCGTAATCCTCAATGGAGGATTTCTTGTCCTCTTCCAGCATTTCGGCGAGCTGGCGATGCTCGATCCAATCCACGGTATCAATCGCAATCGCATCATGATCCGGGCTCTTCCTTGCGATCTCAATCGCTTGCCGGACTTCCTTCATGTTGGAAGGTTCGAGACGCTCAACGTCCAATTGTGCGGTGCTATCTTCGGCGTCAATGAAGAGCACCCGGCCAAAGCCGGAGGCAAGAGACGATTTGCCGACCCCTTCCGGGCCGTGAACTACCACGCGTTGAGCGCGGACTTGTTTTCCTTTTTTGATCTGTAGTGCCATCGAGTATTTGGTGTATTTAGAAGTCTAATTTGAGTGCACCTGCGGCAGACATGCTTGGAAGTCAAAGGCTCTCAGCCGCGATTCTTTTCGAGCTTCCGTAACCCGGACGAGCGAGGATGAAACGGGCCTGAATGCCGTTGATTTTGTGAGCGTTTGCGACGCTGGCCGGGAGAAACAACCGGTGGAAGATTGCCGTCAGGAGACGGCGCATTTTGCGAAATTTCTGATTCATCGGTCTTGTCCTGTGCGGGTTTTAGGGTCCAATACTTTGCGAGTCTTTGAAGGGCAGACATCGGAACGAAAAGCGAAAGGTGCTTGGCGTGCCACTGGCCGGTGATTAGTTCGCTCATGCCGCTCCCCCTTCTGCCTGTTGCTCCAGCTTGCGCTTCTCACGCTTCACCCATTCCTTGAGGAGCTTGTTCACGATGGCGGAAAGGGAGGTCTTTTGCTTCTTTGCCATTGCCTTTGCCTCAAGAATGAGATCGGCAGGAAGATAGATGTTCGTCGGTTGTTTGGGCATGTTGAGTCTTAGGCTTGATGGATTTG
The DNA here is from genome assembly GCF_000739655.1 of Verrucomicrobium sp. BvORR106. Classification (GTDB taxonomy): domain Bacteria; phylum Verrucomicrobiota; class Verrucomicrobiia; order Verrucomicrobiales; family Verrucomicrobiaceae; genus Verrucomicrobium. Next base: position 25,006 of record NZ_BATR01000122.1, on the reverse strand, counting down.
GTTGATTGGGGCAAGGGCTCGCGTTCCAGGCAGCAACGCGGCTTGAGAAAATTCGAAGCCTTGCACACCGCTTTGGAAGACTTGCCCGGCAGTCTTTGAGCACTGGTCAACGGGCACGCCGCGCTTGTGGAGGGAGTCGAAGAAGTTGAGGAACTGCACGGCTACCGGGTGCATCTCCGGCGTTGTCGGCGCACTGACTGCATAGCTTCCGGTCTTGCGAATGGCGGGAAGCACCTCAGATGTCACCCACTTGCGGAAGAGCTTTGCTTGTGGCTTGCGGGATTTGAAGATGAGAGCATAAAGGCCGGATTCGGAGACGATGCCCATGTTAGGATTGCCCCCCTTTACCGAGGTTCCCTCACTAATCCTTAGGGTACCCTTTTCGTCGTCATCCAAGGCATTGAGGGCCATGGAGGGATTCGAGAGGCTCAGCACCTCGCACACATCCGCAGCAACAAACCAAGGTTGGCCGTCACGCTGAACCACCCTCACGGAAGATTCGTTGAAGTTGAATTGTTGGAGCCGGTTGTTCATGGCTTGGAAACTTGGAAAGCAAGGGCGGCGTTGAGTCGGAGGCTCTGCCTCTCACTGCGTGCAAAGCCGATCCACTTGATGGCTTGAGGGCGGTTAAGCCTCGCGAGGCAAAGAAAGGCTCTGCGGCGAATCAGTGCGAAGAGCATGCCTCGCACAAAGGGAGCGGGTTTCACGGCTTCCGGGCCTCCTGCTTGCGAGCGGGGGTAGCTTTAGAAAGCGCCGCCAAAGCCCTTGCGCGTAGCTCTTGTGCAGGTTTGCGCCCGTTATGCTTTGCCAATCCCTCAAGCGCTGAGAACTGCTTAATCGACAGAGGTGTCTGAAAGTATATTTTTATCATGTTCAGGCAAGGTGTCTAGACACCCACTATTGCAGGTGACTAGACACCGCAAGAAAAAGTTGATAAAAGTTTCCCTAGGTGTCTAATCACCTCATGCCAAGCCAACGCAAAGTCGGAAAGCGAATGGTCGGTTTCTATGCCACCGAGGAGGAAGCCGCCGCCATGATGGAAGCTGCAAAGAGCAGAGGGATGACTCTTGCCGATTGGATGCGCTCATTGATCGCTACAGAGGAGCCTACCCCACCCCCCAAGTCATCGAAGCGCGCTGCAAAGAAAAATACATAGTGTTCACACGAACAGTTTGCAATCAGTGACAAAGAGCGCAACAATTTCTGTGTAGTTCATTGAACTACATCGAACTACAAGATTGTTAACGACTCGCAACAATGTCACACCCCCGTTCCGTACGATTCCCCGATTCTCTTGCTCAAGCCGCCGAAAAAAGAGCCGTTTCCCTCGGCTATCCCAACTGGGCCGCATACATCAAAGGTCTTGTCCGTTATGACCTTTTGGTTCAAGGGGATCACCCCGTGACGGTGCCGATGGCGGTGCTTCCGCCCGTGAAGCAGGACGCTGTTGACGCCCACCTCCTCACTCTGACGCAGAAGGGCCGGGGAGAGCGCGGCCAACTTCTCAAGAGAATTCTTGAGAGGGTTAAAGATCCCGCCCAAGTGGGGAATGTGCTGGCTGGCAATTTCAATTAAACATTCACGGGCTGAGGTGTTCAGCCTCAGCCCTTTAGCGTCGTGGAACTTGACACCTTCCACCTTTCATCTAACCATTGTGAAGATGAAACCTCTTGCTATTCTGGCGCTTTTGGTTAGCACCGCTTTAGGATCCGCCCCGATCCTCACTCTACCCACCCTCAAGACAGCAAAGGGGGCTGAGTACAGCGATGTAAAGGTGACGGAAAAGCTCGTTGATGGAGTGAAGATTGTTCACTCCGCCGGGGTTGCAAGAATCTCCTACAAGGAACTGCCTCTTGAGGTTCAGCAGGCACTTGGCGGCTTTGATGAATTAGAGGTCAAAGCCGCCATGGCGGATGCCGAGGCTTCGAAGCGGGAGCGTATCGCCACTGCAAAAAGACAGCATGCAGACGATCGTTTAGACTTCCACACTTGGGAGCCCTATTCTTCCGAGATTGCCAAGTTGAAGCAAAATGTCACCGATCCCGAACGGTACGAAAAGCTCAAATCAGACCTTGCCATCATACAGGACACTTGCCGCCCGCTGCTTGAATCAGGCGTTGAGAGGTCCGATATCATCTTTTGGGTGAAGGCAACTTACGAAGGCAAAATCGCGAAGGGCATGCCCGGAGCGCTTTTGCTTTTGGCTTGGGGCCAGCCAAGCAGTTCGAGCAAGAATTCAAGTGGGGTGCAGCATTGGCATTGGCGAGACGCTTTCGTCACAGTCGATAGTGATGGCTTCGTGGACTACTACAGCATCAATCGCTAAACCCCTTCCGCCAAAGCCGAATTGCTCTTGACTATGCGCATAAAATGCGCATTAAATGCACCATGGCAAGACCACAAATGAGCTCAACAGGGAAACGCCCCCGTCTCAATCTCACGATTGATCCTGACGTTTTGGCTGATGCCAAGGAGTTGCTTCACGGCACCGGGCAGTCCATCTCTGATATAGTGACGGAATTGCTCAAAGACAAGGTAGCAAAGGCAAGGGCAAAAGCTGCGGCACAAGAAGGCCGTGCGAAAGCGAAATAGTCTCAGTTTCCTCTTTTTGGGCGTTCCCAGTGAACGCCCGACAAGTAGGCTGCATATAATTTACAAGCGTACATCCTTGCCTTGTGGCTCCAGATGTTTAGGAAGTTTCATCTTGACAAGTGCTTTTCTCCTTGGAATCATGTGCGCACATTCAACACATCTGTCACATGAAAATGCAAACAGGAGTTGTTAAGACAATTAGAGCGGAGGCTGACTATGTATTGGCCGAAGTTGACGGCACTAATTGCAAGCTACTAACAGGTCACCGAGGTCACAGCGCTATCTTCACCTTGCTGCTAACATCCGCCGGAGCAAAAAAGCCTATTAATTGCTGGGTGGATGACGAGAATGTTATTGACAATGTAACATTGGACTTTTAGTCATGCCCGAAGCCGAAGGAATTCACACTATCGATGTCTGCGCGCTGCAGACCGCGGTCTCCATGGCCATTGCGGGGCCTGCGCTCTTCACCGGTCCTCTGGCTGTTCCTATCGATACGCTTCTCGGTATTCCTATCCTGTTTTGCGTGTTGCATGCAATTGCGCAAGAACACGAGAAACTTCAAGCGCAAAAGGAAAATAACGATGGGGACAAAGAGGGTGTATCGCCCGAAGTCGCTATTGGGGCGGGCGGGCCTGGAGTAGAACCACATGTGGTCCCTGGACATCCGGGGAAGTAGGTAGGGTGTTGCAACGTAATCTCCTCTGCAAGACAGTTCCCCCGAAACTTGAATGTTTGTACGCCAGGGAGAGCCAGATACGCGATAGGCATCCCTGCTCACTGGCAATGCGGATTCTGTTGCTGCCTCCAAAGTCGGCTGCCATCCGTCCAGCATCAACACCGAAGCGCGCATCGCCACCAACACGCATCAGCGCCACCAAAACCGCTGGTCCGTTTGCGTGCCGTTTCCACCGTTAATTTTCTCGCAATGAGACGGTTACACATATCACTGAATTGTATATGATTTTACTTGTACTACGAAAAGCAGTTCCCCTACACGCCAAACATCCGCGGCATTCGCACCGCGAACTGGAAGTACATTCACTACCCTCATGGCGATGACTCCGAAGACCGCCACATGGCCGAGCTCTACAACCTGAAGACGGACCCCGGCGAGAACAACAACCTCATCAACCTCCCCGCCCACGACGCCAAAAAACGCGAACTCCAGGTGCAACTGGCCGTGCTGATGGACGAGGTGGGCCTCAAGGAGGACAAGATGCCGATCGATGAAGGAGTGAAGAAAGAGCTGCCCGAGGCGAAGATCCGGTGAAGTGCTCATCCGCGAACAAACCTCCTGACAACTGGAACACAGAGTAAAGGAGGCGGGATCTCCGGTCCCGCGGGTTGACGAAGCATAGAGGGTCCAGTCAACCCATCAGCTCCTGACCGCCCGCGACTTGCCTCAAGGCACCCTGGACAAACTTCCGCGCCATCGCGACACCAAACTGCGAACGCCCATCTCGATAAACCAGCACAACACCAACGCCACCGCGATCAACAACCAACTGGGAGCCCCTGGGCCCCAAGACTGATCGGCTTCACCCACTGCCCACACAGGCAGCGCGAACAACCAGGAAGCCCAAAACGCCACACCGCGCAAACCAGGGCTGTCGTATTGCCACCCTGAGGCAGACACCACCCAGGCCAACAGCAAACCCAGACAGGTGATGAATGTCAACGGATGCCTACATAGCCACTTCATCAATCAATGTGCACTAAGCACACGTACCACGCAACTGGAATTTCTTTCCTTGGAGAAAACACGCGCATCAAAGCGGCCTCGCTGGTTTCCTCGTTCCTTTCCTTTCATTTCTCTTCCTCATTCTTTTTCTGTTCCATTTCCCATTCCTTTTCTCTTTTGTTCAACGGACACCCCTGTCTTGTTGAACGGAACACATGATTCCGTTCAACGGACGTTCGATTGCATCCAACTTAGCCTCAGCGCCTTACGAGGCACCTTAAAAATCACTTTCCACTAAAACCCGCTCGATCCACGTCAGATGTTCAATCTGCCCATGTCGATTGCTCGCCACGGTGAAGCGAGTTCGGATGCAGATTGGGCGGCTCCACTCAACGACAGACCATTACCCAATATCTTAATGAACGCGGATCCAGCCAGCTCATCTGACATAGCTGCCCCGTTAAGCTGCTTCTGATCAAGATCCCTAGTGTCTCATTTTCAGTGCGAGCTTGCCGGGGCTGGAGACGCTGCGCCGCACAGCCATGAAATTCAAGCCTCACCTCATCTATCTCGCGATCCCAGCCGTCGCCCTCCTGACTTTGGGCCTGCTTTACGTCCGCACCGAGTTGATCCTGGCGAAATTTGCCGCATTGGCTCAGACTTACGAGGGGCACCGTTTTGCCCCGGGATTCTCCAAGCCCCGTTGGATGCCATCGATAGGTGACGACGGGATAGAATTCCTGACAAGGAGGTTGACCGCAAATGACGAACTGGCCTACTACCTGCACAATCGTCTTCGCGGCACGCTGGGTGCCAAGCTCCCCACCATCTACATTACAGATGTAAAATCTATCAAGCCCGGCTTCCACGACGCTTTGCGGCAGTTCTCGAATGCAAAAGCCGTCGTCGTCTCTTTCTCCGCGAATTCCAACGAGTTGACTGAGGCGGACGCCACCCAAGTTTGCGAAGCTCTGCGCGACCTGCCCAAACTTCGGAACATCGAACTGGATGGCGTCCAGTTCACTGACGCCTCCATCGCTCCACTCGCCGGACACCCTACGGTGAACACCCTCCGCCTACCCGCCAGCCGCATCACCCAGGCAAGCATCCCTACTCTCTCTTCAATGCCATCGCTGAGCACGCTGCTGTTAATCACAGGCACCGGCAACATTACCCCAACTGACGAGACGCTCGCCATAAGGGCGGCGCTCACCAGTCAAGCCACCGTCCAGCAACGCTGAATCGCGGACATTGATCCTTTTTGCAGCTGTGGAGGGAATGACGAGCTTCCGGCCTTATTCTCCTGAGGAAGTGCGCCATACTCGCAGGGCATGCATGGCCCAACCTTCTTGGTATTTCTCCAGCCCCTGCACTTCCTGTCACAATCGGGCACCGAAAAAAACTCCTCACCCCTCCACGCCATGCTCCCCTCCTTCTCCCGCCGACGTTTCCTCTCGACTTCCGCCGCCGCAACCGGCACGCTTTCCCTCATGATGAATGCATCGGCTGCTCAAACCGCCGCCGCCAGCGGGGCGCAACCGCACTTGTGCATCACCTGCGGATCCCAGTTCTCCGCCACCGACGGGCCGCCCAAAGAGTGCCCCATCTGCCTGGATGAACGCCAGTATGTGGGAGCCAACGGCCAGGAGTGGAACACCCTGGAGGCGATGAAACAACAGGGCACCTGGAAGAATGTCATCCGTGAACTGGAGCCGGGATTGCATGGCATCGGCACCCAGCCCAAGTTGGGGATCGGTCAGCGGGCCATCCTGGTCCGGCGCCCGGAGGGCAATATCCTGTGGGACTGCATCAGCTATCTCGATGACGCCACGATCGCAGCCGTTAAGAAGCTAGGGGGCATCTCGGCGATCGCCATCTCCCATCCGCACTACTACAGCAGCATGGCGGAGTGGAGCCGGGCCTTCGGCAACGCACCCATTCACCTGCACGAGGCAGACCGCCAGTGGGTCATGAGGCCAGATGCAGATGTGAACTACCAGTTCTGGAAGGGCGCGACGAAGAAGCTGGGAGATGATCTGACGCTGATCAACACCGGAGGGCACTTCGACGGATTTCAAGTCCTGCACTGGCGCAACGGAGCCCAGGGTAAAGGGGCCATCCTGGCCGGGGACCAGCCTCAGGTGGCCGCGGACCGGAGGTGGGTGAGCTTCATGTACAGCTACCCCAACTTCATCCCGCTGAACGCCCCCGCCATCCGCCGCATCACGGATGCACTGGAGCCCTACGCCTACGAGCATCTCTACGGCGCCTTCTGGCCCAGCATCGTGAACCAGGCTGCCAAGGAGCGAGTCCGGTTGTCCGCAGAGCGGTACCTCAAGGCCATCGGAGCCTAAGCTTGGGACGGGAGGGCGGCAACCTGCCGCACCGACGCACCGGTACATTCCCCTTTCCCACGGCCGAAGTTCTGCTCTCTTATGCGCCCTTTCACTTCTCGCACCCCATGAACCTTCCCTCTCCACCGGCCTTGTCCGCGGCTGAATGCCGTCGGTTCAATGATCACGTGGCGGCGCTTTATGCGGGTGCGCTTCAGGAGGAGGCCATGCCGATGATCGCCCGCACCCTGGCGACAGTCGTGGGCGGGACCGTGGCTGCAGCATGCCTTAGCCCGGCATTGCCGGAGACGGCACCTGATTTTGCGCTTTCAGAGAGAGGAGCCTTCAACTGGAGCCCCGAGCAGTTTCGTCTTTTGCAATCCCATCCGCGGCTGCAGTCCGGACCACGGGGTGAAGTCCTGAGCGTGTCCGACTTCCTGAGCCAGACCCGGTGGCAGCGCACCGATCTCTACAATGTGGATCGCGGTTCCGTACGCCTGGAAGACGACTTGGGTGTAGACATGCGTCTGCCCGGTGGATCACTCTTTCAGGGATGCGTCATCCGGGAGGAACGCAGTTTCACCGAGCGGGACCGCCTCCTTTTCACCCTGCTTTTGCCCCACCTGCGAGCAGTGCTGACGCTGAATCCGCCCCGCACCGCATCCAGCGGCCCCGCATCCGATCGCCTGGTGGGACTGGGGCTGACGCCCCGTGAGCAAGAGGTGCTCTACTGGGTCTCCGAAGGCAAAACCAACGCGGACACCGCCACCATCCTCAACATCTCGCCCGGCACCGTGCGGGTCCATCTGGAGCGCATTTATCCCAAGCTGGGGGTTGAAAACCGTCTGGCTGCCAGTCGCGTGGCTCTGGAGAAAATGTATCCTGCGAGGTTCGGCGGATAGCATCCTTGCTCCAGACTTCGCGTTGCCCGTCATTGGGGCCACCCATCGCTCCGCCAAAACTTTGCTTTCCAAGTTTCCGGAGGCGCACCACAATGGTGTGATGAAAACCAACTTCCTCTACATGGCCGTTGCGGCGGCACTGTTGGCTGGTGCTGGGGCGCTCCAGGCTGACAATACGGTGTATCCCGGGTTCAAAGGCAAGCTCGTGGAGTCCAAAGGACGCAAGGTGGACAAGTTCGACGATGCGGCACTTGCCCAGTCCAAGTACTACGCCATCTACTACTCCGCCTCCTGGTGCGGACCGTGCCGGGCGTTCACACCTGATCTGGTGCGCTGGTACAAGCGCAACAAGAGCAAGAACCCCCAGTTTGAGCTCATCTTCGTGAGCAGCGACCGTTCAGCGGAGGACATGGCAGCGTACATGAAGGAGGACGGCATGGACTGGCCAGCGCTGGCGTTTGACAACAAGAAGGACACCCCAGGACTTACCAAATACTCCGGACGAGGCATCCCCTGCCTGGTCTTCATCGATGAAACCGGCAAGGTCCTCTCTGACTCCTATGTGGACGGCAAATACGTGGGGCCGCGCAAAGTGCTTGAGGACATGGAGAAAATCCTGAAGGGCGGAGGCGCCGCCGGAACGAGCAGCAGCAGTTCCACCTCAGGCTTAGACAGCCTGAAGAAGCCGGCCAACTGATCCGGGTCCAGATCGATCTTGTGAATGACACCCTGCTTTCTCGAACAGAGGAAGAGGAGCAGGGTGTCTATCGGCCAACCAGGTGAGGGCAGCCCCTACAACCGGATGCCTGGAACGGTTTCCTCGACAAACTGCCGGACGAGATCTGCCTCAATGGCAAAGTTCATACCTTGAACTGTGCCATCGGCTCCCATGAGCTTGTAGGTACTGACGCCAACGACCTGACTGGCTCGATCCATGACCGGGCCACCGCTGTTGCCGGGGTTAAGATTAAGGTCGAGGTGAAGGCATTTGGTGTTCTTGAGCGTCTGACGCCCGCCGATGCGCCCGTAGGTGCTGGTGGGCGAGATGCCCGCCAGCGCCTTGGAGAAATCCGCCGTCCCACTCGCGGCGGCGAGATAGTCAGAAACGGGATACCCCACGGCACAGACCTGGGAGCCGATCTGCACCGATGAGGACCTGGCAAATCGCAGACTGGAATGATTGGTCCGGTCCACCTTGAGCACTGCCGCGTCGATGGTCGTGGACTTGCCCACGAGCTTCGCGGTGACCTCAGTCTTGTCGGGCATGATAACGATGAGTTTCGACCCTTTGTCCACCACATGCCGGTTGGTCACGATGATGCCTGGTGCGATGAAGAAGCCTGAGCCCTGACTGTGCTCCTTGCTGGACCGTCCGAGCGCAAGAATCATCACACTGGCGGCACGGGCTCGGGAGGCGAAGTCGCCCGATTCCTCAGCGAGAGCGGCCCCCTCCTTTGTAAGTGTGATAGCCCCGCAACTCCTGTGGCAGAATACTGGTGATCGCCCCCTCAGGCACGGTCATGACCATCTCGAGCCCAGAGATGCCATCACTGTACCCGCGCATGCAGATCTCCAGGGCATCCGGCTTGACGGCGGCTGGCTCCACATCAAGGTTTTTCAGCAACTGATAGAGTTGAGTGCGGGTGGCTACGGGGGGACGCCCAAAGGTCTCATGCACCCGAAGCACGCTCTTTCCCTGACGGTAACCAAAGTCGTACCACTCCGCCAAAGGATCGCGATAGTTCGACGGAGCCACCTTGGGGGACGTTGGAGTAACATCGGAGGTGCCAGCTGGAGGAGGCGTCACCACCGCCGCACCACCTGGAGCCGGATTGCTGCTGGCGAGCGGAGTCGGCGAAGGGGTGCTGGCTACGCTGGAGCCGGACGGCAATCCGCCAGCGCCATCGGGACGCGGATGCCGGGATTCATGTGGGTCCACCTTGGGAACTCCCCTTCCCCGCGTATTGGCACCGGAGTCATCGCTCGCAAGCTCAGTTTCTGCCGTGGGAGCCGCCCCCCGGAAGTAAAGCAGCGCAGCAATCCCAGCCGTGCCCAACAGGAGCAGTACCAGGACGCCAAAAATCCCGAGCAAGAGGATGTTGCGCCCTTTTGATGCTCCCCCCGTGGTTCCGGTACCGGTCGCCGTCGTATTAAGCGGCAGCGTGACGGGCGCGAGCACCGGCAGAGGCTTGAGGATACCCGGCACCGATGCATTTGCCTCCGGCGATGACTCGCCCGACGCTTCCGCCCCAGTGGCAACTGAGCCAACAACAGGCGACTCGCCTTGCGTGATCAAGACGATATAGGAAGCCCATTCGTCTGAGCCCTCGGCTGCGACGAGCGTCTCATTCAGGATCACCCGGGCCTCACGGAGGCTGCGGATGGCGCTCCAGGGCATCGGTCCCACAGGGGTGCCGCTGGCATTCAGGTAATAGTATTCCATGGAGGGGGGTTCCTTGGGGATGTGCCAAAAAAAGTTCTAGCGGAGTGTCAGGCAATACACTGCGCAAAGCTGCCCAACATCGTTGCTGGTTTCCGCCATCATGATGAGCTCACAGTCCACTCCAGAAATCTCGCGCTGGATGGACACCGTCTCAGAGGCCGTTCCCGCCGCCTTGTTGAAGTCAAACCGGGTTTGCGCGGAGGTGATGGCCAGCAACAGCCAGCTGGATACGGCGTAATCCATTTGGCCGATCAACGAGGCGGCGGCCCGAACCTCCTCTTTATTCTGAACGACGTCTCCGTTCCGGGTCACGGTGAAAGCGAGGCGGCAGGACACGCACTTTTCACCGCTGGTCACGTGCACCATCGCGGCAGCACTGTCTGTCTGGCCCATCTTGAGTGCCACTTCTGCATCACGATATTTAGGCAACAACACTCCTCCCTGAACAATCGAAGGAGGCAGCGCAAAGGGCAATCCGGGCAATGCCGATACACCCTTGTCAGCTTCCGCCTCGGCCTCGGTGCCCCCGCCTATCTTGGCCGCACCCTGCGCCTTACGATGATGCAGTTCCAACTCCGCCACATAACTCCGATGGCTGGAGAGCAACCACTTCGCGGCCAGATTACTCTGCTTGCTGGTGAGATTGGCTTCACGTTTCTTACCCAGATCCGCGAGCTCCTGCCCCTTGGCTTTGAAAGCTTGATACTGCTGGGCGGAGATCCACTTGTCTTCGTGCCGCACCTCCCCGGCGGACAGGCGGGAGAGACTGTCCTGCAGCTCTGCCAGTACGGGGTTGAGCAATGCCCGGGCAGAAGGGAAGCGACGCGTCGCATCGGCAAGCTCGTCCCGGCGCTTCTTCAGCTTCGCCACCGCGTCATCTCCAGCGAGTTCGCTGCCCGGCAAATCTCCGGTCACAAACAGGCCAGCAATGGTCGCGTTCTCCACGATCACCGGGGCACCAGGCCCCGTCGTGAAATGAGTGACGACCCCGTAGTTCCCCATCTGGGTAAAGGCCATCGCCGACGCAAATTCATCCAGCTGGCCTGGACGAGACCGTACGACCACGACCCCACTTTGTGCGAAAGCCAGACTTCCACTCAGCGTCAAAACTACCGCCAGCACGCGGCAACACGCGATCAAAAACTTCACACCTACCATAACCACGCATACGCTTTTGCCTTACCCTGTCAAGGCTTATCCGTATTGCGAAAGTTACAAAAACGCCGCTCGCCCCCTACCCTCAAAGCATCTCGTTATCCGGCGCCGCCGACGGGCCTACATGAACAACTCCGGAGGCCCCGCTGCCGGATCTGGAAGTCACGTCCATGAACTGGAGGACTCGCGCTTCATCCTCCCCCAACCGCCGCCAGGTAAACAACATGACGGCGACACAGCGCCGATCATGGCTGGAAGCGATCGAACCTGTAAGCTCCACGAACTTTTCGAAATCCTGCTTTGTGTATGAGAAGTAGTAGTGCCCACTCAGCCAGTTCGCCAACTGGGCCGATGTCCAGCTGCCTGCGTGGCTGAGAATGCGGCTCCAGAACTCATCCCTCCAGCCAGGGTGTGCACTTACCTGCTGTACGGCCGCGTAGGCAGCCCCCAGTCGGGGCGGGAAGCACTCCGCCGTGAGAATCGCCCAGCAAGCCGCCTTCAGCGCCATCTCATCCCCGCCCAGCATCAGGCTATGGAGCACTTGCTCCGCCTCAAAGTCGTCGGCTTCTGAACTCTCAAGATGGGTGAAGGTCATCGGAAAATCACGGTCAGCGTGCACGCAGCCCAATGAAGCTTCAAGACGGAAGCAGAGCAACTCCGGGGACTCATCAATTCAGTCAGGCATTCCCAGGCAGAGCATCTCCCTGGAGCCCTGTTTTTCTCCGTACACTAATAATTTCGGCGCTTTCTTTGCGCCACGCAATCACTTGACGTCGCCAGCGGCTGAGCGACCTTTATTCACGACTTCAGGAACACCGAATCTTGCTGCACCGCGCGATGCCTTGGCCAACATCCAGGCTGGAGCCATCCGCGAGCTCAATCCACCCTTCTTGTTAAGTTGATCCTGCGTTCTGCACCTGGGACAGTCGCCTGACTTCACGGCCGCCTCCTTTCAAACCTTCTCGGGAAGGTTTCACTTTCACCGACCGCACATCCATCGGCAAGGGATGTCCACGTTCGCGACACGGGGCAATTCGGCGCCTCCGCCAACTCATCAGTTGTTTCATGGAACCTCTGTTGTCGCTGCAATTCTGATCTGCCTCCTTCCCACACCCACCACCATCTCATCCTATGAAACACTCCATAACGATCCTCCGTGTCCCCTCTCTCCGCGCCACGAGGGATCCCATCACCGGCCCACTCGCCACCCCCGGACTAGAAGCAGCCGTCAGCATGGCCGCCGCCAGTGCTGGCATGACTCTGGAAACCGCCTCGGGAGTCACCGAGGCGGAAATACGGGACATCAATCGCGATCCCGATGTGGTGGTGGGAGCACCGGTAATGCCACTGAAACTCATTGAGCCCCGTGACGCGGGTCCGGGATTCACCGCCGATCCCGCTGCGGCCAACACCACCTGGGGAGTAAACGCCATCGGTGCCGATGTTTCCCAATTCAACGGTACCGGCGTGAAGGTCGCCGTCCTGGACACGGGAATCGACCAGGACCACCCCGCCTTCGCCGGAGTGAACCTCACCACCCGGGACTTCACCGGTGCAGGCAGCGTGGAGGACGACAACGGCCACGGCACCCACTGCGCAGGCACCATCTTCGGCCGTCCGCTAAACAACCTTCGCTTCAGCGTGGCACCGGGCATTACCCAGGCGGTCATTGGCAAGGTGCTCGGAGGCCCCTCTGGTGGCGGGAGCGATGTCCTGGCGCTGGCCATGCAGTGGGCGGCTGACGAGGGCGCGACGGTTATTTCCATGTCCCTGGGGATCGATTTCCCAGGCTTCGTACAGCAAGTGGTGAGCCAGGGACTGGCCGTAGAGCCTGCTACCTCCATGGCATTGGAGGCCTACCGGGCCAATGTGATGCTTTTTGAGAAACTCGCGTCCTTCTTCGCCGCCAGGGCCGCGTTTGGCCTAGGGGTGACGGTGGTGGCAGCCACCGGGAACGAGAGCGAGCGCACGCTGCCAACTCCCTACACCATCAACCTCTCCCCGCCCGCCGCCGCCCCCGGCATCATCGGGATCGGTGCCTTGGGCCAATCCCCCACCGGTCTTCGCGTAGCCCCCTTCTCGAACACGGGCGCCACCCTCGCCGGACCCGGCGTGGCCGTGAACTCTGCCTGGCTCAACGGAGGCATGAATACCATCAGCGGCACCAGCATGGCCACCCCGCACGTCGCCGGTCTCGCCGCCCTCTGGAGCCAGCGCCTGGCTGCTTCTGGGCAGCCCGTCAATCCTATGATCCTCCAGGCGCGACTCATTGCCTCTGGCACCTTCACGGGGCTGGTCACTGGCACCTCTGCAGCGGACGTGGGTGCTGGCCTGGGCAGAGCGCCGTAGACCGGGTGGAGGCAGCTCGCATTCCACCTCTCCCGGCCGCTTGGGAGAGGGCTACTCATCGGATGGGATTGTGGTCCTTCATCCAAAGTTTCACCCCACGTCCAACAAGAATCGTTACTGACCTGCACAAACCAAAGCCCACCTAAAGTCTGCGCATCAGCACTCTCCCAGGCACCACGAAAGGATTTTGTGCAGCAAAGGGGTGAGAAGAAACCACATCACGGCTACGATTGCGGAAAGTGCAGTTTTCCGGAGTCAGGCTCAGCCAGAAATCCCGTTCTCCCAGCTGTCGCAGCCAGACGGGATTCTCCGTGACTGGCACAACCAGAAAACTGCTCCAAAACATTTCCACAGATCGGCGATCTCTCAGGAGCGCGATCCGCTCACCATTCACCTCCAGCCACCACTCGTCATCCCTGTCCAGCACCGGACGACCAACCTCATCGCAACAGAGCGCATCTACAGATGGTCTGTTACCTGTGGCCTGGAAAAAGCGGCGAAACAAATTCAGCATGCAACGGATGGGTCCACCTTAGGCGATCCCCACGTCTTTGCAATTGCGCTGGCTGGTGTGAAGAAGCTTCGAATTCATGCAACACCCACCGTAGGTCAAACTTCCGAAAACAGTCCTACCACTGGAAATGCATTTGGAGAAATCTACCCAGTCATCCTGCATGGTGGCACGACGGCGGTGAGAGGAACCGAGTTCGCGGTAACACTCATCATGCCACTCTATGGGGCATCCCTCTGGGCACTCCATAGAGACGCGACAGAGATCGAGATCACACCCCGTGCAGACGCCAACCAGAGCGCCCCTGAAGGCGGGGCCTCAAGCCGAGCCATAAATGCGGACTGTTCTCGCCTCACTTCTTCACACCGCACCCCGCTCCATGAGCTCCCGCCAGCGGGACTGGATGAGGTCCGCCAGATCATACTCCGAGTAGTCGTCACCGTAGAGCGCGGCCTCGCAGAGGCGTACCTGCCAGCCCACCAGACCGGGGAGCTTCAGCAGGGCTTCGATGACTTCAGGTTTAAACTCTTGCATGGGATGAAAAAGCATGGCTCCGGTAGAGCATCAGGTACGCCATGCGGCAGCCACGTGCAAGTGTTGCTGTGGGCTGGAAGCTCGAAAAGATGCCGCACAACCCCGGGCGGTCTCAGACAGTCTCACAAGCGGCGCACCGTTCTGGCGGAACCCGGCGACGCGAACATGTGAATAAGTGGTCGCCACCCGTGCACAGGTCCAGCCGCCAGCGGCACGAAAGAGGTCAGGGATCGGCAAAAAACTCAGGCTCAACGCAGGGTTCATGAAATTTTCACCCCACCTCATCTTCACCCCCGGTCAACAAACTTGCCTCGAACCCTTGATGCAAATCACCTCCATCGTCTCTAGGGACAAACGCCAGTGAGGCGATTTCGCGATTCGTCAGGCAGACCGAAAGCTCGCACCCAACTTCATTCATACCTGGTGGCAGCGCGTCGCCACCGCCAGACTCCCTTCTTCATCCACAGAATACACAAAGCCTGGCATGAAGAAGTCGAAGCGACGCTCTGGCACATCATCGAACGCCAGAGCCGCTGCGCCGTGGAGCACGAGATCCTTTTCAAACTCAATCTTGAATGCCCAGTCGGCCGGATCCACGAGGACAGACACCACAAATTTGTCCTTCAACCAGCCCAGCCCTTCCTGCATTTCACACCCAGTCCGATTGTCACTGTTGAAGTCACAAATAACCACCCCAGCATGAAGGACACGCCATGCTACCCCTTGGAGAAAGAGTCCATACTCGCCAGAAAACATTCTACAGTCCTCTGAGAGGTGCAGGTTCTGGATCGGCTTGCTCAGCCTCAGCTTCTGACCGAAGTGCATGCTAACGTGGGAACCTGTTCCCCAGCCAGCAATGATTCCCCAGAGCGGCTTGCCAACAAGCAGACTCAGGGCGAACTCGAAAGGCGGGGCCATGTTGCTCATGCGAAAGAAACTCTATACCACCGCGATACTCAGCGAAATCACATTCGTCGACAGAACACTCAATCAATCGACAAACTGATTGGGAAGACCCCCCCAAAAAAAAGGCCTCCGTCCTAGGCAAAGCGCCTATCCAAGATGGGCTCCACCGGACGGTCCAAACTCCGTTTCTGTGGCAGTCTCCTCTCAGTCATGGAAGTGGCGAAAATGGTTCTCAAGCATCGGGCAGCTGCGATCACCCTGGCGTCAGCCCTTACTGCGGCCATCGGGGCGCTGGACTACTTCACCGGCCAGGAGTGTCAGGTGGTGGCGCTCTACCTGCTGCCAGTGTCTCTGGTGGCATGGGTGGCGGGGCGGAAGCTCGGCATGGTCTTCTGCCTGCTCTCCGCATGCACCTGGCTGGCCGCGGAAGCGGGGATCGGCGGCATTCACGCCCGACAGTCCAGCCTGCTGTGGAATGCGCTCATGTTTCTGACCGTGTTCCTCATGGTGGCCCTGCTGCTCTCTGCCCTGCATGACGTGATGAACTCCCTGGAACGGCGGGTGCGCCTGAGAACCAGTCAACTCAGGGAGGAAATGACGCGCCGTCACGATGCGGACCTGGCGAGGCTCCGGGCGGAACGCCTGGCCCAGGTGGGTGCCATGGCAGCCCAGATGGCGCACGAAGTCCGCAACCCCATGGGATCTATTTCCCTAAACCTTGACCTCCTGGCATGCGAGGTGATCGAACTCGCGCGCGCCATGCCCTCCTCACTACCTCATGATCAGGAGGAAGCCTTGTCTCTGGTGGACCAGATCCGCAGTGAGGTGGAGAGGGTGGAGAAGGTCATGCAGGACTACCTTGGGTTTGCCCGCCTGCCCAAGGTAGTGCCTACACCCCAGGCTCTCCACCCTTTCCTGGACGAGAAGCTCGCCCTGCTGCTGCCGGAGCTAGGGGCCGCTCACGTACGCATGGTGAAGACCTATGACCCGACCCTGCACACGGTGAACATCGACGTAGTCCAGCTCTGGCAGGTCTTGCTGAATCTCGCCCTGAATGCCCGTGATGCCATGCCGCAGGGCGGGGTGCTGAGTGTGACTACTCTTCAGGAAGAGGACCGTTCTTTGATCCAGCTGTCAGACACCGGGTGCGGCATCCGTCCGGAGGATCTGTCCCAGATCTTCACCCCGTTCTTCACCACCAAAGCCCGAGGCACCGGGCTGGGGCTCGCACTTGCCCAGCAGATCATTGCCGAACACGACGGTGAACTCACGTGCCACAGTATTCTGGGGGAAGGAACGACCTTTACGATCGCCTTGCCGCGAGTGCGAGAAGTCGCCACCTCCAGCCTCAAAGTTCGGGCCTCCGGCTCCGCTCAGACCTTCACCCCCTGCTCTACCCCACCCCATGATCACGAAATCCATCCTTCCCCTGCCTGTTGAACTGGACAGATCCCGCCTCTCTCTCCTGCACTGCCGGCTGCTGGTAGTCGATGATGATCTCCCCATGCTCCGGGCCGTCACCAAGGTGCTGAGCCGCGCCGGTGCCCAGGTGCACTCCGCCAGCTCCACGGCGGAGGCCATGCAGCTCATGGCGGACCCAGACTTTGGTTTCGACGTCGTCCTCACTGATCTCCGCATGCCCGTGGCCAGCGGCAAGTTCATCCTCAGCCTCATCAAGAGCACTCACCCCTCCCTGCCTGTCCTCATCATGAGCGCCTACTGGACGCCGGAGATGAAGGATGAATGCACCCGCCTCGGCGTGGCCGGGTGCCTGGAGAAACCCACCAGTTCCCGCCAGCTCATCCAGGCCATCTGCCGCGTCTTGCAGGGTGAGCGCAGACCTGATGCAGATGGAGAAAATTGACTCCTCGATCAGCCCTCGGTTGACCGCTCCCCCGCCACCTGCCATAGACCAACTCCCAACCCATTGACCTCTCGACGGCCTGCTCCTGGGGAGAGGTGCCTTTTTCATACCCATCCCAGCTCTCCATGTTGACCCTGCGCCCGGGGGCATCCGGCACTCGCATTATCCTCGTGCTGATCTATGCCATTTGGTTTGGTCTGCCATGTGCAGCGATCTTGGGGCAACTGGGCTTGCTCCGCTCCACCGTCACTCTCCAATCGAAACACTTCAGCCAGAATGGCGACGTCCTTCGTCTGAAAAAGAGCGCTCTTCCCGTGCTCACGCAGGCGGATCTGCGACACGCCTATATCACTCAGAATGGTCGCCGTTTTGACAGGAAGCAGGCCATTCATGAGCTGTCCCAACCGGGATCGGAAGCCTCCTACGTCTTGCGCAGCGGTTCCCTCAATCTGAGGCCCGCGCCTGTGGGAAGTTCGGGAAATTTGTCGAAGTCCTATTCCCTGGTGAGACCGTGGGCTCCCCGTACCTGGCTATGGTGGGTGTGGGGTGCATCATCCCTCTTCCTGGCAGCAGCGCTCTTGCGCAGCCGCCCCCTGCTTGATGCCTGCTACCTTGAGGTAGCTCAATGGCGGCACCTGCTGAAGCGGGCGGAGCACCACCCTGCAGCCTTGTTGATCTACGTCGGAATCACCACCGCACTTCTCGCTGCGGCCAATTGGCAGAAACTCAGCGATCCCTATCTGGTCGCGGAAGATGGCTCCATCTTCATCGAAGACAACCTCGCCCATGGCATCGGTGCCCTGTTTGTGCCCTATGCGGGCTATCTCCATGTGCTTCCCCGACTGATTGCCTGGGCGAGTGGCGGCTTCTCGCTCGATCTACAACCCGCCGCCTTTGTCTGGGTCACGCTGGGAATGGTGAGCCTGACATTCTATTTCATCGGCAGTTGGACAGGCTGGGCAGAGCGTCTCGCCGTCACTGCCTTTTTCACAGTCGCCCCACTAGGCGGATACCTCATGTTCTCGCCCACCAATCTTCAGTGGATCACGGGACTGGCTCTGGTGTTGCTTGCCATTCACCCCTCGTCTCGGCCCACCACGCCTCTCGGGCAGATCCTCCTGCTCTCCATGGCCTTCGTCGCCGCGCTTTCCGGCCCCTTCGCCATTCTCACCCTGCCGGCCATGATCTGGCAGGCCTGGTCTCAGTGCAACAGGTTTGAGATCACCCTGGCACTCTCCCAAGCTGTCGCTGCCGGGATCCAGATCGCCATCTTGATTTTCGGTGCCCATGAGCCCGCCATCCCTGGAGTCACCCGAGGTCCCTTGCTCCTGTGGGTGGCTGATTTTGCCTTGGGCTTGTTCGGGAGAAGCCTGCCCTTCACACCCACTCAGTTTCTCGTGTGGGGAATGATTCTAGCGGCTGGGCTTTCACTACTCTTTGCCAGCGCACTTTTCCACTGGAAGGGCCATCCGCGGGGACCTTCACGTCTGCTTTGGATGCTGTTCTTTGCCTCCCTGTTCGCCGCAGCGGGATATGCTCGCACCTTCGGCTCGAGCCGGGCCTGGCTCGGGGGAGATCGCTACTATGTCATCCCCTATGCTCTGGTGATACTGGCTCTGGCGACCCTTTTCGCCTCACGTCGACGCCTCCTGTCCAGCGTGGCCATCGTCTTGCTCATCAGCATGATGTGCGGCCTCGGCGCTACCGATCCCCCCAAGATCCGCCCACCGCATTGGCCTACCCGAGTTCAGCAGATCAAACCGGGCGGGCACGACCTCATCGAGACCTACCCACCTGGAGATGATCAGTGGTCCGTCTTTATCGTTAAAGGCGACGATGGCACTCCTCTGACGGGTCCCTCGTACCTCAAAGCCAGAGCCCGGCTTGATACACGGGCGAAACGCCCTGGGCACGCTCCTCGGTAGACTCAGGAGGCATGATGACGCACCTGACGTGCAGTACCCGGTCCTCCGAAATCGGACACGCCGCGCCTCCTCCAAAAAGGCGACTCACGCGAAAGGCTTGCGAGCCACCACTAGAAACTGCTTGCCAAAAAAGCGCCAGAGAAACGGCAACTTCAGGTACAGCCCCACCAGTGCGACGGGCGGAGTGAGACCGAGCGACATGGAGTACGGCAGGAAGCGCGGCACCGCTCGCTCCACGGAGTACCCTGTCAGGGTGAGCACCTCCGTCATGGCCCGGTCACTCAGTGCGAGGTAATGATCCCAAAAGTCCCAGTAGGTCCCGTGCAGCACCCGGATGTTGGGCCCCAAGGCGATGATTCGTCCCCCGGGTTTCAGGCAACGCAGCCCCTCCATGAGCGTGCGACGCAACGCATCCTTCGTCAGTAGATGCTCGAAGAAGTTACTCGTGAAGATCACATCCACTGAGTTGTCCGGCAGTTGCCACGTTTGAGAGCAGTCTTGCAGGATCGTCTCCACCCCCGGGCCTACTCTTGCCGGCATATCAGGATTCAGGTCCATTGCGATCCGGCGTCCCGCCTGGATGTTACGAGTGAACTCTCCCCACCCCGCTCCCAGATCCAAGACCGTGGCATTGGTCTCGATGTAGTTCTGGAAAAAACCTTTCACCAGCACTTTCCACACCGCATCCCGATAGGGAGCCAGTGCCGCGAAGCGATTTTGATACTCTCTTCCCAGATCCAACAGAGTTTCCATTGGGATTTTGCCATACATGACAATGCTCATCGGGCAATCGATAAGCCGAAAAAATTCCTTCTCTGGAACCCATCGGATAGTTGCATCCTTCAATCACATTGAACCTGCAGGCATCGCGTCCTTCACGCCTTCGCACTTCGTCAAAATTCAGTCTCCCCTCACTTCCCCACCCGTACGCAATCCAGCTCCCGCTGGTTCCTCACAAACACCCTTCCCCCTGCCAGCGCCGGGGCAGACCAGTTGACTTTGTTACCCCCAAAGGGCTGGTCGGGCTCCAGCACCTTGGCGCGACTCCTTTCCTCGTACCCAGCAGGCGACAACCTCGCCAGGATCAGTTCCCCTTGGTCGTTGTAGAGCAGCGCCTCACCATTCCGGGAAGAAGAGGAGCCGATGATTTGCACCGTCGCCCCTTGCTTGCTGGCGGTCACTTTGTCCGTCTTCCAGACTTCCTGCCCCGTGGCGGCATTCAGGCACACGAACTCTCCTTTCAACCTCGCGGAGTACACGTGACCTCCAGTGAGCCATGCCGTGGAGGTGTTGCTCAGCACGCGCTGCGAGACCGCCCGGCTCTCCGGCCAGAGGATCTGGGCCCCGGGTATGTTGGCGCCAAGCCGGAACATCAGCCCGCCCACCAGGAGAAGCTCGCCATCACTCACCGGTGTGGCCACCGCGTTGTCTGAGCTGGTCAGCAATCGCTCGCTCCACAGGACAATGCCAGTGGTCACGTCCAGCGCCGATACGGATTGCTGAGTCCAGACCACCAGTTGACGCCGGTCGCCTGTCCCCGCCATGACGGGTGAACTGTTCGACATCGCTTCGTCCAACGCCCGCCACCTCTCCAACCCCGTGCGCCTGTCCAAGCCGATCACGCAAGCGCCCTTCGTTCCCGTCATGGTGATGATCAGGAACTCATCCTCTACCAGAGCTGAGCCATTCCCAGTAAACTCTTTCATCCCGTAGTCAGCCTGGAAGTCGCGCTGCCAGACCAGCGCTCCCGTTGTGGTGTTGCGACAACAAACCTGCCCCTTTTGCCCCAGCGTATAGATGTTCTCCGCCGATATCACCGGCGTTGAGGTGGGCCCATTTTCCTGACCCGCTACGAAGCAGAATTCGGGGTAAGCCACCTCCGTCTCCACCTGCCAGAGCACCTTGCCAGACTCTGCATCCCGACAGGTCAGACGTTCCCACGCCCTCGGGCGCTCCAGTCTCGCGTCGAACACATAGACCTTGTCACTCAGCACGACCGGCGTCGACCAGCCCGCACCGACTTGCGCTCTCCACAACACCGGAAGCCCTTCCGCAGGAAACTCTGGCAGCTCCGCTACTTCTGCCGATGTGCCATCCCGATGCAGTCCACGCCACTGCGGCCAGTCCTCGGCCATCGCCATCCCCGCCAGAAAAAGCAGCACCAGTACGGAACAGACTCTGCCCATGCTATGAAAACGCCAGCCAGGCTCACTTCTCGCGTTCAACCTCCCAATGTGCCCCTGGCAATCCGGGTGAACCATCCAACCGGGCCCGACCCGCTGCACGATCTCCTGTTGAAGGTCAATTTGTCCTTTTATCCCTTTCCGGACTCCGATCCGACCATCCTCATCAACTCAACTGCGACCACTCATGAATTCGAACCAACCAGCCCCGTCCGCCTCCGAAGATCCCGAGCTCACCGCCGACGCCATCATCGATGACCTGAACACGGAAGACGTCCTCCCTCCCGACGAGAGCGATGTCATCCCAGACACGGAGGAGCACGAGGACAGCGATCCCAGCCGTGAAGAAAGCTGGAGTGGCCTGGGTGCAGACCTCGGCCATCGTGTCGGCAAACCACCGCTGGAAGACGAGTTCGCCGCAACGCAAGATCTCGTGAATGCCGGTGTCGAGGAAGCCGATGATGAACTGAGGGAGCTGGAGGACGAGGATGAGGAAGACAGACGCTAGTAAAAGGGACTATGTGGCCTGGGTGAGACGTCTCGCCACCTAGCCTTACTCTTCACCATTTTTTCGTCGAAGAGTTTACCCTTTGTGCCCCAAATAGACGTTGGTGAGGATCCTGCCGTCCCAGATCAGGCACCGGCCAAAGTCCCCGTGGTCGAAGTTCTTGGGCACCTTCCAGCTACCCACGATGAGTGGAATACCGGATTTATCTTTGTCTTTGTGCAACAGGTCCGTTATTCCGACCAGAATGGACGGGTTCATTTCCAGCGATTCGAACAGCGCGACAATAAGGCTATTGCCCTCGTCAATCTCCTGGGTCGAGTTTTCGGTGTATAGACGGTATTTGGCGAAGTCATGCGCGATGGAGTCCTCTTTGATCGAGCATACGATGTCCCCCGTTCTTCTGGCATTGACACTGTCAAAAAACAGCTTCCAGGTTCCAGAGGCCGATGCCCCCTCCTCTTTGCCAATGATCTCGAAGAAGGGGTCCGCGTCGAGAATCAGTTCCACGTTCTCCATCTTGATATGCAGCTTCTGTGCAGGCTTCTTTTTCGACTGAGGGATCTCCACCTGCTTCAACACCGATTTCAGCAGCAGAGGATCAGTCTCAGCGGTTCTTGAGCTTCTCAGGTTCGATGGCGGCGTCTTAGGGTCCGCCACCACGTCACCGGGAGCGGCGGCAATCACAAACCCTGCGCAAGTGATGATCACAGCTAACTTTTTCATATCCAATCAATCAAAGCAATGGAGTGAGCGTAAGTGGCTTAGGGGCGGCCGGAGGAGTTGAAGGCGGGGAGGGTGGTGGAGATGCCGGGTGCCCGGAGGAGCCCGTCGAAGGTGGAAACGTCTTCGATGCCCATCCTCCCAAGTCCTGGCCATAGTACCACTGTTTGCCAGATTGCGCATTATATCTTGCTGCATCCTGCTGCACTGCCGAAGGCAGAGCAGGATACCCTTTCAGGAATGTCCCAGGGGAAGTCCCACGACCAAATTCTGTGCCAGGGGCCAGTTTGGTGCTGCCATAGTGGGTCAGAAGCGGGAGCATCACCCGCCCGCCCGAGTTCACGTACACTTCCACAGCTATGCGGTTGGTCAGCCTGCGCATCTCCAGCTCGCTCGCCATCTCGTTCCCATCAGATGCGTACCTGATGTCGTTGATCACTCCCATGAGATAGGGATTGGGCTTGGTGTAGTTCATGCCCGCATTCAGTTCCGCGTTTCGATATCCACGCTGCACGACATGTCCCGCCTCATGGTAGGGTGTGTAGTTGAAGGCAGGGTCTGTGACATCATTGGGGAAGATTAGATACCGGTTGCTCGTGTTCTTATTTGATCCGTCAAACGCCATACCGGGTTGGGCACCACCGGCCTTTGAGTAGTCAAAGGACAAATTCTGATACCCGTTCTCTTTGGCATAGTCATAGACATTCCGCGCAGTCGGACTGTACTGGTAGATGTTTGAGAACGTTGACTGGGCCGCAGTCGTGGGCGCGGCCTGGTTACCCCAGTAGGCTGGATCCAAATCCAGCGGTCGTTTGCCGGCGATTGAGCCTGTAGGTTGTTCAAATCCCAGAATTGACGAGTTCGCAGTGATGGAAGAGCTCCAAATGTCCAGAGCGCTTCTGCCGCTTGGATCCACAAAGCCGACGGGGTCGCCATTGGCGTAGTCGTATAATGACATGCTGGCCCCATGTCCCAGAGGGTCTGGCGAAAGGAACCTACCGCTGTTGGGCTCATAGTACCTTGCCCCCAGATGCACGTACCCGGTGGCATCCAGTCTCCTTCCGCGCCAGCCAAAGGTCCGCCACACAGCTGCCCCTTCCGATACAGAAGCGCTCCAACCGCCCGAGAGCGGGCCATACCCTCCAAACCGGGCGTCATTCCACTCATACACGACCGATCCAGCTCCGGCCGCACTTAGGCTGGCAGCCTTCGCGAAGCCGACGATATGACCATTGAAGTCGTCCGTTGTGCCTGTAGCCTGGCCGGTGGCCTCATTCACCAGAGCTTCCAGCCCTCCGATGCCCCCCAAGCCGCCGTAGCCGCCGTTCAAGTCCGGTCCATGAACTTTCCACCAGCGTTCGGACTGCGCTGTGCCGCCACCGCCACGCGTCACCTCGATACCCACCTCCAGGAACTCCACCAAAGGATCATACCACGAGCGCTCGATCACTTGCTCCGCGGTTCGATACAGGTTTTCCCGCTTAGCCACATAGGTGGTTTGCAGGCGTCGGCTCAGCCCGTCGTAGGTGGCTGTCCATTCAAAGCCAAAGCCCCCAAACTCCTCCTGCACCACCTTCACCAGGCGTCCCAGACCATCCCAGGTCAGCGACTGAGATCGTCCATTCTGCGCAATGCCACCCGCGACGTGCCTGTAGGTCACATTCCCGTTGTCATCATGGACGGACTCCACGCCAAAGTGCCTCACCCCAATGTCAAAAGACGCCGAGGCCTGCGCACTGAACTGCCCGCTGGGGTGATTTCCTTTAGCCAGCAGGTTGTACCCGCCTGCCGGCAGCCATAGTTGTCGGCTCCAGGCACCGCTCAAGAAGCGGGTGGCCGCCGGGAACTGCACTTCGCTCAACTGGCTGTTGGTGTTCACGGTGAGCTCAACGCTTTTGGCACCTTTGGCGGTACCCTGGGCGGTGAGACCCAGGTTTTCGAAGCCGCTCACTTCACGGGTCACACGGCCGAAGGCATCAATTCCCGTCCCACCTGCCATCCCGGCGTCGTTTACCACGAAGAGCTGGCTGCCTGTGCTGCCGGTGGGGGCAGGCGTCTCACGCCCGGTGTAAATGCCCAGTCCCCCTGCCAGGCCGAAATCATGCTCATGTCCCTGCGACTTGCCCGCCTGGCCATCACCAGGCACCCAGCTTTCACTCACCAGCTGCCGCCGCTGCGTGCTGTACTGGTAGTTTCTTGCATCCTGCCAGGTGGCCGTGCCCGTGCCATCATTCGCAGTCAGCCGCGTGGCAGCGTAGCTGGCTTGGCGGCTGTCAGAGGTCCAGGTGATGGCCTCTGCCACCACGTCCACGCTGCGCCCGGTCAGGCGCGTCTGTGCTGCCAGCAACCGGCCTCGATTGTCCCGGCCACCGCTGCTGGGCACCGTGTAGGCGCGGA
>NZ_BATR01000123.1 GCF_000739655.1 Verrucomicrobium sp. BvORR106 | reverse complement strand
ACCATGTGATGATGCCGGATGATTCGGGTGAGGGCCGACAGAGCCTCGCTCACATCCAGCTCGCTGATGGACTGTGAGGCGTAATCGGCCACAAAGTCGGACAACTCGGCAATCAATTGATCATGGTCTGCGCCAGCGGATACCGAGCCCAAGCGACACACCGCATCGGCCAGCGCCAGCACGTCCGCCTGCCCGACGGCGAGCACGAGATTTTCCACCTCATCCCGCAGGCGCTCGTCCAGGCGCCCCGCCATACCGCAGTCCAGCACCCCCACCACACCGCCCGGCATCAGCATCAGGTTCCCCGGATGCGGATCCGCATGGTAAAAGGAATCACGGAAGATCATCGCCATGTACATGTTTGCCCCGCGGAGGGCAAAGGCGTTGAGATCGGCCCCTGAAGCTTGAAGACTTTCACGATCATTGCCAGGAATGCCGTCCAGGCGTTCCATGGTCAGCACCCGCTTGCTGGAGTACTCAGCGTAGGCTCTGGGGAAGCGGACTGTAGGGTCCCCGATAAACCGACGGGTAAATTCCTCGATATTGCGACGCTCATGATTGAAATCCAACTCATGCATGAGGGTGCGCTCAAACTGCCGCACCAAAGCCACCGGCTCATACTGCTTGGACTGTGGGGCGTGCACCTCGGACATCTCCGCCAGCCACGCCAGGATGGAGAGGTCGGCCTCCACCTTGCGCTGAATGCCCGGCTTGCGCACTTTCAAGACGACGGCCTCACCCGTCTTCAAGGTGGCATGATGCACCTGGGCAATCGATGCCGAGGCAAATGCATGTGAGTCGTAGGTGGCAAAGATCTCCTCAGGAGCACGGCCCAGATCTTCGATGATGACCTCGCGGATGGCTTCCGGTGGATCGGGCGGCGTGCTGGATTGCAGCTTCGAAAGCTCCTCCGCCAGCTCCACGCCGATGAGGTCTGGCCGGGTGCTGAGCACCTGTCCCAGTTTGATGAAGGTGGGACCCAGCTCCGTGAGCACCAGACGCACCCGCACCGACATCGGGGCCTCGGCGATGACGTCCCCCTCCCGACTGGTGAAAAACTGCTGCAAACTTGCGAATGGCAGTGGGCGCATCCAGTCGGCCAGTCCATAGCGGACAAGAGCCTTCATGATCTCGGCTACACGCCCGAAATCCCGCTGATGCTTCGCAAGCGGATTCAATTCCATGGGCTGGTATTAGCTCTCGAACCCTGGTTGCACAATGGGAGTTTCTCCGGGAGCGGCGTGGAGCTTGGACTCCAGCAGTTCGATCCGTTGTTTGAGGGAGTCGATGTCTTCCTGTCGCGCGACCTTCAGGCGGCTTAGCACCTCGTCAATACGCTTGTCCACGAGGCCTTGAAGTCCGTCGGCAGCCTGACCAGCCGTGCGCTTGATGCCCGCTTTCACAATGCCGAGCTGTACCAGGGACTGGTCGATGCGCTTGTCGATCTCCGTCTCCAGATCGCCCTTGGACGCATCCACCTGCTGTTGCAGTTCCTCTTCAAACTTCCGCCCCTGTTCCTCGGTCAGTTTCGCCTCTCGCGAAACGTCGGCGGCAAACTGCTGGACTTTGTCCTTGGTCAGGCTCGCAAGCCCAAGCCCCATGTAAACGCCTTTCTTTACGATCTCAAACATGATGATGTGATGGTGAAGGGTTAATCGTCAATACGTTGGGACAGGCTATTGGGGGATCTGCTCATCAAAAATCTTTGTTCATTGAAGCATCGATTGTGAACGCCCGGGCAGCCGCATGAGTCTTCACCCTCAAGGCCGTCCGGTGCCATCGATATCGTGAAGGTCATTGACGAAAAGCCTCAGCCACCCAATTCTGACCGACAACATGCGCATCCTCATAGTGGAAGACGAACGACGCAGCCGCGAGTTCCTGGCCAAGGGACTTCAGGAGGCGGGTTATGTGGTGGATGTGGCTGGCGATGGCGAGGAGGGGCTACAGGCGACACGGGACAACGACTTTGACCTTATCGTGCTGGACGTGATGCTGCCCGTGCGGGACGGCTGGCATGTGTTGGAACAACTCCGCAGCAAAGGGTGCGAAACCCCGGTCCTCTTCCTCACGGCCCGTGACTCGGTGCCGGATCGGGTCCGCGGTCTGGAGCTGGGTGCTGACGACTATCTGGTGAAACCCTTTGCATGGACGGAATTTCTGGCCCGGGTCCGCACCCTCCTCCGGCGCAGTCCGGTGCGTACGGCGGAGATCCTCAAGATCGGTGACCTGGAGCTGGATCTGCCCCGCATGAAGGCCCGTCGGGGACGGCAGCCCATCGACCTCACGGCCAAAGAATTTCAGCTCCTCAGTCTGCTGGCCCGCAGACGCGGAGAGGTCCTCTCCCGAACCACGATCTGCGAGCAGGTCTGGGACATGAACTTCTCCACGGATTCCAACGCGGTGGACGTGGCCATGGGCCGCCTGCGCCGCAAGGTGGATGAACCGTTTGAGAACAAGCTGATCCACACCCAGCGGGGCCTGGGTTACATCCTGGAAGACCGTGGCCAGTCCTGACGCCGCCCCACCCCGCCGCCCTGCACTTGGCCTGACCGAGCGCCTGGTCTTGGGTTATGTGCTCGCGGCACTGTTCACGCTCTCCTCCGCTGCCGTCTTCCTCTATCACACGCTGTACACCAGCTTCGAGATTGAAGACGCAGAGCTGCTGACGGACCACGTGAACACCCTCCGGCACGAGCTGGAGAGCACTCCGCAGAGCCTCCACGAGGCAGAGGAAATCATCCTCTCCACTGCCACCCACCGCACCCTGGAGCGCTACTACGGCCAGTTGCTCGATCACACGGGCAAGGTCCTCCTGGAAACACCGGGCTTCAGCGAACTGGTGGATAAGGACGCAGCCTTCCCCGTCGCGGCCCCCAAGGATGGCAACATCTCCGAGGTTGCCCGCCATTTCTCCAGCAAGGGCATCCCGTCCTTCCTGGCGGCCGCTCTGGTCGTGCACGATCCCAGCAAGCCCCCCTCGTGTACCATGTGGCTCTGGACGTGAGCCACCTGGAGGAGTGGCTCGGAGAACTGCGCCTGCAACTGATCCTGGTGGTGGCCACGGGTACCGCCCTGTCTGGGCTCCTGGCCTGGTTCCTCACCCATCGTGGTCTAGAACCCGTTCGAGAGATCACCTCCACCATGAAACGGGTGGGTGCAGGGGGATTAGATGAGCGGCTGGGAGGCAAACCCTGGCCCCGGGAGCTGGCCGCCATGGCCGGCGAGTTTGACCTCATGTTGCAGCGTCTCCGCGATGCCTTCTCCCGCCAGTCCCAGTTCAGCGCCGATGTCGCGCACGAGTTCCGCACGCCGCTGAACAACCTTGTCCTTTCCACCAGTCTGGCCCTCTCTCGCGATCACGCCCAGGAGGACTACCGCCAGACCCTGGCGACGCATTTGGAGGAATACGATCGCCTCAAGCACATGGTGGAGAGCCTCCTTTTCATCGCTCGTGCCGACAATGCGGAGGCCTCCCTCACCAGGGTGGAGGTGGATACCGCTGCGCTGGCGGAGGAAGTCGCTGATTTCTACTCAGCCCTCGCCGAAGACAAGGGCGTGATGCTCACCTCTTCAGGCGAAGGTTGCGTGATGGCCGATGCCTCACTCATGCGCATGGCGTTGGGCAATCTCATCTCCAACGCCATCCGGCATACGCCAGCAGGAGGAAAGGTCTCAGTGATGATCGCAAGAGAAGCCGACATCTGCCTGGTCTCCGTGGCTGACTCCGGCACGGGCATTGCTACCGAGCATTTGCCCCGCCTCTTTGACCGCTTCTATCGCGTGGATTCAGCCCGCAGCAGTCAGGGAGGTGATGCTGGCGTGGGCCTGGGGCTGGCCCTCGTAAAGACGGTTGTGCAACTGCATGGCGGCACCGTGTCCGTGAGCAGCACCCCGGGCGCAGGCACCACCGTGGAAATGCGGTTCCAGAGCAACATGAAGAAGGTGACCAACTGAGACACCTTGCCCCGTCCGGGACTCGCAATCGGATACTCGCCCTCCAACTTTCGAACCTTTTGTTATTTCACATAACCCGTCATAATCTGGTTGAGCAGGAACACTGCTTTCCTCCTGCTGCTCACCCATCAGCCTTAGCAATCCACATCAGCCAGGGCATTTTTTGCTCCCTTTTGCATCAATGCCGTTCACAAAATCCTCCCGTCTCAGTGAAAAGGTCGCCTTCCTAACAGTTCTGTTAATCGTCTGTTAGACTTCCGTTAGGAAAATGTACGTTTTCGATACAATGAAGCGACTGCGTCTCAAATCCATCTTGCCTCGAACAACCCGATCACAAAAGCTTGGGAGCCTCCGGTTAACAACCAAGTACTCCCATGAAATTCAACACTCTGCTCCACCTGCCCCTTGCCGCCTCGGCGGTGATCGCGGCGGCATCCCTCCTCCCCCAGTCCGCGCAAGCTGACGAAAACATGTTTGGCTACGTGTACGGGGCCGACACGCTCCCCAAAGGCAAGTGGGAGGTGTACAACTGGACCACCTGGCGTCACAGCAAGGACGTGGGTGAGTACGATGCTTTCGACATCCAGTTCGAGGCGGAGTACGGGATCACGGATCACTTCCAGACCTCCACGTACATCATGTTTGATCTGCGTGATCAGTCGGGGCTCGATCCTGAGGAGTACAAAGATCTGAATCAGTTTGAGTTCGACGGCCTGAAGCAGTCCTTCAAGTACAACGTGCTCAGCACCTACAAGGACGCCTTTGGTCTCTCCTTCTATGTCGAGCCGGGCTGGAGCCGCTTTCACAAAGTGACGGGCGAACGCATCGATGAGTTCGAGCTTGAAACCAAAGTCATCATTCAGAAGAACTTCCTCGACGACACCCTCATCTGGGCGTTGAACCTGACACCGGAGTTTGAATGGTACTTCCCCGATGAAAGCTCCACCGAGACGGAGTTCGTCTTTGAAACCACCACCGGCCTCTCCTACCGGTTTATCGAGAACTGGTACGCCGGTGTGGAAGTGCGCTACCACACAGAGTTTCCTGAATACGGGGCCCAGGAACACCAGGCCATCTTCGTGGGTCCCAACATCCACTACGGTGGTGAAAAGTGGTGGTTCACGCTCACCTGGCTCCCGCAGATCTGGGGTGAACCCAATGAGGAAGGCAGCCACCGCCACTTTGGAGAACACGAGAAGAGCGAGCTGCGCCTGAAGGTCGGGTACAACTTCTGATCCGGCCAAAAAAATGGAAGGTGCCGCCTCTGTCCGCCAGACGGCTGGCACCTTCTCTCTTATTTCCCAAGCTCCCCACTCACGATCCCCATGCTTCGTCATACATGGTTGCGCCATGCCGCCGTCCTTCTGGGCTCCCTGGTCGTACCCCGCATCGTTCGCAGTGAGACGTATCTCTCCGCAGAAGAGGCCCAGCGCCTGCTCTTTCCCGGTGCTGGTCTCCGCAAGGTGGAAGTCACTCTCACGGCGGACCAGAAATCTGCCGTGGAAAAGGCCAGCGGAGAGCGGGTGCGCCAGCTTCAGCTCAATGCATGGAAGGCGGCGGATGGCGGCTGGTTCATCGTGGATGAGGTTCTAGGCAAGCACCAATTCATCACTTATGCCATCGCCCTCTCTGCGGCGGGGGCGGTCAAGGGGATCGAGGTCCTCGTGTACCGGGAGACCTACGGCCACGAGATCAAGCTTCCCAAGTGGCGCGCACAGTTCCAAGGCAAAACCGCAGCCGCTCCGCTCAAGATCGACGGGGACATCAAGAACATCTCTGGGGCCACGCTGAGTTGTGTGCACGTCACCGACGGCGTCCGCCGCATCCTCCAGACTCATGCAATCGTCTTGAAGACGCTCTGACTGATCGATTGCCCATGGCGGAGATCTCCCGCAGCCAGCCGCTTCTCGGCACCCTTGTGCGGATCACCCTGCGTGATGCCGCCATGGGGGCTGACGGCTTGCACCAACTGGCGGATGACGCCTTCGCTGCGATCACTCGTGTACAGGCGTTGATGAGCTGGTTTGATCCTCAGAGCGACGTCTCCCGCATCAACGCCAGAGCCCACCGTGAGGAGGTGGAGGTGCATCCCTGCACGGCCCACGTGCTTCGCGAGGCCAGGCGATTCTCTCAACTGAGCGACGGCGCCTTTGACATCACCATCACCCCGGTCCTGACCGGCTGGGGTCTGCGCCCCACCAGAAAAACACCCAGGTCGGCATCTCTGGCGGGCAACTGGGAGGATGTGCAGGTCACGGTCTCGAACCAGGTGTTCTACACCCGCCCCGTTCAGGTGGATCTGGGCGGGATAGCCAAGGGTTATGCGGTGGATCGGGCCGTGGCAGCACTCGCCCATGCGGCCCCAGACTTTGCCCTCGTGGACGCGAGCGGCGACATGCGCTATCTCGGCAACGATCCGCCTCAACTCCGGCTTCGCGATCCTGAGGCGCCGTATCTGAGATCCACGGAAGTCCCCTTCTTGAAGCGGGCCGTGGCCACGAGCGCAGCCTACGCCTCAACCCGTCGCAAGGGCTGGCGGCGGGTCAATCATCTGGTCCATCCCCAGACCAGGAAGCCCGCGCCGACCCACGCCTCCGCCACCGTCTTTGCCGATACCTGTCTTCAAGCGGATGCCTTGAGCAAGGTCGCCCTTTTTGCCCCACCGGAAACGCTGGCGTCTGCTCTGCAAGACGAAGCCGCCGTGATCTGGCCGGGCAGCCTCGCTGAAGCGCATCCCGCTTTCGGCAATTTCCCCACTCCCCCATGAAACGAATTGCCCTTCACTTTCCCAAGGTTTGGAAAGCTGCTCTCTACCTCTTCTTTGCGCTGAGCTGGCTCTCAGGCACAGGCTGGTTTGCGTTGCATCGGTGGGTCACCGTCGAGGGCGAGTTTGGCCCCCAGCCGAGCTCGTGGGAGGGGCCATTGCTGAAGCTGCACGGTGGTGCAGCCATGATGATGATGGTGTACTACGGCTACCTGCTGGCCAGTCACATCCCGGTCGGGTTTCGGTCCGGTCGCAGCAGGGTGACGGGGCTCTTTCTCGCCATCTCACTGGGCTTCATGATCGTCACTGCCTATGGGCTGTACTACATCGGGGACGAAGACGTCCGCGGTGTCATCGCCTGGGCCCACCTCTGCACCGGGGTCCTGATTCCGCTGGTGCTGATCATCCACGTCTGGCTGGGTCACCGCCAGCGGAGCAGCCAGATTCGCGAGACAGGCGCCTTGCGTCTCCCCGGGCTGCGGCACATCGCCACGTCGTCGATGACGGACGAGACTTGAACTCTCCCGCAGGTCGGCGTAACGCGATGGGATGAAGAACCCCGTCACCCTCCTGCGCAAAGTGGCCCTGGCCGAGGCTGTGTCCTACCTCATCCTGCTGGGGATCGCCATGCCGCTCAAGTACGTGTGGCACATGCCTCTGGCGGTGAAGTACGTGGGCTGGGTGCACGGAGCCCTTTTTGTGGTGTTCTGCCTCTCCCTCCTGCAGGTGTGGCTGACTGCCAAATGGCCCATCTTCAGGGCGGCACTGGTCTTCATCGCCTCCCTGCTGCCGCTCGTGCCCTTCTTCCTGGATCGCTGGATGGGCGGGCAGGAACTGGCCTACGCCCGCCAAAAGGCTGCGAACTGAATGTGACTAGAGATTTTCTGCAGCCCCTTGGCACATGAACGTGAGGTTAAGCACTTTGCATCGTTGACACTCGCGGGTGCTCTGACGCCAACGGCGTCATACAAAGCAGTCCAGGGTCAGGCGAGGCACGAGCCGCCACCCTGGGTACATGGATGGGTGGACCAGAACTCCGAAGTGAGTTCTACAAACTGTGAACGCACCCCTGAAGTGTCCACCACGTGCAACACGGTCGTCTCCGGGTGACCTGGACGGTTTGTTGCACTCCCTTGGAGTTCCAGCGTTATCCCATTGCTACCCGGGGTGGCGCCCGCTTCGCGGTCTGACCCCGGGCTGTTTTGTATCACGCCGTTGGCGTGGGGGCTTCCTCCATGAAGAAACACGGGATCACCGTCACGGCTTAGACCTCGCCCCCTTAACCTGACGCCCACGCCCATGATTGGATCCGGTCTCCTTCAGGGCGATCGGCATCAAAGCTCGCCCATGCGCATCATGATTCCCTCTGCCTTGTCGAGGGTGGAGGTCACCCAGACGTAGATGCCGGGTTCTTTTTCCTCATGGGAACCGGCGATGTTCAGACGCCGAACCCGGTGCTTGTCCATAAATGCGACCAACTTCTCCGAGCCGGCCAAAATTCCCCGGTGCAGGTGCAGGCAGGGTTTTTTCAGTTTGCGAGCAAAGGTCACGGACTTCAGGGCGCCGCCCGTGGCTTTTTCCGCGAAGGTGAAGACGACGGTGGCATCGGCATCGCGCACATTCCACTCAGTCCGCTCCAGCGTGACGTCCTTTTCTGTTTCCTTGAGCTGATACTTGGCATCCAACTCGCCATCCAGGGCCTTTCTGCCCTTGGGACACCACCCGCCATGGGGCACGTTGTGGGCGATCGCCCAATCCAGCGCGGCCCGCTGCGCCCCGGTTTGTCCCCCGGCAAGAATGCTTTCAAATTTTACCATTGGTTTCTTAACCTCATTGAGGGCAGGGTTTCAAGCGGGGATGGGGGCGGGAATGCATTTTAGCCCGGCCAAACCCCTTCCCCAAGGAAAAGTTTGACCGGGATTGCCGCCCCTCAATCCCTGCTCTGCGCCCTCACTTGAGGCCGTTGACGATGCCGGGCACCAGGTAGCTTTCCGGTTTCTGTGATTCTGTGTACACCTTGTTGTCCAGGTTGAACTTGTTTCCCAGCGCCATGGAGCCATAGACGGAGTCCAGGCCCGCGCCCTTCTTGTAGGCCGTTTTGGCTTCTTCAAGCGTCAGGAAGTGGGTGCCCTTCATCGCGGCCAGGTAGTCTTTCACATCGGCTCCCACCTTGGCAGCCAGAATCCCGGCTGCATCCTCCTTCGTTTTCTCGTCTAGGATGTAGTCCACGCACTTGTAGTACACCTTCACCACTTTTTCCCAGTCGGCCTTGCGCTGGCTGTAGCTCACGGGATTCACGCAGAGCCCGTCATAGATGAGCCCTTTGGCATGTCCGCTGGTGAAGAGCGGCTTGGATCCCGCCACCGCCTTGAGCGCCTGGTTGGAAACCGGGTACCAGGCCCCGATGGCGGCCACATTCCCGGAGGCCAGGGTCTGCGGGGTCTCATTGGTCGCCGTGTTTACCAGTTCCACGTCAGCCGCCGTCATGCCATTGGCCTCCAGCGCCTTCAGCAGCAGGAGATGCTCCACCAGCGTGAGTTCAAGCGCCACTTTCTTGCCCTTGAGATCCTTGATGGAGTTGATCCCCGCCTTGCCAATGATCATGTCGCCACCATCGCTGTAGTCCAGCAGACAGACGATCTTGCTCTTGGCACCGTTGGCCCCTGTCACCATGGCATCCGTGGTGACGCAGGTTACGGCATCCACCTTACCCGAGGCAAAGGCGTCCAGCGAGGGCAGGTAGTCGAACCACACGAGCTCAACGTCCACCCCGGCTTCTTTGAACCATCCCTTCTGCTTGGCCACCTCGATGAGAGTGAATCCCGGCCAGTCCGAATAGGCGATCTTCAACGGTTCTGCGTGAAGACCGACTGAGGACAATGCGACGGCGGCAATGGAGAACAGGCGTTTGACGAGTGTTTTCATGGCTTTCTGGATGGGTGGATGTGGGGTTGGATAGGTTGGTTGATTGGGATGAAGTTGGGCGACTCCCTCAGGGGGCCCAACTCAAGGGAGGGTGCTCCACGCGAGCCTTCTCAATGAGGGCCGCCAGCGCCTCTCCCATTTGGGAGATCAACAGAGCGCCCTGCTCCGCCGCACCCAGGCTGGGCCGTCCGGTGACGCCGTTGAGACTGGTATGGGCCACCCGGTGGGGAAAGACACACCCCGCCGTGCGATCGGGATCGTCTGCGGTGCTTATGCGCTCTTGCACCACGGAAGAGGGATCTAGGAACAACATCAGCGATGTCTCGGCCTCGTTGGCATGCCAGTCGGCCGCATCATGCGTGAAACGCCCCGCAATCTCCTCAGTGAGATTCCAGGTATTCCGCGTGGCCGTTAGCAGGCTGTCGCCAAGGTCATGCCGGAGGCGGTCCACCGCGCAGCGGAGGGCAGCATCGTTGCCGTAGTGGGAGTTCACAATGAGGAGCCGTTTCCAGCCGGAGGCGGCCGCCCATTGGGCAATCTCCCGCACCGTGAGCATGAGGGTTTCATGAAACAAAGAGAAGGTGCCCGGCCACTTCACGGTGTGACCGAGTGAGACGGAATACCCCAGGGCGGGCAGCACCGGCGCCCCGGTGAGCGCTGAGGCGAGATGACAGGTGGACTGGGCAATGACCGTGTCCGTATTCAGCGGCAGATGGGGGCCATGCTGCTCCATGGCTCCCACCGGAAGCAGGAGCACGTCCTGCAGGGTGGACTCAGCATCTGGCCAGGCCAGGCGCTCCAGCAGTACAGGGCTACGGACGGGAGGCGCTGGCAGGTGTGCGAACCAGGATGGAATCATGACACGAGGAGGTGTGCTCGGACGTTCATCAGAAGAGGCTGGCGTACTTCTGCACTTCCCACGGGCTGATGGTGAGGTGGTACTCCTCCCACTCGGCGCGTTTGTACTCGATGAACTCCTTCTTCAGCGCGGAGCCAAGCACCTGCTCCGTGAAGGGGTCATCCTCAAAGGCCTGCACCGCCTCTGCCAGCGTGCGCGGCAGAGCCTGCACTCCACGCTCGGCCAATTCGGCATCCGTCAGTTCATAGAGGTTCTCCGTCTGCGGTTGACCGGGCATGAGCCCCTCTCGCACCCCTTCCAAGCCTGCCGCCAGCACCAGCGCCCCGGCGAGGTATGGGTTGCAGGAGGAATCCGCATTCCGCGACTCGCAACGTCCCCCGGCCATGGGCACCCGCACGGAGTTGGTGCGGTTGTTGGTGCCAAAGGAGTTGAACACCGGAGCCCATGAATAGTACCCCATGGCACCACGACGAATGAGCCGCTTGTAAGAGTTCACCGTGGGGGCAAAGGCGGCACACAAGGCCCGCCCATGCCGCAGGATGCCCGCAATGAAGGAGTACCCCAGGCTGGTGAGCCCCAGCCCATAAGCATCTGGTTCACCAGGAGCCGCCTTGAAAAGATTCCGCCCAGTCTCCAGATCGCTCAGGGACATGTTGAAGTGCGCCCCGTTCCCCGTCTTGTCCGCAAACGGCTTCGGCATGAAAGTGGCCAGCAAGCCCGCATCTGCCGCCAGCTTCTTGGCCAGGAAGCGGAAGAACACATAGCGATCCGCCATGGTCAGGCCATCGGCGAACTTGAAGTCGAACTCGAACTGTGAGTTCCCGTCCTCGTGATCCAGTGAGTAGAGATCCCAGCCTAGACCGTTGATGGTGGTCGCGATGCGATCCACGAGGCCGTACACATCCATGAAGCGCTTCACGTCATAACAGCTCTTCATGAGGTTGTCGTCCGGGTTGGGCACCACCAACCGCCCCTCTTCCTGCTTCACGAAGTACACTTCGCACTCGATGCCCAGGTTGAATCCGAATCCCATGGAGCGCGCCTGCTCCAGCACGCGACCAAAGGCCACTCGCGTGCTGACTTCATAAGGCTGCCCGTGAAACGCCAGATCCGCCGGGTACCACATGACCTCCGGCTGCCAGGGCAGTTGCACGCCACGACTGAGATCCGGCACACTGGAGAGCTCATCATCATTCGGCCTCTGCCCCAGCCCATCCAGCGCATAGCCCGTGTACAGTTCTGAACCTTGGGCAAAGTTCTCAAAGTGGTTTACCGGCACCACCTTGCCCTTGGGCACACCGTGGATGTCCACATAGGCGCCGATGCAATATTTCACCCCTTTGGCAATGAGGTCTTCCTTGATGGCCTTGAGTTCGGCGGGAGTCGTTGAAGTCATGCCGGACAGTGCGGCAGTCGTCTCGATCCCGATATAGGTCGGTGGACCTATGCCGCGCGCTTTTTCGGCTGGGATTGGGAATGCAGGGCGGCCGCAACGCGATTCTCCACTCCCAGCTTGGCCAGCACCCGCTCCACGTGGCGCTTCACGGTGTGTGTGCTGATGCCCAGGATCACGCCGATCTCCGGGTTGCTCTTGCCCTCCTGCATCCACTCCAGCACCTCCTGCTCGCGGGCAGTCAGCGTATCACCCTGGGTCTGCAAGCTCCCATCAAGATCCTCTTCCACAATCAGCAGCGAAAGCCCTGATTCAGGATGCGGCGCATGCTTCAGTCGCAGGGCCTCGCTGCCCCGTCGCAGAGGGGCCAGCTCCGCCGTGCCCGGCAGCCCACGCACCCTGGCGATCTGCCGGAGAATGCCGGCCGGTATTTCCTGAACCAAACGTCGCCCCACAAAGGAGCTTAACAACTGCCGCGTACGCGCGCTCAGGTGGTCGATCCTGCCTCTTGCATCCAGACGCACAAAACCGCGATGCAAACTCTCCTCCAACTCCTCCGCTTCAGGTTGCAACAGACGATCCACCTCGATGTCGATTCCCGCCGCGCCAACACAGCGCCCTTGGTGAAAGATCGGAGCCACCTGGCTGGTGATGAATTCCTTGCGGCCTGACACCGGGAACTGGTAGGGGTCCATCACCGTCTCGCGGCCGCACCGGGTGGGCACGAGGTACCAGTCCCCCTGCCCCGGCACATCATAGTTCACGTTGGGCTCCAGATGCACCACGCCGCCTGCCCGGTTCCACAGCGGCACGAAGCGCCCGGTGCCATCGTGCCCAGGAGCATGGGCAAACTCGTGATCGCGACCGTCCAACGCATTGGGTTCCCAAACGGTCCAGACGCCCAAGTACTCCGGATGCTGCTCCAGAATACGCTGCAAGATGCTGCCATAGAGAGCCCGGTCCATAATCCCGAGTTCTCTCATGCCGCTGAAGGTCACGGCCAGTGCCTGCGCCGTGCTGATGATCTTAGAGGAGGAACTCTGCATGAGGAGCTGGGCATGGACTGTGAACTGACGGGGCTCCGGTCCATAGGAAGCAGGAGCCAAGCCAAATCCCGTCGGGAGCGGTCCGGCAGCCCCCAACCCCATCACCATCATGCAACAAAAAGCCCCCGACCGGCAGATGCCAGTCGGGGGCCGCGAATGCTTCAAAAGCGTCAACCTGCCACCGGTGCAGCCTCTGCGTGCGTGCGGAAGGGGCGGATGCCGACGACTTTCACCCGGCGGGTGCCTTGAGTATCCGTGGGCAACTCGGCTTCATCGCCCACTTTTTTGCCGATCAGAGCCTTGGCCATCTCGGACAGGTAGGAAAGGATGCTCTGGTCTGGATCTCCATCCCATGCCCCCAGAATGGTCTGGGTCTCGGTCTTGCCCGTCGCGACGTCCTGAATGTCCACGATGATGCCAATGCCGACCGTTTCCGTGCTGACGCCCACGAAGTCTGTACCCCGGGCGCGACGCAGTTCACGCTCATACGTGGACTGCATGCGGAGCAACACGGCCTGGTGCTGACGGGCGGACTTGTACTCAAAGTTCTCACGCAGATCGCCGTACTCACGGGCAATCTGGATGTCCTTCTTGTTCTGCGGGATCTTCACACGCACGAGCTCCTCAAGCTCGACCTTGCGTTTCTCCATACTTTCCCAAGATACGACCAGGGCGGCAGCCTGATTGCTGCCGGTGTCGTCCATCAGTTCCTGAGTCTCCGGCCGGGCCTTGATCAAGCGCCCCATGAGGGAACGGCGGGTCAATTCGTCGAACACCGGGCTGGAGAGAATGCGTTTGGCAAACAGGCGCAGTTCATCTGCATCCGCATCGCCCACCATCTCACCCACGAGGCCGATATCTTCAGCGAAGGCGTCGTGCAGGCGACCTGTGCGCTTGGGGCCACCAGCAATATGGTCGTCCTCAAGGGCGCTGATGATCGCGTTGCCGAGGTCCATGTCGAACACGCCTTCAGCCTTACCCTTACGCTCCTTGCACATCCAGATGAGGAGGTCCGTGCTGAGCTGACGGTTGCGCACGGCCTTCTTCAAGAAGTCCGCGAGCAGATCGATTTCATCATTTGCATCCAGCACCGCCGCAATTTCGGCCACGGCACGCCCACCCGTCTTGGTGAGGTGATTAAGCGATTCCTGCACCCAGGCCCGATCAGGGAAGGCAGCCGGGAAAGCCTTGTACACGCGGCTCAGCAGCGCCACGGGCAGACCGTTCACGGCATCTGCCAGCTGAGGTCTGGCGTCACGCAGGAGTTGCTCCACTGTCAGGGAGCCTTCCGGCAGCGCTGCGCCTTTGGCAGAGTCCAGCAGTTCATCGCGGGAGAGCAGAAGGTTCAGCGCTTCCTTCAACTGCAGCTTCCAGGACTTGCGCACCGTGATATCCAGCTCCTGGAAAACGGGGATCAAATCTGCAGCATGGTTCTCAAAGAGGTCCAGATCCTTCTGGATGCGCGCCAAGGCATTCAGCTTTGCCCTGAGGTCGCGAGCGTTCCTCAGGTCATCCAGCATGGCATTGCCATGTCTCACGTCCTCGTCGCGCAGCACGAGAAGCTCCGTGCGCTTGGCGGGCACCACAATGTGGCGCTTGTCCTTCAGGGCCTTCTTTGCGGCGCTCCACCAGGACTTGTAATCGGCTTCCTTGATGATGCGGGGAATGAGGAGCCCTTCCAGCGCATCCAGGGACATCGTCTTGCCGCTGCTCTTCAGCGCCAGCGTCACGAGGTCAGCCGGGCGCTCCTTGGCCATGGTCTGCAGCGCTGGCAGATCGCCCACTCGGCGGGCCAGGATGTGCTCCGCTGCCAGTGGCTCCAGCGAGCCCGCTGCAAAGCCGAGCTTCATCGGGTGCCCCGGCTTGCCTTCGAAGTCAATCACCACCCGGTCTCCCAGCAAATCCCACTCAGCGATGCAACCGGCACCCCAGCTCTTGTGCTGGCAGAACGCTCCCACAGGGAGGTTGGAAAGCTTTTCACCATCGGCGCGCGACAGCTTGCCGGCATTGACCAGTTTCTCGACTTCAGGGGACATCATGGGAACCGTGAACATAAAGAAAAGGGGGAGGGGCGCAAAGGAAATGTCGGGGTTGTGCCAGGGGCTTGGCCTGAAGTTTGCTTGAAAAAACAACACGCTCTCGTGACTCACCCATGGCTCTTGGCATGTTTCGTGTTACGAAAACGAACATTCCTCACACCCATCACCCCATGC
This sequence comes from Verrucomicrobium sp. BvORR106, assembly GCF_000739655.1. Taxonomy (GTDB): domain Bacteria; phylum Verrucomicrobiota; class Verrucomicrobiia; order Verrucomicrobiales; family Verrucomicrobiaceae; genus Verrucomicrobium. The sequence continues at coordinate 12,864 of NZ_BATR01000123.1, read as the reverse complement.
CAAAGCGCCAAGGTTCCAATCTTATCCGGTTCAGTGTTTCCATGCCCGCCAGCGCCGTGGAGGGGCTGGACCGCATGGCGACGGGCCGCGGTTTCGCGAACCGCTCCCAATGCCTGACCGCCCTGGTACGAGATCACCTCGTGGCTTATGCCAGTGAGCTGGGCGACACCGTGATGATGGGCGTGATCAGCCTGATCTATGATCACCAGAAGCGGAACCTGCAAAACACGCTGACCGACATCCAGCACAAGTACCTGCGAGAGATCGTGACCATCCAGCTCGTGCATCTTGAGGACAACCAGAGCCTGCAGATCATGCTCGTGCAGGGCCCGGCCCGCATCCTGCGGGAGATCAAGGAGGAGATGAGCGCGCTGAAAGGCGTCCGTCACGGCCAACTCCAGCTCAGCACCACCCTGCTGCCACCGCTTCACGAGGCCGGTGAATCCACCACCACGGCGCCCCACAAAAAGATCCGCCGCGCCGCGCCGCCGACCGAGTCCTAGCCCTCTCCACGAGCAGCCCCTTCACTATTCCGAACTCCGAATTCCATCTTCCGCATTCCCTATGTTCTCCCCCACTCCTGACATCCCTGAAGACAAGGTCCGTTTCCGCGAGGTTGTGCTCGGCGGTGCCAGTTGGTCCCATGTGCTGAAACGCGGCAGCACCTTGCGCATCATCGATCCCCAAGGCGGAGCCAATGTGTCCGCCCTGTTCTTCAACTTTGAGCTGATGGTGGAGCGCTACAACATGTCTGACACGCTCAAGGCTCAACACGTGGCCTATCTCACCACGGGGCGTGCCTTGTATTCGGACATGGGTCGGATTCTGGTGTCCGTCACCGATGACACCAGCGGCTGGCATGACACCATCTGCGGGCATAGCACGGCCACCCTGGTGGAGCGCAAGTACGGCAAGGCCACCTTCCAGGAGCAACGCAACAAGTACCATCGCAACGGGCGTGACAGCTTCTTGGTAGAGCTGGGCAAGTACGGCCTGGGTGCCAAAGACCTGGTGCCGAATGCCAATTTCTTCAGCAAGGTAACCGTCGATGACGTGGGCGGCCTTCACTTTGACGAGAGTCACGCCAAAGCCGGCACCTACGTAGATCTGCGCGCGGAGCTGAACACGCTCATGGTACTGAACACCTGTCCCCACCCACTCGCCCCAGGCGGCACCTACGATCCCAAGCCCGTGCATCTGGTGGTGTACTCCTCTGAGCCTGCTGGCCCCGATGATGTGGTCCGCAAGTTCCGCCCGGAGAACGACCGCGGCCTCATCCTCACCGACCGTTATTTCATGTAACGCGAAGCGCCCGCCCCCTTCCCATTTCTCTCTCCCTTTTTCCCTGTTCCCGCCATGAGCCTGACCCTGAGCCCACTCAATCCTGAGCAAGCAACCTACGACCAAGTCATCGAAGCTGGTGACGGCTGGATGTATGAGATCAAAAAAGGACAGACCTTCCGCATCGTGGATCTGGAGGGCAACCAGGCCGTGGACATCCTCTTCTACAACGCTGCCAACGCGGACGAACGCTACAGCGCCGTGGATACCATCCGTGAACAGGGTGCCATCTACCTCACCACGGGATCCACCCTGCTGTCCACCGAGCTGAACCCCATGCTCACGATCACCGCCGACACCTGCGGCCGTCACGACACCCTCGGTGGTGCCTGCGCCGCAGAGAGCAACATGGTGCGCTACGCCATCGAGAAGCGCTACATGCACAACTGTCGCGACACCTTCCTCCTCCAGATGGCGGAATACGGCCACGACTACTCCAAGCGAGACCTCACCAGCAATGTGAACTTCTTCATGAACGTGCCCGTCACGCCTGAAGGCAAGCTCACCTTTGAAGACGGCATTTCCGATGCGGGCAAGTACGTGGAGATGAAAGCCGAGATGGATGTGGTCGCATTGATCTCCAACTGCCCGCAGCTCAACAACCCCTGCAATGCTTACAATCCGACACCCATCCGGTTGCTCATCTGGGACTAAATCCTGAGCCGCCTAAAAAGGCGGTACTCCAGCCCTGCTGCGAAACCCAAGCGGCAAGAAGCTCGATCCAGAACGGCATCCCCTCCACTCCACCCCCAGACTCCCAACGAAGCGAGTTGGAGTACCGCCTTTAGGCGGCTGAAGCATCTCCCAGCACTCACTCTCATCCTTCCCATGTCTTCCACGCCCAAGGTCCTCATCGCCAATCGCGGTGCCATCTCATGCCGAGTCTCGCGCACTCTTAAACGTCTAGGCTATGGATCTGTAGCGGTTTACTCCGAGGCAGACAAGGCGTCACTTCATGTGGATGCCGCAGACGAGGCGGTTCTCATCGGCCCACCTTCCCCAAAAGAGAGCTACCTGGATACCGAAAAAGTCTTGGCAGCCGCAAAGGCCACCGGAGCCACGGCCATTCACCCAGGCTACGGATTCCTCAGTGAGAATCCAGACTTTGCACGCGCCTGTGAAGCGGCGGGAATTGCCTTCGTGGGACCCACGCCGGAGCAGATGGTCAAGTTCGGCCTCAAGCACACCGCGCGTGAGATCGCCATGGAGTCGGGCGTACCGTTGCTTCCCGGAACCGGGCTCCTCGCCACCGTGGATGAGGCGGTGGAGAAGGCCCAAGGCATCGGCTACCCCGTCATGCTCAAAAGCACCGCCGGTGGGGGTGGGATTGGCATGCGGGTCTGCGAGAACGACTCGGATCTACGGGCCCAGTTTGAATCGGTACAGCGCCTGAGCATGGCCAACTTCAAGGACAGCGGCCTGTTCCTGGAGAAGTTCGTCCGCCACGCCCGGCACATTGAGGTGCAAATCTTTGGCGATGGCGAAGGACGCATCCTCGCCCTGGGCGAACGCGACTGCTCGGTGCAGCGCCGCAATCAGAAGGTCATCGAAGAGACCCCTGCCCCGCATCTTTCTGCGGAGGGACGGGCCGAGCTGCTCGCCTGCGCGGAGCGGCTGGGCAAGGCGGTGAACTACCGCTCCGCTGGCACGGTCGAATTCGTCTACGATGCGGACAGCCGGAAGTTCTATTTCCTCGAGGTCAACACCCGCCTCCAGGTGGAGCATGGGGTGACCGAGGAAGTGCTGGGCATCGATCTCGTGGAGTGGATGGTGCGCCTGGCCGCGGGGGATCTGGGCTTCTGGCCTGAGACGCTGCCCGTTTCCCGGGGACACAGCATCCAGGCACGTGTCTATGCGGAAGATCCTGCCCGCAACTTCCAGCCCAGCAGCGGCATGCTCACCGCCGCAGCGTGGCCGCCAGAGGCCCGTGTGGAAACTTGGGTGACCCAAGGGGTCACCGTCTCCCCATTCTATGACCCGCTCGTAGCCAAGGTCATTGTGCATGCCGAGGATCGCGAGCAGGCCGTGGCAGCCCTGAGCAGCGCCTTGGAGGGCACGACTCTGGCAGGCATTGAGACCAACCGCAGCTACCTGCTGTCCGTCCTGCAGCACGCCCCCTTCCTCGCGGGCCACGCGACCACCCGCATGCTTTCGGAATTTGCCTGGCAGCCTCACACCATGGAGGTGCTGGAGCCCGGTGCCGTGACCACGGTCCAGGACTTCCCCGGTCGCTTGGGGTACTGGGACATTGGCGTGCCGCCATCCGGCCCCATGGACGATGTCTCCTTCCGTCTGGCAAACCGCCTCGTGGGCAACGACGATCATGCCGCGGGTTTGGAAATAACCATGGCCGGCCCCACGCTGAAGTTCCAGCAGGCCTGCACCGTGGCGCTCACTGGGGCCCGCATGAAACCAACCCTGAACGGCGAAGCGGTGCCGATGGACACGGCCATCGCCATCCCCGCCGGTGGCATCTTGAAAACAGGTCGTCTGGGCGACACGGGCGTGCGCGCCTACATGGCCGTGAGCGGCGGCCTGGATGTCCCGGTGTATCTCGGCAGTCGCTCCACCTTCACCTTGGGCGGCTTCGGCGGCCACGCAGGTCGCGCTCTGCGCGCGGGGGACATCATTCACCTGGGGGCGGCCGTAGAGACAGGCGTGGCCCCGGCCGCAACAAGCGTCACCGCTCCGAGCTGGAAGAACGAGTGGGTCATCCGCGTGACCTACGGTCCACACGGGGCACCTGATTTCTTCACGAACGAGGACATTGAGACCTTCTTCGCCACGGCGTGGAAGGTGCACTACAACTCCAACCCCACCGGCATCCGCCTCATTGGCCCCAAGCCCCGCTGGGCCCGCACGGATGGCGGAGAGGCCGGTCTGCACCCATCCAACATTCACGACAACGCCTACGCGATTGGCGCGATCGACTACACGGGCGACATGCCGATCATCCTCGGGCCAGACGGTCCCAGTTGCGGTGGCTTCGTCTGCCCGGCGGTGATCATTCGTGCCGACCGCTGGATGATGGGACAGCTCCGTCCCGGCGACACTTTGAAGTTCCTCCCCGTCACACTGGCGGAGGCGGAGGCCGCCGAACGCGCCACGGACACCGGGCTGGAATCCCTGACCTATGCCGCCGCCGCAGAAATCCCCGGCCCCGTGGTGGTGGCGGATCTTGAGAGCCCCGTCGCGGCCCTACGCCCTGCCACCGACACCCAGGTGGAGGTGCGCTACCGGGCCGCTGGAGACAAGTACCTGCTCGTGGAATACGGCCCCCTCGTGCTGGACATCACCCTGCGCGCCCGGGTTCACGCCCTCATGGAGTGGGTCAGGAAACAACACCTGCCGGGCCTGATTGACCTGACACCCGGCATCCGCTCCCTCCAGTTCCACTATGACAACCGGGTCATGCCCCGGCCCCAGCTTCTCGAGTTGCTGGCCCGGGCGGAAGATGAGCTGGGCGACTTGCGTGATTTCGAGGTGCCCTCGCGGATTGTATACCTGCCCCTCTCCTGGGACGATCCGGCCACCCGGCTCGCCATTGAGAAGTACATGCAGTCCGTGCGTCCTGATGCACCCTGGTGCCCGAGCAACATCGAGTTCATCCGCCGCATTAATGGACTGGAGAGCATCGAGGAAGTGCAGCGCATCGTCTTTGATGCCAGCTACATGGTCATGGGACTGGGAGACGTGTATCTGGGCGCCCCAGTGGCCACCCCGCTGGACCCCCGGCACCGGCTCGTGACGACCAAGTACAATCCCGCCCGCACCTGGACACCGGAGAACGCTGTGGGCATCGGGGGCGCTTACATGTGCGTCTATGGCATGGAGGGACCCGGCGGGTACCAGTTCGTCGGCCGTACCATTCAAATGTGGAACGCCTGGCGTCAGACGCAGGACTTCACCGGTGGGAAGCCGTGGCTGCTGCGTTTCTTCGACCAGATTCGCTTCTATCCGGTGAGCGCAGAGGAACTCTTGAAGCTTCGCGAAGATTTCCCCCTGGGTCGATTCCAGCTCAAGATTGAGGAAACCACTTTCAAGCTGGGCGACTACCTCGGCTTCCTGGAAGAGAACGCCGAATCCATCGCCGATTTCCGCATCACTCAACGGCAGGCGTTTCAGGAGGAGCGCGAGCGTTGGGCTGCGGCAGGGCAAAATGTGGCCGCCTCTGAACCCGAGGCGGAGCCGCCACCGGTGGAAGATGAGCTGGCCCCTGAAGGGTGCGAACTGGTGCGCACCCCGCTCACTGGGAACCTCTGGAAAGTGCTCGTGGAGCCCGGACAGGAGGTCAAAGAGGGTCAGGCTGTCGTCATCGTGGAAGCGATGAAGATGGAAGCCGAGATCGTCAGCCCCGCTTCCGGCCGGGTCCGGGAGATTCGCGTGGCGGCGGGCAAGCAGGTCCAGTCCGGTCAGGCTCTGATCGTGGTGGACACCGCCGCCTGATGCGGCAGCCTCCCAAAATTACTACAACCACCGGCCAAACAGGCACGCGACATGCTTGAATAACCGGATTCATTTCCTGACCACTGCTTACCTCTACCTCTCACCCTTTACCACCCCGTGCCTGACTCCCCCGCTGACCGCCATGCCACCCTCTACGCAGAACGCAACGGCCCCGTCTGGATCGACGTGGTGTCTCCTGAAGCCTTCGCGACGGAACTGGCAGCTGCCACGGGCCCACTCGTGGGCAAGCTCTTTGCCGTAAAGGACAACATCGACGCCCTACCCCTGCCCACCACCGCAGGGTGTCCCGCCTATCGATACCAACCCACAGAGGACAATCCGGTCGTTGCTTCCCTGCGTGCCGCCGGTGCGGTCGTGGCGGGCAAGACCACGCTGGACCAGTTCGCCACAGGCCTGGTGGGCACACGCTCCCCCTTCGGTCTTTGCCGTAATGTCCTGAACCCTGACTACATCTCCGGAGGCTCCAGCTCCGGCTCTGCCGTGGCGGTGGCCAGCGGGCAGGTGGACTTTGCCCTGGGCACCGATACGGCAGGCTCAGGGCGCGTGCCCTGCATCCTGAATGGGATTGTGGGATACAAGCCGACCAAGGGTGTGCTCAGCACCCGAAATGCCGTTCCCGCCTGTCGCTCGCTGGACTGCATCACCCTCATGGCCAAAACGGTGGCCGAGCTGCGCGACCTCGCGCCTCATGCGCGTCACTACGATCCCCTGGACCCCATGTCCCGCCCGTGGCACTCCGTTCGTGATGGCCGGGGTCAGGGAGCCTTTACCTTTGCCGTGCCGCGGCCCGAGCAGTTGCAGTTCTTTGGCGACAGTGAAGCCGCCGCACTCTACGCAGCAGCCTGCGACAAGCTGACCACCTTGGGCGGCACAAAAATTGAGATCGACTACGCCCCCTTTGCCGAAGCCGCCGCGCTGCTCTACCAAGGCCCGTGGGTGGCAGAGCGCTACGCCGCCGTCGGCCAGTGGCTGGAGGAGCATCATGCGGAGGCGGATCCGACCGTATCGAAGATCATTCTGGGAGGTCGTGACCTCAAAGCGAGCGCAGTCTACACTTCCGCCATTAGACTCGCCGAGTTGAGGCGCATCAGTGATGAAGTCTTCGCCAAGGTGGACTTCCTGGTCGTTCCCACCGTCCCCAGCGTGTACACCATCGACGAAGTCCAGGCGAATCCCGTGGAGCTCAACAGCAGGCTGGGCACCTACAACAACTTCGTCAACCTGCTCGATCTGGCGGCGGTCGCCGTCCCCGCAGGTCGTTGGAGCCACGGAGTAGGTTTTGGCTTGAACCTGGTGGCTCCGGCGTTTGCCGATGACAGCCTCTTGGATCTCGCCGCTCGTTTCCTTGGCGAACCCCTGCCCAAGCGCATGGCGTCACCCGAAGGCCCTGTTGCTCTCGCGGTCGTTGGAGCTCACCTGCACGGCCAACCGCTACACGGGCAACTGGTCCAGCTGGGGGCCACCCTGCAACAGGGCACCACCACGGCCACCTCCTACAAACTCTATGCTCTGGCCAACACGACCCCTCCCAAGCCAGGGCTGGAACGGGTCAAAGAAGGAGGCACCGCCATCGAGATCGAGGTGTACACGCTGTCTGCCGAGGCCTTTGGCCGATTCACTGCCGGAGTTCCCGCTCCCATGACCATTGGCAATCTGGAGCTCGCCGACGGCACCTGGGTCAAGGGCTTCATGTGCGAACCGTATGTGCTGGCAGATGCCACAGACATCACCTCCTACGGTGGATGGCGGGCGTACCTCAGTCGATAAGAGACACCTCACCACGCCATCTCCACTCGCCCTCCCCAAGCGCACAAAACCCTTACCCCTCTTCCCTTTTCCCTCTTCCCTCTCTGCCCAACGTGACCTACCTGCCGCTGTACCTCCTTGGGCTTCTGGTCACCTTCTACGTGTGGCTTGTGGTGTCGAGGGTGTTTCATGAAGTGGTACGGGGCATTGCGGCGCGGCTGGTGGGGTATGCGCCTCGCACCGTGACCATTGGCATCGGCGAGGTGTGGTGGAGCCACCGGATCGGCCGGACGTGGGTTGAGTGGACGCCCGCCCCGCTCTTCAGTCAGGCCACGCTGCATATGCCCTCCCAGTTGGGCCTGACCTGGCGCTGGTCCACCTGTATTCTGGCGGCAGTGGCCATGGATATTTCCCTACTGGCCGTCATGATGACGGCGCGGGATGCTCTGCACACCGCGTACCCCGTGCTTCCTTTGTGGACAGTGCCCATCCTTTGCCTGCCCTATGCGCAGTTGCTGGTGACCGTGCTGAACCTCATGCCCGTGGAGATCCATGGCGAGTCCAAGCACGAGCCTGTGTTCTACTCAGATGGAAACCTGCTGCTGGCGCTGCTCTGGGGCCGCTTTGCCGACGTGCCGGACTTGATGGTGGACCGCTACGTGAGGTCCGTCCAGGCCTATGACCCGGCCTTCCAGAAACAAGACTCCCCAATTCTCACCCACATGCCTCCTGCCATCTGGCGGCGCTTTCTTGAAGTCCATCTGGACGAGGCGAGTGGCGACTACGATTCCGTCGTCTGGCACTGCAAACGGCTGCTCCACACCGTCGATTTTGCGCCCGGAGAACGGGCCCGGCTCCTCGACACGATCGCCTCCATTCCGGTCTTTCACCATGCGCCTGGGCTCCGTCATCGCGCCTTGCGCCTCTGCTCCCAAGCCCACGCGTTATTTCCCAAGTCCGCAAAACTCCAGATGACCATGGGCTGTCTCTTGATCCAAGACGGCTGCATTCCCGAAGGTCTGGCGCTCTTGGAACCGGTGGCGGAACTGGAACACCTGACCAAGGCGGAGCAAGCCATCTGCGCGAGCCACCTGGCCATTGCGCATCACCACCTGGGAGACTTGCTGGAAACGAAGTACTGGCTCACAAGCGCCGACGAAAAGGCTGCGGACCCGACGACCAAGGCTGCCGTGGACCGTCTCTGCGTCAAAGCACGCCCCTAGGTGGTTCAAAGCTAACGACTGCTGCCAGCCTCCTTGCCTCCCAGCGTGCTCAAGCATCCACTGAGTAGATCGCGACCTTGCCACGACGATCTGCCAGCACGACCCGTCTGCCCTCAGAGGAGATTGCCAGAGAGACGAAACGATTCTGCTGTGCCTGACTGACCGGGCTCGCCCCTGACCTTGAATCAGGATCCGCCCGCCACGTTTGCATGCAACGCATGGCCTCCGTGTCCCATACCTCACACACGCCATCACGTAGCACCGCCAATCGTGCACCTGCTGAATCCCGGGACAACGACATGGCCTCACCGCATAGATTCACTTCGTGCTGGGTCCACTTCCAGCCCCAACGCTTGTACCAGACTCGAATGTGCGAAGCCTCGTTCTGACTACTGGCCACCCCCTTGCGCGCCGATACAGCGACACGCTCCCGGCCAAACAGACGGTTGCGATCCAGACTGCTCAGCACTTCGGCGTAGGCTACCAAGGACCCGGTGCCATCCATTTTTTCATACGCTGCGTCATCGCCGCCGCTTTCGAGAGACAACGTATCCAGCCAGGAGATCCACCGCGTGGAGGATCCGCCGGTGTGCTCGTAGTGCCCGTAGGGATTGATGGAGAGGTAGTCCTCATCCTCATGCCTTGCGATCATGGCCAGGCGATCATCCACCATGGCGACGGCCGTGACCTTTGCATCTTCCCACAGCTTCTTGTGCTTCCTCCCGGTCACCCCCTCTCGAGAGTTGGCGTCCACCGCATCCTTGTGGCCAATCAGCAATCTTCTTCCCTGAGGTGACAGACTCAATACACCACCGGAGAGGGCGAACTCGTGCCACTCTCCCCTCGGCGACAAATCACGACGCCACACCTGGTCTTCATAGCTGGCGAACAACGCCGAGTCATTCACCGCCACTGACACAGGGACCTTACCCACCAATCCCAAGGCCGGAGCGTCCTTCTGATCCAACACCGTTCGAAATTTCAGGTCCGAGCCCTCCTCCCTCGCCCAGACCAGGATCCTTCCCGATGGAGTCCCTGCCGCCACATAGCCCGCCGCAGGAGACCACGACAAATGGCACACCGGATCATAGTCATTGATCAGCACGACGGGATCGACCATGCGACTATTTTTCCATCAACAGCTGGACTCCACAATGGCAATCCAGCGTGTCACAGCCGTCCGTTGCGAGCCCGGCTCGGATCACACCGTCTACGCCAGGATATCCAGTCGCCTAAATTCTCCCTCGTCATTCACAAACGCTTGCGAATAGGGCTCGGGCGATTGAAGCCGCACCATCCACCAGAAATGGTTACCGGACGCGCTGGCCAGGCGTGAGGTTCCGTCGCCCTCCTGAACCACCGGTCTGCCCTGAGACCATCCACCCTGCCTACCAAAGAACATTTGCCCATTCTCAAACTTGTAGGGAGCCACCTCCATCATCCGCCCCCTTCCGTCATTGAACTCCCAGTAGCTCAGACCATCTCCAGTAAAGTGGTAGATGGTTTTTCCATCGTATCCAGGATGACTGGAGCGCACAAAGTGCCAGGATCCAACGATGCTGCCAGCAAAGGGAGTTTCCATGGGGTATTCCACTGAGCCCAAGCAAGATTTCCTGCCGACTCCAAAGTCACCGTGATGAACGCGGCCGCCTTGCCTCTCGTTGCAATCCCACTGGAAAAAACGTCGCACTTGAAGGATTCGGCTTGCCACACCGTTGTCTTTGCGGTCTAAACAGCAGACCGCACCCTGCACATGCCTCGCGCTCTTGCCTGGATACTGATTGCCATCGCCTCCCTGCGTCTCGCGGGTGGCGATCTTTTGGTGCTGCAGGTGGCTGCGTGGAGCGGCATGATTGCGACCCGCACGGCCGAACAAGGCCTGACGGAAGCTGTGAAGACAACGTTCGACGGGGACCACCCCTGCCGCCTTTGTTCGATGGTCAAGGAAGCCGCCGTGGCAGAGGAGAAGGCCCCCACCTCCACGTCCAGCAGCTCCAAGTCACCCGTCAAATCAGAGCTGGCCAAGCTCAAAGAATTTGTTCCCATGAGCCCGGTGGCCATGCCTCAGGCTCACGAGATCGCCAGCCTGCCCCAGGCAGAATGGTTCAATAACTTCACTGCCGGGCGTCATGACGCGCCCCAGCTTCCGCCTCCCCAGATTCTCGCGTAAGAGAGAGAGGCGATCTTGGCCTCGTCCGCCGCATTGCGCCAACTCCCGTCTGCGCTGTCTTCATGACAGCCTGACCGCTCTTCCAAGGGAATCTGATTCTTCGGACCCTCGTTGAGTAATGGCGCAGGCCGTACGAGAGCCACATCGCAGGAAAAGTCGCAACAGGGAACCTCATGGCCGGATGCCGTGAGTGCACTAAATCGAGGAGGGCCATTCGCGTGCCGTCTTCCGAGCTCCGAGGAGTTCGCCTTATCCCTTGCCCCTCTTTCCTTTTCCCTCTCTCCCCCGCCCCCACTTTCAGGTCCTGAGCAGAGTACCTGAGATACGCGGCACGTCCCCCTCTGCCACCGGTATTGGCAGAGGGGGCGGGCCGTCAGCGGACTGCGCATGCCCAGAATTGCTTCCGACATACAAGGCCGGTTCGCCGCCTCTATTTTCGCCATTCATCGTCAAATCACAACCAACAACACATGAAACACACTCAATCCCTGCTGCTCCTACTGGCAGGCGTGCTCCCCTCCCAGCTCAGTCACGGGCAAACGCCCGCGACCAGCGTCCCCACCACGACGGAGCTCCCGACCGTCACGGTGACCGCCACACCCGAATCTCTCACTGTGCCCACCATCGCCCAAGCCGAGCAAGAACTCGCCCTGGTGACTGGCGGCACTGGCGTGGTCAACGCCGAAGACTACAAGAAAGGCCGCGCCGTCACCCTGAAAGACGCGCTCGACTTCGCCACGGGGGTGTACACACAACCCCGATTTGGCGCGGAAGAGGCCCGCATCTCCATCCGCGGTTCCGGCATTCAGCGTACCTTCCACGGGCGCGGCATCAAGGTGCTGCAAGATGGCATTCCCATCAACCTGGCGGACGGCGGATTCGACATGCAGTCGATTGAACCGCTGGCGGCTGATTACATCGAAGTGTACCGCGGCGCCAATGCCCTGCGTTACGGCTCCACCACGCTGGGCGGTGTAGTGAACTTTGTCTCACCCACCGGCTACACCGCACCAGCTTTCCAAGGCCGGTTCGAGTACGGGAGCTTCAACACCTTCCGCGGCCAGTTGAGCGCTGCGGATGTGCTGGGGAATCTGGACTACTATGCGACAGTCACGCACTTCTCGACTGAAGGCTTCCGCGACCACAGCGACCAGAACACCCAGCGCTTCTTCAGCAACGTGGGCTTCAAGTTCTCCGAAGACGTGGAGACCCGCTTCTACCTGACCTATGTGCACACCGACTCGGAACTCCCGGGCAACCTGACCAAGGAGCAGCTTCGCAACAATCCGGACCGCGCCCAGCGCAGCCCGTTTGCCAAGCAGTTCGACTACATTGACAGCGACTGGCAGCGCAACTTTGAACTGTTCCGCATCGCCAACCGTACCACATGGAATCTGGGGGATGATCAGCACCTGTCCTTCTCCAGCTTCTATGCGTACAAGGACCTGGACCACCCGATCCTGTTTGTGATTGATCAGATCAGCCACGACTTCGGCTTTGATCTGAACTACCTGAGCAAGGCCGACCTCGCGGGTCACAAGAATCAGTTCATCGCTGGCATCACCCCGACCTTCGGCCTCGTGGACGACGTCCGCTTTGCCAACGTGCTGGGCAAGCGCGGGGCGAAGTTCGCGGACAGCTATCAGCAGGCCACGAATGTGGACTTCTATCTGGAAGACCTGTTCTACCTTACGGATCGCTTTGCCGTCTCCGTGGGTGGCCAGATCAGTTATGCCCGTCGTGACAATGAAGACCGCTTCCCTGTTAGTGCCACGAACCCTGACAACAGCGATGTGCAGGACTGGTGGGGCTACAGCCCGAAGGTGGGTCTCCTCTATGAGCTGTCTGACAGCGCTCAGGTGTTCTTCAACGCCGGCCGCAGCTTCGAGCCGCCATCGTTCGGCGAACTGAGCAACT
>NZ_BATR01000124.1 GCF_000739655.1 Verrucomicrobium sp. BvORR106 | reverse complement strand
AAAGCTCTGGACTACTTTAGGCTGCCACCTACTTCGCAGGAGCGGAAGGCTCTGCCGCCTGCTGTAGTTTCCTTTTCCCCTGCCCTTGCCCCTGACCTCGCGGTCCCTGGCCGGGCTTCCGGCCGCCGTAGAACCACGGCTCCTCTTTCTCCGGCACCTTCAGTTCCGTGCGCAGGCGGGTCAGCTCCACTTTCAAGTCCTCCGTGATCTTCGTGTAGTCCGGGTTCCCGTAGAAGCTCTTCAACTCCTGGGGATCCGCCTTGCGGTCAAAGAGCTCCCAGTAGTCCACATCCGGGGCGTAGAAATGCACGAGTTTGTACTGGTCCGTCACGACACCGTAGTGCGGTCGCACCCGGTGCGGCACAGGAAACTCGTAGTAGTGGTAGTAGAAGCTCTTCCGCCAATCGCTGGGTGTCTCCCCCTTGAGCAGCGGCACCAGGCTCTTGCCTTGCATGTCTGCGGGAACGGGCACCCCGGCGGCTTCCAGGAAAGTCTCGGCGAAGTCCAGGTTGGACACGATGTTCTGATTCTCCACACCGGACTTGGCCACTCCTGGCCAGCGCACCATGAGAGGTGCCCGGAGGGATTCTTCAAAGATCCAGCGCTTGTCAAACCAGCCATGCTCACCCAGGTAGAAGCCCTGGTCGGCGGAATAGACGACGATCGTGTTCTCCGCGAGCCCTTCGTCATCCAGATACTTCAGCAGCTTGGCCACGCCTTCGTCCACGGCTTTTACACAGCCCAGATAGTCGTGCATGTAGCGCTGGTAACGCCAGCGGACGAGATCTTTGCCCGTGGGTTTTGACTTCTCGAACTCCGCATTCCGGGGGCCGTAGTAGGCGTCCCACTGGGCCTTCTGTTCCGGGTTGAGGGTCGCGGGGGTGGCGAACTTCGCGTCGCGCTGGGTGAAGGTTTTCTCCAGGGTCATGTCCTGGTCGCGCTCCGCCACACCGCGATTTTCATAGTCATCGAACAAGGTCTCAGGCTCTGGATACTTGCGGTCTCCATCATGGCCCAGATGGCGCAGTGCCGGCTCCCACTCGCGATGCGGTGCCTTGTGCTGGCACATCATGAGGAAGGGCTTGTTCTTGTCCCGATTCTTCAGCCAGTCGAGCGTGAGGTCCGTGATGATGTCCGTCACATAGCCTTCGTGCTTCACGGGCTTGCCGTTGTCATTCATGGGCGGGTTGTAGTAGATGCCCTGGCCTGGCAGGATCTGCCAGTAGTCGAATCCCGTGGGGTCCGACATGAGGTGCCACTTGCCCACAATGGCCGTCTGATACCCGGCCCCCTGAAGCAGCTTTGGGAAGGTCTGCTGACTGCCGTCAAAGACGGAGTTGCTGTTGTTGAGGAACCCGTTGAGGTGATTGTACTTGCCGGTCAGCACCACCGCCCGGCTCGGGCCACAGATGGAGTTGGGCACCACACAGCGCTGGAAGAGCATGCCTTCCTTGGCGATGCGATCCAAGCCCGGGGTCTCGATCAGCTTGCGGCTGTCCTTGTAGGCGCTGATGGCCTGATAGGCATGGTCGTCTGAGAAGATGAAAAGGATGTTGGGCTGCTTGGTGGCGGCAGCGGCCGGAGAGGCCGTCACCAGCGCACCGAGCACCAGCAACCCCAAGATCGGGAGGAACTTTCGTGCGGTCATGAGGGCATGGTAACGAACTTGACCGCCAAAGCTATCTACGAAAACTCGTACTCAGACTCCTTCTGGGCCTGCCGCGAGCTTCCCCGTAGCCGGTTCCGCAGGGTTAGCCTGGCCTTTCAGCAGGTCCCTGATTTCCATGAGCAGTTTGATGTCCTCCGGCATCGGTGGTGGCACCGCGCTGGTCTCCGCCTTTTTCATGGTGGCATCCCGGAGCTTGTTCATGGGTTTCACGAAGATGAAAAAGAGAATCGCCGCCGTGATGAGGAATCCCATCAGGGCGGAGAGAACCAGCCCGACATTGAGCACCCAGATCTGCAATCCGATCTGAGGCGTGCCGCCAAAGGCACCCAGCAACGGATTGATGATGCCTTCAGTGAACTTCTTTACCACCTCACCAAAGGCGGTGCCGATCAACACGCCCACGGCGAGATCGATCACGTTGCCCTTCATGACGAAGGCCTTGAATTCTTCCAGTAGAGCTTTCATGGCAGGAACGGGATGATGTGGGGACCTTGTGCCCCCATTTCATTTTCCTGCGGGTTCGGGCTCAGCGGTTAAGCTGGCCGTACAATTCTCAGCTCCACGCCGCCATCCATGGTGAGAAGTGCGGGATTTGTCTCCAGCCGGCGGGCCCTCATTTTCTCGAGCAATCGTTTGTCGAGATGAACCCGGAGATGCTCAAAGCCCTCATGAAACACCGGGGTGCAGTGTTCCCGGTCCAGATTGGCAAACGGCAGTTGGGCAGGCGCGAACCAGCCCAGGCGGCCCACATTGTCGTCCACCAGTTCAGAGACTGTCTTGCCCACCAGGTGAGCGATGCCGACATAGCAGCCTAACTCGATCGCTCGTGCCGAGGCACAACGCCCGATCCGGTCCACGCCCATGAGGCTTTCCGTAGCACTGGGCACGAGGATCGCATCCACCCCCTTCCCACGGAGGGCGGCGGAGAGTTCCGGGATCTCAATATCCAAACAGATGACGACGGCGAACGTGATGCCCTGCAGCGTGAAAAGCCGGACCTCCCTGCCGCCGGTGAACCCCGTCTCCCAAGGCGTGAGGAAGATCTTGTCCTGATAGGTCGGCGTCCCTTCACAGAGGATGGGAGCCCGGTTGCGCATGGACCCGTCTTCGGCAATCCACGGCGCGGTGCCAAACACGACCGCCTTTCCGGGAGCGGACAGGAGCAACTGAAGCTCAGGCCAAAGCGTCTCCCAAAAGAGCGCCGCCACCCCGGCTAGCTTGTCCTGATCCGGCACAAACCTCTCCAGGGACATCAAGGAGTATTCTGGGAACAGCACGACGTCCGCCCCGTTGGCCCAACTAGCTTGGACCATCTCCACCATGTGCTGCACACAGCCCTTCGGCGAGCTGACGACTGCTCCCACATCCCAAGTCCGGAGGTCGATGTTCATGAGAGATCTTTGAGCCAAAAAGTGAGCGTCTTGGGAGACTCGGATTCTTCGCCGATCTCCTTCCACACAAAGGTGGCCTGCAGTTCAGGGTGCTTCTGATAGCCCTGCGACACCCAGAAGTCGTCCAAAACACGGTAGCCAGGAGGGCGCAAAGGATGATCAGCCATGCGATCCACTGCGCAGAAGGCGGACCATCTGCACCCCAGTTTTCTGGCGTGGGCTTCGCGTCGCTTGAAGAACTCCTTCCCGAGACCCTGACCGCGTAGTTGCGGGAGCAGAATGCTCTCGCCGAAATAGCAGACGGAATTCACCTCATAGCCCGCCGAGAGAAACGGAGCCTGAAACTCAGGTCCCTCGTCTCTAAGCGGAAGACAAGTCGTCGCTCCCACGACCTGCTTTGCATCGTCCAGCACCAGCACCACCAAGCTGTCCGGGGTGTTGACATAGGTCATCAAGTACTCCCGCTCGTACTCCAGCGTGCCATCGTACAAGTAAGGATACTCGTGAAACACGCTGATGCGGAGTTCCCCCAAGCCATCCAGCCAGGGTTCCACCTCAGTGCCGTGAAGATCGAGAAGAGTGAAAGCGCCATCCATGTGTCTCCCGTTTGAAACGACAATCGTGCCAGACGTCAAGCAAGGATGGCTCGGATTCAGATGAAGCGATGATCAGGGCTTGCTCGGATCCCACCAGGCATCGAGCTTCTTGGAAAGCGCCTCTACCACCGCCGCTTTCGCCGACGCCAAGTTGTTCTGTTCGCCAGGGTCAGCCTCGATCAAGTACAGTTCCGGCTTCTCTGTGGGCTCGTTGCGGGAATCCGGCATGATCAGCTTGTAGCCCCCATCAATGATCCAACGCCATCGGAGGCTTGCTGACGGCTTCTCAAGATTCGCAGAGTTGTGAGTGAAGATCTCCCCTGTGATCGATTTCCTCGCCGCGAGGGCATCGTGGTCGAGCAGGTTCAAGCCGCTCATCTCTGCCGGCGGCGTCATGCCCACCGCCTTGAGCACCGTCGGAGCGATGTCCACCGAGCTCGCCAGTGCCGTCTCTTTGCCCGGCTGCACCTTGCGCGGCCACCGCACCATGATCGGCGTGCGCAACCCACCGTCATACTGGCTCTGTTTGGAGCGCGGGGCATACTTGGGTGCATCTGGATTCTGGATCCAGCCATTGTCTGCCACATAGATGACGATGGTGTTTTCTGCGAGCCCCTTGTCCTTCAGGAAGCCCATGAGCTCACCACAAGTTTCATCAAACCACTCTACCATGGCCCAGTAGCGGGCCACATGAATAGAAGGCGTCTTGTCCTTGTACTTGGCCAGCAGACGATCCGGTGGTGTATGGGGATCGTGAGGCAGGAGCGGGGCGTACCATGCCAGGAAGGGTTTCTTGTCCGCCACGGCTTGGTTAACGAAGTCGTAGATGGGCTGGAGGCCCTCGCGTCCGATCTTGAGCCCGTCATCACCATGGCGATCCCCGCGGGTCATGCCGTGGGTGAATCCTCCACGGGCAAAGCTCCCCTGCCACCATTTGCCGGTTTGAAAACTCACATACCCCTTTTGTTGCAGCAGGCGCGGCAGTGTGGCGAGCTGGTCCATGTGCTGGTTGAAGCGCTCCCTGCCAGCCACAAAGGCGGGATCCTTGATTCCCGCCCGCTTCTTGCCATCCACTAGGGGCGGATCGTTGCTGGTAATGAAATTCTGATGCGGGTACTGGCCAGAGATGATGGTGGCCAGGCTCGGGCAGCACAAGCTGGAGGGCACATACCCCCGCGTGAAGACCCGGCTCTCTGCTGCCAACTGGTCCAGATGCGGAGTCTGGATCACTTGATGCCCCATGAACCCGTAGTCGCCCCAGTGATGGTCGTCGGACACTATCAAGACCACATTCGGCGGGACCGGGGCAGCACTGGCAGAGGACTGGCCGTGAGCCATGCCTGCCCCCATGGGCAGACAGACTGACAAGAGTGTGAGAAAACGTGCAACGGTCATGGGCGAACTAAACGCCCACAACCGATGAAAATGTCAAAAAACGCCAGGCCTTTGTATCGGCACCGGGCGTCCGCCATCAACCTTGCTTCTTGGCCTTCTCCTTGGTTTTCTGGCTGGTCTGGCGACGCTTGTCCACGAGGGCGGTCTTGCGTTTGCGGAGCTGCCGGGCCAGCACGCTGGAAGCCTTGTCCAGTGCGGCGTAGAGATCAGCGTCAGCCACGTCGGCATGGATGTCCGGACCTGCCACGGCGAGGTGGGCTTTTACGCGGAAGCGCTCTTTGGGCTTCGTCGTTTCATCATGAATGAGCACCACATGGGTGCCGATGATGTCGCCGAGATTCTCAATGGCCTCGATCTTCTCCGCTGTGTACTGGTGAATGGCGGCCGTGAGCTTCAGATTGCGCGGGCTGATGTGGATTTGCATGGTAGATGAGGAAGTGGGGTTGCTGAATCGTGATCCGTCAGGATCTGACGAAAAGGCGCAGTTGCGCATTTTGCGTCACGGCCATCGTAGCAGGATGTCGCAGCTTCCGCTCACCAGTAATTGCGAAAAACTCGCTCTGGATGGCGTCGAGCTCGGCAATGACCTGAAAGCCGTAACGCTTCACCGCCGAATCCACGGCCACCGAGGGCAGTGGGAAGAACCCCTGAGCCTCCAGCGCGAACACTTGCATGAAAGCCGGGTCGTCGAACTCAGCGATGATCTTGGGCTGCAGGACGCGTTCCTCGAACCATTTGTCCACTTGTCGCCGCATGGCGGAGTGCTCTGTAGGCAGCAGGGCCGGTGCCCCATGGAGCGATTTGGGAAACCCCTGCCGGAGCTTGGAGGCGATCTTGGCCGGGGCACACAAAGTAATTCCGCAGGAGCCAAGAGAGTGATTGTGCGCCTTGATCTTTGCGCTACTGGGCGCGGGCTCATCTGCGAGGATGATATCCAGCTTGTGCGCTGCGAGACGCTGAAGCAGGTCCCCCAGATTCCCCTCATGGCAGACGATGCGTGACGGCTCCGGCAGGAAGAAGACTGGTTTCAGAATCTCGCTGGCGGCCGATTTGGGCACCGTATCGGTCAGCCCCACATGAAACGGGGCCAGCTTGGCGTCGCGATGCTGCACGGCCCCCAGCAGGTCCCGCCCCAGGGAGAAGATCTCCTCCGCGTAGTCAAACACCACCTTGCCCGTGTCCGTCAGCACCTGTCCCCTGCCGCTTTTGCGGAAGAGAGCAGCCCCCAGAGACTCTTCAAGCTGATGGATTTGCGCGCTGATCGACGGTTGGGAGACGCCCAACTCTTCGGCAGCCTTGCGCAGGCTGCCCTCGCGGGCCGTATACCAGAAGTAACGCAAGTGGTGATAGTTGAGCCAGTCCATGAAGTCTGCGGGATGGGACGATCGTTAGCTTTAAGCTAACTATCATATAGAAACTAAGTATCAAACAAAGTTTCATCTTCGTGCTCTAATCCTGCATGCCCACCTTCCCCCAAGGTGAAGCATGCAACCCCCAAAACCAAAACCCCACCTAAAAAAAGACCCCACTCTTTCCCCCAATTCAACCCGATACCCCATAGAAACTCCTGATTATGTTACCTGCCATTCTACTCTTTGTCGGCACTCTGCTGCTGTCCCTGTGGGCGCAGTGGCGGGTGAAAAGCGTCTACAACCGCTACCTTCAGGTGCCCGCCCGTTCCGGTGTCACCGGAGCTCAGGCGGCTGCTCAGATCTTGCGTGAGTCCGGCATCCACGATGTGGAAATCGTGCCCCACGACGAGATGCTAGGCGACCACTATGATCCCACCAACAAGCGTCTGGTGCTTTCCAACGCGAACTACTACGGCAACTCGTTGTCTTCACTGGGCGTCGCCGCCCATGAAGCGGGTCACGCCATCCAGCACAAGGTGGCCTACGCTCCCCTGCACTGGCGCATGGCCGCGGTGGGCGTGACGAACTTTGCCAGCCAGATCGTGATGTGGCTGCCGCTGATCGGTATCTTCACTGGTATCATGAGCGCCTACACGGGTGCCATGATCATGGGCCTCGCCTGGGGTGTGATCATGCTCTTCAACCTGGTCACTCTACCCGTGGAATTTGACGCCTCCCGTCGTGCCAAGCTGGTGCTCGCAGACATGGGCATGGTGGAAGGTTCTGACGAAGGCAAGGGCGTGAGCCGCGTGCTCAGAGCCGCTGCCTGGACCTATGTGGCCGCCTTCATCACCTCTCTGGCCTACTTGCTCTGGCACATCGCTCCGCTGCTCTTTGGCCGGAACAACGACGAATAACTTCATTCACATCCAACCTAACAAACCCGCTCTAGCGTCTCCTCCCTAATACTCATGACTCCCATTTGGTGGTTCATCTTTTCAGCATTCGTTCTGGGCATGCTTGCCCTGGATCTCGGCGTCTTCCACCGGAAGGCGCACGTGGTCAAGGTCAAGGAAGCCTTAACCTGGACCGCCATCTGGGTGGCCCTTGCATTGCTCTTTAGTCTGGGCATTGCGACGGGCTTCGTAGGGGCCTACCCGGAGGGGCTGCAACAGCAGGCCTCGCTGGAGTTCCTCTCCGGCTATGTGCTTGAGAAGTCGCTAAGCGTGGACAACGTCTTCGTCTTTGCCCTTCTCTTCGCGTACTTCAAGGTTCCCCAGCTCTACCAGCACCGCGTGCTGTTCTGGGGCATCCTGGGTGCCTTGGTCATGCGGGCCGTGTTCATCTTTGCAGGCGTGGCTTTGATCGAACGCTTCCATTGGATCCTCTACATCTTCGGCGTGATCCTGATCGTGAGCGGCGTGAAAATGTGGATGTCCAAGGACGTGGAGATCGATCCCGCGACCAACCCCGTACTGCGCCTGACCCGACGTCTGTTGCCGGTGAGTGAAACCACCCATGGCCAGGACTTCTTTGTCCGCCAGGGCGGCAAACTCCTGGTGACCCCCCTCTTCGTCGTGTTGATCTTCGTGGAATGGAGTGACCTGGTCTTTGCCGTGGATTCCATCCCAGCGGTTCTAGCGGTCTCTCGTGATCCGTTCATTGTCTTTACCTCGAACGTGTTCGCCATTCTCGGCTTGCGCTCCCTGTACTTCGCACTCTCTGGTGTGATGGACCGGTTCCACATGCTGCACTACGGCCTCTCAGCCATCCTCGCCTTCGTGGGTGTGAAGATGCTTATCGTGGACTTCTACAAGGTGCCGATCGGCATCTCCCTGGCAGTCATCACCGTCATCCTCGCGGTCTCGGTAGTCACCTCCTTCTACATTCCTGCCAAGAAGTCCGAAACAGAGCCGGTCGCGGATGGCGAAGGCCCCGCATAAGGCCAGACGAAAATCAGTTCCCCCCAGAACACAACACAACACACACCACAGAAAAGGCCGCCCGGTTCCGGGCGGCCTTTTCCTTTTGGTTGACATGCCAATGCCCGAATTACGGTAGCGGCTCGTCGTCAGGACCGGTGACCGAAAGCTTGATAAACTTCCGGTCGGAGGCACTGATGGGTTCCGCATCCTGCACCACGACCGTCTGCATACCGTCTGTTCCCGGCGGGAAGATATCGATGATCAAACCGTCCATGCTCCAGCTGGACAGGTTTTCACTGATCAATGGCTGGTAGAGCAGGCTTCCCACCAGATAGCGTTGCTTGAACACCAGGGTGAGATGTTCATCGACCACTTCCGCATGTGGGACATTGGCGGCATCATTGGCGCCATGGGTCAGGCCCAAGGCATACTCGATGAGATTCGGCACGCCATCGCCATCGGCATCAGCAGACTGCCCTTTCAGCCCCGAAGGGACCTCCGGCCCGAACGTGGCCAGCATCCATTCATCATAGCTGATTCCTGGTGCGAACTCCGTCACGGTGAGGACGCTGTTGAGAGAGGGGCCGGACTCGCCCCCGGTCCGCACAGAACGCACTCGATAGAGGTACTGCTTGTTTCCTTGCAGCCCGGTGATCGGAAGCGAGATCGCATACGGATCTTCCACATAGATGCCACTGCTTCTGTTGGGCAGACCGTCTGCTGAATAGAAGGTTCCAGGAAGGAATTTGTCTTCAGGATCGCAAATTTCGACAATGAAGCCCGCCAGATCCTGGTGCCCCGTTACCGCTGCCGACCAGTTGGCGGTGAAGCTCTCGTGGGTGATGTCCGTTGCCACCTGGGTGGCAGGAGCATCGGGTGCCGTCGTATTCACGATGGCCTCGAAACGGTCAGCCCGCAGGCTCCCAGTCCCGGCTTTCTCGCCACCGAGAACGAACGCAGAGAACACGGTGCTGTCAGTCGCGAAGGCGGGATTGACGAATGCGGTCGGAGGGATCTCGGCGGTTGAACCAACGAACTCGGTGCCGTCTGCCCCGTAGTCGTCGACCATGGCAGTGAGGTAGTAGGCCCCAGTGCCGGATCGCACCGCGTAAAGGCGGACATTGAACCAGTTGCCGGCCGAGGCCACGCCGTGCAGTTCTATCTTGCCGCCCTTGAGTTCAGAACCCCCATCGTAGGCGAACAACTCGATCTCCAGCTTGCGATCCTTGTCCGACTCCGAGGTGTCGTGCTCCACCTTGAACTTCACGCCCAGTGAAGGATTGGCCTTGTGCATGGTCTCCTTGGGCTTGGCGCTGTACACCGTCGAGCTGTTCATGAACCCGAGCCGCAACTCGCCCTTGTCCTTGCTGCCAGCCGGAGCATTCAGCACCTCGGCAAAGTTCACCATCATGCTGGTGTAGAAGTACGAAGCCTGCTGGGCGTTGTAAGCCGTAGGTCGGACCACCACGACATCGCGATCCGTTCCCGTCGTCCCACCTGAGAACAACAGACCGCCTGTACCTGGTGTCCCCACCCCACCCGTGGCCTCGTAGGTCAGATTCAGGTTGGCCTGGGTTACGATCAACTCCTCAAGCTCCGTTGCTGAAGGGAACTCCAGCATCGCGGGCGGATTCACCACCTTGACCACCAAGTTGCGGGTGACGGAGGAATTCGTCGCCTGACCGTCGCTCACGGTGACGGCAATGTTGACCGTACCGATTTGCCCGGGCGCTGGTGTGAAGCTCAGCACACCACTCGTCGTGCTGCCCTCCAGATAGGCAAACGACACGCTCTCCTGAGGGATGACGGTTGTGTTTCCGGATACCGCCGTCACCGTCACAGGCTGACCGTCTTCGCCACCATCGGTGATGCCAGTCAAGGTGACAAACTGCTGCCCGGCATTCATCGCCAGGGGTGGAGGCGTGACTATCTCATCCAGAGTAGGCACCGCATTCTGACCAGCCGCCAGTGTCGTGACACTCACTACGGGTGATGAGGCGGGGCTGCTTCCGTTGATGTTCGTGCCAATGATCTGATAGCGGTAGGTGGTGCCGGGAAGCAGGCCTGTCAGGGCCTGTTTGAGCGTCGTACCGCTGCCGATGACGATGCCCGTTGCCTGCCCTGTGGCCCCATTCGCACCGATGAAATTACCAGCGGTGAAGGGCGTGGCGACGCCTTGCACCACTTCCAGCAGATACCCAGTGGGAAACACTGCCACACCAGGCTGCCAGCGGGCGGTGAACTTGTTGGATGTGACCAGACTTGCCGCAAGAGCTGTCGGAGCATCAGGAGCAAGGTTGCTCAAAACCACCCGATGGTCATCCAGATACAGGTGAGTCAGTTGCTTTTCAATTTTGCCAGCATAGGCCGCGTAGACGATGGGTGACGCCGCCAGGGTGGGAGCGGAGAAGGTGAACATCTCAGACTGAAGGAGAGGAGCTGCCGGCACATCCGTGCCGAACTCACCGAGATCCTCGATCTTGTAGGAGGCACCAAACATCCCTCCGCCCATCGGGATGACCTTGAAGGTCACCTTCAGCCAGTTGTTGATGGCATCAGTGTTGGCCAGCCCTTGTTTGCCAGCCTTCATCTCATCTCCATTCAAGAACATCTCGGTCTCGATCACCCGCAGCTTGCCCGAATCACTGGGCTTGTGCTCCGCCTTGATGTTGACGCTGATCGCCTTGTTGGTCTTGTGCAGGAACTCATGGAGCTTCGAGCTGTTATAGGCGAGCGTGGGCGTGAATCCAACGCGAAACTCCGATTTGCCTTCCCCCGTGGTGAAGTCATCCAGCTCGCGCATGTTGACGAGCATCGAAGTCTCCAGCGAGGTGATGCCCGCCAGAGGGTAGGACTGGGCGCGCCAGCCCACAAAACCGGCGTCACTAGCACTCGTGGAAGAGGAGGTCACCACGAGACCGCCGCCAGGGGGATCACCCGCACCAGCCGCCGGGCCACGTGAGAAGGAAAGCGTGGGTGCGGTCAACGTGTTGAGCAGAGGAATGTCCGTCTCACTTTCAAAGGACAGATTCTCGGGCGGGTTGCTCACGGTCACGGAGAAGGCGCGTGTCACCGTGTTGTCCTGGGACTGGCCGTCATTCACTGTGACAGAGATGGTGGCGGTGCCCTCTTGCCCGCCTGGGGACAGGGTGATCGTCCCGGTGGCGGCCGGATTGGTGTAGGAAACTACTGGATGGGCAATCACCGCGGGATTGCTGGATGATGCGGTGACCGTGACCGATTGTCCGGACTCCGCCCCTGGAGAGATGCCGGACAGAGCAATGACCTGCGCGGGGGTGACGCTGGAAATAGGACCAAAGTCGGCCAGTTCATTGAGTGTCGGCGGGCTGTTGGCCCCCATGGCGAGGGTAGTCACCGTGATCAAGTTCGACGGTGCACTACTCCCGGCGGTGTTCGTACCCCTTACCCGGTAAACATAGCTCGTCCCCGGCTGCAGGCCGCTGATCACTTGAGTGGACTGAGTCGGCCCCACGCTGATCCCAGCCGATTGCCCTGTGGCACCATTGGCGGCAATAAACTTGTTGGCTGCAAAGTTGTCCACTTGGGTGGAAATCTCCAAGACGTAGGCAGTGGGAGGCAAACCGGCTCCATTGGCCCAAGAAGCCGTGAAGCTCGTGGGAGCAATCACTGTGGGTTCCACCGCCACCGGAATGGCGGGAGGATTGGGCGTGGAGAGCTCAGTGGCCAAACTGTCCGCATAGATGGTGGAAATGGCCTTGTCTGTTGAAATCACGAGAGCGGCATACGCATTCTGAGCGCTGTCGAAGTTGGGGTTGGCCGCGCTTGTGATGCCAGACGTGTGCAGAGTCACGGGTGTATCCAGACCCGTCGTGCCCAGTCCTTCCAGCGTGTACCACGTGTTGAACGTGTCCACCCCGCTGCGGCTCGCGTAGATGGTGACACGGAGCCATTGATTCAGCGCAAAGGATGGCGCGTTCCAGCTTTGCTTGCCGAGATCCACCTTGGATCCGCTGGCATTGTTGTACATGCCGATTTCCACCTTGGTGTTCTTCTTCTCGACCTTGAGCATGGCACCGATGGAGTAGTTGACGCTCTCCGTCAGGTACTTCTCCCAGCTGCTCACTGCCGTGTTGGAGACCGCGTAGCCGAAGCTCACCTCCACCTTGTTCTCAGTTCCAGACGCCGCCAGAACATCCCCTGCATTCACCAACACTGACATCTGCCACTGGCCAGTGGTCGAGGCCGAGGTGGAGACTTGTTTGGAGGCCACTGAGGTGGTCTTGGAAGCAGAGGCCGGGACGAATCGCAATCCCCCGCCCGCGGGAGAACCCACACCGAAGCCCCCCCATTGCAGCGGATTGCCGGAACTGCCTGCCAGTGAAAATGCGGCCAGATCCGTGGAAGCATCGAAGTTCACCGTCTCCGCATGAACCAGCGGGGCTAGACAGGTCATCACAGCCAGGGCGGCCGTCAGAAGTGGCTTGCAATAGCGACGCAGTCGCAGTGATTGAAGGAGTCGGGAGTGCATGGTCGGGAGTCGAAAGAGCAGGTGTCGGATGAGTGGCTGCTAGCGATCAGCCACGTCAGCCGCGAGGATGCGGAAGGTTGGTGCAGAAGCGGTGTTGGCAGGTGCCTGTTTGGCGATGACCACCCTGGCCCACCGTTGGGCCAGCACCACGTCATCGGGATCATTGAATCCCGGTCCGGAGCGGGCCACACCGGTGCGAGCCTGGCCATTGTCACGGATGGTCTGCACGACAATGTAGGCCGTGAAAGCATTGGCCGTCACGCCAGCTTGATTCGTCATCAGGGCCATCGGGGCATTGTAGTAAATGCCACTGCGGTTCCAACCTCCGGGGAAACCGGCGCCGTCCAGCTTGGCGGCTTCCTTCTTGAGATCTTCATTTTCACTGCCCTGGTCGGTTGGATCCGGGAGCGGTGCCGCGCTGATGGCGGGATTCAGTCCGGTCTTGAACCGGGACCACTCGCTCTCCTGATTCTCCTGATGGAAGTCGATCGCCAGGTCGCTGATGAAGTGCCGTACCGGGAACAAGCTGAACCGCGTAACAAAGTGGGACGGTACATAGTGAGAGATGCCCGCCTTGAAGGCGTCGAGGTTCTGGTCTGCGGCGAAGCGACCCTTCAGATAGCCTGCGTTGTCGTTCTTGTCGTCCTTGCGGCCATCCGCACCAAAGGCCAACAACCGCCCCTGCGCAGGGAAGTCAGAATTAAAGTCCAGCCACACATTGCCAGAATCCGCCCCACTCCCCTTGCCCGGCTCCCAGGTCATGTACCCGGGCCCGAAGTAAAAGGCGGCGCTGTTCCCCACCCCCCAGAGCAGGGATTCTCCAGAACGTGCCGGAGAGATGTCTCCACCTATGACCCCCATCCACATGTCCCAGGGGCGTGAGAAGGAGGGATACGGCCGGAGGTGTCGATCTAGGACATAACCTGGATTCTTCTCCACGATGTGCTTGGCCTCCTTGCCGCGGAAGGCTTCGGATCCAGTCACCCGTCGTGCGAAGCCCGTAGCGTTGGGCAACCACACGGCCCGCACCGCGAGGTTCGAGGGGTCCACCTCCTTCTTGAGCTCCGTGAGTGTCAGCCCCCCCTCACGCAGCCCCATGTACTCGTCATGGGCGATGCTCGTGTTGACATTCCAGGCATGCCGGGCGGACTGGGCCTGACCAGATCCGGCCATCCACTGGTTCTGCGTAAGCGCACTTCCGGAAGCATCCGTAAAGCGCACTGCGCCAAACAGATCCATGAGCATCCGCATGGGCGGCCCATTTTGCGGGCTGTTGAGCTGGTACGGAGTGCGCCCCTCGTCGGGTCCCACCATGATGGGGGTCTGGACAAATCCAGAGTGACAGAAGCCGATCTCCCCAACGGACACAAACGGGCGTCCAGCAGGAGCCGAGCACACAAAACTGCGAGCTCCCTTCGTGCCATCGGGTAGCTTGACGAAGTCCCCTACATCCGGCGGAGCCGGTGCTGTCTCCAGATCCCGGTTTTCCAGCCCGGCCGTCTTCAACTTGAAGGCATCCTTGAATTCATCATCAAACTTCATCACCCCCTGAGGCGCCGGCCCCTCCACCGTAGGTGCTTGGTAGATGGCCGTCAGTGAGTCGGGAGCCACGGTCGTGGCTGGCGAGGGAATGCCAGATCCGGCTACTTTGGCGTGGGTGAGGAATTCACCACCGACAGGTCCCGTCAGCAAGGCTGCCTTCCATTGCGGCACCTCCCAGGTGCTGGAGCGAACCGTCAACCGGTCACCCGAGGCGCGACGGACTTTCCCACTCAGGGTCTGTGTCGCATCCGGGGCAAAGGTCCAGGAGGATGCGGAAATGCTCTTCACTTCCTCGTTCAAACTCGGATTATCCGTGGTAGTCACCCCGACACTGCCAGCTTGCTGATGAACGCGGAATCGCCGCCAGGTGTGCCCCAGCGCCCCATAGAAGTGCCCCAGCCCATAGGCACCTGACATAGTTTCATCCCCCGTCCGATGTCCGATCACCGGATCTAGGCTCACCACTCTCTCCAGCGCCGCGGTACGGGGAGACAGACGCATCCATTCAGACACGCGATTGTGCAGGGTGGGATTTGCAGATTCAGTGACCCCATAGGATGCCTCCGGCCAGTCGGTGACATACAGGCTGTCAGAGATCAGACCTGCCACCGTGTCCTTGCAAAACCAGCCCACCGGGCGGTTGCCATCCAAGAAGCCCGCCAGGGACCAGTTGTCGGCCGGTTTGCCGGCATTTTGTCCGGGCTGTGCCATCCGCCACCATTCCCGGGCCCGCTTGCCACCGGGATGCCTGACAGGCACCTGATGCCACACGCTGCCGTCTTTGTTCTTGATCTTCCACCCTTTGATCTGCAGTGGGGCCGCGTACGCACCCGTGAGGTTGTTGAACACCTCAGCTGGCAAAACCCCGAGCCTGACAAACAGGGTGTTTCCCTGGACATGCGCGGACTTGGTGTCCTTGTTCGGTTCAGGAGTCAACGTGTACTGCCCGTTGATCGGGATCACGATCGGGCTGGCGGCCGTTCCCTGCAGAGCCACCGGTGCCACGCCGGAAGCAGGCAGCTTGGCCGTGTACTTGGTCACGCTCCAGTGCAGAGTCCCCCAGCCAACCTCCAACTCGAGGGTTCCCTCGAACGGCTTGGTCTCAAAGGGGTTGGGATTCACGAGGCCGATGGCCAGATCCACGATGACATGGGTCGCAAAGTACTGGAGTCGCTTTCCACCATAGTTGTAGGTGAAGGCTCCATTGGTCTTTTTCAGAATCTTGGCCGGGTCATTCCGGTCGGCTTCTGGCAGCAGGTACAGAGCGCTGCGTGCCCGGGTGGTCACCTCCGCGACATAGGGCATGGATTTGGCGCCGACGATGCCATTCACCGTGTCGATCAACGGAGGCACGGTGTCCGGTTGGGCAAACTCTGCCATGTTGACCAGCATCTGCTGGACGGCAGCGCTTCCGTTGGCAGCGGTGTTGGCATTGCCATCCCCGGCGAAGCGGTTAAAGGAATCTACAAACGTCCGAGACACCCCCTGGTTCGGCCAAGCTGCCGGGTAGTAAGCTTTGTAGTAGGCGGCATCATTCAGCCTCGACCAGAGGGCGTGGCTGCGAATCGCTGCCGTGGACACCATGGCAGACCGGTTCGAAGTGGCCGCCATCTGGAAATCCGTAAGGTTCAGTTTCGGCAGGCCCAAGGGGTCCACCTCCTCCTCATGGCCGAACAAGGTCAGGGAAGATGCCGCAGTCTGGTGAAGCAACTGCTCTTTTGCCTTGGTCTCAGAACTGCCTTTCCCGAAGCGTGTCCAACTGCCCAGGGTCCAGGAGAACATCGGCTTGCTGGTACGATCATTCGCCCAGGCGTTACGGTAGTCTTTCATTGCCGAGGCGACGGTCAGACCCTGTTGGTCTTTGGGCCATGGAGCCTCGAAGTAGTCCCAGTCCACCATACGGGCATCTGCCATGGGGGGCGGGTTGCCATCGCGCCAGCCCAGCCAGGCTTCTCTCTCTTCACTGGCGGCACCTGCCGCGTAACCGCCTACTTAGGCATTTCCGCGGGATGCCTGTTCTTGCACATCCTTTTTCTCATCGTCTCCGGCCGAAGCAGGAAGGTTCTTTTCGAGTTCCTCACGCAGCAGGCGCGCCGAGTTGGACTGCCCTTGGCTGAACCAGGACTCGCCGCCTTCACCACCATCCGTTTCCCCCGCGAGCCGCAGATACTGGGGTTGCTCCCTCCAGTTGCGCAATGGCTGGTCGGCGCGGAGCTTCGTATTCTCCACATCCACCCAATAAGCGTAGCGCCCGATCATGGGATTGGCGCTGGAGGGCGGCTGCGAAGGATCCTTCAGGACAGGAATCCACTGGACCCAGACGGGGCGTTCCCCTGCGGATTGACCTGTGCTAAGGCGGAAGTCCGCATCTGAACCGCTGCCAGCATACGCACCATCACGACGCTCGCGCACCAGCACCTCTGCCCCCTGGGGCACGCCAGACAACAATGTCACTCCCGGCGTGAAGGGATTGTTTGGCGTATTGATGTTGAATGAGACGGCGGGATTGTACGCCGAATTCTCCTTGTCCGCGCTCCCATTGGTGAGGCGAAGATGCTTGAGCCTGGGAGCGAACTCGGCCCAGGAGAACAGTGGAATCCAACGCGGATTGGCAGGTGCTCCGTCAAACGTGGCCGAGAACGGCTGGGAAAAGAAAGCTGGCTGAGCCTTCGATCCCTCAAACACTGCGGCTCCCGTGAGGCTGCCGCGGTTCAGTTTTTCATCGTACCGGCGGACTTCGATCAATCCTGGTGTGGCCGCGACATGCCCTTTTCGAGCGCTCCCTACTCCAGCCTCCACATTGAAAGCCTCGTGGAGCTTGGCGAGGATTTCCTGCTGGGCGGAATCCATCAGTTCTTCGGAAACCAAGTCGTGCTGCCCCCGAGTCGCCGACTTTGAGGCATTCCTGCTGACCGAAAGGAACGTGACGCACAACATCGCGAGGCACCCGCACAAGAGCAGGCTCCACAACAGTGCAGCACCCCGGGACTGACGGATGCGGCGACGGACTATCGACTTGTCGTTCATGATCTTCAGCGGGGACCAACTGGCAGGTTGAGCGAATAGAGGCGCCCTTGCTCATGCGCCGCCTGCACTTCATCGCGGTTGCCTTCCTCCCAGACCCCGGTCAGCCGGGCCTGCAAACTCAGCAGTGTGGGCAGGTTGACTGCGGTCCATCCCGGTTGGCCTTTCTGTGAGACGTCGCTCGATGCCCGAAACTCCGGCTCCCAGGCCATTACTCCTGTGACAACCGGAACCCCAGGGATCGGAGTGGATCCCTCAAGATACTCCTGACGGCTCAACACCGCCTGGCCACGGTCCCACTCGTAGCTGACCACTCGCCAGGCCGACTGGGTAACAGGGGCACCCGCTTCCCGCCGCTTTACGGGAAGGCGCAAACTCATCTTCCACCCATTGGCCGTGGACGAAGCGGAGAGCACAGCCAGATCATCCAGCACCGGGAGTGCGGCAAAGTCCCCCGCCATCAACTGGTGCAACCGGGCCAGCTTCTCAGTGGCAGTCATCTTGCCCGAAGCGGTCCCCACCGTCTCGACCGAGCGGGAGGCGATATCAGCCACCAGGACGCAGATGATAGTGGTGAGTACCACGGACACCATCATCTCCACCAGGGTGAACCCAAGATTGGCACGAGATCCCACCTTCATGGAGTCGGGGCCTTCCTGGTTCGTTGAATCACACATTCCCCCAGCCGGGTGTTGCTCCCAGGCACGGTGAAGACGAGGCGGACCGTTTCAAGGAAATCACTTTGGAACCCGGGGGATTCGCCCCCCTGCATGGCCACCGTGACAAAGGCTGGCCCTCTAGCCGCAGCACCGACGATGGGATTGCCATTCTGATCAAAGTCGCAGGAGGCAGTCCAAGCTCCGCCTTTCAGTCCTTCCGCCGGCCAATCGCCGCCCTTCAACATCTGGCGGATGGTGGTTCTCATGGCCCCCAACTCGCGTTTGCCGGCAGCCAACCGGGCGTCATCCATGCCCACAGCCAGCACTCCCAGCAAAGGCAGCATGGCGATGGCGAGCAATCCCAAGGCACAGGTCACCTCAGAGAGACTGAAGCCACCAGAGCCACGACGGCGGAGTACCGTTTTCATTCGATCCAGACCTCCCCGTTCGCCTCGTTGATCTTGACGACATATACCGGTGGCTTGCCCTCCGGGGCAGAAAATCGAAACTCAAGGATCCCGGTGCTCTCGCCTGCCAGCCTCCCCTCGGGGGTAAAATCCAGCGCCGGGAGTTCCTGCCCTCCATCCTGCACATCAGGATCACTCCACTGGGAAATCTTCCCCGTACCCCAGAGGTCTCTGGATGACACCTGCCCCAAGCCAGCGACGAGCACGGTCTCATTCGCACGGGCTGCCTCGTTCACGAGCCGGGCCCTTTTTACACTTGGCGTGCGGGCGAATGACCGGGGGTACTCCACATACACGCTGTCTCCTGCTGCATCGGCACTGTAGCCATCAGTCCAGAAGCTGGAAGGCTGCCACAGGTGCGCCTCCTGGGCTTTGGCGAAGCCGAGCCCCGCGTAGGAATCCACCACATTTCCAGAGACACTTATTTCCTAAGACCAGTGCGACCACTGCTCATACCCGTCCAGCCCCTGCCACGCCCCCAGCAAGCTGCGCGTGATTGGCACTCTCGAGGTGGGGACAAACTCCCGCAGACCACTGTCAGATTCAATCTCCAGCGTCGGCTGAAGGAGCACGCTGCCGGACAGATCATGTGCTGGCACCTTAAAGATGAACAGCCCGTAGCCCGCAGTGACACTCGTTGACCCGCCCCGCGACGCTTCTTCCGGGGTGACAAACGCGAGTCTCACCAGGGCGTTCTCCCGCAATGCCGCAGAACGCGCCTCGCGAACCGACGCAACAAACTCGATGGCCGCAGGATGAACCCGGTTGCGCACCGCCAATCCGTTCAGTGCCTGCGCCAGCCCTCCTGCCAGGATAGACAGAATCGCCACCACGACCAACAGCTCCACCAAGGTGAACGCGCGCACCCGTCGGAAACGGGTGGGGTCACAGACCTGGGATTGTGGAGTTGGTGCGAGCAGGTCCATGCCAGTCAGACGCCTTCCGCCACTTTGTGAGCAGCCACCCCCGCACTCCCTACGGACGGCGCTTCTGCCGTGGAGGAGCCTTTGGCTGCTGGGGAGGCGGTACGTGAGCAAAGCTTGACCAGCAACTGAGCGGCCCATGCCGCGGCGTTGCTGGCTGAAGTCGTTATTTCCTTGGCACCAGCTTTGACCAAGGCCGTCTGGAGTTCCTTGCAGACATGAGTATCTGCCGGAGGCTGAAGGGAGAACTCCAGCCGCTTGAGCGACGCGGGCCGCAATGACTCAAGGTTCTTGGAAAGCAGCCCTGCTTGCTCATCGGACAGCGGTGTCTCCGTGCCCGCCACCACCAGCCACTTCTCCTGACTGAGGTTCAAATCGGCAAACTTGGAGACAGGGCAGAGAAACGCTCTGAGGCCTTTCGCTTGCGCTTTGGTGACAAACCCCTGCGCGGCCCCTTTCTCGTCCAAGTCCAGCACGGTCACCGACGAACCGGCGGCGGACGGATCTTCCGCCGCACTGCGGGATGCCTGTTTGACGGTCTTCTTGTGCATCAGCCATCCGGAGACCACCAGGAAGGCAAGGAAGAACCCTTGGGAGTCGATCCAAATCCACTTCAGATTGGCTGGCAGAAACTCACCATAGTGAATCCGCTTGAGAGTCTTGCCGACATCACCATCCCACTTGTGGGCAATGAAGGGGCACGACAGCGCAATCAATCCAAGCGTCACCGCCGCCATCATGCCCAGATTGGCATGCCATCTCCGGTTCTTGACCTTCCAGGACTCAGCCATCGGCGCGCCCTTCCTCCTCGACTTTTCCGGCCTGGCCCTCGCCGCGAACCTTTTCCTTGTCCCGACCGTGTTCTCGTTCTTTGCCCTTTTCGTTCTTCTTTTCCTCAGCCGCCCGCTGCAAGACTTCTGCGGGGAGTGCATTGGCTGGCAACTCTGCAAGCACCGTGGTCCATTTGCCTTCAGAACCACGCTTGAAGACGCCAGCCTTGCTTGTGACAAAGACTTCCCCGCTGGCGTTGACCGTCACACTGTGAGCCTCCTGTCCATAGGAAGCTTCCCATTTGCCATCGGAGGCATTTCTCTTGTACACGCCCTTCTTGCTGGCCGCCCACACGGATCCATCCACCCCAAGCGCCAGATCCTTGACATCGCCACCACCGAATCCTTCATCAAGACTCCAAGTACCGTTTTTTCCCAAGAAGATGCCCCCTTTGGTCCCCACGATCGCGGTGCCATCCGCCGTCTCCACAAAGGCTTTCAGTTCGCGGTACTTTTCAGGCTCCATTTTCTCGTACCGCTCTTTTTCTTCCTTTGCCCCCTGAACAACCTTGTTCACGGTCACCTGCTCACCGGCTGCGGCCAGCTTGGTCGCCGACGAGATGAACGGCCAAGCGGCGACAATCCCAAAACCTGCCGCCAGCAGCAGGCCGCTTTTGGGTGACCACCACGAGGGCTTTTTCTGACCAGAAGTTGGAATGGTATTGCGATTCATGAGCAACAATTAAGCAGTTGCGACTCAATCTCGCTTTGATTAGCTTTCAACAGCTAATATGCAAAAGTTTAACTTGCCAACTCCGTGCCATTTTCCACTGGCACATCCAAAATTGCATTAATCCCGGATACTCATTTGGCGTAGAAAAAAATGAGGCGCGGGCTGGAACAGCCCGCGCCTCTTGATGGATCAACGAATAGAGGGACTTACCCCGTTCAGCATCAGTCTTTTGCAGGCACCACCTGCCATTTCGAATCAAAGAACCCTGCATCCACCACTTGGCCTGGTTTTTCCGCATCGGGTGGAGTCGTGACGTCGATCACCGCCCAGTCTGGAAGCTTCGGGTTCTGCAGGGAATTTGTACGATCGTGGGCCTCACGGAAGGTCAGGCCAGAATTGATTACCACCATGCCATGACCAGGCGCTGCGGGCACCTCAGGATGAATCAACGCAGGCACGTGAGTGGCGAAGCTGAAGCGCTTACCGCCGACGGAGACGTCACCCCCCTTCCATTTCACGGGCAGACTGTCGAGACGCTGGGCGATGCATGCGTTGGAGACATCGTCACCCCAAAGGATCAGATTCTCATGAGTCGCGAGGCTGTTTCCCACATCAGAAGCTTTGGCAACAAGTGGATCACCGCGCATGAGTTCCTTCCAACGGCGGATGAAGTGCTCACTCTCCGCCTTCACCCAGGCGTCCACCTGGGGGCTTCGCCCGGGTTTGTCAGGCAACACGATGACGAAACGATTCAGAAAGGCATCCTCAATGGAAGTGCCCCCACTCTTCAACATGGCACGATTGGCCGGGCTCTTTCCAGACAGGTTCCATGAACCATCGGGCTGCTTGGCCAGGAGATAGTACTGGGTCGCGCCACTACCCGGCTGAAAGCGCCGGGGCTCCTGAAAGGTGCTGGTCACGCCATCGATCACGACCGTCCTTGAGGGGCCCGCAGTCTTCCAGGGCACAAGCAACTCCAAGGACTCCACATTCTTGGTCGTTACCGTGACGGTGCTACCCGCCTCATCCAGCTGAGCCTCCACCCGGGTATCCAACATGGGCTCCTTCACCTGCACTACCTGGAGCCAGTGCATCCGGGCGTAACGAGCTGAACGGAACTGGAGGGTCACCTTGTCCGGCTGAAGATTGCGACCTGCCGAAACAGCTTTTTCCACGATCCCGGCCACCTGGTCTCGCACGGCGGGATCGTACTTGTGCCCCATTCCAGGGCCAATCAGATGCTGCAACTGGAAGCCCTGCCCTGCCAGGACTTCGGCCATGTACTCGGCCGTATCCCGCTGCGGGTCATTCTCTCCGCTGTACGCCACCAGCGGCACGTTGAAGAAGTTGCGAGCGTAGTCCGGCACATCGTACACGCCCCACAAGGTCTGCTCATACCACGGCGCGGAGAAGCCAGCCGGCTTCTTTCCCGGCACCCGGTTCAGATAACGCTGCACATCCGCAAAACCGGCCCCGGCATGCACGATGGCCCACTGGTCTGCATAGTGTGCCCCCAGATGCCAGGCACCTGCTCCACCCATGCTGAAGCCCATCAAGGCCACTCTCTGCGGATCGCCATTGAATCGCTTCACGGCATCACTGCGACACTCAAACACATCGGTCTCCCCGGCCGACTTGTAGCCATTGCAGAAGCGGCCGAAGGGATGCACGACAATCGCGTCCTTCGGACGAAACTCGCCGCCCTTGGAGCGCATGCGGCTGGAGATAAAGTGCAGGTCAGTGGCGGTATCACCACGGCCATGCAGCCAGATCCAGAGCGGGACGGCCTTTTTGACCCGTCCCCATTCCAGCCCCTCGGGGATCTCGACACCGTAGGGTTGAGGGGAGTCATCAATGTTGGAGTAGAATCCCAGAACCTTTGAACCAGATCCCTCCAGCCAGGGAGTCGTGTCGTTTTTCATCCCCTCGATGCGGCGGCGCGCCTCAGCGAGCTGGTCCTGCGCCTTTTTCACCCCGTCCTCCGGCTTTTTGTCATACCATTCTCCAAATTCAAGGGCATAGCGCACCGCCTTGAGGAAGATGTCCGCGTCGGCGGCACGGTTGTGTCCACGAACCGCTTCAAATTCCTTGCTCACGGCCGCCAGCTCCTGCTCCAAGGAGGCCTTGAGCTCCGTCGGGATCTCCTTGGCCGGAGGAGGCAGGACGCGGTCAAACGCCGCGGCAGGCAGGGCGAGACTTCCGGTCAACGCCAGTAGATAAAGGGCTAACTGTTTCATGATGGGATGAGATCTGGGAAAGAAAGAGGCGGACGTTTATCATAACGTCCGCCCCGGAAGGCACACAAGACTAGAGAAGGAAATGCACTGTGCCAATGACGCCTTATTTGCCTACGCAGTAGAGGCGGTCCTGGGCCCGGATGTAGAGGTTGCCGTTTGCCACGACGACACAGGCCCGGCAAATCTTGTCATTGTTGGTGGCCGTGGTGCCCTCCTGCCCGAAGACAGCCTGGTGCACGATTTCGAACCCGCCCGTGCCCGCCTTGACCACGAAGACGTTGCCCATGAAGTCGATGGCGTAGATCTTCCCGTCAGCACCGGTTGGCGAGGCCTCAATTTTCACCCGCGTGGGGAATTCTCCACGCCAGATCACTTTGCCCGTCTTGGGCTCCACGCAAGACAGGGACTTGCGGTCGCTGTCGAGCACATAGAAGTTCCCTTGGTAGAAAAGAGGAGTGCTCACGTCGCTGCTGGCCTCCTTGGAGTCTGAGGTCCACACGGGTTCCACGGTCCCGGAGGCATCCAGCTTCAAGCCGTACACCGGTTCTTTCTTCGGGGCGCACACCAGCGCGATACCATCGCCTGCCACCGGCGACGGCACGTGCCGCCAGTGACCGATGCGGGTAGGATTGTAGGAGATCATGCGCCAGAGCTCCTGGCCGGACCCGCCGTCGTGGCAGGTTATGGTGTCACCACCAGAGATCAGCATCAGGCGACGCCCGTTGTGCGTGTGGAAAACCGGGCTGCTGAAGGCCTCAAGTGACTCGGCCTGGGCATCACTGGGGCGCACCTGCCGCCAGATTTCCTTCCCTGTCTTGGGATCAAGCGCGAGGATGTAGCTCTCATTCTTCCCGTTGGGATCGCCCTTCTGTAGCCCGTGGAACTCGAAGGCCTGGTTGCGCTGCAGCACCTGGATGTAGAGTCGGCCATTGTCCAGAACCGGGCTGCTGGAGTAGGTCCACTGGGTGCCAAAATTCCCGTAGTCCTTCCCAAGATCGCGCTTCCACACTTCCTTGCCGGCAAAGTCATAGGCCACCAGCACGCTGGTCCCGTAGAAGAAATAGACATGCTGACCGTCGGTGCACGGCGAAGGGGAGGCCAGATTGCTGCGGTCGTCGTGCTTGTACCCGTCGGTCACCTCATGGCTCCAGCGTTCTTTGCCCGTCTTGGCATCCAGGCAGATCGCCATGAGCTTTTGA
The DNA here is from genome assembly GCF_000739655.1 of Verrucomicrobium sp. BvORR106. GTDB lineage: Bacteria > Verrucomicrobiota > Verrucomicrobiia > Verrucomicrobiales > Verrucomicrobiaceae > Verrucomicrobium. Next base: position 84,324 of record NZ_BATR01000124.1, on the reverse strand, counting down.
GTAGTCGGGTTTGAGGAGCTCACGAAGACGTAGTATCCCCAAACTGCAGGAACCGACGCTGCCGGGCCGGGCATGTCTGCCGCCCATTTGATACCATCCGTCTTGCTGAACTTCTCCGGCAGCCCTGTCTCAGGGCTCGAACCGTCCTGATTGGGGCCACGGAAACCGGGCCAGTTGGCGGCAGAGAGAGATGACCAGGTGGCCAACAAACAGATGGGAAGAAGTCGCGAGTATTTCATAGGCAGAAAAAGGCTGAGATCGAGGCGGGTTTAAGGGATCAACCGCCGTCCAGACGGAGGCAGAGGTTTAACGGTGCGGAAGCCCTGAATTTAACACTGGGCTGGAAGGAATTGGGAAGCACGAAAGGCAACAAGAAAGGAGTTTGTCTAAGAACCTCTGATACTTAGGATATGTTAGGCATATTCCTTATGTCTCTACTTGCCCCAGAATTTTCCAAATCTATAGTCCCAATGAACTGTCGGATCCCCATAATAATTATTTTTAGAAAGCGAATCGATCAATCCGCTTGTAATTATGGTAATTATAGTCAATAATCTGGTGAAACCGACCTCGATATATAATTTCCAACCGCCAACAAAATGAGAGTGTGCTCTATCGAACTCCCTACAGAGAACTACTCGTCCTTCCTGACCAAGGGCTTTGGCACGGTTCGAGTCGGTCGCCGGACGAACACTTTTGGATTCCAGATCGCCACCACCAACCCTGCCCCGCACCCCACCCTGCTGTTCGCGCTGCGGAGTGACGGAGGCGAGTTCCCCGTGGAGTTTGGCATCCGTATCAATCTGGCCACCGGGGAAATCACGGACACGGCCAACAATTCCGGCCTGATCGGCTGGCTGGACCCTACACTCTGGCCGTCGAGCATTGCTCCCTACCCCTTGGTGCTTCGCTGGGAGGTGGAGAACACCGGTCTGGCGCTCATTCCCCGGCTGATCATCGGGGATGAAGAATGGCTCTACCCATCGGTCCACTCCCCGGGTGAGGCTTGGTTCACTGCCACCGCTGGCCACGACCTGGAAGGTGCAGAAATCGGTGCTGTCTATTCGCCTGCCTACGTCTGGTGCGAAGACCGCCTGAACTGACCGTTTTCAGCAGAGCTTTGTGTGCACGGAGTCAGGGCAACTCCTGCACTTCCTGCTTGAGATGCCCCCCCTGCCGCGTTAGGTCGGGACATGGCATTCATCCATGACGACTTCCTCCTGACGACCAAGGCGGCCCGCCGACTTTATCACGAGTTTGCGGAGAACGAGCCGATCTACGACTACCACACGCACCTGCCGGTGGACGAGATCGCGCGTGACCAGCGCTTCGAGAGCCTGGCACACATCTGGCTGGGCGGTGACCACTATAAATGGCGGGCGATGCGCGCCAACGGCATCCCTGAAAGCCACGTCACAGGTCAGGCCCCTTGGAAGGAGAAGTTCCTCGCCTTTGCCAGGACGGTTCCCAACACCCTCCGCAATCCTCTCTATCACTGGACCGCCTTGGAGCTGAAGCGCTTCTTCGGTGTGGACGAACTGCTGAGCGAGTCCACCGCAGAGTCCATCTGGAACCGCTGCAATGAGCAACTGGCCACCCCCGAGTTCTCCTGCCGCAACCTCCTCACTCGCTCGAATGTGCGGGTGGTGTGCTCCACCGATGATCCGACCGACTCCCTGGAACATCATCTGGAAGTGGCCAAACTGTCCGGGTTCCCGGTGAAGGCCTACCCAACCTTCCGCCCCGACGCGGGTATGCGCCTGGAAGATCTGAACGCCTGGAACACCTGGACCAACAAGCTCGCCGAAGTCAGCGGTGAGGCCTGTGACACGCTGGATTCGTTCCTGAGCGGTCTGCGCAAGCGTCACGACTTCTTCCACTCGGTGGGAGGTCGGCTCAGCGACCACGGTCTGACCGCCATGGACACGGAGACGGCAACCGACGCCGAAGCCCAGTCCATCTTCGACAAGGCCCGGACCAACCAATCTCTGACGGCAGGTGATATCGTGCGCTTCCGCTCCTATTTGATGCTGTACTTCGGCCAACTCGATGCGGAAAAGGGCTGGACCAAGCAACTGCACCTCGGGGCGCTGCGCAACACGAATACCCGGCTCTTCAATCAACTTGGGCGCGACATCGGTTGTGACTCCATCGACGACCCAGTTCACGCTGCGGGCCTCAAGTTTTACCTCGATACCCTGGAGCAGCGCGGCCACCTGCCCAAGGTCGTGCTCTACAACCTGAACCCGAAAGACAACTACGTCTTCGCCACCATCGTTGGCAACTATCAGGGCAATGACCAAGGGATCGCCGGACGGATGCAGTTCGGCTCCGGCTGGTGGTTCCTGGACACGATGGAAGGCATGGAGTGGCAGATCAATTCCCTCAGTTCCACCGGCCTCCTCAGCCGCTTCGTGGGCATGCTCACGGATTCCCGCAGCTTCCTCTCCCCTCCCCGCCACGAGTACTTCCGCCGCATTCTCTGCAACCTCGTCGGCCGCGACGTGGAAAACGGCCTCGTCCCCGACGACTACGAACTCGTCGGCACCATGATCAAGCGCATCTGCTATGCGAATGCGCATGAGTATTTTGGGATGGACGTTTAGGCGCCCGCAAGCGGGCTGGTTTAGGCACGATGTTGGTTGAGGCGCTTTGCTAGTTTAGGAGCCTCGCTGGATTCTGGCGGGGCGTTTCAACTCAATTGATCCATCATGAGCGAGGTTCGCGAGCCGCGGCTGTTTGCCTATGAAAAACTGGGCGTCTGGAATGACGCCCGGTCACTCGTGGTGGAGGTGTACAACCTGACCCGATCGTTCCCTAAATCAGAGCTCTTCGGTCTGGTTGCCCAACTCAACCGGGCGGCCGTCTCAGTCGCCTGCAATCTGGCTGAGGGCAGCGCGCGCACAAGCGCCAAGGACCAAGCTCACTTCTCCCAGCTCTCTTACAGCTCGTTGATGGAAGTCAGTTGCCTGCTCACCATCTGCGCCGACCTCAGCTTCATCTCCCCAGACCAGCTCCCTTCCTTGCGGAGCAGCATTGCAAATCTCTCGGCCCGAATCTACAAGCTTCGACAAACCCAACTGTCCCGCAGCGAATCTTCCTCAACCCGGGCGAAGCCCGCCTAAACCAGCGAAGCGCCTCAACCAACGCAGTGCCTCAACTTTCCTCCTCCCCTTCCATGCCTTCCTCCCGTATCCTCGTCACCGGCGGTGCCGGCTTCATTGGTTCCGCACTAGTCTGGGCCCTCAACCAGAGGGGGGAGGAGAACATTGTGGTCACAGACAGTCTGGGCACAGATGAAAAATGGAAGAACCTCGTCGCGCTGAAGTATGCTGACTATCTAGATGCAGCGGACCTGCTCGACGCTGTGACGAACCGGCCGGAGTCGCTGGGCAAGTTCGACGTGATCTATCACCTGGGGGCGAACTCGGCCACGACGGAGCGGGATGCCAATCACCTGATGAAGAACAACTTCGAGTACACGAAGGTGCTGGCTCACTGGGCCATCGCGATAGGGGCGAAGTTTGTGTACGCCTCCTCAGCAGCCACCTACGGCGACGGCGCCCATGGCATGGATGACAAGATGCAGGACATCTCCGTGCTGCGCCCGCTTAACATGTACGGGTATTCGAAACACCTCTTCGATCTCTACGCTCAGCGGGCAGGCATCGCCAAGCGCGTGGTGGGTCTGAAGTACTTCAACGTGTACGGCCCCAATGAGAACCACAAGGGCGACATGCGCTCGGTGGTGAACAAGGCCTTCGACCAGATCCTCACCAACGGCAAGGTCCAGCTCTTCAAGAGCCACCGGCCGGACTTCAAGGATGGCGAGCAGATGCGCGACTTCCTCTACGTGAAGGATGCCGTGGCCATGACCCTTTTCCTCGGCAATCACCCCCTCTCTGGCGGCTTGTACAACCTCGGCTCTGGCCTGGCTCACACCTGGCTCCAGCTGGTCACCGGCATCTTCCGTGCCCTTGAGCTTCCGCCGCACATCGAGTTCATCGACCTCCCGGCGCATCTGCGGGAGAAGTATCAGTACTACACCTGTGCAGACATCAGCAAGCTGCGCCAGCTCGGCTACAAAGACGCCATCACGCCGCTGAATGATGCCGTGGCCGACTACGTCCGGGCCTACATGGTCCCCGGCAAGCTGCTGGGCGACGGCGAAGCCCGAATCGGGTGATTGTTTGTTGTCCGTAGGGATTCTATATCCCAAAAAAGGGCCTGGGAGCAACCGTCGTTGCCCTAGGCCTTTTTTCTGTTCTGCAAAATGTCGTTGAGCAACGATTGCGGATTTCAAGGGCGGTTGTCCCATGGATTTCGTGAAGTTGCTCCAGCAACTATAAATCTATGGTTAGCAATTTTTTTGGATCGACGCTGCGGGTTGTATGCACTTAGGATGCACAACACGTGCACCCAATGTCCCCTAGGCACCCGTCGGTCATGCGTTTAATCCCCCTCTCCCGTCTCTCGTGGGTCCGGCTTCTGCTGGGCTCTTTTTTGTTGGGTTCCACGGCAAACGCACAGCTCTATTGGGATTCCAATGGCAGCACTGCGGGCGCAGGCTCAACTCCTACCGGAACCTGGGGGTCAGACAGCTTTTGGAGCACAGACAGCACGGGCAGCGTCGTTCCCGGCGGATGGCTGGCAAACAGCATCGCAGTGTTCAGCGCCGGTACGGACGCTACCAACGCCTATTCAGTCAGCGTAACCGGAACCCAAGACATTGCAGGGATCACTTTTGAAGAAGGCACAGTCACGTTAGGGGGGGCAGGCATTCTCAACGTCGGATCGGGTGCCGGAACCTTCAACGTCGCGAATGGGTTGGTGGCGACCATTAACAACGTCATCTCCTCAAGCACGGCTTCTGCAACCGTTCTGACCAAGACAGGCACCGGCACGTTGGTATTGGGTAACACCAATACCTTCGCAGCTGGAAAAAGGCTGGCGATTCAAGCTGGCACCTTGCGATTCGCCAGCAATGGCGCATTGGGCGCGTCTGGCACCATCATTGAGCTTGGAACGAGCTCTAGCGTGGCAACAATGTCTTACACAGGCAACACGGCCACCATTGCCCAGGCCATTGCATTGGGAACATTGGCGGGAAGCTCAACTGGCAACACCATAGAGCTTACCAACACCAGTGCCACCACGCTCACCTTCAGTGGCATCATTAGCGGAGGACCGGCCAATAGTGTGCTTGCCAACAATGTGCTGACCCTTCGGGGCCAGGGTGCCTCCGTAAGTGAATTCGTCTTCTCAAATACGGGAAATACCTTCAAGGGTGGCATCATCGTGGACAACGCACGATTCACCGTAAACGATTTTCGCGATTTCGGGCAAACCGCGAGTGGTGAAAACATGACCACGACGTTGATCAATGGTGGAAACCTCAATGTGATTACCACCCTTGATCCAACTGCCGCAGGGGCCAACGACAAGCGTTTGGCCATTGGTACAGGCGGCGGTATCGTGACGGTAGCGTCGGGAATTACCTACACGTTGAATGATGCTGGGCAATTTAGTGGCACCGGCATCCTCACGAAGAATGGGGATGGCATCTTGGCGCTCGGTTCTCAAACCGTAGGCTATGGAGCCAACTACTCCGGAGCAAAGGTGACCCTGAATGCAGGGACGCTCAGCCTGCGGAATGCCACCGCGGTCGGCACTGGTGCCACACAAGCGTCTCTTGAGCTTGCAGGGGGCATCCTGGATCTCCGATTCGACACTGCCACAGCCTTCGGCAACCATGTGCAAATCACGGGGAGCACAACCATCAACGTGGGTCGCAACAGTGGCACGGCCGCAGCTGGTGTGACGCACACACTGGGCGTCCTTTCGATGGGAGGGCAAACTCTCAATGTGAGACCCGGATCTGGCACCAGCAACAACACCACGTACGGGCTCACGTTCAGTGCGCTGGTGCTGACAGGGAGCCCTACTTTTGATGTTGGCCAGAACGGTACTGGAACAGGTACTCTGACGTTTTCCTCCCTGATCAACAACGGGGGGGCTGTCACCCTTACCAAGAACAATTTGGGGACGCTCGCTCTGGCAGCGCCGGCCGCTGGACTGCTTAGCAACTCGGTCGTTCGCGTCAACTCGGGCACGATCCTGGCTCTGGCGTCCGGCGCCATCGGTCAGGCCCATCTCCAGCTGGGAGACACCACCGGGAGTGCCAGTGCCAGCTTCTTGCTCGGTGCCTCAGGCATTGTTTTCGACAATTCCATCACGATCAACAACAACAGTGGTGTCACCCGCATAGGCGGCGGCACCTTTGCTGGGACGAGCTACATCGCGTCAGATCTGAACCTGACCAAGGACATCACTCTGACCGCGGGATCAGGAGCGACTGTTGTGTTTAGCGGTCTCATTACTGACGGTGCTTCCACTTACAATCTCTCCAAAGACGGTGCAGGTCTCGTGGTCGTGGACTCCGTTCCCGATATCGGCGGCTCGATCACGGTTCTTGACGGAGCGTTAGGGGGCGATCAGCTTCTACAAAACTTCGGGGTGATCCTCAATGGAGGTACAGTAGCCCGTTCAGGAATCTACAATGTCCAGATCGGCGGCCTTGGCAATCAAGTCAGTTGGGCACTCAACGGCTCTGGCGGCTTTTCGGCTACTAACGAAGACCTGACCGTAACGGTAACGGGTTCGGGTTCACCTCTCATTTGGAGTGCCGCCGACTTCATCAATGGAACGGGCAGCTTGATCTTGGGACACTCCTCCTCAACGGCTGTCACAACATTTACCAACGATATCGATCTCAACAATAGCGTTGGCGGACTCTCCCGCACGGTCGCGGTTAACGACAACGCCTCCAGCACGGCCGATCGCTCGGTGCTCACTGGGGTGTTGAGCAATTCCGGTGCGGACGCCACCTTGACCAAGACCGGTAACGGAATACTGGAACTGTCGGGTGCCTCAGGCAACACCCACACCGGAGGCACCACCATTGTTCAAGGCACCTTGTTGCTCAACAAGTCGGCAGGAAATGCAACGGGGTTGGGCAATCTGGCACTGTCTCCAAATGGGGCCGCCGCTACCGTCCGGCTTCTCAACAATGAACAGATTGCTGACACGGCCACCGTCACAGTGACTAGCACCACCACGACCGCTTTTAGCGTCCTTGACCTCAACGGTTTCCAGGAAACGATTGGTAGTTTGGTAGTCACCTCCGCCACGGGATCAGGCGCATTGGTGCGCCTGGGGGAAAACGGAGTCCTCACCGTGAACGGCAACATCGTGCTCAACAGCAACCGCGATGCGAATGACGGTTCAACCCACGCACGCAACGTGGTGATCAGCGGCACTGGGACCGTCTCTGCCACCGGTGCAGTCGCCAGCTCAGGCATTCTGGATCTGGGTGGTGCAATCCGCACCATCACGGTGCAAACCACTTCCCTGCTTGGAGGAAACAACGACGCTTCAATAGACAGTGTCATTCGAAATGGAGGCATCATCAAAAATGGAGCCCGCGTTTTGGTGCTCAACGGAGAGAACACCTACGCCGGATCTACCACGATCAATGCAGGCGCAATCCGTATCTCCTCCGACGGAAATCTGGGTGCGGCACCAGTATCAAGCACCTCCAGTCATCTGGTTCTGAACGGCGGGCGACTAGAAACCACCGCCTCATTCACCCTGGCGCAAACGCGAGGTCTCGAGTTGGGCTCCGGCGGTGGCACGATTGATGTCGCCACTGGTACCACGCTTACTTACAATGGTGCCAGCATTGGGACTGGAGGCCTGACTAAACTGGGAGCTGGCACCTTGATTCTCGGCGGAGAACACGCCTACAGCGGCAGCACCACTCTCACTGCAGGCACCATGGTGTTGAATCACGTGTCAGCACTTCCTGGTGGGATCACGAGCGCAGCAACCGGGGGTAACCTAAACATCAATGGCGGTGTCCTTGGGCTCGGAGCTGGTAATTTCACAAGAAACCTTGGAACCGGCACCGGACAAGTCCAGTTCACGGGTTCCGGCGGATTTGCGGCCTATGGGGCGAATCGGCAGGTCAATTTTGGCGGCAGTGGAACAACCGTGACTTGGGGTGTGGGAGGATTCCTCTCAGCTGGCTCCACACTCATTTTGGGAGCTGCGGATGCCACCCACACCATCGAGATTGTTAATCAAATCCAACTTGCAACCACTTCGGCAGCCCGAACCATCCAGGTCAACGACGGCTCTGCGGCCATTGATGCCTTCTTGAGTGGCGGATTGGTTGACAGCGGGACCTTTGGTTTCACCAAGACTGGCAGCGGCACATTGCGTGTTGGCGGCACCTATGCCGGCACCTGGACTTTGAGCGGTGGAGCGATCATTTTTGACACCGCACAAACTGCAAACATCCGCTTGGACGGAGGTGTGTACGAGAGTAACAACACCTTTGAAAGTGGCGGTTTCACACGTGCTGTTGGAACTGGTTCTGGGCAAGTGCAATGGACGGCCAATGGTGGGGGCTTCGCTGCCAACGGAGGGGCTCTGACCGTCAATTTAGGCACTCCGTCTCTTGTATGGGGAGGGACAGCAAACTTCCTGACCGCCAGCGGCCCTCTCATTTTTGGCTCAACCAGCGCAGACAACGTCGTGACTTGGCAGAATGCGATTGATCTTAACAACACGGCTACTGCCAGCGTTGTGCGGACCATTACTGTGGTCAACAACGCCAACTCAACCGCCGACTACGCCATCATGAGCGGGGTGCTCTCGACCTCAGGAACAGGGTCGGTGAATCTTACCAAGAACGGCTCTGGGCTGCTGGAGCTACAAGCGGCCAACACTTATTCAGGGACCACAATCGTAAATGAGGGCACCCTTCGCTTGGGAGTCGCCAATGCGCTCCCTGCCACTGCGGGACTTACCATCAATGCCCTGGGTGCCGGTGTCACAGCCACGCTCGATCTCAAAGGGTTCACCCAGAATGTAGGTGCGATCACACTTGGGGGCTCAACCACATCAAGCACCGCCCAAATCATCGATTCCGCTGGAGGCGGATTACTCACTCTTGGAGGAAACGTCACCTACTCTGCGACAGGCAATCCACTTGGTGCGCTGATCAGTGCGAACGTCAATCTGGGATCCGTGAGCAGAACTTTTGACGTCGGCGATTCCACCACGGTGGTGGCTCCGGCCGCTGAACTCACTCTGTCCGGCATTGTTTCAGGTTCCACCGGGTTCATAAAGTCAGGTGCAGGACGGCTTTTGCTCAGCAACAACAACAACACCTTTTCCGGCCCCATCACCATCACAGCAGGCGTGCTCTCGTTTACATCCATCGGCAACGTAAATGGAGGAGCATCCGCCTTGGGAAGCCCGGCTACCGCAGTCGACGGCACCATCATTCAGAACGGTGGGTCGTTGGAGTTTGTCGGGAATTCAAGCTATGCCACAGACAGAAACATCGACGCCAACAGTGCTTCAGCAGATCTCACAATCGCAGCAAGTGGCACCAACGGAGCGGTGTTGACCTGGAATGGTTCATTCAGCACCGACAATCGCATCCTTATCCTTGACGGCACCGGGATCGGTATCTTCAACGGATTGATCACTGCCAACGACGGTGCCACAAGCACCGCAACCCCCGATCTCTATAAGCGGGGCACCGGCACCTGGACCATCAATACGGCCACTACCATCGAAGATGACCTGGTGGTAGAAGGCGGCACCCTGATACTAAACGTGGCCAACGCGTTTACAGCAGATGATGTTTTCGTTCGGGGAAATTCGACCTTGAGAGTTGCGGCCAACAGCGGATTCACCAGTGTAGACGACCTGAATGTGGCTGCCGACGGCAGCGCAGGCACCACCGTGCTTGATCTACAAGCCGATGCCAGCGCAACCGACTTGTTCATGGGTACCAGTACGCTGAGCGGCGTCATCACTGGCACCGGAACGCTGACCTTGACGACGGCGGATGTTCGCCAGGGGAGCATTGATTCTGGAGTCACCATCGCAGGAGGCAGCTTCACCAAAACCACTTCGTCGACCTTTACCTTCTCTGGCACCAACACCCAGACAGGAACTCTCTCGCTCACGGATGGCACCCTCATTCTGGACTACTCCACTGCGAACACCAGCAAGATTGGGGCCTCCTTGACCTTGGGCTCAACCAATCCCAATCGGAGCTCCAGCATCAATCTTGTTCTGAACGGTAGCACTGTGGCCCACACCATTCAAAATGTCACCGGCACTACAACCATCACGCCTGGACGCACTACTGTCTCAGTCAATGCAGGGGGCACGTTCACCACAACCCTCGCCCTCACCACCTTCACCCGCACCTCTTATGGTGGGACGGTGAACTTCAACTATTCCTCCGCAAACGCCAAGGCCACAACCACCGCCCCTGCCGGAGTACTGGGATGGGCCACGGTTACCAGCGGGGGCACCCAGCGCATCGCAGCTGTAGATGGTTCTGGCAACATTGTGCAGGCCGCAACAGTAGCGAAAAGCAACGTCAGAACCTGGCTGGCTTCGGACAACATCATCAGCAGCGGCGCATTCGCCAACTCGTGGGACGGCGGTATCGGCACCATCTCCAGTCTCACCTTTGATGGCGCAGTCGCCTCCACACTTGATATCTCTGCCGGCTCACGCTTGAAAATCAGCTCTGGCGGCATCCTCGTCACCAGCAATGTTGGCAGCAACAATCTGCTCATCAGTGGCGGAGAAATCGAGAGTCTCGCAACCACTCCTGCAGGCGACCTCATCATCCACCAGGAAAACGTCAACGGCACGCTGACAATTGCTTCGAACATTGTGAATGCAGGCGGGGTTACCAAAAGCGGCAATGGCACCCTAATTTTGAGCGGCAAGAACAGCTTCTTGAGTTCGAGTCAGCTCACCATTTCCCAGGGCACAGTTCAGGTGTCTGGCGGCAATGCGATTGGAGACTCGACCATTGTATTTATGCGTCAAGGCACGGTGTTGGATCTCAACAACTCCAATGAGACTATTGGCAGACTTGGCGGGGCTGATACCAACAACCTCGGCGGGGGTACCATTCGCCTGGGTTCTGGCACGCTCACGGTCAACCAAAACACCTCCACAGGACATGCTGGCGTCCTGACTGGCAGTGGCACATTGATCAAGACCAACACTGCAGGAAACCTGCTCTTCACCGGTAACAACACAGGATTTACTGGCAAAGTCATCATCAACGGAGGCACACTGATCCTCTCAGGTTCCGCAGGTCGCATGAACGCTGCCACATCCTTTACAATCAACAACACCGGCAGCTTCCTTCTCGATAACAACGACGATAGCGCACCCAATGATCGCTTGTCTGACACGGCTGTGATCACCCTCCATTCGGCCAACGGCGCATTCGCGGGTGAAAGCCGTCCTCGCGGCCTGGCCATCCGCACAGACAACAACACGGGCGAACCAGAGACCTTCGGACTACTTGATATTGCCAGTGGGGCCAGCTATGCATCGCTTGAGGCGGGTGGTGATGCCAACTCGACTGTATCCCTGATAGCCGTTGGCTGGAATCGCAGTGCGGGAGCAACCTTGAACGTCCGTGGTCGGGGACTCGGGGCTACCGCCAACCAACGCTCGTTCTTCAAAATTGCGGACGCCAATGATACGGCATTTTTGAGCCAGGGATTGGTCGGTGGAGGTGCAGCTTCTGGCGGGACAAACAAGAATGTCAGCATCGTGCCTTGGGCCATTGGAGAGAACATCTCTGCCGGCCTTGCCGACACAAACATGGGGAACACCTTCCTCACCTACGTTGACAACATAGGTTTTCGCCCGCTAGACCTCACCAACGAATACAACACCTACTCTGCAGCAGCATCTACGGACAATGTGCGCGAGTCTCAGACCGGAGCGACGACCAATCTGAGCGGCAAGACAATTAACTCGCTCATCCTCCACAACGCCAACGCTGCTGCGGCTACAACCAGTTATTCCGGCACGGGTGCGGGTCAAACTCTTGCGATCACCAGTGGGGCCATGCTCTTCACTCTCAACTCAGCTGCCGCAGCTGGCAGCTACAACACCACCTTGGGAGGCTTCGATGGGGGGATCACTGTTGGCTCCACCAACGAATACATCATTCACGTGGTGAACCCATCCAGCGCTTCTACGACTCCCACATTGACGGCAACCATCGATTCGTCGCTCAATTCCACTAACGCTTCCTTGGTGAAATCCGGGCGTGGCGCGCTCATCCTGACGGCCGCCAATACCTACGGAGGCGGCACCTATATCAACGAAGGGGTGCTGCAGGTAGGCAATCTGTCTAACCTTGGCACCGGCAACGTCAACTTCGCGGGCGGCACGCTTACCTTGGCTGCTGGCTTCTCTGAGGATTTCTCTGTGCGTTCAGGAACCATCAACAGCGCAGGCGGCACGATCAACGCCGCGCAAGCCAACAATCTCACCCTCGCCAACGGATTGGACTTCACCCTCACCGGCACGTCCAACGCCACCCTCACCTTGATCACGCGGTCCAGCTCGAGTCTCGGTCAGGTGACCATACAGGGTTCATCAACCTTCACAGGCACATTGGTGGTCAATCACACGAGCGTCAACAGTGGCAACACCAATTCAGTGGTGCTGAACGGCGACACGAATGCAGCAGTCAACGGCAATTTGCAGATCGGCAATCTTGGCTCGATCCCAGACACCTCCAATGATGCCGTGGTCGCACTCGGAGCCAGCGAGCAGATTGTTGACACAGCGGTCATCAGCTTCCGCGGCAGCAATGGAGAGAGCGCCTACTTCAAGCTGCTCGGATTCAATGAAACTGTGGCTGGCATCAGTGACACGTCCACATGGGGCGTTATTGAAAACCGGGAAACAGACACCGTCTCGGCTTCCGGCACTCTCACAATCGGGAGCAGTTCCGACTACAGTTACAATGGATTCATGCGGGATGTTAATTCCGGTGCCGCAGATGCAGCCAAACTGCTGCTGGTGAAACAGGGCTCCGGTACCCAAACCCTGATTGGAGCCAACATCCGCCATAGTGGCCTCACCACGATAACTGGCGGCACTCTTGTATTGCAGGACGTGACGAACTGGCAAAGCGCCATCGTCAACAATTCCCAGTTGGTATTGAACCAGACAACCGGCACCCGTACCCATGCTCAGTCCATTTCTGGTTCTGGAGCGGTGCGAAAATCTGGGGCAGGAATACTGGTACTGACGGCCAACAATGCTTATGCAGGAAAAACAGTCATTGCTGAGGGGGTGTTGGAGTTCAACAACAGTCTTGCACTAGGCAACAACGCGGTGGGAAATACCATCGAGATTCAGAATGATGCCACCCTGCGAGCCAATGGCGCCGAACTGGCGTTGGGCTCCAATCAAGGAATCAAGGTCAGCGGCACCGTGGCCAACATCGAAGTATCATCGTCACTCCTGGTTCAGGGAGGCTTGACGGGTGGTGTAGAAACCCGTCTGGACAAGGAAGGTGCGGGAGCCCTGACCGTCGAGGGAACTGTGGGATTCACCGGTGACCTTGCCGTCAATGCCGGTTCAGTTACGTTTCGCTCTCCAGTGGCTTCTCTCGGCAGGGTGAGCCTGGTCGATGGCACGTCACTTGTGCTCAATGGTGCAGCGACTGCCTCACCTTCACCCCTCACCTTCTCCGGAAGTGGAAACGTGTTGACCCTAGGTACAGCAAACACGGTGCGACTTGGGTTTGGCCTCAGTTCGGCAGGGAACGACAGCATCATCCTCGCAGCAGGACAAACCTTCTCCACGGGCACGACGGTTTTCACGGACATCTTTGTAAACGGAACGCTCACAGGGCCGAGCCATTCCTACAATCTGATCCAAAGCACTGCCAGCACAAGCTACGCTGCCTTCACTGCTGGCGTAATCTACAATCCGGGCAACTACATCTACACCCTGAACAACGCTGGCGCGAACAACTTGGTATTGACAGCGACGCAGCAGGCGGCAGCGACTGCCGCCTACTGGAAAGGAGATCTCACGGGGGGGGCAGCAGGAGTCTGGAATGCGGCTCAGATTGGAGGAAACACCAACTGGTCCACCGATGCGACGGGCAGCACTGACACAGGTGTGGCACCGGGGGCCACGACCAATGTGTTCTTCTCTGCAGCGGGATCTGCCAACTACGCCACAACACTCGGCGCTGATATGACGGTCAATAGCGTCACGTTCCTGTCTGGATCAGGAGGACCAAGTGGCAACAACACGACCGTGGGCGGTAACCATGTGCTCACGCTCGCGGGCCAAAACGGGCTATCCCTGGCCGCCGCTTCTGGTGACATCACCATGAGCACCAAAATTGCCATGGGCCTCAATCAAATCTGGACCGTTGCCGACGCTGGAGCCACCCTGACCGCTTCCGGAAATGTCTCCGGTTCGTTTAGCCTGACCAAACAAGGTCTCGGCACGCTGTCATTGACCGGAGTCAATGGCTACACCGGCAAGACAATCGTTCAGCAAGGGACGCTCAAGATCAACAGCGAGTCCAGCTTAGGGGCCGCCCCTGTCGCTGCCGCGGCCGATCATCTCACCATCGAATCGGGCGCCACGCTCCAGACAACTGGCAATCTTACCATTGATGATGCGGGCAGAGGCGTCACTCTTGCCGGAGTCGACACGGCAACGATCTCCACCGATACCGGCACCACCGCCATCATCTCCAACCAGATCACAGGAACCGCCGGGCTCACCAAGGCCGGGGACGGCACGCTGGTAATCACTGCGGCGAACACCTACGCTGGAAGGACCGTCATTGCCGCCGGAACTCTGCAGATTGGTAGTGAGGACAACCTCGGATCCGCACCGGGCACATTTGGGGCAGACCACCTCACCATCCAGGCGGGAGGTCAGTTGCAAACGCTTTCGACGCTGATTATTGATGACATCAACCGAGGTGTCCGGCTCGCCGGCACCGGGGTAGCATCCATCTTCACGAATACGGGAACGTCGGCCACCATCGACAATGTTATCAGCGGCGCTGGGACTGTGTCGTTGCAAAAACTTGGCGCAGGAAACCTGGTACTCAAAGGCTCGAACACTTACACTGGCAACACCATCATCCGTGGCGGCACCCTTACCATTGGAGCCACCAACACTTTGGTGACGACAAGCACGGTGACCCTCGGCAACAATACCGCAGATGCAGGGACACTCGATGTATCCAGCTTTGACCAGACCCTTGGAGGTCTTGTGGTTTCATCAACGACCAACTCCACGGCCAACAATATCGTGATTGGTGCCGGGCGGACGCTCCGGGTAAATGGCAATGTCACCTTCGGCAGCACCACCTCTGGCGCCACGACGAACACCGTCTTCTCGGGAGGCGGCTCGTTTGTGGTTGCGGGAACCCCTGCAAACGCCAGTATCCTCATCGGTGCATCAACTGGCGCATCGAACAACACCAACGGGTCTACCGTGGACATGTCCGGATTGAGCAATTTCACCGCCACACTTGGCACCGGGGAGCTGAGGATTGGCGATACCGCAGGCAGCACTGGAGGCTCCGTTTCCTCTCTCCGACTGGCCACCAACAACTCCATCACTGCCACAAATATCCACATCGGCAACTCCGTGGGTCTGGGCTCCAATGCCTTCACGATGACTTTGGGTTCGGGGACAAACACCCTGAACGCCACCACCATCAACGTCGGTTCTGCCGGGGGCGGCATCCGTTCCGGCGGCAACATGATCTTTCACAACACAGACAGCACCGGCTCAATCACCATCCGAGGTTTGAACGGCGGCATCAACCGGGTCGCCAACTTCAACATCATCAACAGTACCGGAAATACTGGTAGCAACATGGTCTCGGTCGTAGATTTCACGAACCATACCGCGGATTTGCGCATCGCCACCATGACGATGGCCGTGCGGAGCCAGAATACAGGCTCGGCAACAGCCACGCTTTCCTTCAACCAAGGCAGCTTGGACATCACCACGCTGATCATGGCGGGCCGCACGGTTGGGAGCGGCAATGCTACAGCCACCTTAAACCTCGGCGACAGCGTAGCTGAGGGTACTCCGACAACCAGCATCGGCACCATCACCATGGCGAGCAACACAACTGCCACTGGCACCAGCACTTCTGAAGCCACTATCAATGTTACCGGTGGTGATGTGACTATTGGCAGTGGCGTTGGCACAGCGATCAACATGGCGAATGCCAGTGCGGGCCGCACAGTCACCTCCACCATCAACCTGACCGGAGGCAACATCACCATGCAAGGCGGCATCGTCCGCACAAATGGCGGCGGCACTGAGAATACCACCATCACTCTGGACGGTGCGACCCTGGACATGAACTTCAATGAGATCGGCAACGCCTCTGCAGCCATCGCCGCTCTTAATTTCCGCTCGGGCGTTCTGAAGAATGTCATGGCAATCAACGGCGCAGGCGGCTTGACCAAGACTTCAAGCGGCAATCTCATCATGGAAGGGACCAATGTGTACTCTGGACCCACCACGGTAGCAGCAGGCACCCTACAGGTGGGACGGAACAATTCCGGATCGATTGCCAGCGCCACAACAGTTCAGAATGCCGCGAAGGTGGCTGGAACAGGAACCATCTCGAATAGCGTCAATCTAAATGCGGGAGGCATCTTGGCACCAGGGGATAGCGCCGGTGCCGGCATGGGCACACTCGTTATTGCAGGTGAGTTTTCCAACCTCACCATGGATGCTGCCGGGGCTCGTTTTGAATTCGGCGCCCAAAGCAGCGGCATAAGCTTTGCCAATCAACAGCTGGGCTTCTACGACGAAAATAGCAATCTTGTGGCCGACTACATCGATCCATTAAATCGTGTCTCTGGAGCCAATGACCGGGTGGAAGTGGGGGGCTCCATCAACCTCGTTGCCGGAGGAGTCATCTCCATCGATTTCAGTGGGTACACCCCCAAGACGGGAGATGCCTGGGACCTCATGGACTGGGGGGTCATCAACGCTGAAGGTATTCTTGCGCTCAACGGGTTCACTATCGGAGACCGCTTCCGGACAGGGGCTGACAACGGCCTCTATGACCTCGACCTTCCCGACCTTTCAGTCTACGGAAGCGATCTCAAATGGGATACCTCCCTGTTTGCCAGCCATGGCATCCTCGTTGTCGTCCCTGAGCCCGGTCGAGTCTGTTTGCTTCTCATTGGGTTGACGTCCTTCCTCATCCGCCGTCGCCGTCATGTTTGAGCTCCATGGACATGCTCATTGCGTGTGATTGATCATTCTCGAGGAGGAATCTGCAATAATGCGGCGATAAATCTTCAGCACCACACCATCATCCAGTGCATGCTGACCCCGGCCTGCACGCACTGGAGCGCTCTAGGAAGCTGTCTATATCGTTCCCCTACTCCTGCCCACCCTTGGCGTGTCCCGCAAAGCGGACGAGCACCATGCGCTCACCGCGTTTGCCCTGATCGCCCCAGGTGCGCTCAAACTCCGCAACGGTCTCGGCCGGGCCGAAGCGGCGCTCGAACCAAGGGCGGAAGCCTTCGTCAGTTTTGGTACCTGTGAGCATCCAGCGAAACGCCTGATCCTGCGGAACCTGCTCCAGGGTATCCAGCTCAAGGGAGGTTTCCGGCAGGTAGAATGGGTAGGGCATCTGGCCCAGGTGGAAGATCAGAAGCCGCCCTTCAGAGGTGTCCCCCATCGCCTTCCGGATGGCGAGCGCGGTAGATCGCACATCCTCGCGTTGCGACATGATATGGTGCCCAATCCGGACGAAACCACCCATGAGCATGGCGGTGGCCAGCGCCGTCACCAACGTCAGGGAGACCACAGCGAGGGTCCCCTCCTGCCTCACCTGTCGCAGCACCATCTGAGTGAGCAAAGTGATCCCGGCAGCCCAGGCGGCCACTGCAATCATTGAGGAAGGCCAATACAAGATCGCGGCCACGCTGATCGCAACCATCGCCAGCACGAAGAACCCTCGATTGATCCAATGCCAGACCTTGCGCTGGCGCTGGGTGGCTTCAGCGCCTCCCTCCACGAACACCCAAGCGATCATCAAGAGCACCGGTGCTAGGAGCGGAGCCACATAGCGGGCGCTGGAACTCGGGATCAAAATCATGAAGGCAAATCCGGCGACGACGCCCCACTTCAGGCCGTCGAAAGTCTTGCGAGACTCAGGATCGCCGAAGGCACGATCTAGAGCAGCCTTCCGCCACCAGAACGGCACCAGCAGGACCCAGGGCAGGAACATCACGAGTGCCTTGGGGCCTCGAACCAGCCAGTCGGAGGCGCTCGTCTTCTCCTCCCCCGTGACGCGGCTGGAGACCTCATTCCCCCAGAAGCCGAGGACCTCGATCTTCTGAATGCCCATGAGCTGGGCGTAAGAGGAGATGAAAGGAATTGCCCATGCGAGAGTGATCGCGAAGAACAGCAGCAACCCCGCGAGATGTGGCAGGCTGAACAGGTGCCTCCAACGACGGGTGGCCCAGCACGCGCCGACCACCGGCAGGTAGAAGAAGAGCAGATGCATAGGCCCCTTGGCCAGCATCGCCAGCCCCAGGAAGAGCCCCACCCAAAGCCATGCGCCCCACGGGTTGAGTTTGCCCTTGAACCCCGCCATCCACGCGGTGAAGGCCAGTCCGGTAAAGGCGATGTAGTACACCTCGATCTCTGCGATGCGACCTTTCTCAATCACCCCCACACTGGCGAGAAAGAACAAACCTCCGACGAGCGCGGCCTTGTTGCCCATCCAACGGCGAGAGAACCCCAACATACCCAGGCTGGCAGCCAAGATGGTCAGCACGCTCGGGAGCCGGGCGGTCCATTCATTCACCACCCCGGTGGTCTTGAAGCTCACTGCGCTGATCCAATTGATGAGTGGAGGCTTTCGGACATACGGAAGCCCTCCGGAGCGAGGCACGAGCCAGTCGCCGTTCTGCAGCATGTTTCTTCCCGGGATGGTCCGGCGCCACTCCTCGCCTTTGATCTCCAGATCTCCCAGTCCAGGCAGATAGATGAGAGCCCAGAATACGAGCAGGATGAGACGTGCGGTCCAGGGGGAAGTCATGCAGCAGAAAATAATCGAGGTGACAGTGGAGGCGAGAATGCTCTGCATTTCAAGCAGTTGCGACATTCACCAGGAACAGGCCAAGCCTGTGGCACAAGGCACGCCATGCCTTGAAAATCAAAAGCCCCAAGCCCTCACCGGGAGGACTTGGGGCTTAAATGTCCGTCAAAAGCGGATCTTAGCCTTCGGCCGGAGCCTTGGCTGCGGAGTCTTTGTCCTTCAGCACTGCCTTGCGGCTCAGCTTCACGCGACCCTTGTCATCCACGCCAATGCACTTGGCGGTGACGACATCGCCCACCTTGACCACGTCTTCCACGACGTTGACGCGGAAGTCGGCCAGCTCGGAGATGTGAATCAGGCCGTCCTTCTTGCCGCCGAGCGACATAAAGGCACCGAAGTTGGTCGTGCTGACCACGCGGCCCGTGTAGTTCTTGCCGACTTCGACTTCACCCACGGTGTTGTTGACGAGTTCCAGAGCGCGCTCAAGGGCTTCCCTGGAGCTGGCATAGATGAGGACGGTGCCATCGTCATTGATGCTGATATCCGCGCCGGACTCGGCCTGAATGGCCTTGATGTTCTTGCCGCCAGGCCCGATGAGCTCACCGATCTTGTCCGGGTTGATCTTGGTCTTCTCGATGCGCGGAGCGAACTCGCTGAGGGACTTGGGCGCAGCGATGGCGCTCTTCATCACTTCAAGGATGTTCGTGCGGCCGACCACGGCCTTGGCGATGGCTTCGTTGAGAATGCTCAGCGGGATGCCGGGCAGCTTGAGGTCAAGCTGGAAGCCGGTGACACCGAGTTCGGTGCCGCAAAGCTTGAAGTCCATGTCGCCGAAGTGGTCTTCGCTGCCGATGATGTCGAGCATCGTCAGGTAGCGGCTCATTTGGTCGTTGGAGTCATACTCACTCACCAGACCCACCGAGATGCCAGCCACTGGGCGCTTGAGAGGCACACCTGCGTCGAGGAGAGCCATCACACCGGAGCAAACGCTCGCCATGGAGGTGGAACCGTTGGATTCCATCACTTCGCTGGAGACGCGCATGGCGTACGGGAAGTCTTCGGAGGAAGGCACCACCGGCTCCACGGAGCGCTCGGCAAGGGCCCCGTGACCGATTTCGCGACGGTTCTGACCGCCGAAACGGCCGGTTTCACCCACGCTGAAGGGAGGGAAGTTGTAGTGCAGGATGAAACGCTTGGTGGTTTCGCCACCGGCGTAGTTGTCCATTTCCTGGGCTTCGTCGAGCGGGGCCAGAGTGGCCAGCGCGAGTGCCTGAGTTTCGCCACGGGCGAAGAGGGCGGAACCGTGGGAACGGGGGATCAAGCCGGTCTCGCCGCTGAGAGGGCGAAGCTGGTCGATGCCACGACCATCAGCACGGGTCTGCTTGTCCAGGATGGCCACGCGGAAAGCCTTCTTCTGAAGGTAGTCGAACGCCTGGCTGATTTCGAAATTGCCGGACTCAGGATAGCGGGCCTTGATGGCGGTCTCCACTTCATCACGCAGGGCGCCCACGGCCTTGCTCCGCTCCACTTTGCTGGGGCGGTAGATGGCGGACTCGATGCGGCTGCCAGCCACTTCGTAAGCGATTTCAAGAAGCTCGTCCTTCACCAGCATGAGAGGCACTTCGCGCTTCACCTTGCCGGCCTTGGCGCGGAGCTCTTCCTGCACAGCCACGAGGACCTGCACGTGTTCCTGAGCGAAAGCGAGAGCCTTGATGAACTCTGCTTCGGGGAGCTCGTCGGCAGCGCCCTCAATCATGATGACTTCGCTCTTGTTACCCACGTACACGAGGTCCAGATCGCTCTTGGCGCGCTGGCTGTGAGTGGGGTTCAGTACGAACTGGCCGTTCACACGACCCACACGCACCGCGCCCACCGGGCCAGCGAAGGGAATGTCGGAGACGCAAAGGGCGGCGGAAGCACCGTTGATGCTGATGATGTCGGCATCATTCTCACCGTCTGCGCTCAGCAGGAGGGCGACGATCTGGGTGTCGTAGTAGTAGCCTTTGGGGAAGAGCGGACGCAGAGGGCGGTCCGTCATACGGCAGGTGAGAATTTCCTTCTCGGTCGGTCGGCCTTCACGCTTGAAGTAGCCACCAGGGAACTTGCCAGCTGCTGCGGCCTTTTCCTTGTACTCGACGGAAAGCGGGAAGAAGTCCTGCCCTTCCTTCACTTTCGTGGCGGAGACGGCGGTCACGATGACGATGGTGTCACCCTGACGGACGGTCACGGCACCGTCAGCGAGTTTCGCCAGCTTGCCGGTTTCAAAGGTGATGTCGCCGTTGGGAAGCGCGGCTGCGATAGTATGAATAGACATAGTCTAAAATCTTGAAGATTAACGTTTTAGGTCGGAATGCGCCCGGACGTTTATTCACTCTGCTCCGGTTGACGGAGGCATGAGTGTCGCTTGCCCGAATGAATTGATGGGCAAGTGTCCGGTAACGCGGGCGGGTTGGCATCCGGCCAACCCGTCTGGATGCGAATGCTGAAGCTAAAAACAGGAAAAGGGCCGCTCGGGAATTAGCGCCCGGTGCCCGTACAGGCCTAAAGAGCCTGTGATCCTGAAAGCAGAAAGGCGAGACCTTTGGAGCCCCGCCTTTCGGCAAAAAATTTAGCGGCGCAATTTGAGCGCCTTCAGCAGACTGCTATAGCGCGCCTCTTCAGTAACCTTGAGGTAATCAAGGAGCTTGCGGCGGCGGGCAACCATCTGGAGCAGGCCACGACGGGACGAATGGTCCTTGGAGTTCGTGGAAAGGTGCTGCGTCAGGTGGTTGATGCGGTCAGTCAGGCGGGCGATCTGCACGTCTGCGCTGCCGGTGTCCTTCTCGTGAAGCTGGAAGGACTTGATTTCGTTGGTTGCGGTTTGGCTCATGGTTGAAACTGTCTCCGCCAACTTGGCGGCGGTGGTTCACGGCAATGTGTGGAGCCTGAAAACAAGCACGGAATCCGAAGTGTGCAAGAGGAATTTTGTTTGAAGGAGTTAAGTTTTTGGGTGTTGGACGGGGCATCTCGAGGTTGAGGCCGTACCGGGTGCCTGAGCTCGTTTGCAGAAATTTTATCAGAAGATGTCCTGAACCGGATCCTTCGTTCGTCGTGGCCTTGAAAGTGAGGACCCCGACCGCGATGAACCCCCAGAACTTCAAAACACCAGAGATCGTCTCGCCAGCCGAATGGCGGGAGCGGCGCAAAGCGCTTCTCGCCGATGAAAAGGCGCTGACCCGCCAGCGAGACCGCCTCAACGAAACGCGCCGCGCCCTGCCCATGGTGGAAATCACCAAGGACTACGTGTTCGACACCTCTGAGGGCACGAAACACCTCACGGATCTCTTCGAAGGCCGCCACCAGTTGGTGATCTACCACTTCATGTTTGAGCCCGGGGATCCTCCCGCCGACAAGTCAGGCGAGCCTTGGGATGAAGGATGTTCGGGGTGCTCCTTCATGGCGGACAATGTGGGACATCTCTCCCACTTTCACGCCAGAGACACCACCTTGGCGTTCATCTCCCGGGCAACTCTTCAAAAGATCGCTCCCTTCAAGGCGCGCATGGGCTGGGATTTCCCGTGGCACTCGTCATACGGCAGTGACTTCAACTACGATTTTCACGTCACCACCGATGAGTCAGTAATCCCAGTGGAATACAACTACCAGGACAAGGCCACCCTTGAGAAGAAGGGTGAGACCTACCACATCCACGGTGAGCAGCCTGGGATCAGCGTCTTCCTGAGCCTGGATGGGAAGATTTACCACACCTATTCCACCTATGGCCGGGGCATGGAAATGGCCCTCGGGACCCTCCACTTCCTCGATCTCACCCCCTTCGGACGCGGCGAGGGCTGGGGCGGCATGCCTGACCTCGACGGCAACGGGATCTTCTGGACCCGACACCACGACAAATACCAGGCGGACGCCCCTGAATCATCCTGCTGCCACGCGGATTGACGCCCTGAAGAATCTCTCACCCCAGAACCGACAAACCAACCTGCAATCCACCCACCCCATACTACCATGAGCCAAAACGCCACCCTCGAAGCCGAAGCCCCCAGCCAAGCCTGTGGAGACATGAACCCTCCCTCCAAGCAACACCAGTGGCTGGACCGCCTGGTAGGCACCTGGTCCTCCAAAGGAGAGGCCAACTGCATGCCTGGCCAGCCCCCCATGCAACTCAGCGGCATTGAAACCGTCCGCTCCATCGGCGGTTTCTGGGCCCACACCGTGATCGAAAGCGACAACCCCGAGATGCCCTACACGCAGCTCGTGACCGTCGGCTACGACCCGGAAAAGGCCAGGTACATCGCTACCGTAGTGGATTCCATGAGCGGCTATCGCTGGCTTGCCGAAGGCACCGTGGACGCCACCGGCAACAAGCTGACCATGGAGACAGAAGGCCCCTTCCCCTTCCGGGAAGCCCCCCTCTCCCGCTTTCAGGATGTGACCGAGTTCAAGTCCGCCGACCACAAGATCTTCACCTCGTCGATCCAGGAGGAGGACGGCTCCTGGACGGTTCTCATGAAGTTCGAGGCAAAACGTCTTCAGTAGGATGAAAGATTCAACCGTTGCCAAAGTGACAGAAAAACATTTTGGCAACGGTTGCTTCCTCCCAAAAACATTCCCTCCTTCCACACACCCAAAAAGCGGGTGACAGCCGATCACTTCAAGTCCTGTAATCCTCCCGGCAACATCAGCCCATCAGTCGCACTCTCGCTCGCAACGCCCTACTCAATCAACTAACTATGTTCTCAAAGATCATCCTCGCCCTCGTTCTCATCGTTGGCATCTTCTTCGTCGTGGCCGCATTCCAGCCCAAGGACTTCAGCGTCACCCGTGCGACGACCATTGAGGCGCCTTCCACCACTGTGTTTGACCAGGTGAATGACTTCCATAAATGGGAAGCCTGGTCCCCGTGGGCCAAACGGGATCCCCAGATGAAGCAGACGTTCGAAGGACCTGCCTCTGGTGCCGGGGCCAGCTACGCCTGGGTGGGCAATAATCAGGTGGGCGAAGGCCGCATGACCATCCTCGAGAGCCGCCCAGGAGAGCTGGTGAAGATCAAACTGGAATTCATCAAACCCTTCGCCGCGACCAACACTGCCGAGTTCACCTTCAAGACCGAGGGAACCAAGACCGCCGTCAACTGGACCATGTCTGGCGAGAAGAACCTCATGTCCAAGGCCTTTGGCCTCGTCATGAACATGGACAAAATGATCGGCGGCGACTTTGAAAAGGGCTTGGCCGACCTGAAGCGTGTGTCTGAAAGCACTGCGAGAACGCCGCAGCCCTGACTCTCATTCTTCTCCACGGCAGGGCTGGATATCTAAGCTCCTAGAACCTGAGGGCCTCTTATGAACAGCGGCGCATTCTATCGGCACAAGCTGGACCATCTCTCCGCCGTCATGCGGCGGCATGTGGATGGCGGCCATGTGCCGGGCCTGGTCTATCTGGTCTCCCGTGTTGGCGAAACCCACGTCGAAGCCATGGGCACCTTAGAGGCTCATGGTGAGGTCACCATGGTGGGTGATACGCTCTTTCGCATCGCCTCCCTGACCAAGCCCATTGCGGCGGTGGCTGCCATGATCCTGGTTGAGGAATGTGTTCTCCGGCTGGATGCACCACTGGACAACTGGCTCCCGGAATTGGCGGATCGGCGGGTGCTGCGCAAGAAGGATGGCCCGCTCGATGACACCGTCCCCGCTCAGCGTGCCATCACGCTCCGGGATTTGCTCACCCTGCGCCTGGGACTGGGGCACATCATGGAGCCGTGTGAGGACTGGCCCATTCGTCAGTTGCTGACCGAGCGCGGTCTGCTGCTCGGCCCACCCCAACCACAGAGCCTCCCTTCGGTCGATGAATGGATGCAGCGGGTCGGCTCCGTGCCCCTCGTGTACCAGCCGGGAGAGCGCTGGCTCTACGATCTGGGCATGGACATTCTGGGCGTGCTCATTGCCCGCGCGACGGGAGAACCGTTGGGCCGTTTCCTGACCCAGAGGGTGTTCGGCCCTCTGGGCATGAAGGACACCGGCTTCCATGTCCCCTCTCAGGACCTTCATCGCCTCGCCGGATGTTACGCTGGCGGCGCGGGTGGCGCACTCATGAAGTATGACGTGCCCTCTGCCAGCCAGTGGGCCACACCACCGCTCTTCCCCTCTGCGGCAGGTGGCCTCGTCTCCACGGTGGAGGACTACCACCGGTTCTGCCGCATGCTCCTCGCTCACGGGAAACTCCCCGATGGCAGCAGGCTCCTCTCTCGTGCCGCGGTGGAAACCATGACGACGGATCAACTGACCCCTGCCCAGCGAACCGCCCCGGATGTCTTCTTTGGTGACAGCCGGAGTTGGGGCCTGGGCATGGGCGTCTGCATTCATCGGGATGACCTCTGTGCCACTCCTGGCCGTTTCGGTTGGGACGGAGGTCTGGGCACCTCGGCCTACACGGATCCCAAAGAAAACCTCATCGGCATCCTCATGACACAGCGATTGATGGATTCACCCGAGCCGCCGGCCCTCTTCTCCGACTTCTGGACCGGCACCTACCAGGCACTCAGCGACTGATCAAAACCTTTCCCACAGCCAGAAACAAAACTCAGAACCACCCACCCAACCATGAGCCAATACACAGACGGATTCCTGCTACCTCTCGCCAAGGACAAAGTAGAAGAGTACCGCGCCATTTCCTCAAAAGCAGGCCAGATCTGGAAAGACTGCGGTGCCCTGGAATATCGCGAATGGATCGGCGACGACCTGCACGTCGAAGGGCAGGCGCCATTCCCTAAAGCCGTGACTGCCGCCGAAAACGAAACCGTGATCTTCGCCTGGATCACCTATGAATCCCGCGAGCATCGGGATGCCGTGAATGCCAAGGTCATGGCGGATCCCCGTATGGCTGAGATGATGAATCCCTCCTCATGTCCCTTCGATGTCACCCGCATGTACTACGGCGGATTTACCAATCTGGTCACCGCATGATCCAGTGCGGATCATTCCCCTCCACCCTACCACCAACTTACCTACCATGAAAAGCGCCCTTCGCTACACTCTGGCGGCCATCGTTCTCGCAGGCCTCTGTCTCCACCTTCCGGCCCAGGAGGCACCTCAAATGCCCAAGCCGACCAAGGAGCACGAGTGGCTTCAAAAATTCGTCGGGAACTGGAGCTCAGAAACCTCCATTCAGATGGAACCTGGCAAACCTCCGCTGAAGGCGCAGGGCACGGAAACGGTGAAATCGCTCGGAGGCTTCTGGATCGTCAGCGAGGGCAAAAGCGAAATGATGGGGCAACCCTTTCTCTTCAATCTCACGCTGGGTTATGACGCGGATGCCAAGGCCTACACTGGAACCTGGGTGGACTCCATGAACGGCTATCTCTGGAGATACAGCGGTTCCGTGGACGCCTCCGGCACCAAGCTCACCCTCGAATCAGAAGGCCCCTGCCCCATGGAGCCCGGCAAGATGTTCAAGTTCAAGGAAGTGACGGAGTTCAAGAGCGACACTGAGCGTACTTTTACTTCCAGCATGCAGGGCACAGACGGCAAGTGGGTCACCATGGCCACGGGAGTGTCCAAGAAGAAATAGGACCACTCTACTACTGCTCCTCTGCAAAAAGTCGGCAGACACTCTCTGCCGGCTTTTTCATTTCAACGCGTGATAGTGCGAATCAATCCGGCATGGCTTGAGACTTGCCCGACTGACCTGCCTTCAAAACGAGCTCTTGCGTCTCCGGATCCAGCGACGCCACTTTGAAATAACGTCCATCCAGATACGCCCTCCGGCCGTGATAGTGCTCCGCGTTGGCAGAGATGAGCTCCAGGTAAAGGTCCTTGTAAATGAAGGCCAGGTTGGACTCATCCTTCTTTTCAGGATCCCGTCCCCTGTCACTGAACCAGCCCAGCGGTGCATTCCAAGAGGCGGTGCCCGCGATCATCCCCAGGTCATATCCTGGACCCCGCACGGTGTTTAGGTCAAAGTAGAGGTGGCCGTTCTTTTCCACCACTTCAAGGGTACCGCCCTGCCCGTCGATCCAGACCCCGGTCACTGACTCTCCTTCGTTCTTGATGGCCCGTTGCAACCAAGCGGCGCGATCCGAGCTGAGGGCCGCCGCCTTCTCAAACCAGGCGGCCGACTTGACCTTGCCACCCGCCTTGGCCTGAGCCGCATCCGCCTGGATGTCCCGATATCCCACCCACTCTCTCTGGACCGCCGCGAGCTCTTTCATACGGTCGGCGCTGAACCGGCCTTTCGCCGACGCCCAGGCCGCATTCAGTTCTGCATCGGCTTTGTCGAAACGCTCCTTGGCTGCCGCATCGTCCGGAGGAGCAGCCTGAAGTCCTGTAGAAATCTGCAGGCCTAAAGTGACAAACAACAAGGTGGCGATCGCCATCGCTCCGTAGCGCAGCTGGGTTTTTCTTTGAAGGTTGGGGGTCATGGGGAAACCGTGCGTTCATCCGGTGGAACTGGCAACGGGATTTTGCCATCACGATGTCTCCCACCGTCATCAGCCGACCCGCCGCAGATTCTGTTCTACTTCGGGAACTGGAAAAATCGCAAAAAGGCAGCAGAGGCGTCGAAAGGCGACTGTTACAATCGACCAAAGGGGGAATCCAATCCACAACCACCATGCAATACACCTGCCTGATCTACCTCGACGAAAAGAAGTTCTACTCCCTGTCTAAGGACGAACAGAATCAAATCCACAAAGAATGTGGCGAGTGGCACGAAGAACTTGTGAAAACTGGTAAAAGTCCCCGAGGCTCAGCGCTCCAGCCCGGCGCCACTGCCAGGACCTTTCGCCTGCAAGATGGGAAGGTCGTCATGACGGACGGGCCCTTTGCCGAGACCAAAGAAGTGCTCGGAGGTTTCGACACCCTGGAGTGCGACAGCTTCGATGAAGTCTTGCAGATTGCCGCGAAATTCCCCGGCCTCAAAGCGGGAGGTGCCATGGAGGTGCGTCCCCACATTGAGGGCAGTTGCGAGGCGGTCTGATGACAGACCAACAAGAAATGATGCGAGCACCGCGAGCATGAGCCCATGCTCGCGGATCCGCTCCACATCCCGTCGGATCACGTGGAAGCGACCTCTTTCTCTGCCTCTTGGGCTGACCTTGAACCGGGAGGCGGCGGCAGCGGCTGGTCTTCAGGAAGATCATTCACCACTTCTTCTGCGAGACCAAAATCCTCCACCAACACTTGATTGCGATGCTGCACATCCCGAATGGGTTGCTCTGAAACACGGCCATCGGCGTGCAGGGTGAGCTTGCTCCCGAAAGCGAGACCGATCGACTCCTCCCCACGATTGGTCCGGATATAAAGGCTGTAGTTGAAGGGGCTCCACCTCAGCGTTCCCTCGTAGCGCGCACGATAGTCGTCTCCTGTGGCACCCCAAGACTCCAGTCGGCAAACCAGCCCCTGAGGCTGATGCACAGGCCGCCAGTGGATGTGCCAGCGCCCGTCCTCCCAAACCGATCGGCAACCCCATGCGCCGTGCTCAACCTGCGTCGTCTCTTCTACTTTCAGCTCCAAAGGTTGCACATGCAGCAGGGCAGAATCCACCAGGAAGCGAGCGCCCTCCAAGGTGACAATCACGGTGCCGTGGTTGGGGGGCAGATCCGGTGCCGCCATCATGGTCGCCACCCCGCGAATGGCGTCGAAGCCCAACGCTTGGAGAAGCGATTGCAGAGCGCCCGCACTCGACCAGCAGGTACCGCCGGTCCCGTATCGCAGCCACCCGTCAAAAAACGCTCCTGCCTCCCCTCCCGGCAGCGGCCCCGGTTTCCCAGCCCGCACATGGGTGAGTTTTAATGCATTGTCAAAAGGGACACTCCGACACCAGGCAGCGTATACCTCCCGCAGCGCTTCTGGCGTAGGGGATGAGGGACAATCAATCTCAAGCCGGTCAAGGACACGACCTAGCAATGCAGTGGAAAGAGAATCAGCAGTCATTTGAAGACGCAAAGAGACATCGTGTCGAAACAAAATGTTCAACACGGGATCTCACAATTGTCGTCTGCCGCTACACCAGGAGCCGTTCGATTGCCTGCTGCAGCATCTCGATTCGCACAGGTTTCGTCAGATGAGCCGTAAACCCGGCGTTGAGGCTGTCAGCCACATCTGATTCCATCCCGTAGCCGCTGAGAGCAATCGCGGGGATGGTGGATGTCTTGCGTATCTCCTGAATCAACTCCATTCCCGAACGGTCTGGCAGGCCAAGATCGCTGACCATGATGTCGAAAGAGTGCGTCGAGGCCAGAGTCAGAGCCGCCTCACACGTCGAGGCCGTTTTCACGTCGTAGCCTCGCTTGCGGAGCAGTCTCGCCAGAGTCGTCAGCGTATCTTCATGGTCATCCACCAGAAGGAGAGATGCCGCGCGAGAGGCGAGTTTAGCCACTTGTCGCCCCCCGGATTCAATGGTGGATTCCGCTGTCTCGACAGTCACCCAGGGAAGTTCGATGGTGATAGTGGCTCCTTGATCCTGACCACCACTGGTGGCCTCCACAGACCCACCGTGTTTCTCCACGAAGGTCCTAGTTATGGCGAGCCCCAATCCCAGCCCTCCAAATTCAGCATTCACATTGCGCCCCCCTGTTCAAAGGCATCGAAAATGCCTGGGAGCGCCTCAGCGGCAATGCCGCGCCCGCTGTCGGAGATCACTATGGCAAGACGATTCCGTTCCCTGTTGCTGGTGGAGACAGAGATGGACCCGCCTGGAGGGGTGAATTTGATCGCGTTCTTGAAGATGTTCCAGAGCGCCTGTTGAAGGCGGGCGGAATCTCCGGACACGGTGACCTGCGTTGCATCCAGTTGCAGGCTAACCTGATGCTTGTTCTGGAGGATATCCATCTGGCAGATCTCCAGAACATTCTGAATCATGTGGTGAAGATTCACCGGTTCTATCCTGAGGTCGAGCTTGCCGTTGATCAGCCGCTGGAAGTCCAGGAGATCGTCAATGATCCTGGCTTCGAGCTGCACATTGCGCAGCACCGTGGCGATATCTTCCCGGTAGGCTGCTGGCAACGTCGAATCGTCATGCAGGCTGGAAACGATGGCCAGCACGGGATTGAGCGGGGTGCGCAACTCATGGCTCAACATCGCAAGGAAGCGGTCTTTCGCCTCGCTCGCCGCTTTGACGCTGTCGAAGAGCCTGGCCTTCTCAATGGCCACAACGGCCTGGACGGCGATGCTGGAGACGATGCGCTCGCTGCGTTCAGTGAAAATGGCAGCCCGTTCGCTGCCAAAGGCCAAAGTTCCCAGAAACTGCCCCTTCCCGTCGATGACGGGTACGGCCAAAAATGCCCTGAAGGGCAACAAGCCCGTCAGCGCCAAAACCAGGGGATTGCTTTCTACAAAAGTTGAAGGCATCGCCTGCACGTCTTCCACCTTGAGAAGTTCACCCTCCCCAAACTGCCCGGTGAAATGATCGTCGTCGAACTTTGATGGCAACTGGTGGAGCGCGGCGCTTTGCTTCCCTGCCTTCGCGATGAGGGTCCAGGCGGAGGCATCCTGCTCTTTTAGGATAAACAGGCCGAAATCCGCCATGGTCAGATCCGTGGTGGCATCCACTACGGCCTGGATGAGGTCTTTGAGCTCCACTTTGGTTGCCAAGAGGAGGCCCACGCGATGAAGCGTCTCGAGTTCGTCATACAGGGCCAGCACACCTGTGTTTGTTTCCTCGAGCTCCTTGTTCGCCCGGCTAATGGCGTTCTGCTGGTCTTCCAGGTTGGCCATGATGCGCATGAGCTCCTGATTCTGCCATTGGATCTCCTCCAGGGTGCTGGAAGCCCGCTGTGAGCCGATGTTGTCAACGATGGCCTGAAGCTGGACACCTGTGTGACGGGCCAACGAAGGCGGGAGGTTCTTCCGCATCGTCACCTTGGTGCCCACAGCGGAGGTGTCGAACTCCACCTCGTCCATCAGGCGCCGCGATCCAGGGATGCCGAGTCCGAGACCAGTGGTGGAGGCAACTTCTCCAGTCAGAACTTTTTGCAGATTCGGGATGCCCTTGCCTTTGTCTTTCACGACCACAACCAAGCTCTGAAGCGCGCGTTCTGGATTGCGAGAGACATGACTATCCGTCTGCACTTTGAACTCGATCCGCCCACCCCCGGCGTAGTCGTAAGCATTCCGCGCAATCTCGGAGATGGCAGTTGCAATGGCCGTCTGCGCCTGACGGTCAAAACCCAACGCCGATCCCAGCTGTCGGGCCCGCTGGCGACAGAGCACAAGATCGTGCTCTGTCCGCAATTCGACAGACATGAGCTGCAAGACCTCTGGAACGGAACTCATCTTAAGATCGGAGAGTAGCCACCGTGCTGTCATCGGTGCCTCGATTGAAGTCGCGGAAGAGAATTCCAGCGGCGAGCGCAGGATGCTTTTCCTGGAGCCCTGCGTATCGCTCCAGATGCCAGTGGCCTTTCACCCCATCGGAATTCATGATAAGCATCGATTCGGGCGACCAATCATAAACGAACTCCCGAGGTTTGTGAAAAGAACCACCCACCGTTCCATTGTGCGAGACGAGGTGCGCGCATTTGTCTCGGGTGGCGATGGCGCCTGATATGTTTCCAACCCCCGCATACCGAACTTTTTCCTGGCCAAAACTCACCTCGGCGATCGCCACGGCAGCACCGCGAGTCGCTTTCAGGGCCAGATTCATACGCTCCAACAGGGGCACCAAGTCCATGTTGTGGCCATCTTCAAAAACTCTGATCGCCAGATTGGAGGCTTCTGCGGCCAAAGGTCCGTGGCCCAAACCGTCGGCCACAATCATGCGTGCTCTCCCACCGGGGAGCTCATGAAAGCCGTACGCATCTCCTGACACCGTCTCGCCCTTTTTAGCGACATTGACCAGCCCCGTTCTGCTGCCCGCTGGTTTCTGAGGATTCTCCAGGAAGAGATCGCACATGAACGCGGTGCCAACCGACGGTTGCGAATGAACGTCAAACTTTTCTGAGGCGCGCACCACCGCCCCCAATCCCTTGCCGCTTGTGCCGGCCGACGAGTACCCGTCTCGCAGGCACATGGCAAAATTGGCCATCCCCGGCCCGCGATCCAGGCAGAGGATCTCCACCCCTTTATACGGGATCTCAAACTGACGGAGCAGAAGAAATCCGCCCGAGGTCGTGTGCAGTGCGAGGTTTCTGGCAAGTTCCGCGACCACCAGAGAAAGCTTGGATCGCTGATCCTCATTGAACCCTCTGTCCATGGCCCAAGAGGCGGCCATGCGCCTGGCTTCCCCTTCCTGATGTTGCTCCTCGACCGGGATGTAGATGGATTGTGCCATAGGTTCCCGAAGGACTCATTTCCACTTGGTAATCGTGATCCGGGTTCCTTTGCCCACTTCAGATTCAATGCTGAAATCGTTGACCAATCTTTTGGCCCCACCCAACCCCAGTCCCATGCCACTACCTGAAGTGTAGCCATCCGAAAGCGCCAGTTGTATGTCGGGGATGCCGGGACCTTGGTCTTCGAACGTCACCCTCACGCCGCCACGCAGGCCTTCCTGTAGTTTCTCCAGCTTCACCTCGCCTCCTCCTCCATAGATGAGGAGGTTGCGCGCGAGTTCACTCGCGGCGGTCACGACTTTCGTCTGATCCACCAGAGAGCATTTAATCTCGACGGCCCACTTTCGCACGGCCTGACGCACGCTCACGATGTCCCCTTCCCGCCGGACAGGTAGTACTTCGCTATTTATTACGGGCATGGTGGCTTATTCCCTCTCAAGGAGCTTCATCCCCTTCATGACGTTGAGGGCTGTCATCACGCCATTGAGCGAGAGGCCCAGCTCCACGAGGGTGATCGCCACTGCAGGCTGCATCCCCACCACGACGGTCTTGGCGTCCAACACACTGGCCATGGACGAGATGTTCGCCAGCACCCGACCGATAAAGGAGTCCACCATTTCCAAACTGGAGATGTCGATCAACACCCCCTTGGCCCCGCTTTCACTGATCTTGTTGGTGAGATCATCCTGCAGTTGAAGTGCCAACCGGTCGTGCATGTCCACCTGAATCGTGACCAGCAATACCATGCCCATCTGCAATATTGGGATCCGTTCCTGCATGTCTGTAGTGGGCGGGTGTTATACTGCGGAACTGGACACCACTTTCATGCCATTGCGTTGGAGAGCGGTTTTCAACGCCTCGGCCAGGGTGGCCTTGGTGGTGACGGCACTCAGGTCGATGGCAAGGTGCACCATCGTCTGCGCAATCTGCGGACGGATGCCGCTGATGATGCAGTCCGCTCCCATGAGCCTGGCGGCGGCGACGGTTTTGAGAAGGTGCTGGGCCACCAGGGTGTCAACAGTAGGAACCCCAGTGATGTCGATGATCGCGATTTCGGATCCTGTCTCAACGATGCGCTGAAGCAGGGACTCCATCACGACGCTGGTGCGAGCGCTGTCCAGCGTGCCGATGATGGGAAGCGCCACAATGCCATCCCAGAGCTTTACCACAGGCGTAGAGAGTTCCAGCATGTCTTCCTGCTGACGGATGATCACTTCCTCCCTCGACTGGAGAAAGACCTCCATCGTGTAAAGCCCCAGCTTGTCGAGCAACTCGCCCACCACGGTGATTTCGTCAATGAACTTGATCGGGTCATCCTTGTGAGCTTCCCTCAGCAAACGGGTCAGAGGCGCCTTGAGAGACAGCACAAACAAAGCCGTCTCCGTTGGAGTGAAGCCCATGCGTCCACGTTGCCGGGAAAGGTCGCTGATGGACTCAAGCACTGGTGACCATGCGATCGATCGGATATTGATCAAATCACCCGACCCCACCGCGCCTTGAAACCGCTGGAGAAACTCCCGGGATTGAGCCGTTAACTCCTCGACCTTGATCAGGTCCCTCCGCATTCCCTCCGCTTGTATTTGCTGTTGGACCCATTCTTTCAAAAGGTCTTCCTGACCGTTGCTGATCACTGTAGCCAGTACGCTGCTGCTCATAAAGTGGAGGAAATGCCTGGAAGGCAATATTTCAGGCTCGAACCAATATGGGGTTTTGCAAAGGGTTGTTGAACAAAAGGCTACACCCTAATTGCGCGATCCACGTCGGGGCATTCCAGTCTGAACTCATCGCATCTGCCCGGGGATGCTGGTTGTATCGACCGCAAATTTTTCCTTTCACCCCCTCTAATCCCCAATATCGAGGCACAAAAAAGCCCCGTCTGCTGGGACGGGGCAATGGAGCGGGTGACGCGATTCGAACGCGCGACATCTTCCTTGGCAAGGAAGTGCTCTACCACTGAGCTACACCCGCAATTGCGTTGCGGACTGTTAGTGTGGCGAGAACCAGAATCGTTTCAAGCTGAAAGTGCTAAAAATGTTTTAACTGTGCAAATCATTGCCTGAGTTGCCTTTGCTTCATCCCCACGACTCTCCTGCTTGCAAGACCGGCTCAGGCAGGGCAGGTTGACGGTCCCCCTCTTCATACAGAGGTCCCCTTTTCATGAACAAGCTCGACGAGATCATTGCCACCAAGCACAAGGAAGTGGAACGCCTGCTGCCCCGGGCCGAAAAGCTGCGCCACGCCGCCGCAGGTCGCGATGATTTCCGGTCCCTCTACGATGCTCTCCGAGCCGATCCGACACGCCTGGGGTTGATTGCCGAAGTCAAGAAGGCCAGTCCCTCTGCCGGAGTCATTCAGCCCAACTTCGACTACCTGACGATTGCCCGTACGTATGAAAAGGGCGGAGCCAACGCCCTCTCCGTCCTGACCGACGAAAAGTACTTCCAAGGTCGGCTGGAGTACATGACCACGATCCGCCAGGAAGTGAGCATCCCCGTGCTGCGGAAGGACTTCATCATTCACGAGGTGCAGATCCATGAGGCCGTCGTCGCGGGGGCGGATGCCATCCTGCTCATCGTCGCCGCGCTGGATCAGCCCACACTGGAACATCTCCTGGAAGTGGCCCACGGCTGTCAGCTGGACGTGTTGATGGAAGTGCATGATCTCCCGGA
Source organism: Verrucomicrobium sp. BvORR106 (assembly GCF_000739655.1). Classification (GTDB taxonomy): domain Bacteria; phylum Verrucomicrobiota; class Verrucomicrobiia; order Verrucomicrobiales; family Verrucomicrobiaceae; genus Verrucomicrobium. Next base: position 49,409 of record NZ_BATR01000124.1, on the reverse strand, counting down.
GTTGGAACGGGCTCTGGCCACCGACGTGCGCATCCTTGGGATCAACAACCGGAATTTGAAGAGCTTCACGGTGGACCTCACCACGACGGAAGCCCTTGCTGAAGAAGTGCCGGACGATGTCATCCTGGTGAGCGAAAGCGGTATCAAGAGTGTGGAGGACGCAGCCCGTCTGGCCATCGCCGGTGCCAATGCGCTCCTGGTGGGTGAGACGCTCATGAGAGCGGAGAATCCGTTGCAGATGGCACGTGCCCTGCGCGTGGAGATGGCCTTGGAAGACGAGTAGCCCAGGAGCATGTCGCGGTCTCCCAGACGCAGCATCCCCAGTCGCCGTCCTCAGGGCACCCGGCGGGCCTCTCTGGGCACCATGAAGTGGCTGCTGCTTATCACCATCGTCGTTGTGTTGGCGAAGGTGGTGGTCCCCCCCGTCTCCCGGACGATGCTGGCGAAGCAGCTGGAGGCCCCGATCGATCGGTCCTCCATGAAGGCCCTGGACTTGGCGATCAACGCCTATCGACTGGAGCAGTTCCAGCTGCCGGTGGAACCCACCTGGAAGGACGAGACCCAGGCGCACCCTACGCAGGGAATGTGGCTGGGGGCACTGACGGGGCAGACCGGTGAACTGAACCTCCGTGGCACCGTGTACCTGACCCTTCCTTCGGCGCCGACGCAGCGAGGAGGCCTCTACACTGACTCCAGAGGGCAGGTCCGACTGACAGACCAGTATGGACGCCCGTTTCAGGTGCTGTTTGATCTGGATGGCGATGGTAAAATCCCCAATCCTGACCCTGCTGCCCCCTCTGACAAGAAGTTTCTCTCCGCCACGCTGCTCATCTACAGCCTGGGGGCAGATGGGAATGCCAAGTCTTGGAAGGACAACCTGACCAGCTGGTGAGGTGACGCTCTGGAACGCATTGACGCCGACAACATTCCGTGGTGCAATTTTTGACATGGATCTTCCTGATACGCTAGCGGACGAGACGCTGAAGCCAGACCGTCCGTCCAAGATTAGCAGGCTTCGCATTGTGCGGCCGGTTCTGTGGATGGCGGCGGGCAGCGTCCTGACCATTCTCGTCCTCGCCATCGTCGCCGCCACCTTCTTGGCAAGTGGGTCCGCCATTCAGGAGCAGGCCGCGATGAAATCACTCGGCCATGCGCTAGAGAGCTATTTTAAGGAATACGGCCATTTCCCCATCTCCAATCCCGACACATTGATCGAGGCCGTATCCATACCGGCCGAGGGAGAAATGGTGACCGCCATCATTGGGGGAGACAGTCCCCTTAACCCTCGCAAGATCCAGTTTTATGCCCCGCCCCAAGCCAAGACCGGCAAGGCCGGCCTGGACCAGAGCAACGCTGCGACAATAAGGACGGTGGACTCCAACGGGACCACCTTCTTCCTGATCATGGACCTCGACGGAGACGGTATGACCCCCAATCCCGACCCTCGCGATCAACGACAAAAGCTGATTCGCGCCCGAGTCCTGGTTTACTCCGCAGGCCCCGATCAAAATCCGACCACTTGGGCTGACAACCTGGTGAGCTGGTGATGGACAATCCAAAGGTTCACGATTTGGACAAAGGGCACCGGCCAACACCTGGAGGATCACCAAGTCCGCTCCAAGTGAAAAAATCCCATGCCTTGGAGTGGTCAATCGTCGGCGCGGTCTTGGCTGTGGGCCTAGCTTTTGCGATTCAGAAACAGTCTTCCTTCGTCTGGCGTTCGAATCGAACCCCGCCTGACAAAGCGACCATGAAAGGCCTTGAGATTGCCATCAAGGGCTACCAGATCGAGTACAATCGATATCCGTTGGCGACTACGGAGGAAAAAGAGTCAGTCATGCTCAGTGAAGGAAAGCTCCTTAAGGTACTCATGGCGGACGACGACGAGCACAATCCGAGGAAAGTGCTCTTCTACGATCCTATCGCCGCAAGAGATGGAAAGGGCGGTTATCTCCTGGACAGTGCTGGCGCGCCAAGCCTGGTAGACTTTTACGGACAGCCCTACCGCATTTGCATCGACTATGATGGCGATGGCGAGATCATCGATCCGCACTCAAAAGACGAGAAACAGCCAAACACGCTCAGCAGTGGCGTCATCATTTGGTCTGGCGGAAAAGACGGGGACCCGACCACTTGGAAGGACAATCTCCTCAGCTGGCAATGACCACCCCTGTTCAGGTGACACCGCCGTTTCGCTCTGCCATTTGAAGTGTCTGGTGGAGGGGTTATCTTGTGGTTTTTCACCGAATCCCCCTTCAACCAGCCGATGTCACCCCGACGCGTTCTACTCTTCCTCCTGGCCACCACCGCGCTCGCTGCGCTCGGGATCTACGCCTGGGGACTGCTGCCAAAATCGGCGAATAACCGCATCGTCATCGTGGTCGGGCTCGATGGGTTTCGTTCCGACTATCTGCTGAAGTTTCAGCCCCCTGCTCTCTCCAAGCTGGCTGCTGAGGGCGTGACCACCTCCCGGATGATTCCCAGCTTCCCTTCACTCACCTTCCCCAACCTCTACACGTTGGTCACGGGGCTGCGGCCCGCCCGCCATGGCATCGTGGGGAATAGCATGTACGATCCCGAGTTCGATGCCAAGTTTTCCCTGGGCAGCCCGGCGGTCAAGGAGGGGCGCTGGTGGGGAGGCGAGCCGGTCTGGATCACGGCAGAGAGACAAGGCATCCGATCCGCCTGCATGTTTTGGCCAGGCTCTGAGGCCGAGATTCAGGGGCGTCGTCCTCATGATTGGCGGGACTACGACGGAAGCGTCTCCGCGGAAAAGCGAGTGGCAACCGTGCTGGAATGGCTGGGGCGTCCGGAAGCCGAGCGGCCTCGTCTGGTCACACTTTATTTCCATGAAGCCGACTCGGCAGGTCACAAGTACGGTCCGGATGCCCTGGAAACAGCGGAAGCCGTGAAGGTGGTGGATCAGTCCCTGGGCCAGCTGATGGCTGGCATCAAGCAACTTGGGCTTGAAGACCGGGTGCATCTCATCTGCGCGGCCGATCATGGGATGACCGAGGTCAGTCCTGACCGGATCATCAATCTCGCGGACTTGATCGACCTCAAGACCACCGAAGTGGATTCCACAGGTGCGGTGTCGGGACTGCGCCCCAAGGGTGAGACCCCGGAAGCTCTGGTGGCAAAGCTCACCCAACCTGGTGCCCGGTATAAGGCCTATCTGGCCAGTGAAGTCCCAGAGCAGTGGCACTTCAAGGACCACCGCCGGATCGCTCCCGTCATTCTGGTCGCGGACGAGGGCTGGAGCATCGTGCGAAAGCCCGTCCGGACCGATGAGGAACGCCGCACCTTTCTCAAAGCTACGCATGGCTTTCCGCCAGAGCTACCCTCTATGGGGGCTACGTTCATCGCTTGGGGCCCAGCCTACCGGCGCATTGCCTCGGTCCCGGAATTTGCCAACACCGAGGTTTACTCCCTCATCTGCGCCACCCTCGGGATTGAACCGGCGGAAAACGACGGCACGGGGGTGCTCCTTCCCGGAGTGCTGGCTCGATGAAGTGAAGGATAGCTGATAGACGCAATCATTTGCCTCAGCTGAAGAAAAATCATCTAGAGCCATTTCCTGAATGGTTCGACTAAATTGCTGCTTGCTACCTCAGGGCAAGTCCGGGTATGCATGTGACAGCGTCAGCCTTCCTTGAAGGACCTCTGCGCTGATCAACTCCTCGTCCCCCTCCTCCTCCCATGATCATCTTTAAAGGTCACGGTATTCTCATCCCCATCATCGCAGTTATTGGCCTGTTTCTGGGCACGTTCGTCTCGGCCATACCTGTGGGCCTCCTGAAACTCTCACCGTCCTGGGCCATGGCCGGGGGGGCGTGGGTATCAGCCTTGTGTGTGCTGCTCTACGCCAAGACGATCGGCAAGCCGGTGGACAACACCTATCTCGACCCCGCCACCGGACGCCCTACCATCTATCGCAAACGACACACGTTCTTTTTCATCCCAGGTTTTGGCTGGTCCGTCCTCGGCATGATCGGCGCGGCTTTCCTGTCAGCGATCGCGCTCATCTCGCCGAAGGATGGATTCCAACTAGGAGGCCCCAAGAGCGCTGAAGAGACGCTTTTTGACGCGGCCAACCGCAAGATTGCGACAAACAACAATGGCGTAGCCCATGGCAACTCACCCGAGGCAGAGAAGCTGGCTGCCGAGTTCTCCTCCAAACTCAAGACCCTGCGTGATGTGGGCATCGAGCCTTCCAAAAAACGCTCGATCTCACTGTCTGGCTGAGAGTTCATCACCTTCTGCCACCTTGCAGAGGACACCTGTGCGTTTCTCGTGCATGTGCCAGAACTGCGCAAGTACACGGACGAAGCCAAAGAGTTCATGGGTGAAGCCGCGTGGGGTGTAGCGCAGCATTGTGTGGCAGCACTGCCTGACAAACCTGCAAAGGTAGCTGTGGGGCTCCGAGGCATCGCCCTTTATGATCGAGTGCTCACGGGGCCTGCGACAGCCGATGAAAACGCAACGCCGCAGGTTCACACAGGTACCAATTCCAAGGATGCCCTGTTCACTTATTTTGAAGCCAAAGAGCCCAAGGTGGACGAAACCCTGACCAAGCGCCCTGAATCTTCGCCCCCCGCCGACAAGACTCCAGCTTCCGTCACACCCGCCAGCACCCCACCTGTGGCTTCGACAGAGATGGCTCCTGTCGAAGCACCTTCACCGGCACCGGCCCCCGCAGTTGCCGCTGCCGCGCCAACTCCAACTCCAACTCCTTCCCCTGCTCCCGCACCAGCAGCAGCCCTCCCCACCCCAGTCAAGGACTGGAAAAGCGCGGATGGCCGTCTATTGAGCGCCAGCCTGGAAGGCTTTGCCAACGCCACGACAGCCCGCTTCAAACGCGCTGCTGACGGGGTCGTGTTCGAGGTTCCCATCGACAAGTTTGACCCCGCTGTTCAGGCCGAAATCAACGCCCTGTATCAGCAAGCCCAGTAGCCTTACCCCTTGGCCAGGTGCGGGAATCGGCGGTAGATGCGGCTGCGATTCACGTCCAGCAATCGGGCCGCTTCGGCAACATTGCCACCCGTCTGCTCCAGCGCCCTTTGAATCAAGACCTGTTCAGCCTCCTCGAGGTTGAACGGGATCCCCTCCGAAGCTGAGATGGAGGCTGTTGAGGTTGGTCGGGAAGTTGAAGGGCGATCACCAGCCGGCTCAAGCAATTGCAGGTGGTCCTTCTTGATCGTCTCGCCACCACTCAGGATGAGCGCGCGCTCGATGACGTTCTTCAACTCGCGCACATTTCCTGGAAAGGCGTAATTTCCCAAAACCGCAAGAGCCTCCCGGCTGAGCGTGGGTGCGGTCATGCCCATTTCCCCGGCAAACAGGCTTAGGAAGTGCGACGACAGCAATGACAGGTCCTCGGATCGCTCGCGGAGCGGCGGCGTGTGTACTGAATAGCGGGCGAGACGGAAATACAAATCCTGACGGAAGTCACCAGAGGCAATCTTGTCCTGGAGGTTCGCATTGGTGGCGCTCACCACGCGCACGTCCACCTTGCGCGGCTTGGTCCCACCCACCGGCGTCACCTCACCGTCCTCCAGCACCCTCAGAAGCTTGGCCTGGAGAGCGGCGGGCATATCGCCGATTTCATCCAGGAATAAGGTCCCTCCGTCAGCGAGCTCGAAGTACCCTTTCCTATCATTCGTGGCTCCCGTGAAGCTGCCTTTCAAGTGGCCGAAGAAAAGCGACTCCGCCAGTTCGCCCGGTACTGCCACGCAGTTCACCGCGACGAAGGGCCCCTCGGCACGAGGGCTATGATGATGCACGGCGCGGGCTACAAGTTCCTTCCCTGTGCCGCTCTCGCCGGTGATCAGCACACTGGTTTTGCCGAACTGCTGGAGGCGGTTGATGTCATCCAAGATGCGCCGCAGATGCGGGCTTTCCCCGACGAAACCGCCCAGCCCCCAGCGCTGGGCTTCCCGGGTTGCCAGACTGGAGAGGCGCTGTGCGGCCTTGTCCCGCGCCTGCTCCGCCTCCCGGCGTTTCAGGATCTCCTGCTCCAGCTCGTCATTGCGCTGCTGCAGTTCCCGCGTGAGCAGGCTGAGCTTCAGATGGGTGGCCACACGGGTGACCACCTCCTGCGCCTGGAAGGGCTTGTAAATGTAATCCACCGCCCCCACTTGAAACCCGCGCACCACGCTCTCGATCTCATTGCGGCTGGTGACAAAGATGACAGGAATGTTGCGGGTCTCGTCGGCCGCCTTCAGCTCGCGACAGACCATGAATCCGTCCTGACCCGGCATCATCACATCCAGCAAGATGAGATCCGGCTTGGCCTTGGGCGCGAGTTGCAGGGCGTCCCTGCCGTTCGAGACGGCCAGGATCTCATACCCCCGCGGTTCGAGGACATTGCTGATGAGACTGAGGCTGGCCGGGGTGTCGTCGGCGATGAGGATGCGTTGACGGATCATGCAGGTGAGGTCGGTCAGGTGACGGGGATCTGCGCCACGATGCGTTGGATGGTCTTCATGTCATAGCTGGCCAAGAATTCGCGGAGGTGCTGCGCCAGACGTTCCCCGGCCGGACCTAGTTGCTCCATTTCCACGAGACATCCCTTTAACACCGTAGCGCTGTGCAGCTCTGCGGCCATCGTGAGACGGGTCGCCAGTTCTTCCGGCAGACTCACTTGGCGAAGATCAACAGACTCCTCCCCGCTGGCATGGCCATCGGGCAGAGGTTCGTATTCGAACTTCACCTCCAGCAGAGTCTCCATGCATCCGTAGATGCGCTCCGCACGGAATGGCTTGGCCACGAAGTCATCGCACCCGGTCTTGAGATAGGCCTCCCGCTCATGAGCCAGGGCGGAGGCGGAGGTCGCCACAATCTTGAGCCCCATACTGCCGAACTCCTCGACCAGTCGACGGGTGGCTTCGATGCCATCGAGCTCGGGCATGCGCATGTCCATGAACACGATCTGCGGCCTGGATACCCGCACGACTTCGATAGCTTGACGTCCGTTTTCAGCCAAGACCACCTCGCAGCCCACCAGTGTCAGGAGCGTGGCCAAGACTTCGCGATTCTCGGCAATGTCATCCACCACCAGGGCCCGCACCTTGTAGCCTGCGGCCAGATGCAGCACTCTCGGTGTCGTGTGCCGACCATTGCCAGACCTTGCCGCCGCCGTCTGGGGCAAGGCCAGCGTGGCACTGAAACAGGATCCCCTCCCCACTTCTGAACGAACGGTAAGGCTGCCGCCCATGATCTCCATCTGCTTTCTGGCAATGGCGAGTCCCAATCCCGTGCCGCCGGGAACGGTGGTCACGCCTCCCTGCTGGAACGGCTCAAAGATCCGTTCCAGCAGCTCCTCGCTGATGCCCGTCCCGGTATCCTCCACCTCAAACCTCCACACATCCGCATCGCCCGGCAGGGCACGCAGGGTCACGCGTCCACGACTGGTGAACTTGACCGCATTGGCCAGCAGATTGATCAGGACCTGGCGCAGCTTGCCCTCATCCCCTCTCACCATGAAGGAGTGATCCACACCGGGAAGCTCCAGGCGCAATCCCAGTTGTTTCTCCTCGCACCGCTGCTGGAACATGCCCTCCAGATCCCGGAGCGTGGCGGTGAGATCAAACTCGGAGAGCGAGAGTTCCATCCTTCCCGCGTCGATCTTGGAGAGATCCAGAATCTCGTTGATCAGGTGCAGCAGGTGGTCGCCGCTGTGCTGGATGGTGGCCACTGCGTCGCGATGGAAGGGGTGCAAGGTCGGCTCACGTGCGAGGATCTGGGAGTAGCCCAGAATCGCGTTCATAGGCGTGCGAATCTCGTGGCTCATGTTGGCCAGGAACTCGGATTTAGCCTGATTGGCCGCGTCCGCCGCCGCCTCGGCCGCCTTCCGGATTGCCACCTCGTTGAGCAGGATCGCGTTCGACTCGCGAATCTCTGCGGCCCGCCGGGCCAGTGACCACAGATGCCCGGCCAGCAAGACGGAGATCAGACTGCCCGCCCCGAATGCCACCCAGGGCATGCCATCGGTGCGAAATCGGGAGAAGCCCGGAGCAGGCTCGAAGAGGAGCGCCCAACGACGCCCGGCCACATCGAGGGTAGTTTCCCAAACCGGAGCCCCTTTCAGCCGTGTCCCTTCCTGCCGGTGGATCAACTGGCCGTCAGTGAGGTCCCTCACCGTCAGGAGGATCTCCCGCTTGCTGGCATGTCGCAGGGACATCTCCACCATGTCGCCAATCCGGAACACGGCGGTGGCAAAGCCCTGGAGCTTCAAGCGGCGCTCTTCCTCTGTAGCCGCCTGCCCGCGATAGAGGGGCTCAAAAACCAGGAACCCCCGCTGCGACCCCGTCTCCTGCGCGAGGCGGATGGGAGCTGTCGCAGTCGCCCGCCCCGTGTCCCTTGCCTGTTCCAAAGCGGACCGGCGGGTGGGCTCGGATCCCACATCAAAGCCCAGTGCCTGGGCGTTGCGCTGCAAGCTCTCCAGATAGAATACAGGAAAGTACTCCTCGCGAACCCGGGCGGGAGCCATGTGCCCCTCGGACTTCTCCTCCGTGAAGTGAAAGTTCGGGAATCCCTCCTGGCGGGCCCGGGCCTCCCACGCATCGCGCTCACTGCCGGCTACCCGGGGATCCCACGCCAGGGCCTGTAGTTCTGGCTGCCGGGCCAGCGCTTCATTCACAAAGTCCCGGAACTCGGTGCGGGTCACCTCTCCACCGCGCGCCACATACAGCGCCACCATGGCGTGCAGCACCTCCATGGACCGTAGTACCTGGCCCCGGAGCAGCTCGGCCCGATCCTGGCCCAGACGACGTACTTCCTCTTCCCAGGAACGCTGTTTTCCTTTCCAGAGCAATCCACTGACCCAGACGGTCAGCGCCAGCCCCAGACTGAGCACGGCCAGCGCAGAGGCCTTGGCAGTCAGTTGAGGTTGAGACGGTTTGGGCATCTTGTCCGGAGGTCTAGCCTTCCCTAAAGAAGCACCACCCGTGCCATTTTTAGGTTCATCCCCATGGGAGCCTCTCACGCCCCCTACCGCCGCAGCCCAGCCGAGGGGCGATCTCCCTTCAACCACCTCTACTGCCATGAAAATCACCCCACCCTCCTCACAGGGCTTCGTGAACAGCGATGCCGAAGGCAAGCACAAGAAACTCAAAAAGAGCGAAGTAGCACAGGAGAACGACCAGCTTGCCAAAGTGGACAACTCCGATCCCACCCCACTCCATCGGAAGGAGGACTTGTCGCAGGGGGATGAAGGGGTGGACTAAGCCGGATTCGACACATTGATGTCAGCACAAGAACTGACGCTCCAATTTCAAGCATATTTGGAGACACCCGGCAGATTTGGGCTATAAATCGCGTCTGATGTGGACTGCCGTAACCTTGGAAAATTATCGATCTTTTGTCGCCCCCACCACGATTGAGCTCAAGCCGCTGACGCTTTTCTTTGGTCTCAACAACGCGGGGAAAAGCGCCTTGTTGAGAGCGCTACCGCTTCTGGCGTCTTCTATTCGACACCCCGACGCTCCTTTAGATCTAGCATCCCCAGCGGCAAGGGGAGCCAGTTTCAGCGACATCTTAACTAGGCCGCCGCTTAGGACTTCAAATCGCCTAAAATTTTCCATGGCTTTTGGTGGCTATGTTAACAGTGTTCAGAGAAGCTTTAGGGCTAACTGGACCTTGTTGGAGCTTGCAGAGGACAACCGCCATATCGTTGAGCAATTTCAAATTAATGACGACGACGCCCAAATCTTAGATGCCGTCATTGATCTTGGATCTGATAATATCGAAGCGTGGAAGCTGCACCAAGTTACGCTGAGAGGTAAACCTTGTGGAGCGCTTGATCTAGAATTCGAGGGCCTTCTTCCCGCGGCAAACTCGACCTCCTTCAATGAAGTCGACGATCTGTTAAGCAACCTGCGATCCGAATTGCTTAGCACCCAGACGCTGGTTCAGTGGATCTCATCCGTCCGAGTTCGTCCTGAAAGGTTAACTACCTTTTCTGGTTCGCGCCCGAGATTTCTAGGTCCAGAGGGACAGGCTGCTGCAGAAGTGCTAGCCTATGACAAAGAAGTGTTATCAAATGTGTCGCAGTGGTTCGAGGCACACACCAATCGACGTCTGCTAACAGTTCCGGTGGGTGAACACTTTCAGCTTGTCCTCGAAACTCTAAACTCAAACCCCGTTCGAGTCCCCCTAATCGATGCTGGTGAAGGTTTAGCGCAGGTTCTACCAGTACTGGTAGCGGCCGAGATGGCCAAAATCGCCCACCGCAATTCTCCACGCATTCTATCGATCGAGGAGCCAGAATCGCATCTTCACCCGCGATTTCATGCGGCATTGGCTGAGCGTTTTTGCTCAATTGCAACCTCCCCCAGCCCTCCTCAAATCGTCCTCGAAACTCACTCGGAAATCGTCCTACTGGAACTACAATATCAAATCGCCGCGGAGCTACTAGATCCAAAAAATGTCATAGTATATTGGGTCTACAGCAATCCATCAGGACAAAGTCTCATCGAACGCATAGAATTTGATGCATTTGGCAGACCGAAAGATGGCCAGAGCTTTCCGCATGGGGTTTTTTCGGAGGACACAGCACAAGCAAAAAAACTACTAGCCAAACAAAAGGAGCGCATCAATGCTGGTAACCGTTGATCAGTCAGCCCTCACATCCCCATCAACTCAGCTCGACCTCGTCGCTTTGTTTGGATACGCCTTTCGAGGACGTTGCCGAGTCTTGACGTCACCGCTTTACGACACAGAGGACGAATCAGATAAGGACCATCCGGTTACCAAATGGCTAACTACATTGAATCCAATATTGAAGGAAGAGTGTCAACTTACTCTTGCCTCAAGCCTAGAGGATGAGGCTCTCCGGCCTTCTAGTGTACAAATTTCAGCGGTATTTGGCCAAGTCTCGCTTTGGAGCCTCAGCACGCCTCTTGTCAAGGTTAGTGACGTACTAACCTTCCTCGCCCGCCCATTTCGTATTTTGGTCGAAAATCGACGCAATGACCGCGCATTTTTACTATCCTTTGCAAAACCCTGGATGCGTGAGAAGATTGTTAATTTCGAAAGTCAGGGATGGCTCATATTCGATCACTGCGGAGGATTGGGGGAAATGCTCAACAGTCTTCGCGACATGCGCGAACGTGCAATCGAACAACTTCGCACATACGTTGTATTCGACCATGATGGCCTTCGACGTGCGCGACCCAGCCAGTCATCAACATTGGTATCCGAAGCGTGCCAACCCCACATACTTTTTCATCGACTAGAGAGGAGAATGATTGAGAATTACATGCCTCGGGAGCTACTGGGAATATGGGCAAATAAGGAAAAAAAGGCGGAACTCGTTGCTGCATTCTTGAGTCTGAACGAAGAACAACGGCATTTTTACAACTTCAAGGGCGGACTTCACTCTGATGCACGTCGCACCGATGACCCAGAAGCAAACACGTTTTCGGGATTGGATAGCACGCGTACAAATCAACTACGGAATGGATTCGGGCGAGGCATAGTCGACCTCTTTCGGCAAGAATCATATTGGGACGAGACTTGGTTCGCCGACGAAGACTGTGCGTCAGAAATATCTTCGATGATGAACATTTTGACTTCAATGCTATGACGCTCCCTACATTCTACTCTGACCCGCAAGTTCAGAGTCTTCAGCAATTAATTGATGAACTCCAGCGTGGAACTATTCTAATCCCTAGATTCCAACGCCCATTTGTTTGGACAACACAGCAACGCCTCACCTTACTTCAAAGCGTCCGGGAAGGTCTTCCAATCGGCAGTGTATTAGTATGGAGAACTACTGAGCACATGCTTGAAACTATGCCCAGTGTTGCGGGAGTCGCTGTGCCAACCACTAAAATAGAAGGACCCCCGTGGCAGTATCTCCTTGATGGACACCAAAGACTCACCACGCTATTCGGAGCACTGTGTTCTCGAAGGACTCTCACCGTAGAATCAGATTCGGAGAGTAGCGATTTGTCATGGGATATTCATTTCGACCTGCGGGATCAATCATTTGTAGTAAACACCAAAGGGAGTCGCGCAATTCACCTTGTTCCAACCAACATTCTCTTAGATAGCGTCGCACTCCTAAAGCATCAGCGAATGCTCATTTCAAACGGTGCCACCGATGATGATATCGACGCAATTGACAAACTAGCACTGGCAATGAGGAGCTACAAAATACCCGTGGTTCCTATTGTTACGAACGACCTAAGAAGTGCCACAGTCGCATTCCAACGTGTCAACAGTGGTGGCACACGGATGAGCGATGCAGACATGGTAGTTGCGCTGAGCTACAATACAGACTTCGATCTCCGAAAAACCCTCGCAGAAGCTATCGACACCTTAGGCGACATTGGCTGGTCAACCCTTGACATCAAGTACATTTTAGCGACAGTTAGGGCAAGCCAGGATCTTGACATCGCGAAGCCGGATGCCCAGCAAACCAGCGACAGAATATCAAGTGATCCAGTTCTTATCAGCGAAGCCGCTCAGAATCTCGTCAGAGCTGGCAATTTTTTGAAGAGACACTGCAACATAGCGGGACCAGGCGTAGTTCCTTATAGCTATCAGGGCGTTTTGCTGGCAGAAGCAATGCGACTCAACCCCAATCCTAGTGAGTCAGTCATCAGCCAACTCGTCAAATGGTTTTGGATCACTACTTACACCTCCTATTTTCTTGGCGCATCTGACCGCGCTGTCCACAGTGCACTTCAAGATGTTCGGCAAATTGCGAAGAATCGCACCCCCGATTTTCTTCTGCAACAACATTATGCTGACTTCACTCTTCGAAGATACGACTTCAGAGCTGCCAGAAGCAAGGCCCTCGCAGTTCGGCTTACTGAACTCCACCCGCTTGATCTACTCGGCGCCGAACACGACGGCATTGCCGCACTTGCAGGAGCCGGACCTCAGGCACTTGTGCAACTTGTACATCGTCGCCAAGTTGAGTCCGACCAGTTTTCAGGGCCAGAAAATCGTTTTCTCATGCCTCAGACGGACGCTAACTTGATAAGGCTAGATCTCATTGGATTGGGCATTCGCGGAGCCAGCGCAGAATGGTTGAGGAGCCATGCAATCTCCGAAGAAGCCCAATTGGCATATGGAGCTGGAGACTATCGCGGATTCCTGCGAGTACGTCGTGAAGTCCTCCAGAAAATCGAAATCGACTTCTGTAAAAATCTCGGGATAGCTCAAAAGTTGTTCAGCGATACTGGTGATTCTTACGATGAAAACTAGCCCAATAGGCCTTTTATCAAGTGGCCATGAACATCGGTCAGACGGTAGCGACGGCCTTGGAACTTGTAGGTCAGCTTCTCGTGATCGATGCCGAGCAGATGCAGGAGTGAGGCGTGGAAGTCGTGGATGTGCACGCCGTCCTTGACTACGTTGTATCCGAACTCGCAAGTCTCGCCGTAGGTGGTGCCAGCATTGATGCCGGCACCTGCCATCCAGACGCTGAAACAGCGGGGATGGTGATCGCGACCAAAGTTGGGCTGGATCTTTCCCTGGCAGTAGTTGGTGCGGCCAAACTCGCCGCCCCAGACCACGAGGGTGTCATCCAGCAGACCGCGTTGCTTGAGATCCTTCACGAGCGCAGCTGCCGGTTGATCGGTCTCCTTGCACAGCTTGGGCAGGGCTCCGGGAAGACCGCCGTGGTGATCCCAGTCCTGGTGGTACAGTTGGATGAACCGCACCCCTTTCTCGGCCAGACGACGTGCCTGCAGGCAATTGGCCGCAAAGGTGCCCGGTGTCTTCACATCTGGGCCATAGGAGTCCAGCACATGCTGGGGTTCATCGGATGTGTCGGTGACCTCAGGAATGCTGGACTGCATCCGGTACGCCATCTCATAGTGCGAGATGCGGTTCTGAATCTCCACGTCAGGCGTCAGTTCCAGCTGATGCTCGTGAAGCTCCATCAACCGGTCCAGCATGCGTCTGCGGCCTGCATCCGTGATCCCTGCCGGGTTGCCCAGATAGAGCACCGGATCCTCGGCCGCTCGGAACAGCACTCCTTGATGTTTGGTCGGCAGGAACCCACTGCCCCAAAGGTGCGCCCCCAGAGGCTGCCCGCCTTTCCCCTTGGTGATCAGCACGACAAACGAGGGCAGATTCGCATTGTCCTGCCCCAGGCCGTAGCTCAGCCAGGCTCCCATGCTGGGCCGGCCTGCGATTTGAGACCCAGTCTGAAGAAAAGTCACCCCGGGTCCGTGGTTGATCGCCTCCGTGTAAAGGGATCGAACCACGCAGATGTCACCCGCGATGCTAGCCGTGTGCGGGAGGAGCTCGCTCATCCAGGTGCCGGCGGGGCCAGACTGCTGGAACTTGAACGGCGACCCCACCAGGGGAATGGAAGACTGATTCCCTGACATGCCGGTCAACCGCTGTCCCCCGCGTACCGAGTCCGGCAGCTGTTCACCGTGCCTTTGATTGAGCAGCGGCTTGTAGTCGAGAAGATCGAGCTGCGACGGCCCACCGGACATGAAGAGGTAGATGATCCTCTTGGCCTTCGGGGCCAGATGAGGCGCCCCCAGCACACCGCCGGTCTCTGTCGATGCCGCCGCCGCACCTTGTTGGGTCGCCAACATCTCTGCCAGGGCGATGCCACCCAATCCCATGCCGAAGCGGTTGAGGAACTGCCGTCGCGTGGGCAATCCGGATGGGGGCAAATCGAGGGTTGGGATCATCGGAGTGAAAAGGGGCTATCGCTTCACCACACACACGTCATGGTTCAACAGGACTTGCGCGAGCACCGTGGCGGCAGCCGCCTCGGGATCGGGAATGGAAGTGTCTTTTTCCGCAGCGCCTGCATTCAGAAGCAGGGCTGCCAGATCAGGTTGTTTCCGATAAGCCTCCAGCTCTTCCTGGTAGAGCTGACCACAGACTTCCCGCTCGCGGGCGTCTGGCTTCCTTCCCAGACAGGCCAAGAAGCCAGCCTCCACCATCCCCTCGACGCTCCCGCCCTGCTCTCTGTGCAACTTTGCACCCAACATCCGCGCGGCTTCCACATACTGGGTGCCGTTCAGCAGAATGAGGGCCTGGAGCGGTGAATCGGTACGCTCACGCTTGGCGGAACACACGGCCCGACGTGGCGCATCGAAGGCGATCATGGCGGGAGGCGGACTGGTGCGACGCCAGGTGGTGTAAAGACTGCGACGGTACACTCCCTGCCCTGCTGAAGGTTTGGCGGGCTTGAAGGCTTCTTCCATTTCATAGGGATTCACTGGAGGACCACCCACCTGGGGAGCAAGCAGGCCGCTTGCAAACAGGGCGTTGTCACGAATCATCTCCGCCGGAAGCCGGAAGCGCGGTCCACGTGCCAGCCATTGGTTGTCGGGATCGTCGGTCATCACCTCTGGGCTGGCCATGCTTTGCTGCCGGTAGGTGCGGGACATGACCATCGTCTTCATGAGGCCCTTCACGTCCCAGCCCGACTCCATGAAATGCCAGGAGAGCCAGTCCAGCAGTTCAGGATACAAGGGGCGTTCCCCCTGACTCCCGAAGTCCTCGGACGTCTTGACGAGTCCCCTGCCGAACAGCCCCTGCCACATCCGGTTCACGGTAACTCTCGCCAGCAGCGGATTCTCCCGACTGGTCAGCCAATGGGCCAACCCCAATCGGTTCTTCGGCTGCCCTGCGGGAATCGGCGGCAACGCTTCGGGTGTGTTGGCAGTGACTTCATCCCGACGTTGGGTGTATTCTCCGCGGAACAGCACATACGCCTTCTTCGGCTCAGGAAGCTCCTTCATGACCATGATCTCTCTGGTCCCATCTTGGAGATCATAGAACTCGGCCCGTGCCGCCTGCAAGGCAACCTGATGCTGGCTCCAGGTATCATCCGCAGTTGCAAGGAAATGCTCCCGCCAGATCTTCTCATTCTGAAGCTCCTTTTTCGGAGCCTCCGGATCGAAGATCGACAGTGCTTCCAAGGCCGTCACTTCGTGATTGAAGATCCGGACTTCATCCACCGCGCCGCCCTTGAAGCCCCGGTCACGGAAGCGTTCCCCGAGCGAGATGTTGTCGTGACCGCCGCCCGTGATGCCCTTGGTCAACGCGTCGCGAATCACCTCCACCTCTGCAGGTTTTCCGTTGATGTACAGCTCGAGCCCCGCAGCAGCGCTGGAGCCGTCATTGCTGACAGTCACATGGGTCCACTGGTTCAGAGGCACTTCTGCCTTCGACCGCACCGAAGCCGCATTCCCCGGCCAGAAATGAATGAGGGACCACTTGAGTCGGCCGTCTTCGATCAGCAGTTCATACCCGCGACTTGCCGCATCAGTGGAAGCCTGGGAACGATGCAACACCACCGCGCGCTCTTTACGATCGGGTGTCTTCAGCCACAGGGAAATGCTAAACGGTTCGTGTCGGTTGTAGTTCCCCAGAGCCAGATCCATAGGATCATCTCCGGTGAACTTGAGCGCTTTCCCGTGACGTCCTTCCGTAAAATCATTGGCTCCTTTAACCACTGCGCCCCCCTTCTCATCCAGGGCATTGGGAGACTTGCCTCCCTCCAGATGATCCAGGTCAAAACGGGCCACTTCCCCTTTCACCGTCACTGCGCCCTCCTGGAACTGCCACCAGTTCTTGAACCCGTTTTCCAGGCTCAACGCCAGATAGGTGCCATCTTCCTTCAGCCCATCCACTTTGCGCCGGGCAGCACTCAAGCGCTCCTTGGTCGCGCCATCCACCAGCGCCAGCGTGGGCGTGGGTTGCGACGGGGTGAAGTAGGAGTAGAGTCCTGCTTCATCGATGTTCTGGAAGAAGGCGAACAGCGAGTAGTAGTCTTTGTGCGTGATGGGATCGTACTTGTGATCGTGACAGCGGGCGCACTCCATGGTCAGCCCAAGGAACGCAGTGGAGAACGTCTGAATGCGATCGGCGACATACTCCACCCGGTACTCCTCCTCCACACTGCCTCCCTCTGACTCCTGCTGATGCAACCGGTTAAAGGCGGTAGCCAGGATCTGCTCGTCAGTCGCCTTGGGGAGCAGGTCCCCTGCGATCTGCCAGGTGACAAACTGATCAAAGGGCAAGTTGTCATTGTAGGATTTGATCACCCAGTCCCGCCACGGCCAGACCTCCCGCTCACGATCCACCTGGAAGCCATAGCTGTCGGAGTAGCGCGATACATCCAGCCAGTCCACCGCCATGCGTTCGCCATAGTGAGGAGACTGCAGCAGTCGATCCACCAGCCGTTCATAGGCATCTGGACTCGGGTCCTTCACGAAAGCCTCCACATCCGCCGCACTGGGTGGCAATCCTGTGATGTCAAAACTCACTCTACGGATCAGAGTTTCACGGGAGGCTTCTGGCTGCAGTTGCAGATTCTTGCCCGCAAGACCAGCTGTCACCACCGCATCAATGGCGGTGGCACCACTTTGGCCAAGCTTGGACAACTGTTCACCCTTGATCGGCACGAAGGACCAGTGCGCTTCATACTCCGCCCCCTCCTCAATCCACCGCTTCAAGAGCGCACGATCCGCATCGCTCAGATGCCGATTGCTTTTCGGCGGAGGCATGGCGTCATCGACATCATGCGTGAAGATGCGCTCCATGAGCGTACCCTTCGAAGCATCGCCAGGGATGATGGCTCCCTCTTTGATGGCATCCTCCCGCTTGTCCAGTCGCAGCCCCGCCTCCCGCGTGGCCGAATCCGGGCCGTGACAGTAGAAGCAGTTCTCGCTCAGCAGCGGACGGATATCTCTGTTGAACTGCACCTTCGCCGGAGCGGCCGCCGTCACACCGCCAACTCCAACCAGCAAAGGCAGGATCTGAAGCAGCAACGATTGCAAGCATGTGACGGTCGTTGGCATGGTCTCAGGTCTCAATGGCACTGCCCGGCCCGGTTAGGACACGTGGTCTGATTTTTCTTGTCTCCCGGAGCTAGGCGATGATGCCCTTCACCACGTTCCCGGCGACTCCGGTGAGCCGCATGTCGAGCCCCTGGAACTTCACGGTCATGCGTTTGTGATCAATGCCCAGCAGGTGCAGCATGGTGGCGTGCAGATCGTGCACAGGCACGACATTCTCCACCGCGCGGTAGCCCAGTTCATCCGTCGTCCCATAAGTACCCGGCTTCACTCCGCCGCCCGCCATGGCCACGCTGAAAGCGAGAATGTGGTGATCGCGACCTGAACCCTGGCCCATGGGGGTGCGGCCGAATTCCCCGCCCCAGAGAACGAGCGTATCATCCAGCAGACCCCGTTGTTTGAGGTCTTTGATCAGCGCAGCGCTAGCTTGGTCCACATCTTGGGCGGCGCTTTTCATCCCATCCACAATGCCGCCGTGATGATCCCAGGCACGATGATAGAGCTGGATCATCCGCACACCCCGCTCGGCCATCCGTCGGGCGAGCAGGCAGTTGCTGGCAAAGGAACCATCACCCGGTTCCTTGACCCCGTACATTTCCAGCACCTCCTTCGGCTCACTCTTCATGTCCGTGAGTTCAGGCACAGAGGACTGCATTCGAAACGCCATCTCGTACTGGGCAATGCGGGTCTGGATCTCCGGATCCACCCGCTGTTCACCCAGCAGACCATTCATGCGCTGGATCTCCTCCACCACCTGCCGCTGGGTGCTCTGGCAGACACCTTCCGGACTTCCCAGATAGTGCACCGCGTCCCCTTTGGAATTGAACAGAATGCCCTGAAACTTGCTGGCCAGAAATCCACTGGACCACTGTCTGGCGGAGATGGGTTGCTGCCCGGACTTTCCAGCAGATGTTAGCACCACAAACCCCGGCAACTCCTCCGTCTCGCACCCCAATCCGTAGAGCAGCCAGGAGCCCATACTCGGACGCCCCTTGATAATGGAGCCGCTGTTCATGAAGGCATGCGCCGTGTCATGATTGATCTGCTCCGTCTGCATGGAGCGGATGATGCAAAGTTCATCCGCCACTCCGGCCATGTGAGGGAAGAGATCTGAGATCTCATTGCCCGTCTGTCCGTGTTTGGTGAAGTTGCAGAATGCTCCCCTTGCCTTCAACTCGGCTCCTTGAAGCTGGGCCAACTGCTGGCCTTTGGTGAAGGAATCGGGAAAGGCCTTGCCATCGAGGTCCTTCAGCACCGGTTTCCAGTCAAACGTCTCCAGATGCGAGGGGCCGCCCGCCATACAGAGATGGATGACCCGCCGGGCCTTGATGGGGGCGTGGGGCTTGAGCACCGCTCCGCGCCAGCGTTCTGCGGAGGAACCCGCATACGATTGCTCAAGCAAGCCAGCCAGCGCCATACCGCCGAGTCCGTAAGCGGATTGCTGCAGGAAGGCGCGACGTTGCAGGCGGGACGCGGAGTGTAGGAATAACGAGGACATGGGGGAAGGGGAAAAACTTCAAAATTCAAATGCCAAACTTCAACTCAGATACTGCCCGTGGCGACGCGTCGAATCTTGGCGAGGATCAAAAGCAACTCGCTGGCTTCCTTGTAGAGGGCTCTAGCTTCAGAAGCCAGACCGGGCTCTGAAACTGCAATCATTCTAAGGAAAAAACGGGCCTCCTTAGCCTCTTTCACACAACGACTGATGATGAAGACGAAATCCTTCTTGGAGACCCTTTCACTGGCCTCCATATAGTTGGCACCCACACTTGTGGCCGAACCAACCAGTTGATCAATCAACCGATTGTTGGTCGGACAAACGGGCACCTTTTTGCAGAATCGAACCGACGCGGCTCCGAATAGAGTGGTTCGCTCTTCGAGATCAAACGGTCGCTTGGCGACAGCATACTGTTCCCCCTCTTCCCTCAACGAGAAGGATTCATCATCCAGAGAGTTTGCAAGCTCAGCAGGCTCCAAGACTGACCAATCGTCTTCATCTGCATGAATTGGAAGTTCCATGAAGTTTGGTATTTGAAGTTTGAAGTTTTGCCGCTCAGTACCTCGTAATCGTTTCCTGTAGATTCAGCACCACACGTGCGACAGAACTCCACGCGGCCAACTCAACGGTGTCCAGGCCTGCCACCGCAGGCGAAATCCCTGCCTTCACTACTTTCGCGGCATCTTCCGGCGCAGCCTTGAACTGCTCCCGTTGTGAATTGAGGAAATAAGTCAACGAAGACCGTTCCTCACCATTCAACGCCCGCCCTGCGGCCAGTTCCATCGCGGCATTGAGCCGGGCATCGTCGCCCGCAACGTCCAGCTTCAACAAGCGTTCCGCAAAGACCCGGGCGGCTTCCACGAAGGTGGGATCGTTCAACAAGGTCAGAGCCTGTTGCGGAGTATTCGACAGAGTACGGTTGGCGGTGCACTCGTCGCGCATGGGCGCATCGAAGTTGGCCAGCATCGGGTGCAGGAAGGTGCGCTGCCAGTGCATGTACACCCCACGTCGCCACTGGCGGTCATCCGACTCCGCGAGATAGTTCCGGTCCGGAAACTGGAGGTTTTCATAGTACCCGTCCGGCTGGTAGGGCTTCACGCTGGGGCCGCCCAGATCCAGATTCAGGCGACCGGCGATGAAGAGCGCGTTGTCACGCACGAACTCGGCATCGAGCCGGCGGGGATTCTGGGAAGCCAGCAGCCGGTTATTCGGATCGACGTCCCTCAACTCCGGCCGGAGACTGGACCTCTGGCGGTAGGTGTGGGAAAGCACCATCAGACGAATGACGTGTTTCACATCCCATCCACTGTCCCGGAACTCGGACGCGAGCCAGTCAAGCAGCTCCGGATGGCTGGGGGGTTCGCCTTGAGCTCCCAGGTCATCCACCACGATGGAAAGACCGTTCCCAAAGAACTGCTTCCAGAGACGGTTCACAAAGGCCCGAGGGGTGAGCGGATTGTCCGGGGAACAGAGCCACTTGGCCAGATCCATTCGGGACGCACGAGGCGAGTTGGCACCCGCTCGAAAGGAGGCGGGGAGAAACTCCGGCACTGCTGGCGGAGTGACCTCGCCGGTCTCATCCATCCAATTCCCACGAGGCAGGACTTTCACCGTCAGCGGTGGCATGGCTTGCGTGACCATCGTCCACGTCTTGCCTTCCCGGCAATCCAGCCACTGGCTGAACAACTGGCGATACTCTGCCATCGCGGCTCCCGGCTCAATCGGGGCGGAACGTAGAAACGTCTCAGCCAGGCGCGCTGGGACATCTGGCGAAGCCAGGTCATCTTTCACGGATGCAACACCCTCTGGAGCACTGGGTTTCACCGGGGCCAGGGGCGAGACTTGCACCGGATAGCTGGCCGCGCTGTTGGCATCCAGCTTCACCACCAGCCGATCACCTTCCTTGAGCGACACAGGGCGATCAAGCTGCCACACAGATTGCTGCGGAGAGTTCCAGCGGGAAGAGGCCGTCTTCCAACCCTCCTTGAGGTTCAAGACCTGCACGGTACTGCTATACCGGGGATCCTGGAAATCTGCGTCTGCATAGGCAATCGCCAGCCCCTGCTCCTTCTCCACGCCCTGCCGCTCGACCGCGACAGTCACCTTGAACATGGCGCTCCCCTCACCCCCGCTCCGCAGGATGGAAGCTACCGCACCGTGAGGACGCAACTGGAGTCGTACTGCGGCCACGGTCACGATACCTGGGCTCAACTCCAGACGGGAGTTGTCTGCCGCTTTCGAACTCGCGCTGATCCAGCCCTCTGCGTCCACGAGCGGCGATGGGATCTCCTTCTTTGATTCGGCAGGCACTGCCACCCCCTTCTTGCCGGCAGGTGCGGCAGACACGCTCACGGTTGGCGGAACGGTAAGCCAGCCATCCTCATGCTCGTTCAAGAACTTCTCCGCCTCGCTCCGCCATGTCTGAAATGCCTGCTGAATTGCTGGTTGCTTCAGTTCCCCAGCCGCAAGCGTCAGCATGCGCTTTCTCAGGGATTCGCTGCGCTGCTTCAGATAGGGGCTGGTCACCTCGATCTCAGGCGGAAAGGGATACTCGTTGTTCCAGCCTTTGAGTTCGGGATTGGGGGAATAACCATAGTCCGAATAGACGCCCCACTGCTTCACGTCCGCAAAGAAAGCCTGCATGGCGTAGAAGTCCTTTGCAGTAAAGGGATCGAACTTGTGGTCATGGCACTCGCTGCAGCCGAGGGTGGCCCCCATCCAGGCTCCACCCACCGTCCGCACGCGTTCCGCCCCGTACTTGCTCAGGTACTCCTTGGGCTGGGCCCCGCCCTCCCGCGTCATCATGTTCAGCCGGTTGAAACCTGTCGCCACGAGCTGTTCCTTGGTCGGATTCGGCAAGAGATCCCCTGCCAGTTGCTCAATGGTAAACTGGTCAAAACGCTTGTTCTGGTTGAACGCGTCGATGACATAATCGCGGTACGGGAAGATCCGCTGATTCTGATCGCCGTGGTAGCCGACGGTATCGGTGAACCTGGCCACATCCAGCCACCAGACCGCCATGCGCTCGCCATAGTGGGGAGACTTGAGCAGGCGCTCCACCTGTCGGGCGTAGGCATCAGGTGCCGCATCTTTGACGAAGGCCTCAAGCTCCTCTGGTGTCGGCGGCAGGCCAGTGAGGTCCAGGCTCAATCTCCGCAGCAGCGTGCGGCGATCCGACTCGGCCGAGGGTTGAATGTTCTTTGAGGTCAGTTCGGCCTGAATGAAGGCATCGATGGCCTTCGCCCCTTTGGCCTGGGCGTCAGTACCGGGAACGGCGGGCCGCACCAACGGAGTGTAGGCCCAGTGTGCCTCGTACACTGCCCCCTCCGCCACCCATTGCTTGAAGGTCGCTTTTTGCTCCGGGGTCAGCTCCTTGTGAGCCTCTTCTGGCGGCATGAGATCGTCATGATCACTGGTGAAGATCCGCTTGATGATTTCGCTCTTGTCCGCATCCCCAGGGACAATGGGGATGGCTCCACTCTTGCCTGGCTTGAGCGCCTCCTCCCGAATGTCGAGCCGCAGGCCCCCTTTGCGCGAGCTTTTGTCTGGACCATGACAGTGAAAACACGTGTCCGACATGATGGGACGGATGTCCCGGTTGAACTTGACCTTTCCCTCGCCTCGCGCGGCGGCAGTGACCAGCAGGAGCAGGAGTATGGGTGGGAGGAACTTCATGGGCACGGAGGCAGACGGTGCGTGACAGGAATCAGAAACTTCGCGCCATCCGGCACTCTGTCCTGCACCTTTGCATGTCCTATTTGACTCACCGTGCGGGCGGATCGTTGCAATCCCCTGTTCTCCTCCGACTACTCGCCAGTACCACGGGGAACCACCCGGGCCCGCTGCAAGTTCCGGCGGCAGCGGATGTGGAGTTCCCCAAAACTCTTGGGCACGATCTCCAGCCCCTCCTGCAACAGCTCCTGACGCGCGGCCGATCCACGCGGAGGCTCCACGGAAGCCACCCACTTCACCGGCTCAAACAAGGGCCATCCCTCGTCTGCTTCATCGGGCTTGAATGCGGCGTTCACACTGGCAATACGCGTCTCACTCCGTGGGTGGTCGGCCCCCATTTCCCAAACCCGCCCTTGCAATCTTTCCGTGGCGACCGTCCGTAGCGGGATCACCACGGCCGCGTCATGAAACTCCTCTGCCACGCACCGCGCCCACCCCTCTGCCAGTGGGTGGAGATGATCTGGCACTATGAAAGTGCTCCTGTGCCATTCGCGCTGGAGAAGCTCATGCCAACGGGCCGGGTGGATCTCATCATCAATCTGAATGATGAAGCCCTGCGCATCCACGATCCGAAAGACGTCCTTCAAATTGAGCACTACCGTGGCCCCCTCTTCTCTGGAGTGCAGGGCTCCTTCTCGGTGATCGATGCGAGCCAGCAGACCTTGATCATGGGTGTGGCCTTCAAGCCGGGAGGTGCGCACGTGTTACCGGGGTTTGGCGTCGCGGAGATCAGCGATGCTCATCTCAGCGCTGCCGATGTTTGGGGACCTCAGGCGCAGTTTCTCTGGGAGGAGTTGGCTGGCTTGCCCGATGCACGCAGCCGCGTGCAGGTACTGGAGCGCGCTCTGATCAAGGTGATCGCCCGGGGCAGGCAGAGGGAGATCCACCCTGCGGTACAAACGGCGCTGGAGGAGGTTCATCATCGCCCCGCGACCGTCCGTGTGCGGGATCTGGCAGACGACAGCGGCCTGAGTCAGCGACGGTTCATTGAACTCTTTACCCGACAGGTGGGCATCACACCCAAGCTCTACAGTCGCATCCAGCGATTTCAACACACCCTGCAACGAGTGCATGTCCGTCGTGAAGTGGACTGGTGTGAGCTTGCCTTCGACGCTGGCTACTATGACCAGTCCCACCTCATTCGGGACTTTCAGCAGTTCAGCGGTCTATCTCCCACGCAGTATCGAGCACTGCGAACGGAAAACCATAACCACGTCGCGATCACAGACAGCCCCGAAGGGTAAATTTTCTCCAATACGCCAGCGGCGCTTCCGGGTACGATCGGAACATGAGCACTCCCTACCGCCCTGAAGGCTTCTCCGCCATCACTCCGTATTTGATCGCCCCAGACGCTGCCCGTCTCATCCAGTTCATCATTGAGGCCTTTGACGCCAAGGAAAAGATTCTGGTTCATGACGATGCTGGAAAGGTGCGCCACGCAGGATTCCTGATCGGCGACTCCAATATCGAACTTGCCGACGGCAATCCTCAATGGAAGCCGATGACTGCAGGACTGCACCTCTACGTACCGGACACCGACGCCGCCTACCAGAAGGCAATCGCCGCAGGCGGCACCTCTCTCTACGAACCGACCGACATGCCTTATGGCGAGAGAAGCGGGGGCGTGATGGATCCCGCTGGCAATCACTGGTACCTGGCCACCCTGCTTCCGTCCTGATCGACAGAGCATCTGTAAAGGACTGACGCCCCCGACATGAGGCCCCACCTTACTCACAGGCGGGGCTCTTCTCGTATTCGCATTGTGCATTCACCGGATTATCACCAATCCTATCTACTTAACTCACAATGAAGACCTTCTGACGCATTTCATGTGCTGACAATCGGAGCTGGGGACAAGTACAATTAACGCCCCCTTTGCTCCCCCATGTCCCATTACAGCCCCCCGACTGCAGCCCCCTCGCCATCCCGGCCGCTCCGCCCGCTTTGCAAGCGGACCCGGCACCTCCAGTTGCTCGCCTGGATCGGATTCAGCATCCTCACCGCCACAGTCGCCTCCTCTGGGGCGAGCTACACCTACGATGACGACGGCGACAGTGCCAACGGCATCACCGACGGCACGAGTGCAGGATGGAACACCAACGCAGGCAACGCGGTGTGGTTCGATGGCAGCGGCAATCTGGTCTGGCCGAACACGAATACCAGCATTGCCATCTTCGGCGGCGGCACCAGCGGCGTAGCAGGTTCCGTAGCCGTCGGTACGGTGATCGCCAACGGCATCGTCTTCAACGCAACCACCTCCGGCACCTATACCCTCACAGGCGGGAGCATCGCCCTGAGCGGCACCGATCCAACGATCACCACCAATGTCGACGCGGTTATTTCCTCAGTCATTTCGGGCACCAGCATTACGAAGGCGGGCATTGGGAAACTCACTCTGCCCGGATTGAACACCTTCACGAGCCTGACCGTCACGGGAGGCTTGGTCGAATTCACAGCGGAAGGCACTGCGACGAGCGGTCAGTTGGGCAAGGTACCCGCCTCCGCTGCGGCTGGCGTGGGCAACATCACCCTGAATGGCGGCGGGATCTCCTTCGCTTCGGCAGGGCAGATCCAGCTGAGTGCGAACCGGGGCATCGCCATTGGCAGCAATGGCGGCACCATCATGAACAACACCGGGGCGACAAACTTCGTCAACAGCGCCATCACGAACGTGACGGGCCAGGTGGGCACGCTCACGCTCAATGGCAGTGGAACGCTCGCCTTCAGCAACAACGGCAGCACCTACAGCGGCGGCACGGTGATCTCCGGCAACGTGGTCGTGGTGCCCACTGTCAGTTCCGTCTTCTCGGGCGGGGTCATCACGAGCGGTCCGTTCGGCACCGGCACTATCACTTTCAACGGAGGCCAGATGCGCCCCACCAGCGGCGGCAGCATCACCCTGCACAATGCCATCGTCTTCAATGCCAACACCATCTTTGCCGGTGGTGGAGGCAGCAACAACCTCACGTTTGCCGGCACAGTGCTGCTCACGGGCACCCGCACCATCACCAACTCCGGAGCGGGATCGGTCATCTTCACCAATGCGATCAGCGATGGCGGCCTGGGCTACGGTTTCACGAAGGCTGGGACAGGCAGCATCACCTTCAGTGGGGCCAATACCTACTCCGGCGCTACCCGCATTGAAGCAGGCATCCTAACCGCCGGAGCTGTGAATACCTTTTCCGCCAAGTCAGCAGTCACCTTGCTCGATGTAGCCAGCGCCGGGCTCAATCTCGCCGGGTTCAACCAGACCATCGCGTCCCTCTCCGGTGGCGGTGCTACCGGCGGCAATGTCGTCCTGGGCGGCGCCACCCTCACCACCGGAGGAAACAACTCCTCCACCACCTATGGCGGCATCATCTCCGGCACCGGCGGTTTGACCAAGGTGGGCAACGGGACCCTGACGCTCGCGGGAGCGAACACCTATACCGGTGCCACCGTGGTTCAAGGCGGTGGGTTGACTTTGAACTTCTCCTCGAGCATGGCCCCGGCCAGCAACATCATTGCGGGCACCAGCGCACTGACGCTGAATGCCGCGACGCTCACGCTCACGGGCAAGACCTCCACGGTAAACACCCAGACCTTCAATGGCCTCTCGCTCACCGGCGGATCTTCCACCATCGCGCTCAATGCCAACGCCACGGCCAATCCCTTTCTGCTGAGCTTGGGCAACATCACCCGGAGTGCTACCGCCACCGTGAACTTCATGCTGCCCTCTGGCACGCAGGACGCCACCAACGGGATTCGCACGACGAGCACCAACACCAACGGCATTCTGGGCGGCTGGGCCACCGTGAATGGCACCGACTACGCCTCGGTCGATGCTTCGGGCAACATCGTGGCTTACACACCTGACGCCACCGTGAACCGCCTGGGAGGTGTGATCACCAGCCTGGCGGGCAGCAATGTCAAGATCGTGGACGGCGGCACCAGCGGCAACATCACCCTCACCGGCGGAGTCAGCGGCGTCTTTGATATCAACACCCTCGCCCAAAGCGCCACGGGCGGCACGGTCACAATTGATCCAGGCACCACCGACATCCTTCGCTTTGGGGCCTCAGGCGGCATCCTGCTTGCCAATGGGGCCAGCTCACTGGTCATCGGCACCACGGCTGGAGATGGCCGGCTCACTGCGGGCGGTGCAACCAACGCCGCCGGGGAGCTTATCATCAATAATTTCAACGCCGCTACCGGCAATTCCATCACGATCAACTCTTCGATCATCGACAACGATGCCGGGTCCGTCAGCCTCATCAAGACAGGGACCGGCACGCTCATCCTCAACAGCACGGCCAACACCTACACGGGCAAAACTTACATTCAGGGCGGCATCCTCACCGCTGCGGCGGATGGCAGTTTGGGAGTCTTGCCTGGAATCACGCAGGCCGACAACATCACGCTCAATGGCGGCACTCTCCGCTGGGGAGCTGCCTTCACGCTGAATAGCGCACGAGGTGTGACTTTGGGAGCTGCGGGCGGCACCCTCGATACGCAAACATTTAACACCACGTATTCCGGAGTGATCGCTGGCACCGGATCTCTCACCAAAAACGGTACCGGCGCCTTGACGCTGACAGGAAATAACACCTACACGGGCATCACCACCGTTTCGGCCAATGCCCTCCTCGTGGTGGGGTCCAATACGGCGCTGGGTTCAAACAGCGCGGGCACGGTCGTCGCAGCCTCCGGGGTGAACTCCGGCATCCTGCGCCTGCAAAATGGTGTGACGGTGACGGGAGAATCCCTCAGCATCGGTGGCACCTCCCAAATGGCGGGTGGCGCCCAGTCCAATCGTGGATCGCTTCAGGTCGAGGCTGGTGCAACGGGCACCTGGACCGGGAACATCCTACTCACAGATCACGCCCGCGTGGGCACGCAGGACAACGGCATCCTCATCATCACCGGCGTCATCGATGACGGCACCAGTACCTACAAGCTGCAAATCAGCGGGGACGCCGACTTTGCGCACCGGCTAACCTCTTACACCATGCTGTCCGGAGCCAACACCTACAATGGAACGACCGAGCTGATCCGCGGCACCCTCAAGCTGGGGGCCAGCAATACGCTCACGACCACCACGGTTCTGGACGTGCACCAGGCCAACAGCAACACCACCGACTACGCCGGACTGGATATGAACGGCTTCGACCAGACGATTGGGACGCTGCAGAGCACCGGTGTGACCTCCATTGCGACCGCTTCTGACAAGGCGCGCATTTTCAACAGCTCCAGCACGCAAAGCACCCTGACGGTCAATCAATCGTCCATGACAGACTATCTGGGCATGATTGAAGGCAACATCGCTCTCGTTAAAACGGGCACTGGGATTCTCACCCTCAGTTCCACCGGCAGCAGCAGCGCCTATCAAAACAGCTACACTGGCACGACCACCGTGAGCGGCGGCACCCTCCAGGTTGGCAAGGCAGGCATTGGCACCACGGGCACTGGTGCCGTCACCGTTAACGGAGCAGGCAGCGTCCTCGCAGGCACTGGCACCATCCGCGGCGTGGCCACGGTCATCCTCGGTACGATTCGCCCAGGAGACAACGGCGGCACCTCCGCCGGCACTTTGAACTTTGCCCAAGGGCTGACCTTTGCCCCCACCTCGTCTTCCACCGTGGCCGTCCTCAATGTGGATTCGACCGGAGTGGCGGACAAGATCCAGGTCACCGGCTCCCTGACCCTCAGCAGCAACAGCAAGATTGAACTGACCTTTGACGGCGGTTACGCCCCCACCGTGGGCTCCACCTGGTCACTGATTGATTGGAGTGGGTTGCTGACGCTGAACGGCTTCAGCACCGGATCCAATCTGATCCTGCCTGACCTGACGGCGTACAACTCAGACTGGTACTATGAAATCTCAACCCTGGTGAACGGCGCCACCGGCGGCAGTCTGGTGGTGACCATCGCCCCTGAACCCACCTCCACGGCCTTGCTGGCGCTAGGGCTGTCGGCACTGGTGTTGCGGCGGAGGCGGAAGAAAGTGAACCTGGTGTGACTGGGAAGCTTGGGGAGCGCACGCATCTTGCGTGCTGTTCCCGGCATCTTGCCGGGAACCTCAGTCAGCGGGCGGCCTCGCGAGGCGTTACCAAACATTCGCGCAACATCGCATTCAAGCGACATGGAGGCGTTGCAGATGGAGAGAGTAAAAGCGGATGATGTCGGCCTTCCCACCTGAGTATCATCGTTGAACGCCTCCCAACGTAGACTCGCTGGAAGCTCGCCAACGTTGGGCTTGTAGCCCCATCCTCTTCGAGGAAGAACTTCGACTGAGGCGCGTGGAAGGAGTCATCAAATGCCCTCCGCAACCGCCCCCCCCGATGGCTCACGCCTCCAATCTCACTCACTGGTGTTTGGTCACCATCCACCCAGCGCCCCTGTAGTTGTCGACGTGAGGAGAACCGACCAACCGCGCGCGTTTGGGATAGGCGCCAAGGAACGCACTCTGGCTCAGCCCTCAGTGAGGCACCTCAGAGGATTTGGGCCTGAAAGGCCCACAGAGCCCAGCCCAGGGGCATAGGCCACGAAGTGGACGGAGACCCTGGGTACCCCCGCAGAGGATGATCAGGTGGGAAGGCCGACAGCATCCGCTATCGGCCTATCGCTATCAACACCTCCACGTCGGTTGGACCTGATGTCATGCGCTGACTGACGTTCGCGGCAAGATGCCGGAAACAGCACGCAAGATGCGTGCGCTCCCGGGCTTCACCGGCTCTTGCTCACGCCACCAAGTTTCATTGGACACGCCTCAATCACACTCGCCCAAACAAAAAGCCGGGCATCGTCTCACGACGCCCGGCTTTCACATGTGCACGCACTCCACGTGCTCACCACTACATCACGCCACGCTCGGCGCTGGAAGCAGCGCGGGAGTCGTCTCCCCTGCCACTTCTTCCTCATCGCCCTCTGTCTCTGGCTTGTGCTGCTCGGCGATCAACGAATAGAACACCGGCACGACGAAGAGCGTGAACAGGGTGCCCACGATCATCCCCGTCACCAGCACAATGCCAATGCTGTTGCGAGCTTCAGCACCCGGGCCTGTCACCAGCACCAGGGGGAAGTGGCCGAACACGGTGGCGGCGGAGGTCATCAACACGGGACGCAGACGGGTCATTGACGCCTCACGCAACGCGGCCGCCTTCGCCAGTCCTTGCAGTTGCAGTTCATTGGCGAACTGCACAATCAGAATCCCGTTCTTGGCAATCAATCCCACCAGGGTGATCAACCCCACCTGTGAGTAGATGTTGATGGTGGTAAAGCCCACGAACGTGAAGATCAACGCCCCGGAGATGGCCAGCGGCACGGACCCCAGCAGCACGATCAAGGGATCGCGGAAACTGCGGAACTGCGCGGCCAGCACGAGGTAGATGAGCACGACCGCAAAACCCAAGGTGACGGTCAAAGCGGAACCCTCCTTGCGGATCTGGCGAGATTCCCCGGCATAGTCCAGGGTCACGCCAGGTCCTGCGGCAGCTTTCGCGGCATCCTCCAGTACTCGCAAGGCTTTCTCCTTGGTCACCCCCGGTTGCACCCCGGCGAAGATCTTCACCGCGTTGCGTTGCTGGAAGCGGTTCAGCGTACGCGGCGCGGTATGAGCCTCGATGCTGGTGAAGGTGGACACGGGAACGAGGTCGCCTTCCGGCGTCTTCACCTTCAGGTCCAGCAACGGCCCCACCGTGGCGCGGTCACTATCGCCGATCTGCGGGATGACCTTGTAGCTACGGTCGAAGTAATTGAACCGGTTCACATAGGCTCCGCCCAGCAACGTGCCGAGCTCCTGCCCAACCCCGGCCAGATCCAGACCGAGGTCCGCCAGCTTCTCACGGTCAATCATGACCCGGGCTTCGGGCCGGTCGATCTTGAGGTCCGTGTCCACATAGAGGAAATTACCGCTCTGGTACCCGGCCGCGATGACCGCGGAGGCTGTCTCCAGCATCTGCTCCACGGGCGCATGCGTCTGGAGCACGAGCTCCACATCATACTGCCCAGGAGTCGGCAAGGGCGGATCCAAGCGCGGGAACACCCTCAGCCCAGGCACCTGGGAAACGGCTCCATATACCTCGCCGTACATCTCCGCCGTGGAACGGCCGCGACTCTTCCAATCCTTGGCGACCATGCCACCAAAGCCGCCCCAGCCAGCCGTGAGCGACCACATGTACTCCGACTCGTTGAAGGCTGCGATGGCCTCCACCAAACGAAGCGATTCACGGTTTGCAGACTCGATCGTGGAGTCAGGAGGCGTGTCCAGGAAGAGGCTGATGTGGCTCTGGTCTTCCACCGGGGCCAGTTCTTTCTCCGAGAACATGTAGAACGGCCAGGCGGCAAACATCACGATCAGCGCCACCAGCACAATGGCCCAGCGGATCTGCAGAGCCCCGTCGAGCAACACGCCATAGGCACTGCGTACTCGCTCGAAGGTGCGATTAACCAAACGCGTCAGCCAGCCTTCCTTGCCCTGCGGATGCACGAACTTGGAGCTCATCATGGGGGACAACGTGATCGCCACAAACCCTGAGACCACGACCGCAGCCGCGAGGGTGATGGCAAACTCAAGGAAAAGCGAACCCGTCAGACCACCCTGGAAACCAATCGGGGCATACACCACGGCCAGGGTGATGGTCATGGCGATGATGGGGCCCACCAGCTCTCGCGCGCCGATGAGCGCCGCCTGCGTTCGAGACTTCCCGGCATGCACGTGACGCTCGACGTTCTCCACCACCACGATGGCGTCATCCACCACCAGACCCACTGCCAGCACGATGGCCAGAATGGTCAGCAGGTTAAGGCTGAAACCGCAGGCCAGCATGATGGCTGCCGCGCCAATGAGCGAGATGGGCATGGCAATGAGCGGCACCAGAGCCGTACGCAGCGAGCCCATGAAGAGGAACACAGCGAAACCCACGATGAGCACGGTCTCCACCAGGGTCTTGCTGATCTCCTTGAGCGCGGAACGCATGAACATCGTCCCGTCCCACACCAGACTCATCTCAATGTCCTTGGGTAGCGTGGGCCGGATGCGGGCCATCTCCTCCTCCAGGTTCTTTGCCACATCGATTTCGTTGGAGCCAATCAGCGGCCACACCCCGAGGTACACACCCTCTTTCTTGTCGTGCTTCGCAATCAGGTCTGGATCCTCCGCTCCGAGCTCCACATTGGCGACATCGCTGAGACGAACAATCGCCCCTTCACGATCCGCCACGATGAGGTTGGCGAACTCGTCTTTGGAACGCAGGTCCGTATTGGCCAGCAGGTTGATTTCCACCAAGTTGCCCTTGGTGCGTCCCACCGCCGCCAGGTAGTTGTTGCGACGCAGAGCCGCGTGCACATCCCCTGGTGAGAGGTTCAGCGCCGCAAGACGGTCGGGGTCAATCCAGATGCGCATGGCGATCTGGCGGCCACCTTCGATCGTCACGCGTTGCACCCCTGGGAGGGTGGCCAGCTGCGGCTGCAGTGTCCGCGTCAGCCAGTCCGTCACCGCTGGCACCGAGCGTTCACTGGAGCTGAAGCTCAAGTAGAACGTCGCATACGGCCGGTCCGCACGCTGCACTTCCACCACGGGCGGTTCAGCCTCGGGTGGCAGCTCGGTACGCACCTGTTGAAGCCGCGCCGTCACTTCAGCAAGCGCTGCGGTGATGTTGTGGTTCAACTTCAGGTGCACCGTCACCGTACTGATACCGGCACGACTGGTGGAGTCCACGTAATCCACGCCCCCAATCTGGGAGACCACCCGCTCGATGGGGGTGGTGAGGAAGCCTCTGGCCGTCTCCGCACTCGCTCCATAATAGAGCGTGGTGATGATGATGGAGGAGCTTTCAATCTTGGGATACTGCTGGACCGGCAGGGAGCTGATCGACTTCCAGCCGACCAGCACGATCGCCAGGTTGACCACGATGGCCAGCACTGGGTGTTTGATAAAGATGTCTGTGAATGATGAGCGCATGTAAACGGGGCATTTCTGCGGTTGGGAGTGGAAGGCGTTCAGTCAGCCTTGTCGGTAGCCATGGTGGTGACGGGAGCCGGGGCCGGGGCCTTGGCTTCAGCCACGAGCACCGCCTCACGTAGTTTGAAGGAACCTGAGGCGGCGACTTCTTCGCCTGACTTCAGGCCGCTCTCAATGAGCACCTCGTCGGACTGCACGGCACCACTTTGCACGATCCTTTGATGAGCCCGGCGGGCACCGTTGGCATCCGTGGCGATCACGAAAACATGATCCCCTTCCGGTCCGCGACGCAGCGCGCTCACGGGCACACTCACCACCTTCCGTGCAGGGCCCACGGGCACCCGCACCCGCACGGAGGCGCCAGGAGCAGGTGCTTGGGTGGCATCTTCAATCCGGGCCCGCACACCAGCGTTGCGCGTTTTGGGATCCACTCTGGAATCAAGCGCCACGATCTTGGCCAGAACCGGCGTAGAATCGAGAGAAGCAAGCACCTCAACGGTTTCTCCTTCTTTCAAGTTGCCCGCCACCGTCTGAGTGACGGTGAAGTCCACGTGCACCGCATCGTCCACGCCCTGCAGGGTGGTCAGCACCGTGCCTTCCTCCAAGTACTGGCCGGGGTGCACATCCGCGAGCCCCACCCGGGCTCGGAAGGGAGCCAGGATGGTCTTCCGCGCCATCACCGCCTTGGTGCGGGCGGTCTGAGCCAGAGCCACATCCCGTTCCGCCTTGGCACGATCCAGTTCCATCTCTGGGGTAGCGCGATTCTCCGCCAGTTTCACCATGCGCTTCAGCGTGGTTTCTGCGAGCGCGGCCTGGGCTTCTTGAGCCTTGAGTTCCGCCTCCTCTACAGAGACGTCCAGAGCCACCAGCACGGTTCCAGCCTCAACAATCTGCCCCGGCTTGAGGGCGGCGCGCTCCACGGTGCCAGCGATTTCGTTGCGCAACGTGATGGAGCGCATCGCCAGGACGGTGCCAATGGAAGTTGTTACCCTCCGATGCTCCCGCTCCTTCGCGGCAGCGACGATCACCGTTTCCATGGGCTCCGGTTGATTGGCCGCCTCAGCCGCCGACTTCTCCAGTTCCGAACGTTTCCAGGCAGCAAGGGCGAGCCCTCCTGAAGCCACGGCGGCAATCAAGACAAAGGCTCCGATCCAACGAATAATTTTCATGGTGTGAATGTGTGTATAAGAGATTCTTCAGGCGGCGGCTTGAGCCACAGATTTGAGGGCGTCGTTGAGCGTCAGCTCTAGTGCGCCGCGCATGCGATCCAGGTCGCCTTGATTCACCGGGCGAAGCCGGAGGACCCAGTAAAACCACAAGCCGTCCATGGCGGTGGTGACGGACTCCGCGACTCCTGGAGGCAGGCCATCCTGTTCCACGTACTGGTAGAACTCGGTGTAGGCCTCCCGCATCGGCTCGATGAGAGCTGGATTGTGAGCCAGCGCGGCGAAGACGGACCCAAACGCGCGACGCAGTGCCTCCGTCCAAGTCTGGGCATCCGTGAAACAACTCTTGAGCAGACCCCGGGTCATGCGACCAGGCCCTTCCGGCTCATTGTCGTAGGCGGCTTTGAAATAATCCCGCCAGCGATTGGCGGTACGTTTGACCATCCCTTCGATGAGCTGGTCTTTGGTCGTGAAGTAGTGAAGCACCCCACCCTTGCTGACGCCGGCTTCTGCCGCCACGGCGTCAAAGGTGAGTCGAGCCACCCCATCGCGGGCGGCAATGGTTTCGGCGGCGTCGAGGAGCGTGTCTTTGATTACGGGATTCGGTCGAGACATATGAAATTTGATTCATTCAGACCGTCCAGACGGTTTACGCACACCGTCTGGACG
Source organism: Verrucomicrobium sp. BvORR106 (assembly GCF_000739655.1). Taxonomy (GTDB): domain Bacteria; phylum Verrucomicrobiota; class Verrucomicrobiia; order Verrucomicrobiales; family Verrucomicrobiaceae; genus Verrucomicrobium. Next base: position 14,615 of record NZ_BATR01000124.1, on the reverse strand, counting down.
GTCTGGCTCAGTTGATGGGAAAGTACAAGCCTTAAACTCCGGGGGTGTCGTTGCTTAAATGACGAACGAGCTAGGCCAGATGTGACATTTCCGGCCGAAATCTTCCGCTCTTGGCGGCAACGGCCTCATCTGGTGCAGTCGCAAGGAGCACGGGCCGAATTGTGGTATTCATGGTCGAGAGGGGGTTTTGGGGGTGCTGAATTGCCCGCCTGTGGACTCCACTGGATATGGAGTTTGCGCTACCGCTTGGGAGAACGGCAGATCGAAGCTGGCTAATTCTGTAGAGCGAATACGGCAATCCCTACTCACCAGATGCGTGGGACCTTAAAATTTTTCTGACGAAGTGCGCAGGACTGTGGATACTGGGATACCCGCTGGAGAGAACCTGAAACATGGCCTCATCTGTCCCTAACGCGAAAAGTGCTCGATCATCCACCGAGCGGAGCAGGCTGGCCCGTCTCGCCGTCGCCCGCAGGTTATGTGGCCTGGCGAATACGATGCCACCCAAGCCATCCACCCTGAAAACCTGAGCACTATGAACGAGGCACCGACAAAACGAAACATCCTCCTTCTCAATCTGGCATTCTGGGCGGTGGCGATCGCTTTCCCCTACTTCATCAGGCTGCTGCCAACAGCATCTGGGAGCCCGCCCAAAATCTATGATGTCCTCGTGCCACTCATCCAAATCATGCTCGCAGTGGGAGCCACCTATCATGTCGCAACCGCCCTTGGCACGAGCAAGCAAGGCTAGAGCGTCATCGAATGGGCATCGTTGAATGCCTCCTGCAAGATAGCATCGTTGTTCTCGGTCATGAGACCTTGCTTGTTGAGCCAGAGCTCAACAAGGTCGATCTCCTCACTTACCGTTTCACTATTCCCCACCCTGACATGGACGAAGACTGCGCAGAAGCACTAGAGCGAATCCGATACTATGTTCGGACTGGTTTTTACGAACCAGATGAGATCGCCGACACCCTTTGTAATGATGTCTTTGAACCGGGCACTCTGGATGAAACATGGGTTCACGAGCAGATCGGATTGGATCTGAAACGGAAGCTGGCAGAAGAGGCGTCATGGACCACAGTGACGGACTGCGATCGCCTGGATCAGGCATTCGCGGAACTTGAGCAAAGCCACGTCATCGCGCTGCAAAATGCGGGCTACACCCAATCAGACGGTATTGAGGACATCACTGAGGTCTGGCACGACGCTGGACAGGGAAACTCTCCAATCATTGGGTACTGCTTCTACCATGGTCAAGACCTCGAACGCGCCGTTGATGGTGAAGGTCTGATGCTCACCTATGGTGATATCCTGGGCACTGATGACCGCGGCCTCGAGGTTGGCAGAATTATCCAACAAGTGCTGGAGAGACGTGGCCTCAGGACTGAATGGGACGGCACCGTTCAGCAACGCATCAATATTCCCAACATTCGTTGGCAGAAGCGATCCGCTACTGAGCGGACATCCAAAGTCTGAGTATTTCCCGCCCTCAAACCAGCTTCAAGCAAACTCATGAAACTCCTTCTGCTCCTCTGTTCGCTCATTGCTTTCACCTCGCTGGCAAAGGCACAGCTTCCTCCAAAGGAGCCTAGCCGCATCAGCACGACCGCGAACCTGCGAGATTTCCTGCTCACCAACAAGTGGTCATGGCGCAATGTGAGCGCTGGGGTGCCGGATCGGGAGTGCGTGTTCATGCCTGACGGCACATTCCGCCATCCGCATTTCACAGCGAAATTCGTCATCAAAGACATCAAGACCGTGGAGCTCAATCGCAAAGGCGGAGAGCACGCCGTGATGACTTTCAGTGACGACTACGCAACCTTCGAAGTGCTCGACTTCGACAAGGCCCGGAGAATCACCGGCAAGCGACAGCCGAAGTAGACCCCTGGCAAGTACGCGAAACTAACCTAATCACCAACTTCTATGCGTGCATGTCTAAAGCTTCTTGTGGCCAGCCTGATGTTTCCAGCCTGGTGCATGGCGACTCCTGCAACAGAGGCGGAGACCACTGAGATAAAAGCGCATATCGAGGAATTGGTTTTCAACCACGAGCGGGCCAAGGAGACGCCATTGTTTAGCCCGGGTACCGGTGGCAAAGACGATGCTGAATACGTAAGGCAGTTTAAAAAGTGTCAGTTGGCATTTCTCAAACTGAAAGAGTTCAAGGACAAAGCGTTCCCGCATCTCCAGAAGCATCTCGTGGATGAGCGTCAGTCAATCCCATTTCGGAACCATTACTTGAATCACTCAGTGGGTGCCGCCTGCTACGCAATTATTAGTTTCCAGCTTGAGGATCGCCCGAATGACTACTCTTCCTACGGTTACATGAGGAAAGGCAGGGATGGCAAAGACCATCCCAAGCCCTACCACGATGGCACTGCGTTTGATGAAGCGGGAGGATTGGCCGAGTGGCTACAGGTCAACAAACATCTCTCGTACCAGGAAATGCAGGTAAAATGCCTTCAATGGCTGTTGGAAAGGGAAAAGGCGATCGGCGCATTCGACCCAGAGAGCTACTTTGAGAACATCCTGCCCCTTGAAATTCGAATACTGGAGCGCAAACAAGAAACGGGTGCAAATGTCGCCACTGACTTGGAAGATCTCCGCACTAGACTCAAAAACAAAGACACTTCCACCATCCCTAAGAGCCTTCTGCCTGCGCCCCTCGAGAAATAGTCGAGCATTCCTCTCATTCAATCAGTTTCAAAGGGCGTGCTGCCTCACGCTGGCAAAGAACTCAACCAAGCTCTGAGGAGCATTGTCGTCCAGGCACATCTTGAGCATGTGCTCTGCTTCGACGGTCGCATTCGAGCAACGGGAAAACATCTCCTCTTCGTAGGCTACCAATGCCGCCTCGATGTTGCTTGGATGAGCGCCGATGGCTTTCCCAAGATTGGCACCATCGTACATGGCAAGGTTGGCCCCTTCACCCGCCGGCGCCATCAAGTGGGCGGCATCGCCGAGCAAGGTCAACCCGGGAACACGATCCCACCGATGATCAAACGGGAGCGTGTGAAGCAGCCGCGGCACCGGGGCGGATTCACCGTCGGTGATGAGCGCGGTCAACTCTGGAGCCCACCCGCGAAATTCCTCGGCGACGCGGGGCGTCGCAACCTCTGGCACCGAGAAGTCGATGCTGTTGAACCAGTCCAGCGGCTTGTGCAACGCGACGTACGCGTGGAGCACGCCATCAGGTTCACGATGCGCCATGATTCCCCTGCCCGGCGCCAGTGCGAACATTGAGCCGCTGCCAACCGCCTTAGCACTCGCTGGATGCCGGACATCGCCATCCAGCAAGTATGCCTCGATGAACGAGATGCCGAGATAGACAGGCTTTGCAGGCGAAAGGAGTGGGCGGACCTTGGACCAGGCGCCATCGGCACCCACCAGAAAGTTGGTCGAGACTGCGGAGCCATTGGTGAAATTCACCGTGTGCAGCCCGCCGCCCATCGGAGAAACCGATGCGACTTTGTGTCCCCACTGGATGGTGCCTTCTGGGAGGGAGTTGATCAGGATCCGACGAAGCTCTCCCCGCGGCACCTCGGGACGCCCGCCGTCGCCGGTGTCGGGTTCATCAAGCAGAACTTGCCCGTGCTGATCGAGCACCCGCGTGGCCTGACCACCAGGATGCACGATTGCGAGAAACTCGTCGAAGAGTCCTGCCTCCTTTAGCGCGAGTTGTCCATCGCACTCATGAATGTCCAGCATGCCTCCTTGGCCACGAGACGTGGGCGATGCCTCGGCTTCATAGACTATCGATGGGATGCCGTGAACATGGAGGACGCGTGCGAGCATGAGCCCGCCCAGGCCAGCCCCGATGATGATGACGTCAGTGGTCCTGGATGGCTGGCTATCATTCATAGTTTCGAAACTCCATAAGCGGGATAATGGAACACTGTTCCATTCTTAAAACTGGAACATCATTCCATTTGTGTCAAGATCGGCAATGCCGAGAAAGTCACGGACCTCCCCAAGGCGTGAGGAGTCACTCACGCGGGATCGCATCATTGATGCCGCTGTAGAACTCCTGGACTGCAGCGGAGAAGGCGGCCTGACTTTTCGAGCACTGTCGGAACGTCTCGCCACCGGTGCAGGTGCCATCTACTGGCACATTGATAACAAGGAGGATCTGGTTACCGCCGCCTGCGAAGCCATTGTCGCCCGCACGCTGGAGACGACCGTCGAAGGTGCGAACCCCAAGGCCGCCATTCGAGCTCTCGCGCTCGGGGTGTTCGATGCCATCGATGCCCATCCCTGGGTGGGCTCCGCACTCACGCGCGCCATGGGGCAACAGCCCATCCTCCGCATTGTGGAACGGATCGGTCAGCAGGTTCGCCAACTGGGTGGGTCAGGCGACCAGCAGTGGGCCGCGGCCTCCGCACTGCTGCACTACATCCTCGGCGTCAGCGGGCAGAACGCAGCCAATACCCAGTATGCCCGGACCCACGGCTTGGATCGATCCGAGTTCCTGGAGGCGATGTCCAACACCTGGTCTCAACTCGATCCGGTTGAGTACCCCTTTGCCCGCAGTGTCACCCACCAACTGCGCACTCATGATGATCGGGCAGATTACCTGGCAGGCATTGATCTTATCCTCGCCGGGATCGATGCCCACAGGGCATAAAAAACCGCGGCCGTCGTTGGCATATTGACACAAAAAAACCGCAGAACTCGAAAGGGAGTCTCTCTGCGGGTGAACTGTTACTTGAAGGATGGTGCGCGATACAGGGTTCGAACCTGTGACATCTTGCGTGTGAAGCAAGCGCTCTACCACTGAGCTAACCGCGCGTCGCCGAAGCGGAGGTTTATGTACCTCAGACCAAAAACTTTGCCACTAAAATCTTCACTTTCTTGAACTTTTTTTCGGGGTCCGAGAAGCTCTCACCCGTTGCTGCCGAGCAACTTCCCTCCCCCCTTCGATCATCTCCTCGGGGCCAGGTCCATTGAGGTCAGTTTAACCTGGCTTGGTCGCGGGTTCCCAAGACTCCGCGGCTTTCCCTGTGCCCACGAGTTCGTATTCTTCCGCCTCTTCCACTTCCTCCTCCAGCGGGGCAAATCGTTCTGAGCGGAAGCCAAGCTCCTGCTTCACGCTAGAATGCGGATCATCCGGATTGCGCAGTTCTTCCAACAAGAGAAGGAGGTCAAATTCAGCCCCGCTCAGCTTGATCTCAGCATCATCGTTCACCACGAAGGTGGGATTGGACCGTCCCACCCCTACTGCCCGGACAGTGTAGATCCGGTTCTTCTTTGGCAGAGCCCGGTACAGGTCATAAACCCACGGGTCGAATTCGTCGTTGATGCACACCACCTGCTGGCCGGTCTTGAACATGATCGTCGGGTCGGAATGGAGATTGGTCGCCTCGGGTGAGGGGGAAACCGATAGCACAAGGTCTGGAGCACCGCCACGAATATGCACAACTACAAGAAGAGGCGCAGGTTTCCCTGCGCCTCTCTTCGGGGGCCGATGGTGATCTTCAATCCGTTATCTCACCAGAGCGGCAAAACGATTCCGTTCGCTCCACAAGAGGAACAAGGAAAGCACAGCTGCCAGCAACGCTGGCGGGTTGAACCCCTTGGAAAGGAACAGGTCATAGAGGTTGATGTTGATGATGATCGGCCCGAGCACGAGGAGCCCCAGCGGCAAGGAGCGCTTGCTCAGCACCAACAGGCCGCCGACGACCTCAAGCGCCTTGATGACTGCCAGATAGCCACTGACGAACATGGCACCGAGGAAGGCCCCGGCCTGACCGCTGGCGGGTGGCACCGGGATGAACTTCAGCCAGAAATTCAGGCCAAAAACAATGAAGATCAAGGCGAGGAGGAGTCGTGCGACAAGGGAAGCAGTTTTCATAAAGGAGGAGCGCGAAGGGGTGAAGGATCGACAAGGTGGATGCCCAAAAATCAGGCCTGAGCGGAAGCCGAGTTGAAGCGCAGAGTCACCTCCGCCAGATGGCGGCCATAGGTCTCCGCCGTGAGCAGGTCACCTGTATCCACCTTGGCGGGAGCACCGGGATTCATCGGCGTGGCACCGGCTGCACCGGTGTAGAACCCAAAGCGATTCAGGCCATCGTCCTTGCCAAAGTTGAAGGAAGGGATCTCCGGGAAGTTCACCCAGATCATGGCCTGCTGAGCCGCCAGCGCGCTGAGGTAGTTGAGCGTCACGACCTTGTCCCCGCTGGGAGAGCCGCTGTGCGTGAAGCCCCCGGCAATCTTGTTGCGCCAGCCGCGCTGGAACCAGATCATGCCCGTGGCATCGGCGAAGGCTTTGAACTGCGCGGAAGGTCCGGCCATGTAAGTCGGGGTGCCGAAGATGATGGCATCTGCAGCCGTGAGTTGGGTCAGGACCTCATTGTTCGTGTAGCGGCCTTCCACGATGTCTTTGCCCTCGATCGGAATGAGAGTGACATCCACTCCGGCTACAGAGCTTGCTCCGCTTTTGACGGCCTCAGCCATAAGAGCGGTGTGACCTGAGCCGGAGAAGTAAACGATGGCGATGTTTTTCATGATGATGATGCTTGGAAAGGGGGTCGTGGTTGACACCCCGAGCGAACCACCGGTCATCGCATTGTTCTAAGATGATCTAACTTGCCTTGGCATACTCCAAAGGTATGCTGGAGCTGCATGGAACTCCGCCACCTCCGCTACTTCGTTGCTGTCGCTGAAGAGCAGAACATCACGCGAGCCGCGGAAAGGCTGCATGTCTCCCAGCCTCCACTGAGTCGGCAGATTCGCGATCTGGAGGACGAGCTGGGCGTGGATCTGCTGGAGCGGACGGCCAAGTCCGTGAAGCTGACGCAGGCTGGCCGGGTTTTCCTCAATGAGGCGCGGGCGGTGCTGCAACGGGCCGAGGAGGCCATACAAGCGGCCCGCGATGCAGCGCTCTCCCAGCTCAGCGAGCTGCACGTGGGGTATGCCCCCTCGCCTACGGTCGAGATCCTGCCCCCTGCCCTACGGGCCTTCCGCGAGTCTTCGCCCGGCGTTCGTGTCACCCTGCACGATATGACCTCTGCGGAGATGCTTGCGGGCCTGAGGAAGGAGGAGCTGCATCTCGCCATGCTGGTGGCTCAACCCAACAACATCGTCCAGGGCATTGTGTACCAGCACCTGCGCAAGTATCGCGTAGGCGTGGCGGTGCCTCCCGGGCACCCGTTCACTCGCAAGGAGGCGGTGACCGCAGAGGAGATCGTCGCCGAGCCCCTGGTGGCCTATACTCGGAAGGACTACGCCGACTACCACGGCTGGATCTCCCGCATTCTGGGCGTCCCCGCCAAAAAGCTGCACATTGAAGAGGAATGCGATGGCGCCCTCAGCCTCATCGCGGCGGTGGAAGGCGGCCGTGGCATCGCCATCAGTGCCGAGAGCCTGCTTTGCATCTCCGGACCCCGTATCGAGTTCGTTCCGATAACCCCTGCACCTCCCGAGATGGAAGTGGTGCTGGCCTGCCGTGATGACCTGCAGGATGCCACGGTCGAGCGGTTCATGAAACACGCCAAAGCCGTGGCCAAGGCCGGCAAGTAGGCTGGATGGTCGGGGCCGACCATCCGATCACACAAACACGATATCGTGCTCGGCGCTGATGGCCAGGATGCCCGCCATATCTGGGCCGTCGGGTTTGGCGAATTCCTCGCCACAGCGGGCAAAGTAGTTCTCGATTCCTGCCGGGACCACGGTGATGAGCTGCTTGAGCGGCCCATCGCCAACGTTCTTGAAGGTGTGCACACTGCCCTTGGGCATGAACACCGTACTGCCCGCCGGCACTTCCTCCCAAACTCCGTCCTTGAGGAAGGCCGCCCGACCTTCCAAAACGTGGAACCACTCATCCTCCGCATGATGAAGATGAGGCGGAGGGCCACCACCGGGCGGGGTGACATCGGTGAACAAGGTGTACTGACCTCCTGTTTCACGGGCTCCCAGATGGATGTGCATCTCATCGCCAAAGGCGTGAATGATCTGGCTCTCCCCAGCCCTGGTGATCCAGGGGGCAGCTGTTGCGGTGGTACTCATGGATGGTGTGTGTAAGAAAAACTCAAACCGACGGCCCTTTCTCAGGCGACTGGGACGCGTGGTTTTCGGGCGTCATCAGGACTGTCTCCATGTCCCCCAGGATGCGCCTCAACTCGCGCATGGCCTTGGCTCCCAACTCCGCGGAGAGAAGCTCCTCCACCCGCTGACTGGCACTCAAGGCCGCCTGAACGAAGCGTTCACCCCGGCTGGTCAGCCGAACCCGTCGGGCCCGGCCATCATCCGGATCAGGGCCAATCGTCACATGACCGTGTTCCACCAGATGCTCCACCAGGTATGCCATGCTCTGCTTGGTCATTCCTGCTTGCTCAGCCAGCACTGTGAGGCGCGAGCCCTCTGGCAGAATGTGCCGAAACACCGCGCTGTGGGCTGGTCGGATCTCCGGGAAACCTGATGCCGCCAGCTCCGCATAGACCCGCTCCTGAAGGAGGCGGTACGGGCGACGAAGCGAGGCTCCGAGGCTGTCGGCATGATCGGTGGGATTGAGCGCACTCATAGCAGGCAACGGCACATAGTCAGATAACCTGACCACATTAGTCAGTCAAACTGACTTTTCACCTATTTTGCCCCGGCCCGTATTTTGTTCCCAGCTTTTTTACCGCATTGCCCAATCAGGCAGTGGCATCTCGAACGACATCCGCTCGCCAGTGAGCGGGTGGTTGAAACCCAGTCTCCAGGCATGCAGGCACATGGGCGGACTCCCCAGTTCCAGCGTCTGGGTATCCCCCAAGCCACCCCCTTGGAGGTAGGTGGGATCTCCCACGATATTGTGGCCCAAGTGAGCCAGATGCAGGCGGATCTGATTCGTCCGCCCCGTCACCGGGCGGGCTTCCAACAGACTGGTGCCATCCTCGTCCCGACTCAGGACGACGAAGTCCGTGCGGGCAGACTGTCCCGCTTCTTCATCCACAGCATAGGAGCCCAGATGGCCGGGCTCGGAACTGATGGGAGCATCCACCACAAACTGGTCCGGCACCGGATGTCCCTGCACCCGCACGACGTACACTTTTTCGACGCTGAAGTCTTTGAACTGCTTTTGCAGCAGATTGGCGAAATGCCGGGTCCGGGCACAGACCACCAGGCCCGTCGTATTGGCATCCAGACGGTGCACCAGCCTCGGCCGCTGCGGAGCATAGACCTGGCTCAGGATGTACTGCGCAGTATTGCGGTTGAACCGGCCAGCCGGGTGCATGGGCAGCGGGGCCGGCTTGTCGAGCACGACGATCGCCTCGTCCTCATGCAGCACCTTCAAATCAGCGTTCACCGGGGGCTCTGCCGCAGCCGGGAAATGCTGGACGCAACGATCCCCTGCTGCCAAGACGCTCGCAGCCGTAAGGGCCTCTCCGGACTCCCGGGTGAATCGCCCCGCCTCGCAACGGCGCTGCCACTCCTCCGCATCGATCTGCGGGAAAAGAGCGATCACCACCTCCAGCAGCGGCTTGCCATCGTACTCGGAGGGCACATTGAGCGGGCGCTCATTCTCGTAGGGCACGCTGCCCGGCAGCGGATTCACCAGCTTCTGAATGGCCTCATTTCTGGCCTGCACAGCGTCTCCGCGCTGTTCATCAGTGGTCTTGTAGCAATAGGGACAGGACGTGCTGGGCACGAAGCGAGGATCCTTCTGGTCCTCCAGATCCAGCGGCGTCTGACAGGCAAAGCAGAGAGCAGAGTCCGACTCCTGCAGGCTGGGATCCACCCCCACCCGCTGGTCAAACACGAAACATTCCCCTTCGTAGTGATCCGCGCCGCAGTCTTCGAAGTACTTCAGGATGCCGCCGTCGAGTTGGTAGATTTGCTCGAACCCTTCCCGCTCCATGAAGGGGCCCGCCTTCTCACAGCGGATGCCGCCCGTACAGAACATGACGATAGGCTCTTTCTTCAGCGTCTCGGGGAGTCGGCGCACCGCTTCTGGGAACTCCCGGAAATGATCGATCCCGGGGATGAGCGCCCCTTTGAAGGTGCCCAGCTTCACCTCGTAGTCATTCCGAGTATCCAGCAGGGTCACGGGCCGCCCCTCATCCAGCCATTGCTTGAGGGTCGCGGGAGCGAGCTTGGGAGACGTGCGCTCTCCGGGGGAAATCCCCTCCACCCCGAAGGCGATGATCTCCTTCTTCAGACGCACCAGCATCCTGCGAAAGGGCTGGTGGTCACTGTCGCTGTACTTGGGTGTGAGCGTTTCCAGCCCGGGAATCGCCCGCAACAGGTCCAGAAGGGACTCAATTTCTGCGGCACCGCCTGCCAGGAAGAGGTTGATGCCCTCCGGGCTCAGGAGAATGGTCCCCTTCAGATTCCAGGCCTTGCACTGGGCAATCAGACGCTCTCTCAACGGTTTGAGATCGGCAAGCGTGGCAAACTTGTAGGCGGCGATGTTCGTGAAGACTGGCATGGGGCGGACGGGCAATATGGATCAGCCCGGGGCGCTGCCAAGCACGTTCTGCTCCCCACACACACCTCCACCGCGCAACTGTTTTGCAAACTGCACCACTCTGCGCATACTACTCAACCCATGTCTGAATCCGCCAACCGTCTGCAACTCCACGACACGCTGACCCGCACTGCGCGTGAGGTCTGGCCCTCTGAGGCCGGCACCCTGCGCTTTTACGGTTGTGGACCCACAGTGTACGGCCCGGCACACATCGGCAACTTCCGCACCTTCATCGCCCAGGACGTCTTCCGTCGTGTGGTGGAACTGAGTGGCACGCCTACCCTGCACGTGCGGAACATCACCGATGTCGATGACAAAACCATCCGCGATTCCCAGAAGGCGGGCCAGACGCTGATTGAATTCACCCAGTACTGGACGGAGCGTTTTCACGCGGATTGCGCCGCGCTGAACCTTCTGCCTCCGCACGTGGAGCCCAAGGCGACCGATCACATCGCACACCAGATCAAGATGATCGAGGACCTGATCTCCCACGGCAATGCCTATGCCGCGCCGGATGGATCGGTGTACTTCCGCGTCTCCTCCTATGCCGACTACGGCAAGCTTTCCCATCTGGAGGACCGCGAGCTCAGGGTCGGAGCTGCCCAGACCGCGAACGACAGCGACGAGTACACCAAGGACTCGCTGGCGGACTTTGCCCTGTGGAAGGCCCACAAGCCGGATGACGGTGAGAACTTCTGGGAAAGCCCCTGGGGCAAGGGCCGCCCCGGCTGGCACCTTGAGTGCAGCGCCATGGCCCTGGAATACCTCGGGGTCGAGTTTGATCTGCACAGCGGCGGGATTGACCTCGTCTTCCCCCACCACGAGAACGAGATCGCCCAGAGCTGCTGCGCGACCGGGGGCCGGTTTGCCCGGCATTGGATGCACATCGCCCACCTCATGGTGGACAGCGGGAAAATGAGCAAGAGCCTCGGCAACCTGTACACGCTCGCGGATCTGGGCCATCGGGGCTACTCACCCGCCGTGGTTCGCTACACGCTGCTCAGCGGGCACTACCGCCAGCCGCTCAACTTCACGCTGCACTCGCTGGATGCCTCCCATCAGGCGCTGCTGAAGCTGGCGAAGTTCGAGAAGCAACTGCGTGCCCTCGCGGGAGCCACCGCCGCGCCTTCGCTTGATGAGCTCAAGGCCACCGGCAAGGCGGATCTCTTTGCCGAGGCCTGGGCGGACCTGCTCAATGATCTGAACGTTCCCGGTGCCATCGGGGCTGTCTTCGCCACGATCAACAAGACCAAGCCCGCCACCCTCTCGCCTGAGGCGGCCAGATCCGCCTGGGTAGGCCTGCACTTTGTGCTGGCCGCGCTGGGACTGGAGTTGCCTGTCATCAAAGACGAAGGCGAAGTCGAAGCTCCTGAAGAAGTGAAAGCCCTGGCCGACCAGCGCTGGAACGCCAAACAGGCCCGCGACTGGACCACCTCCGACGACCTGCGCAAGCAGATCGAGCTACTTGGTTGGATCGTGAAAGACTCAAAAGAGGGCTACACCCTCACGCCCCAGGCGTAAGCAGTCATTGGCACCCGCATTCTTCGTACACCCCTCAGAGTTCCTTCCCTCAGTGCGCCCGTTTTCCTCGTCCTCACCCGTCATGGACCTCCCCATCCGTCCCCGTCGCAATCGTCGCACCGAAGCCATCCGCGGTCTGGTGCGGGAAACGGAACTCACGGCAGCACATCTCATCTACCCCCTCTTCCTCCATGCTGGCACCGCCGACCAGCCGATTGAGTCCATGCCGGGCTGTACCCGCTGGAGTCTCGCCGGTCTGGTGCAGGAAGCCGGTGAAGCCCACGCGCTCGGGGTCCCGGCCGTCGTGTTGTTTCCCGCAATCTCCGACAAGTTGAAGACCAAGGATGCCCGTGAGGCCTGGAATGCCAAGGGCCTCGTCCCCAAGGCCATTGCGGCTCTCAAGAAGGCCCATCCCACGCTCACCGTCATCACGGACGTGGCGCTGGACCCGTACAACACGGATGGCCACGACGGACTGGTCGCTGACGACGGACGCATCCTCAATGATGAGACCGTTGCGGCCCTGGTGAAGCAGGCCCTCTGCCATGCGACTGCAGGTGCCGACATGGTGTCTCCGAGTGATATGATGGACGGCCGCGTGGCCGCCCTCCGCTCCGCCCTCGACAAAGGCGGCTTCCAGGACGTGGCCATCATGTCCTACACGGCCAAGTACGCCTCCGCCTACTACGGCCCCTTCCGCGGAGCTCTGGACTCCGCCCCCAAGTTTGGCGACAAGAAAACCTATCAGATGGACTACGCCAATGCCCGCGAAGCTTTGCGCGAAGCCTCCCTGGACGAAGCCGAGGGCGCGGACATCATGATGGTGAAGCCCGCCGTCCCCTATCTTGACGTGATCTACCGCCTCCGTCAGCACAGCCCCCTGCCCGTGGCCGCCTATCACGTGAGCGGCGAATACCTCATGATCAAAGCCGCCGCCGCCAGCGGCTGGCTGGATGAAAAGAAGATCGTCCTGGAAACCCTCACCAGCATCCGGCGCGCCGGCGCGGACATGATCCTGACCTACTTCGCCAAGGATGTGGCGACCTGGCAGAGTGAGGGGAAATAGGAAATAGCGGGAGGGACAGGGCTTCTAAATTAACCACAGAGGCGCAGAGAACACAGAGGATTGAAGGAAAACAGCAAGGAAAGCTTTGCTGGATGGGTCCCTTTTGAAATCTGTTACCAATGACATTGGGAACATTCATTGGAGAGGTCCTCGTGCGTGGCATCCTCGAGAGCCTCCTTTATCCCCTCTCCTATTGGACCGGATCAACGGCATTGAAGGTCGTCACCTCTGGCAGAATCCGGATAGCGGCACTTCGGCGATTCGGAGAACGCAATCGAGACAAGAAGAAGTGGCACCAGATCGACTGGAGTCTCTGGCTCAATCCTGGGTCCACTAAAAGAATCCTCAAGGCAGAATCGGCGTGCCTGTTTGGCACCGTGATTTGGGTGGCAGCAGGGCTCACCTTTTACCTGCTCTCGTGAATGAGCAGTATTTGTGTCTATGAAATCTCGAATCGTCTTACCGCTCATCATGACTGGCGCGATGTTGACGTTGTTCACAGGGTGCCAGACACCGCCAGTCAAAGTCAATCAACCCAACCAGCCCGCCCCAGCCATTCAGTCGTTGGCAGGTCGCTACACTTCTGCAATCTCAGGTCAATCAGACGACAAGTTCGCTGAGGTGCGCATCACCCAGGCGGGCAACCAATACGCTCTCGACTTTGGTTTTGGCTACCTTTATGGTCATGGAGCCGCCCCGGATGCCACGGGTACCGGCTCACTGGACGCCAACGGCGTGCTTGATTTCCAGTTCGAAGACAGCTTTTCCAATCGCGGTCGCGGAGTTTTTCGCGTGGACCGCGGTGGGCACACCCTCTTCATTGAGATAGAACGCGTGGCAGATTCGCGATGCCTGCCCTTCTATGGAGAGATCGCGATGAAGCGCGAAACTGACAATTCCAATTAACCACAGAGCCTCAGAGAACACAGGGAGATTCCCAGGATCAACAAACGAAGGCGACAACGGTTCGCGGTAACATCAACCTCGCAACCTAAACCCAATTCTGTAAATTCCGTTAATTCCGTCTGAAAACCCCCCTGCATTCCATCCTGTTAATCTCTCACAAATCTTGTTAATCCTGTCCCAAAAAGACGCCCCCCTCATCCCGCTAAGGGTCCTTCGAGTCAATACTGCCCGACTTCCGGATGGCCCGATACAGCCGCCAGCCTAGATAGAGGGAGATCACATACCCAGCGGCGCCGAAGATGGAGATATCCCACACCACGGGCGGAGCTTTCATGCTCCAGAGCAGAGATGACCCCAGGAACATGGAGGCCATGATGATGCCCATGACCAGGCGGTTGATGACGTGGTCCAGGTGACGGTGGTCGAGATGCACCTGAAAGTTCCCGGTGCGAATGCGCTGCAAAGCATCCCCCAAGTCCCTTGGGAGAGCTTGAAACAGCAGGTCCCAATCGCGGAAGGTGCGCTGGAGCCTCAGCAGCATGCGTTTGGGCGCGAACCGTCGTTTGATGGCCCGACGATAGAAGGGCTGGATCACCTCACCCAGGCTGAACTTGGGGCTGAGCAACTGCGACGTGCCTTCCAGGAGGACCAAGGTGCGCAGCAGGAGCGACA
>NZ_BATR01000125.1 GCF_000739655.1 Verrucomicrobium sp. BvORR106 | reverse complement strand
CACATCATCATATGCCTGGAAATTTGTGTCTCCTCACGTCGTCAACTACAAGGTCGCTGGGTGGTTGACATTCAAAGAGCAGTGGGTGGGTTGCCTTGGCGTGACACATTGGAATGCACTCGCCCGCGCCACGAGAGCTTTGGGGGGCGCACACCCACCTCCAAAGCATCAGGGCCTTCCAAGCTCACTTGGAAGGCCCTGACGTGATTCGATTCTAGATTCCTATTTTGCTCCAACGGCAGCCGTAGTGGCCGCGGGCTTCAACACGCGGAGCTCATGCACGCTCCAGAAGTTCCCCTTGGCGGAGCCGGTCTGGGTGATCTTCACGAACTTGGTCTTCACGGGTTTCTCAAACACAAGCTCCGTCACGGCCCCGGAGGGCTGGCCTGTGAGCAGAGGCTTGGACCACTCCGTGCCGTTGCTGGACACCACCACCGTGTAACCGCGGGGGAAGTCGTTGGCAGAACGGGTGTTGTCCAGTTCCACGCCCGCCACCTCGGTCTCGGCTGGCAGCTCAATGGTCAGCCACTCACCACCCGCCTGGAACTTGTTGGTGCTCCAGCGGCTGCCAGGATCATTGTCCAGAGCCTTGGAGAGGGCGCTGTCATTCAAGCTTGAAGTGAGCTTCCATTCCTTCGAGTTCGTCATCGGCTGGGGCAATCCGGCTCGCAGTTCTTCAATGGTCCAAGCGACCACCCGATCCTTGTTCGTGGTGCGTAGCTTCTTCACCTCATCCTTCGTGACCAGGGCACCCTGATTGCCAAAGGCCTTGCGCACATAGCTGGCCACATCGGCAATCCACTCGTCGCTGTTGCTGCCCAGCGGCACCATTTGCGATTCATACGTCTTGCCTTCGATCGGGCCTGCCAGACCGTGCAGGAGCACCTTCACCAGGAAGTCGCTCTGGAGCACCGTCTTGGAGCCAGCCAGCGGAGGGGCCATGGTCACCCCTTCGCGGCCCGGCATGGGCATGCCTTTGCCGTCAAAGCCGTGGCAGGCAAAGCAGATGGTACGAAAAGCCTCTTGCCCTTTCTCCAGGCGCTTCTTGTCATTCTGGCTGAAGTTGCCCGCCAGTTTGGGAGCCTCCACCAGGAGCTGCGCGCCGATCTCCTTCACGCCCAGAGACGGGCTCATGAAGATGGTGGTCTGGGAGTCCTTTTTCCAGTCCGGCCAGTTGAGCAGCTTGCCGGTCATGAGCGACTGCAGCACCACGGTGGGAGAGCTGTCCTGACGCAGGGACTTGATCTGGGCAATGAGGGCCTCGTTGCCCTGCTTCAGCAGCGTCTCCGCCACACGGATGGCCGCCGCACGGACCTGGGCGTCTTCGTCCTTGAGCTTCTCCGTCACCAGTTCAGGAGTCAACGCATTGAGGCCTTCCAGGGTCCACAGAGCATGGATGCGGGCCAGGGGGTTCTCATGCTTCTGCGTCATGGCCACCAGGGCGGGCACCACCGACTTGTCACCCTTCACAATCAGCATGCGCTGGGCGGTGTCGCGCCACCAGCCGTTCGGGTGGGCGAGGTGCGCCATCCACTGGGCCGGCGTTTCCTCCAGCATGCGCGGCTGGGGTCCGGGCTTGAAGTCCTTGTGCGTGAGACGCCAGATGCGGCCTTTGCCGATGTTATTCTCAAATCCGTTTTCAATGACCTTGCCACGCAGGTAGCTGCCTTCCTTCACCCAGTTGCCTTCCTGGATGATGCCGCGATACATGTCCACGATGTAGAGGCAGCCATCCGGCCCCGTGGTCATGTTGAGCGGGCGGAAGTTCAGGTCCCGGCTCCGGAGGAACTCGGACTGACCATGCGGATTCGCCACCGTGGTGACCCCGTCCTTCACCTCCACCGTGGCACGGCGGATGAGGCGGCCCACGGGTTCAGGAAGAAACACGTTGCCATAAAGCTCCTTCGGCAGGCGGTCGCCGCGATAGACGGTCTGGCCTGCACAGCCAGTGAAGTGGTTCAGCGTGCCGTCCTCAGGCCGTGCCCGGTTCGGACCACCCTGAAAGTCATAAGCACCGACGAGGGGCCAGACGGTGTCAAAGTCCGCCGACTTCTGGCTGCTGACGTTGATGGCGGCGTAGAGGATGTGGGTCTGGTAGTTCCAGAGACCCTTTTCACCACCGGCGTTGGACCACCACATCTTGCCGTAGTCATCCTGGGCCACGCCCCACTGGCCACCGTTGGCCGCCGTGTTCTCCTTGCCTGCCGCCACTCCCGCGCCGTTCCAGCGCAAGCGGTAGCTGTTGTAGGTGGTGTAGATCCAGTTGTCCTGACCCCAGACCAGGCCGCTCGGCTGGTGCTCGAGGTTGCCACCGCGCGGGCCGCCTTCATACCAGAGGGCCTGCTCATCCGCCTTGCCATCGCCGTCCTTGTCCTTGTGCAGCGTGATGTCGTTCGTGTTCGTCACGCCCACGAGCACCCGGTCATCCAGCGGCAGCACCATGCGGGGCAGCAGCAGGTTGTCCAGATAGACGGAGTGCTTGTCATACACGCCATCGCCCTTGCTGCTCTCATGCCGGGTGATGCGGCTCTTCGGCGTCAGTTCATTGGTGCCATCGATGTCCTGCATGTACGTGTTCATCTCCGCGACGTACATGCGACCGTTCCCGTCGAAGACACACAGCACGGGCTCCGTCACCTGGGGTTCGCTCAGCACGAGCTCCAGCTTGTAGCCATCGGGCAGCTCAATGGTCTTGAGCTCCTCCTCCGGGGAGAGCATCGGCGACTGCTTGATCAGCTGGGCTGGAGCAGGCACCGGGGCAGCCGGAGGACTGTCAGCAGCCGTGATGACTGCCGCCGGTAGCAGCAGAGAGGTGAGGAGGGCGGAAGTGCGTTTCATGGAAGGAAGCGGCATCAATGCGGAAACAATACGGACAAACCAAGGCGAAATTACCGACGGCGGCGACGCATGAAGCCGGCCATCGCAGCGAACAGCAGCAGCACCGCCCTGCCGGGCTCCGGCACAGCGGTGACCTGAGCATACAGACCCGTGCTGTCCTTGAACAGGCTCCAGGCATAGCCGGAGTCGCCGAGCGCGGGCAGGGAGGAGGTATCAAGCGAGAAGTCGCCCGTGACCGTCGAGCCCGTCCAGTCGATCAGCTTCCAAGTATCGCCCAGCGCCCAGCCGAGGCTGTTCGCGGTGGGATTCGCGAGTTGGATCGTACCCGCGAGCTGAATGGTCGATGGGCTGGAGATGAAGAGGATGTCGTTCTCATCCAGGCTCGTATCCGCCCCGGCGATGCTGGAGAACAGATCGAACTGGAACAGGGTGCCGCTGGTGAAGGAGAAAGTGCCGGTACCGGTCGTGGTCATCGAGAAATCCTCTGCCACCGTCGCCGTCACTCCGCCGTGGCTCTGCCCCACCACCAGGAAGCTCCCGGCACCCAGGCTGATATGGGCCGTGCTGCCACCCGTGATGCTGCCGCCACCGCCAAGCTTGGCCCCAGCCGCCACGGAGACGCTGCCACTGCCCGTGCCGGACCCTGCGGCGTTGTTCACCAGGAGCATGCCTTCCGTCACCGTCGTACCGCCGCTGTAGGTGCTGGCCCCGCCGCTGAAGGTTTGGGTGCCGCTGCCTTTCTTCGTCACGCTACCGGCTCCCGTCAGGTTGCCAGAGTAGCTGGCATCCCGGTTGTTGTTGCCCACGGTCAATGCGACCGCCTGGGGAGTCCCGGCGTTGTTGGCCAGGGCCAGGGCCGTCGCACCGCTCAAGCCGCCAAAGGTGAAGGCATTGGAAACAACCGTGGAGTCAAAGACGATGGCACCCGCGCCCGTGGCCACTGTGCTGTTCTGCACCGCGAGGCTGTTGCTCAGGCGGAGTGTGCCGGCATTCACCCGGGTGTCGCCGGTGTACGTGTTGGTGCCGGAGAGCACCAGGGTGCCAGTGCCGGATTTCGTGATGCCGCCGTCCGGGGTCGCGCCCAGGGTGGAGTCGTGGTTGATGCCAGCGCTGATGGTGAGCAGGTTGGTGGCAGTGGTCTCGATGGTGCCGCCGCCCGCCTTCACAATGATCTGGCCAGCCGTCCCGCCCAGGGTGTTGTTTCCTGCCAGCGATCCGTTGTTCGCGGCCGCCTGGAGGGTGCCGCCGTTGAAGTAGAGCACGCTGCCTGTATCGATGGAGTGGGCGCTGCCGGCCGTGAAACGGAGGATGCCCGCATTCAGGTGGTGCGTCGCCGTGCCGATCGCGTTGCTGCCCCCGTTGGCACCCAGGACATAGGTGCCGGCAAAGAAGGTGCCGCCATCCTGGTTGATGGTGACCGCTGCGCCGGCCTGCTTGGAGATGAACGCGCGACCTGCGCCGACCGTGCCGTTGTCCTGGATGTTGATCACGAGCTGGTTGTTCGCCGAAGTGATCATGTTCCAGTCACCGGTGTTGGAGAGCGTGCCGTTGCCACGCACGGTGATCACAGCCGCCGTGCCGGTGCCGCCGGTCATGTTCCACCCAGGGTTGTTGGAGGCGTAGTTTCCTGTGACATCCAGCGTGCCTGCGGAGAGGTTGAAGCCCATGTTCGAATTCGCCGCCAGGCTGCCGGTGAGACGCAGGATGCCGTTACCGGTTTTGCTGATGGTCGCGGCCGAGGTGTTGTCACCCACGACGTTTGGATTGGCGCTCATCACGCCGGAGAGCGTGGCGTTGAACCCGTTGGTATTGTAGGTCAGCGTCTGGGCCGGGTTGATATGGATGTTCCTGGCGCTGGCCACATCCGCCACGTTGGACCGCAGGGTGATGTTGCCCAGCACCGTCATGGTCGCAGTGGCAGAGTTGCTGCCCATAGCATTGGCGTGGTACAGATCCACGGTGCCGCCCTGCAGGTAGATGGCACCGGTGAAGGTGTTGTCGCCGCCCAGTCCCACGGTGTTGTTGCCGTATTTCTCAAGGCCCACCGCACCGCCATTGTCCGTAATCACGGAGTTGATGCGGACGTTGTTCCCGCTGTTGCCATAGATCCAGAGATTGCTACCGCCCTGGGCCCGCAGCGTGCCGCCCGTGATGACCTGCGTGCCGCTGACGGCGCTGAGGATGCCGCCGGACTGCACCGTGGTGTCGCCGGAGAGGGTGAGGATGGTGTTGGCACCGGTGGAAAAGCGGATGCTCTGCGTGTCCCCACCCAGGGTGGAGGCAGTGGTGATGTTGGAATTGACTCCTGAACCGAAGACGTTGTTCTGGTAGGAGGTCGTCGCCCCCACCTGGCCGGACTTCGCGGATACAAAGTCAAGACCATTGTACACCGCGCCAGTGAGAATGTCGTTGGCAGCCCCCAAGACGCTGGAGGTCACCGTGCTGCCGCCCGCTGCGGTTGGCGCATTGGTGAAGCTCACGGTCGTGTTGTTGCCAAAGCTGAGAAAAGCGCCCGCCTCGCGCACATAGCCCGCGCCGCCTGCCGTGCCGGCGAATACCACCGCGGCTCCCGCACCGGTGGAGTTGAGCGTGTGCACCCCGGCCTTCAGCGTGAGCCCGGTGAAAGTCTGCGTGTTGACTCCTGAACTTGCCGCCGTCTGGGTGAAGGTGGCAGAGCCGTTGGTCCCGCCCAGCACCAGGCCGATGGCGGGATTGATGCGGTTGGTCGCGGCGGTGTTGTCGCCGTTCACAAACGTGCCGCTGTTCACCGTGAGGCCGGACACATTGGCCAGCGTGCCCGCCCCCGTGAGGGTGAGCGTGCCGCTGCGCACTGTAACCGTGCCAGACAGGCTGCTGACCGCGCTGATGGTCAGGTTGTTGGAGGTGATGAGATTGCCCGCGCCGTTGATGGCCAGCGTGTTCGCGCCATTGGCCACCGCACCAGCAATCGTGAGCGTCCTGCCTGATGCGAGCTCCCAGGACTGGCTGCCGCTGAGCGTGAGTGCCGGGCCGAGGATGAGGTCTTGCGTCGCCGTGGTGAGATCGATGCCCACTCCCGAAATGCCTGCCAGCGTGATGGTGTTGCCGCCGCCGATGTTCACCGTCGCGCCGGGATCCACGATCTTGATCTGCCCAAACGTCACGTTGCCGCCGGTGTTGACCGTGGCGTTTCCAGCGGCCACGGCGTTGGTCCACTGGGCGATGTCTGCCGCCGTGGGAACCACACCGCCCGTCCAGGAGCCAGTGTTGTTGAGCCCGGTGGTGTTGTTCGCCTTGTTGATGGTCGCGCCGAAGCCCACAGCAGGCAGGGACAGCAGGGCGCCGACGAGCAAACCGACCGCACGGGAGGGGCGGAAAGACAGGTGTTGGAACAGGTGGCAGGGGAACGAGGCTTCCATGGACGGGAAACCTATGGAAACCCGTGGTCTACCACCATAGACCATTCGGTCTGAAATGGCCCCGAATGCCCGCCCGAGGCCGCTCTCAGTGCCCCAAAAACTTCACCACCGCCTCCGTGCGGGACTGCACATGGAGCTTGCCGTAGATGGAGTGCAGGTGCCCGTGCACCGTGCTGGAACTGATGCCCAACTGGTGGGCGATCTGCTTGTACGGGAGCCCCTTGGAGAGCAGGGCCAGGATCTCCTGCTCACGCCGCGTCAGCGTCTCCACCTCGCTGGAGGGGTGGGGGATCTGGTGAAAGTGGGAGACGACCATGCGGGCGATCTGCATGGACATGGGGGCACCCCCGCGCTGCACCTCGTGAATGGCGGGAATCATCTCCACCGGAGCACTCCGCTTTAGCAGGTAGCCACTGGCGCCCGCCCGCAGCGAGTCAAAGATCTGCTGCGAGTCATCATACGTGGTGAGCATGACGATCAGCAGGGCCGGGTGGGCCCGCTTGAGCAGGGCCGTGCACTCAATGCCGTTGCGCCCTGGGAGATTGATGTCCATGAGCACCACATCGGGCAGGGAGCGGGGGATCTCGCGCAGCGCCTCCTCCGCACTGGGATGCGCGCCCACACAGACCATCTCAGGATCGTGTTCCAGGATCTTGCGGAACCCTTCACGGGTGGCGCGATCATCTTCAACAAGGGCGACGCGGGTGGGCATGTGAGGTGATTGGGACGGGAAACGACCACTAATCGCTGACACCCTGGGGCCATGGCAACTGCAAAATGACCCGGGTGCCTTCACCCGGCGTGCTCTGGATCTGGCAGGTGCCGTGAAGTTCGCGGATGCGCTCCTTGATGTTGATCAGCCCGTCGGCACCAGCTTGTGAGGTTGCTGCCTCGAACCCACGCCCGTTGTCGGCGATCTCCAGGTCCAGCCCCTGGCCGGCCAGTTTCACGCTCAGCTCCACCCGGGAGGCCCCGGCATGTTTCACGATGTTGGTGAGCGTCTCCTTCACCGCCAGGAAGAGGTGGTGCCGGTACTCTGCCGAGACTGCACGATCAGGCACCTCATCGGGCAGGGAGAGCTCGCACTCCAGCCCTCCCGCACTCAGGAAATCCACCGCATGCTGCCCCATGTAGTCCACCAGACTGCGCAGGGTGTCATTGCGTGGATTCACCGCCCAGACGATCTCATCCAGCGAGGTGACCGCACGGCGCGCGATCGCCGCCATCTCGGCGATGTGCCCGGGTGATGCCTCGGGGGGATCAAGCTGGGCAAGCTGGCTGGTGATGGCGATCTGCGTGAGGCTGGCCCCCAGTTCATCATGCATGTCCCTCGCGATGCGAGTGCGCTCCCGGTCCAGGGCGGCCTGCCGCTCCACCTCCGCCATGCGGTTGCGCCAGCGCCGGTTGATGATGCTTCGGGCAATCCACGCCACGCCCACGATGGCGGCTACGAGACAGGAGAGACGGAACCAGACGGTCTGCCAGAAGAACGGGCGCACCGTGATGGCGATGGAGGCCCCGGTCTCATTCCACCGGCCGCTGTCATTGGCCGCGATCACCGTGAAGGTGTAGCTGCCAGCCGCCAGGCGGGAGTAGATGGCGTGGCGCTCGCGGCTGTTCTCCGTCCACTCGGTGTCCAGCCCACGCATCTTGTAGCGCACGCGGACATTCTGCGGGGAGCGGAAGCTCATGGCCGCATACTCCACCTCCAGGCTGTGGTGATTGGGCGGGAGGGTGAAGCTTTTCGCCCCATTCATCTCCAGCGGCTTCCCATCCAGCTTCACGGCATCGATCGTCACCGGCGGCGGGACGGGATTGTCAGCGGCAGCATCCGGGTGCACCAGGGCGGTGCCCGTGCGCATGTTGAACCAAAGGGTGCCGCTCTGGTCTTGCAGCGTATTGGGCCAGTAGCCGCGTCCCGACTGCAGACTCGCCAGCCCCTCATCCCGTCCAACCTTGGCCACATGGAGCGGCGTGACCCGACCGTCCGCGGCCGCGTCCAGCTCGGCCAGAGGCACGCGGAAGATGCCCTGCGCACTGCCACCCCACAGGCGGCCTTGCCCATCCAGCACCAGGTGCGAGATGCCGTTGAAGTCCAGCCCCTGCTCCAGCCCCACCAGGGTGAAGCGCCCGTCTTTGTGGCGCACCAAGCCCTCACTGGCGCGGCCGATCCATAGGGCTCCGTCCGGGGTGGCCAGCAGTCCGCGCACCGCGGCATCGCCGAAGTCGTCGGGCGTGCGGTCTTGCAGATCCCGATCCTTCACCGCGAGCAGTTGCCCCTCACTCGTGCCCGCCCACACCACACCCGCGGCATCTTGCACCAGGGTCTGGATGTAGGCATCGGCCAGGTTCGAGGAATACTTCCGCCACGATCCGCCGCGGTACTGCCAGAGATCCGCATTGATCGCCGTCCAGAGGCTGCCCTCGGCGTCCATGAGCATGGCCCGGATGTTCCCCCAGGGCGCGGGGATGGGGAAGGGCACCGCCTTGAAGCCCCCCTCCGGCGTGGAGTGGAAGACGCCTTCATCCTTGGTCCCCACCCAGATGGTGCCGTCCTGCCCAGCCACCACCGTGCGGGCCTCTGCCGCCGTCCATCCCGACTCCGCCCCCAGTCGCCGCCACTTGCCGGACTCCCGCTTCAGGAGATAACCATTCGTACCCGTCAGCCAGATGTTCCCCTGGGCGTCCTGTGCGGTCGTGCACATCGCCTCCGCCACCAGCGGGCCCGCATCGGCCAGCGCCTCCAGCACGCGGGGGCGCACCCGCCACAGGCCCGCCTCACTCGCCCCCAGCCAGAGATTGCCCTCCAGGTCATCGGTCACCGCCGTTATTTCATGCAACGCCGACCCCGCCCGCATCAGTTTGCCGTCTTCCAGGTGGTAAACGTTGCCATCATAGAGGCAGGCCCAGAGACGTCCGGAGCGATCCTCAAACAGGCGCGTGATGGAGGTCTGCTCGGCGAATTCAGGCACGATGCCGATCTTGACCGGTACCGGCGTGTCCGCCCCCGGGTGCACGCGGAAGACATTGAGCCCCGCTGCCAGCCAGAGCCCGCCATCCGCCGCCGCACAGATGGCGGTGGAGCGTCGCCAGTTGGGGGTGACGCTCAAGCTGGCCGCGTGGACAAACACACCGTCCGACTCCCGGTAGCTGAGCAGGGCCTCTCCCGCCACCGCCCAGAAACGCCCGGCCCGATCGACGGTGAACTTGGCCACTGCATTTGCGGGCAACCCCTGCGCGGCGCCCAGGAAATGGACCTTGCCCTCCCGGATCTCCACCACCTCGCCCTCGGAGTAGCTCACCCAGAGAGAGCCGCCCGGGCCCTCGCAGAGGTGGAGCGGGTACGAGTTGGGCTGGTGCGGGGGATGGTAGGCCTGGGAGGGGCCGTGGGGGGCATGACGCACGATCCGGCCCTGCCCGGTGGCCAGCCACAGGCTGCCGTCCTTGCCAGGCAGCATGGCCCGCACGAGGGAGCTCTTGTTGTTGCGGGGCTCCAGCGTGGTCTGGTTTAGGTGCAGCCCGTCGAACCGTACCAGCCCGCCGTAGGTGGCCACGAGCAGGCTGCCATCTGGCATCTGCCGCACATCGCTCACGTTGTTGTCCGGCAGCCCGTCCTCGATCTTCCAGTTCTGGAAGGCCCAGCTCCCGCTGCCCGCCTGGCCATGGCACGGCGCACCCCAGACCAGGAGGAAGCCCGCCAGGAGGCCGAGAACGAGGTTGAACCGGGAAATCATGCAGAAGGGAAAGGGGAGATGAACAGGCACCAAGCCGGGAGAGTCCAGGCTCGCAATTGAAGAATATGCAGCTACGTTTCAGGATGAGGCTACATCAAGGTCAAGTTTGGAAACAAGGGGAGCGCTACATCCGGATCGTGCACCTGGAGCGTCTTTCCGTGGAGTACAAGGACATGGGCGACCTGGAGACCAAAACGGGCAAGCACCTTCAAGCGACCAAAAAAGAGTTCTGCCGTCTGATCAAAGGAGCTGAGCTGCTGCCGTCCTAAGAACCTGTTTGACGACCGTCTTTGCGGGAGGAGTGGGGTGGGGTGAAAGTCTGGGAGCCCTCTTCAGAGAGCGGGCCGCTCCTGGAGTTCTATGAAACGCCCTTCAGGGGGGGCAACCCTCCGCTACGCGAGGCGGCGTAGCTCTTTGGGATGACGCCAAAAAGGCGATGGGGTGGACAAAAGGAAACTTTTCTGTAACCTCCATGTGCTCAGGGCGAGAGTCTGGGTGAGGACGTTTTTTACGAAACACCCGCCAGATCCTCCCAGCCTGAGTCCACTTCATCGTCCATGGATGCCACCTCCGTCCGAACCCATTCCCCGTCCATCAGTTCGGGAGAGGTAGGAGCGCCCCAGACCACCCCGAGGTCTTCCGTCGGCGAACGCAGGATGACCGTGGTGGACAACCTGGAAGAGCGTCAGGACCAGCTCCAGCAGGTCACCCAAGGGACAACCGACAAGGCACGCGGCTGGCGGGCCCGCCGCTGGGGACAGGAGAAGGCGGAGCTGACCGCCGGAGTTACCGCCGGGGGCGTTGGCTTCACGAAGTTCCTCAATGGCTCGGCCAATGCCTTCAAGCTGGGCATGGAGACCGGGGCCAAGGTTGGCACGGCTCTGGGCGGGGTGGGCGTTGGCTTTGCCGCGGTGGACGTTGGGGTCGCCGTCGTCGCCTACCGGAAGGCCAGCAAGTTTGGCAGCGTGTGGGGACAGACCTCCTCCACCGGAGATCACGGCCGGGCCCAGGATCTGCAGGGCAAGCTGAAGGAGTATCGCGGCAAGGATGCCTCCAAGATTCAGGACGCCCCGCCGGATGTGCGCTTTGCCCTGGACCCCAAAGGCGTGGATGGCCAGGGTCGCTCTCACCTGAGCAAGCTGTCCCCGCAGCAGCAGAAGGATCAACTCACCCGCATCGCCCGCTACGCGGAGGCCAAGTGCGATCGCAAGATGGCCCGCAAGACCCTCGAGGGCACGCTGAGCACCGTCGCCATGGGCTTCGGTGTCGCCGCGCTGGCCACGGCCGCCTTCCCGCCGCTGAGCGCGGCCTTGGGTGCCGTTTCGCTCGCCTTTGGCATTGCCAGGGGCGTGTGCACCATTGCCAAGTGGGTCAACGGCCTAGCCAAACGGGCCTCCGGCACCCTGGGGCAAGCGCGCGAGCAGAACGCCAAGGCCCTGTACGAACTCGCCACCAGCCGCGACAGCGACCCCGGTGTCCGCGCCCAGGCCCGTGAGACTCTCACCAAACTGGGGGTGGACATGACCAAGGTCCCCGATCCCGACAAGCCACCTGAGTCAGAGGGGCCCAAGTCCAGCCACCGCGATGACGTGGTGCTTTCCATCATGCTGGCCATGAAGTCCTGATGCTGGGCATTCGTTGCTACGTTTACCGACCGATTGATCGATTGATTTCCATGAACCACGACGAGATCTTCCGCAACCTCCTCACCGAATACGGGACCGTCATTCAGGTCGCGGGCCTGGAGCCCACCCTCGAGGGATTCTGCGCCATCACGGTGGACGACGACCTCACCGTCCAGTTCCAACTCGATGTCGAGACCGGCATGCTCGCCTTCGTCATTGAGCTCGGCACCGTGGCCGAGGAGCACCGCGCGAAGACGGCCACCTTCATGCTCGCCGCCAACGTTCTCTGGATGGGCACCGGCGGCGCCACCCTCGGCATGGACTTCGAAGGCCGCGTCATGCTGTGTTACAGCGAACCCGTGCAACACTTGGTCCTGGAGCGCTTTTCCAAGATCATCGACAACCTCATCAACGTCGCCGAAGACTGGGAGGAGAACCTCG
Source organism: Verrucomicrobium sp. BvORR106 (assembly GCF_000739655.1). Lineage (GTDB taxonomy): Bacteria > Verrucomicrobiota > Verrucomicrobiia > Verrucomicrobiales > Verrucomicrobiaceae > Verrucomicrobium. Next base: position 65,113 of record NZ_BATR01000125.1, on the reverse strand, counting down.
TCGCCCTGCGCCTGGATGAAGTGGGTCCCGAAACCCTCGCTCAAGAATGGGGCAACCGGGGAGACGAGGGCCTGCCGGGACTGGGGTGGGGGATGCGGGTTTGAGGGGGAATCACCTCAACCACACGCGGGCTCAGCCAACCGCCCTGCCATTGCCATCGCCGCGGGAAGCTGTTTGTAGTACAAACTTTAGTTTGCTCAGGTTTCGCCTCAAACACTATGAAGTTCGTAAAGGCGATCCAGGACTCTCCATTGAACACGAAAACCCCGATCGAATGAAAAGCGTTCAAAAATCCAATCGAGGGAGCCACCAGGCAGCGTGTGGGAAACCACTTCATTTAGTTCTGATTGCTGCGCTATCCCTGACGCTCACAGGGAATCCCGCCTTGGCAGAGACAGCCGAAGTCAAGAAACCTCAAATGGGCTTCAAATCCGCGGCTTCCAACGAAGAACGCAGAGCCGTCTTTGGTTTCACGAAGCTCATTCTCGATGACCTTTCGGATACTGGCTTCAAAGTCGGAGCAAATGCAGGCGAAAACTCCATCTGGCTCTACATCTACGGCGTCAATGATAGCGCCATCTGGCCCAAGGTCGCAGAACGACTTGCTGAAGAGAAGAAGAAACAAGGTTGGAGGACGATCTACATCCAGTTCTTTGAAAAAGAAGTCTGGGAAGATCTCGGCAACGGCAATTCCAGGCGGGGTGAGGAACGCTTGTTGAAAGCCTTCTTGTTGGAATAGCATTCGCCATCTGAGAATCAGATCCGGCCCTCAAACGAGCCAAAGGCCCAGATGTTGCCATCGCCATGGGAAGCTGTTTGTAGTACAAACTTTAGTTTGCTCAGTCGAACTGGAATTGCGCGAACTGAGGCCACTGGCGAATTATCGCTGACTCTCTAGTGTACAAAGCATGCCCAAAGTGAGCCTCTTATTTCGTGCCACTCAAACAACTTCCCCCTCATGCGACGCAGATTGACCTTCCTTCTCGGGGCTGCCATCACCCTGATGGTCGTGATCGTTGCGTATCGCAGCGTTCGAAGACCCGCGGCAGTCCCGCAAACAGACAAGGACAACACCTGTTACCTTCGCATTGCCGCGCAGGATCTGCCCCTCCCCATCAAGTCCTACATCACAGCAACCTCCGATGGCACCTCGGAGCGACATGAGCCGGACCTGGCAGGAGAGTTTGCCCGGGTCAAATGGACGGACGCCGTGAGAGGCCTCCACATCGACCTCGGCAACATCGGCATATTCATCGATCACAAGCAGTTAGCCTTGCTCAGACAGTGTTCGTTGACCATCAACCTGCGCGCCAAGCCATCAACTACCACCGTGGTGGTTCCCCGGCCCATCTCGGAGCGATGGCTCCGTGTTTCCCTCAAGGAACCAGCTTCTAGAATGGATCGACTTTCCAGTTGGCACTACGGCGAGGACTCGAAAAAGAACAAACTCTTCGATGTGTCCACCTCGCAGACGGACTGGCAAAACATCATCTTCCCGGAACGCGCAACGATTGGCTTGTCCTATCCGTCCGTCGAACTCTCCATCTCCAAAAACCTGGCGGCCAACTATGCTGGCATGGATGTTGATGTGTCCATTGAAAGAGTAGAAGGGGCAGGTCGGCGGTAGAGTGGAAAGCTGTTTGTAGCACAAACTTTAGTTTACTCAGTCGCACTCGGTTCGCGGGTACTGAGGCCTACTCATGTCCCTACTACGAACAAGGCCTCACTAACCCTGACAAGAATAGAGGCCTTTGAACCTCTCGCGGGTGTGTTGATCAAGGGTTATTGGATCTGAAATGGTTTCAAGGCACCGACTCGTCGCCTTCTCTGTTCTCCATTTGCGAGCAATCGTCCCTGCCTGTTCACATCGCTTGGCACAACTCTCACCTGGTGGCATCCCGACTTCAGATCCCCGATGGCACCTGTGAACCTGTCAAAAATTGTCTGCAACGCCATCGAATATCTTGCATTTCAAAACAACAGTTTTACTAGGTTGTCGCACGGAACAAACCGCTCGCGCGGCAAATCCTATTTCCGAACGCCACCTATCATCAAATAAAGATGACTCGCAAGAGTCTCATTACTAGAACTTACGCCGTAAATTAACCCATGAGCGCCCCCCTTCCCCTAGAACTCGTCACCCGAATCTCCGCGCTGGACATCGAACCCTTGACAAAGAATCATCTGCTCCAGAGTCTACATGTCCTGCCAGATCCCGCTTCCGCAAGAGAGATAACAATCGCGGAGACCATTAAGCTCCACCAAGACGCAGCTGGAGACATAGTCAAAGGCTCCAGCAGGCGTATTGGAAACGTCCGCTTTCACTTGAGAGAGTTTCTATTCTCCGCAGCAAGGACAGCGTCCGGAGCAATTGCCAGCGGTGAAGTAATCATTCCTTTAGTGGTCGCTGCGTTGGCGTTCCTAAATGATGTGATCAAGCAAGCTACCGTCGATCTCGGCGCCGAGGATGCCCGAATCGTGTACACCATATGGACGCTGATTGAGGACCGCAAAGTACCCACTATTTCTACACTGGCGGCGACACTAGGCCCGGAAACTTCTGAGCTAAAGGTGACCGCCCGCTTGCAGCACCTTATTGAGCTCGGCTGCGTAAAGATGGCAGCGGGCGAAATCGGGCTCAATGACCGAATCGTCATACGCTCGGAGTCTGCTTAGGCGATTAGATCAAAAATTCCGCTGAAAAACCGGCAGCGCTGCATTTTCGACTTCACACTTTAAAGGTCGTCAAAAAAATATGCCCCTCTCATATAGAGGAAGTTTCACAATCACTGTTCTGATAGTGATGGTGCCCGACAGCAACTTTCGATTATTGCCCCCTGCATGCTCCTCCACAGCACAACCTATTCGGCCTATGTCGACATGGCGGACGGCTATTCATTTCTTCCCTTTGTCGAACCGCAAATCACAGTCCGCGGCGCAAAGTGGACGCGAGAAGAGATTTCCGTAATCCTTCACGAGTTTACTCACCAGTTCGCTTTAAAAGGCCCGTTCGGCTATCTTTGCGCTTATCAGCAAGCTATGCGCGCTCAGGTTCGCGACCTGGCCAAGACTGAAGCAGACGGGTGGGCGGACTTGAACCCATCACTGGGGAAGGTCAATGATTTTCGCACTGTTTTGTCACGCCTAAGCAGCGACGACTTGGCAAACTGCACTGACCTCTTCACCGTCTTTCGATATTGGCTTGAGGGCATTGCGATGTTCACCCAACTAGATTTTCAGGTTTCACAGCAGCACAATACTAGTTCGGCCATCTTCCATCTCCTCCAGGAACTCTGGAACTGTGACCTATATCGCTACGCTGACGAAACACCGATTCCCACGGACCTACCGGAATTGGAGGGCGTGTTGACGCGAATCGGACCACGCCTAGCCAGCCAAGCAGATATAGCAAAACTAGTGCAGGACGTGATACGAACACAATTCGACGGATTGCGCCGCCTGTTCCTAACCTGCCCAGATCCTATCCATGCGCCCTACTTTGTTGGGTATATTATGGTGCGGCGAATCCAGCGCCTACTGGCTGAGAAGGACGCGCGCTTGGCCGATCCCGAAATGTTCTATATCTTCATCAACGCTTATCTGTTCTTTGATGCCACACTGCTCGATCTTTGTCGAACACTGCCTCGAGCCGATTACCAGGATCTACTGAGCAAGCACTTGAGTGAACGAGTCCAACTGCTTATTGATGTTCAGGGTGAGCATTTAAGCAAGACCGTGGATGCCATTTGCAACCATGAACGGGCAGAGATTAATTTCGCTCACTTGGACGTAGCCGCCTCACTCAGGACTGGCTGCCTCACAAGTTGGATATCAACACCTCTGCACGACATCTACAGTTCAGCGGTCAAAGATGCACTCCGTAAGAGGTGCGAAAGTGGGAACATCGTGCTTTGCAAGCTTCTGCTCAGCAATGTGGCCAATTTTGAGCAGCATCAAGCGGATTCTAGCGTAAATTTATTAAACACCCTTAGTTTAGCCATGAAGTATTTCAAACTTCACCACGGCTTTATTGGGGTACTAGGTTGCAAAGTCGATGACGACAAATCGTACCTAACCTGGCAACAATTAGACCGCTCAAGCGCAGGGTTTGGAGAACCCCTGCCGCGCTCGACTGGCATGGAGCTGCGGAAGATCATTCATGAGCGCTCATTCGAAGTCGAACCGGACAAGGGACTTTCACCATCCCTTTCCGCCGCTTTCAAAAAGGATGGGTGGTATGGCACTCACCGTGAAATGATGCAATTAGGCCGAGAGGGGAAGCTGCTAGCTCTAGAGTACTTTGAGGCCTACTCCCTCCTTAGCAACCGACGATTCAACATACGTTTTTGCGACTCTTTTTACTACGTGGCAACTCACTCTCAGATGCCACTAAGTCCTGACGAATTGGGAGCGCTCGAAACGGCCAGGGGATACCTTAGCCCGAGACACTACTATGAAAGAATCATCCTACCTGCTGAGCTCACACAACAACATGCTAGTGAGGACCCTGGATTCGTTACCCGAGTAGCAATAAGCTGCTGGCGACAGCTTTTTCCGGAAGCCAGAGAGACAAACACAAGTATTTGGAGGCTAGCCGAGCAAAAATTGGGGCTTATTTGTATGCAGCCAGAAGATCGCGAACTGATCGATGCATTGTGCGATGGACCCACAACTCCCGCCACTAATGATCATCTTGCAGCTGCGGAACGCCTCAATAGGCGCTGGCATCACTTCACCGGCGAGATGCTAGTAGAGCTCACCAAGCCGGACGCATCTCATCTCACATTTAAGCTCTAATTTGATTAACCCCTAGTTCCAACACATTCAAGTTGCATGCCCTGCAGCATTTAATGAATCATACATTGAGTCTCCAGCGGTAAAATGATCAAAGGAGAGAGCCTCGCACAATACATCGATCAACAGACAATACTTAGGCAGGTCCGCTAGTAAGTGTGCACATCCCCAACAAATCCCGAGAGATCACAGGATGCATCCAGCGCATGAGACCTTGACGACATCGTGAGGATATTGACCGAAGCCATAAAAGTCCTCAATACCAATGAGTCGGATAACAATGAGGCTGTATCTATCTTGAAATCAAAGGCAAGTATAAACCTTGCCCCTCCCCAAAGCTCACCCTGGCCGAGGAAAGCAAGAAATGCATAAGGGCATCCTTGATTCCATTGTGGATCGACTCCATATTAAACCTTTTGCTGGATGCCTGTTACGTTTAATAAGCGATTTCAGTTCTAGCTAGTCATCAGATTCGGAGCCTAATATACAAATGAAAAAGTACGTCTTGGTTAGCTTTGACTTGTGCGAATCAACCGCCATGAAGAGAAAAATTCCCAATTGGCCATGGATTGTATTCATGTTCTACAATCGAGTGCACAATCTCAGAAAGGAAGTTATCGCACACTATCCTAATAAGACCATAGAACTGAATGTGTGGAAATCGATAGGAGATGAAATTCTCCTCTACCACGAAATCCAAGATGAATCTGATATCGAAAAGGTGATTCATTCAGCCGTGATGATTAAGCATGGATTAGATGTGGCGCTGGATGGAGCGATTCGCATGGCAGAGGAATTGCACAATGTGGACAATTCCTCGCAATCTGTGATGCGTCGAACAAAGTCTGCAATCTGGACAATATCGGCGACTGAGACAGGACCTTCCTCGACATTAGATTTTCAACAGCATCAATCCGGCAATATTGTATGTAAAATAGATGGGCGACTCGATTATATCGGGCCAGACGTGGATTTTGGATTTAGGATCTCGGGGAAGTCTGAAGCCAACAAGATAGTTGTCTCAGACGATGTGCTTCAAGCATTCAGATGTGCAAAACTCTCTGGCATTGAACCCTTGTCTCGGTACTCAGCGTCCACAATGGAAGGGGTTCCATTGAAAGGCATCACCGATGGCGCGACGTTGCACTTTTTGCATGAGGAATAGTGTTTTAAGCGGGGCGCCAAGCTGTTTAAAAGAGTTTCCCAGTTTTAGCAAGCTCTTCACATTTTTGCCCGTTGGAGCCTAGACTTTACGCCCGTCATCTCGCCCTCGCAGCACACCACGAATAATTATGAATTACTCACGCTAGGAGAACTTGCCTCGCTCGCAAGCTTAGAAATCGCAGATGAGGTGGGATCACTCGCTGTACCGGAATAGGATGATGAAAAGTTGCCAGGCCGTCTTTTTTTTGAGGGGGGAGGGATTGACAAAAGTTCTGACGCGCACCGGTTTCAGCCATGAAGCCGGGACGCCAATTCACCCGGAGAATGCTCCTTGAATGGGTTGCGACTGGAAATTGGACCGGATTCAATTGCTTTTAGATTGGCCTTTATCCGACTTCCAGGAAAACAATCCGTTTGTTGAGAAGAGGGCAGTCCAGAAGGCGCCATAATCTAGCGCGCCTTCACAGTGCAGTTGATAAACTGCGTACAGGTCGCTTGTCATTAGAATGCAGACCTCGCTGAGAGTGGCGGCTTTAAGGAAGGAATCTGAGAATGGATATGGGCGAGAGTCGGGCGAACACATTAGTGCACTGTTGCCGACAAAAATGCCTTTGAACTTTTTATGCCTTTCGACAATGCCTCGAGTTTTCCATTCTCCCAGTTGGCGGAGCCCCTGTTCCGTAAAACTGTCTTTCTCAGTGCTCTTAATTTCGAGAACCCCTTCAAGAATGGAGTTATGAGCGTTAACTGAAATCCATCCGTCCTCCTTGTTATCACCTGTTGGATCCTCGATGATCGCCCCCAATGAGCGCAAAACGGAGCGAACAATCTCTTCAAGTTCGTGATCACGGGAATACAGCAATTTGAGGCACTGACGTGATTTGTTACGATCCGATTGCGCGGCATCAAGCTCCGATTGGAGCTTTCGCATTGCAATTCCTAAACTGGCAATTTGTGCATCTATTCTAATCTGATTGGGGGCAATCCACTCCTTAACCCACTCTGGTTCATTTACGGCGAGAGGAAGATTGCAGACATCGCGAAGTACTAACAACAAGGTGTCATCGTTGGAGAAATTGATCGGGGGGAGTAGAATATAGTGAAGAATTGTCGTTTCGGTGGAGGAGTATTGGTGGCCGGTAACTTTATGTTTTACCTTGATTCTAGTGGCAAGTGCATTCTTGTGTCGATTGGTGGCAATATCGTCGCGATGGAGTATTATCGACCCTCCACTCCTTGCAACATCCTCGATGGCATCATAACCAGTACTTCCAATGGAGCAGGATCTAAGTGAATATTGCCAACCCGCAATGTAAGAGCAGTAGGTTGCAAAGTTTGTGTTCACACGTGAATCAAGAAACTGCATAGTGTCACCATGGGCGATATCCCATTCTAGCTGCAACCCTGTCCAAGACAGAAATGGTGCACTTGCTTTACCTTTGTCGAGGTGGACGTCAAATGTGGGATTTCCAACTATCATAAACACACCTCCATGAGCGGACACGTCTCGCGCAATAGTTGGATTTAGAATGTGAAAGAACGTTGCCCAGTCGACATTCGGCTGATCGGAGGTGCCAAATGCAAGCGTTGAGATTATGACGACGTCAAAATCGCGCAGATTTATCTTAGGAGTCAGTTTATCCCAGCGGATGCAAGTTAAGTTGCGCCCTGAAATGCCCGCTAAGGAGCTCGACCCTATGATAATGAACTTTTTTATATTGTGATTCATTCTTCCTTGATTAATGAGCGTCTGATAGCCATTGAGTCGTGAATCTGGGTTGAGCCTCGACGTTTGTCACTTCATTGCCATCGATGCTTTCGCAACAGAGCGGATTGAAAGAACCGGGTAGTTCGCAATCGACTTAAGCCAGTGCATCCGCTCATTTTTAGGAAGCGCAGAGGAGGACCAAATGATGGCTCGCTGCCCCCATGCTGATGTGTTAAGCCAGGTCTCTTTCCTACTGCGAACCCAATCAACGATACCATGCTTTCTTGCCAATAACGCTGCCATGCGGTCTCGAATCTGTGGATCGCTGTCCTCGGCCAGTGCTATGGCCGTTGTCGAATCGCAAAGGGTCGGATTTGACTCGAATGCTGACAAGATCCAATACTGGACGTAAGGAAGCGATCGAAATTTCGAGTCTTGAATGATCCATTTTAGGCGCTCACCAATCTGTTCTGGCCTCTTCTTGTCAGCTACCTTACACCAATAGATGATTAGATCTCTCAATGCTGGAATAAGTTTATCCACATTGTCTAAGCTGCGTTGTAAAATTGCCCTGGAGCGAATGGCTCCTGCTCTGCGAAGCACGTAGCGGGTGAGGCCAAGAGGCAGCACAGGAAGTTGTAACAACTCATCAAACAGTTCCACAATCGACTCTCGAATGGCATCTTGCTCTACTTCGTCAATGTTCGCTTGGGGCGCCCCGTATGGGCCAAATCCCCATTCTTCAATCATGTTGGAAATGAAGCGCGTCTTTTTATCCTGTTCCATCTTTTCAGGATCATGAAGCTCGCGGGATTTGAATTCATCGTGAGAAAGCACTCGCGTTTTTGAGGGCTGTAGAGACAGTCGATGTGATTTAAAAAGGTAGTCGCTCAGTTCATGCAGTGCTTTTACTGCCTCCTCTTCGGAATCGCAAAAAATGCGAAAATCATCCACGTATCGAGTGTGCTTGAATTGACGGCGCATCAAATAGTTATCCACATCTGCCAATGCGCATTCAGCCAGCAATATGCTGGATGTCGGACCAACGGGGATGCCTCGGGAATGATGCAGTGCATTGAGATTGCTGAGAAATCTTTCAAGGACGTGACTGCGATTTTCAGCAACCTGCGCGCTTCCCAGCGAATTCTGAACTCGATGATGACTGATTTGATTGTAAAAGTCGCTCACATCGGTGCAAACAACATGGGTACACAGAAAATCGTCGACCAATTCTTTTGATTTTTCTTGAAAATCCCCCCATCCCGAATCCTTACTGAAGAACTGACCATTAGATTCGATTTCGAGGCGGTAGGCGCAAGATATTTTTATATCGACAGGGATGCGAAAGCCTTCTATCTGTGGTGCCATTTCATACACCATTGCAAGTAGCAGGAGTGAATCGACCGGATCTGTTTGTGTTGCCGATCGATAACCTCCTACATGCTTAGGCACCATCATTCGGATAGCCGCACCGAGTTCATGTTCCGCTATATTGACCTTGTGAAGTGCGTCAAGCAAAGTGGGCCAAATCGATTGAAATGCTTGGTATTCAAATGCTATCGGGAATACATCTGTATCCCCATACCTCGCAATGTGCTGCAATGCCCAACTGATTGACGGGTGGGACACGTGTTCTGGGTCTAGTTGCTTCGAGGCCACTGTAGTTAATCTCCTACTCTGAATATATCTCCAATTCCTCGTCTGGTAGCTGAATCCGCTTCAAGCTATCGCATCTACACTCAGAGACAGTATATTGTTTTGCCTAGTGTTTATCCAATTTTTTTCAATCAGTCTTTCTCGCGTTGCCTGTTCCGTGCAACGGCCGACAGCGCCTTGGTCCCTAGATGCGGAGGATTGTGACTTGGGAGAAGACTGAAGCGCTGTAGGTTTCGCGGCAGGAACCTATGGCGGGAATACCTCTATCGTCTAATAAATCGATCAGGATTGCCGCCAGTTGACCTCTATTTGAAGTTTTCAGGCGCTGGTTGGTTGCAGGCTAAGGTTGAACGAGACTCCCCAGTGAACTTGGTGATTTCGCTGCCTCACCAACGAGCTATCTCGCCGCGAGGCAGGGAGCTAGGCGCAAAGCGGACTTGTGTCATACGGGAGAGTATGCTTAAGCACCCGCTATCCCGCCTTTCAGAGCGTCGGCCAGCGACCACCCAACCGACTCTAATCCCCCAAATAAGCCTCGCGCACCTGCGGATTCTGCCTCAGCGCGGCCGCAGAATCTTCCAAGATCACTTTCCCAGTCTCCAACACATAACCGTAGTGGGAGATGGCCAACGCCAGGTTGGCGTTCTGTTCCACAAGCAGAATCGTCAAGCCGCGCTCTTTGTTGATCTTGACGATCTGGTCGAAGATGGCGCGGACGAGCATGGGGGCGATGCCGAGGGAGGGCTCGTCCAGCATGAGGCACTTGGGCTTGCTCATGAGGGCCCGGGCGATGGCGAGCATCTGCTGCTCACCGCCGGAGAGGGTGCCGGCGAGCTGGGAGATGCGCTCCTTGAGCCGGGGGAACATGGTGAAGGCGTAGTCCACGTCCTCCTTGATGCCGGCTTTGTCCCGACGGAGATACGCGCCCATCCTGAGATTCTCCTCCACCGTCAGGTTGGCGAAGACCATGCGGCCTTCCGGCACATGGCAGAGGCCCTTGGAGACTACGGCGTGAGGGGACTGGTTGGTGATTTCCTTCCCGTCGTACTTCACCTGGCCGCCACCAGCGCGGATGAGTCCGGAGATGGCGCGCAGGGTGGTGGACTTGCCCGCGCCGTTGGCCCCAATGAGCGTGACGATGGACTTCTCCGGCACCTTCAGGGACACCCCGTGCAGAGCCTTGATCGTTCCGTAGGAGACTTCGAGTTGGTTGACTTCAAGCATCGAGCGGGCCCTTTCCATCCTCGGTGCCCAGGTAGGCGGCGATGACTTTCGGGTTGTTTTGAATTTCTGCGGGCGTGCCTTCAGCGATCTTCACCCCGTACTCAAGCACGGCGATGCGCTGGCAGATGCCCATGACGACCTTCATGTCGTGCTCCACGAGCAGCACGCTGATTTGGAATTTGTCTTTGATGAACTGGATGAGGTGCATGAGCTCCTCTTTCTCCGTGGGGTTCATCCCGGCGGCGGGCTCATCCAGCAGCAGGAGCTTGGGCTTGGTGGCCAGGGCGCGGACGATCTCCAGGCGGCGCTGATCGCCATAGCAAAGGGACTTGCAGGGCGTGGATGCCTCCTTGCCCAGATCGAAGATATCGAGCAGGTCGAAGACCTCGTTCTCGATCATCGCCTCCTCATCCAGGAACGCCGGTCCGCGGAAGAGGGAATGGGCAATGCCGTGACGCAGGTGCATCATCTTGGCCGTGCGCACGTTGTCAAAGACCGACAGCGAGGAGAACAGGCGGATGTTCTGGAAGGTACGGGCAATGCCCAGCTTCGTGATCTGGTGGGGCTTGTGCCCCGGCACGGAGACACCGCCGAATTTGATGCTGCCGCTCGTGGGCTGATAGACCCCGGTGATGAGATTGAACACCGTCGTCTTCCCGGCGCCATTGGGGCCGATGAGCCCGACGAGTTCACCCGGCTGGATGGAGAACGTCAGGCCCCCGACCGCGCGCAGACCGCCGAACTGGATCGAGACGTCATTGAGCTCAAGGACTGAACTCATGCGGACTTCCTCCTTTTCTTCTCAAAGGTGACAGGCAGAAGGCCCTGGGGCCGGACAATCATCATGACGATAAGCAGGATCGAGAACACGATCATGCGGAACTTTTCCGCATCGCGGAGTTGCTCATTGAGCGTGGTCAGGCCGATCGCGGCCACCACGACGCCGAGGGTGCTGCCCATGCCGCCGAGGATGACCATGATGATGATGTCCACCGACTTCAGGAAACCGAAGCCCTTGGGATCGATCGCGCCGAAGAGGTGGGCGTAGAGTCCACCGGCGAGGCCTGCGAAGAAGGCACCCAGGACAAAGGCCACCACCTTGTAGCGCACGGTGTTCACCCCCATGGACTCGCTGGCCACTTCATCATCCCGCACCGCCAGGAAACCGCGGCCGTAGGTGGAGTTCACCATGCTGGCCACCACGTAGATGCAGATGGCGGCGATGCCAAAGACCCAGAAGAAGGTGCTGTAGTCAGGGATGCCCCGCATGCCCAGCGCGCCGCCGAAAGGCCCGCTGCTGGAGGTGTTCTGGAAGACCACCCGGATAATCTCATTGAACCCGAGGGTGACAATGGCCAGGTAATCGCCCCGGAGACGGAGGGAAGGCACGCCCACCATCCAGCCGCACACGGCTGCGCAGAGGCCGCCCACCAGGAGGGCGATGACGAAGGTCACGCCGTGGGACAGGGTGCTGGGACCGCCGAGGAGCCCAAGGATGGAAGGCCCCATCTCCACAGAAACAGCGGCCGACATATAGGCCCCCACGCCCATGAAACCGGCGTGCCCGAGGGAGAACTGGCCTGTGTGCCCGTTCACCAGGTTCAGGCTCACGGCCAGGATGATATTGATGCCTGCCACCAGCATGATCTGGAGGACATAGCCATCAATATTGTCCGAGGCCTGAGAGACCACAAAGCTGACCAGCAGGGCCAGCAGGAGAAACGCTTGAGTGCGATACTTGAGGAGAAGTTGCATCGTGACCAGATTCAGACCTTTTCACGTTCCACCTTGCCCAGGAGCCCCGAAGGCTTGAAGAGCAGAATGAGAATCAAGATGATGAAGGCAACGCCCTCCTTGTAGCCCGAGGGGATGCCCAGCTTCTGGCTGTAGCCGGTGACGAGGGTCTCCACCACGCCGATGATCATGCCGCCGAGGGCCGCTCCGGGAATGTTGCCAATGCCACCCAGCACGGCCGCCACGAAGGCCTTGATGCCCGGCTGAATGCCCATGAAGGGATCCACCGAGGGATAGAGCGAAGCGTACAGGATGCCGCCAGCGGCCGCGAGCGCGGAGCCGAGGCCAAAGGTGAAGGAGATGACCACACTGGTATTCACCCCCATGAGGGCGGCCGCGGTGGGGTTCAAGGAAAGGGCGCGCATGGCCAGCCCCAGCCGGGTGCGCATGACGATGTAACGCAAGCCGATGAGGAGGGCGGTGGTGACCACCACGACGATGACCTGCGTCATGGTCACCGTCAGACCACCCAGACCGCTGATGTTCTGCCGGGGGATGATCGCCGGGAACGGCTGCTGCGTGGCCCCGAAGACGAGCTGACCGGTGTACTCAATGAAGAGCGAGACCCCGATGGCCGTGATCAGGACGTTGAGCCGCGGGCGATTGCGCAGCGGCCGGTAGGCGAAGTATTCAATCGCGATACCGAGGGCCGCACAGATCGCCATGGAGGCGAGCATCACCACCGCGAGCGCGAGCGGCCAGGGCAGGGCATTCAGCAGGGGCGCGAGGGCCTTGTGGACATAGAGTCCGCCAAAGGCCCCGAGCATGAAGACATCCCCGTGCGCGAAGTTGATGAACCGCAGGACCCCGTACACCATCGTGTACCCCAACGCGATCAACGCGTAGATGGCACCGAGGAACAGGCCGTTAAGGAGTTGCTGAACGAACTGATCCAAGGTGCGCTCTCGATTAAGGGTGGGGCTGCGGTGTCAGGTCAGATGAGTTAACGAGAGGTCGGCGGGAGGATCAGGGAGCGACCGTTTCGACGTAGACGAACTTGCCGTCCTTGATCGTGAGGACGACCGCCGGCTTGTTGGCGTCGCGCTTGGCGTCCAGGGAGATCTTGCCGGTGATGCCTTCGAAGTCCTTGGTGGCGGCGATCGCGTCACGCAGGGCCTTGCCTTCGGTCGTGCCCGCACGCTTGATGGCGTCCACGAGGATCATGGCGGAGTCATAGCCCAGAGCCGCCATGGCGTCAGGGATGGTGCCGTGCTTGGCCTTGTACTTGGTGACGAACTCCTGGATCCGGGGAGCGGTGTCCTCGTTGGAGAAGTGGTTGGAGAAGAAGGAGCCCTCAATGGATTTGCCTGCCACCTGCACGAGGGAAGGGGAGTCCCAGCCATCGCCACCCAGCAAGGGGGCCTGGATGCCGAGTTCCTTGGCCTGCGTGGACATGAGGCCCACTTCATTGTAGTAACCGGAGGCGAGGATCGCATCGGGCGCGCCTTCCTTGACCGAGGTCAACTGGGCCTTGAAGTCCTTGTCCCCGGAGGCGTAGCTCTGCTCGCCCACGATGGTGCCGCCGTTCTTCGTGAAGTATTCTTTGAAGTACTGGGAGAGCCCCACGCTGTAGTCCTGGGTGACATCCGTCATCACGGCCACCTTCTTCCAGCCACGGGCGAGGGCGAACTTGGCCATCACCGTGCCCTGGAAGGGATCAATGAAACACACGCGGAAGATGAAGTCACCGGTCTCCGTCACCTTGGGGTTCGTGGAGGCAGGGGAGATCATGGGAATGCCCGCCTTCTGGGCGATGGGGGCCATTTCCAGGGAGCGGCCGGAGGCCACTTCACCCAGGAGGGCCACGACCTTCTCACGGCTCACGAGCTTCTTGGCCACAATACCGGCCTCACCCTGCTTGGACTGGTCGTCCTCGGTCACGAGCTTGATCTTCTTGCCCAGCACCCCGCCAGCAGCGTTGACCTCGTCAATCGCCATCTGCGTGCCAGCATGGGAGGACTGGCCAAAGGTGGCCGTACCGCCCGTGAGGGCTGCCACCTCACCGATCACGATGGTGTCGGCATCAGCAGCAGCGTCGCCGCCCTTTTTACAGCCAGTCAGACCGGCGGTGACGACGCCAAACAATCCAAGGAGGAGAAAAGCACGGTTGCGGATTTGCATGGAGGGACTGTTTAGCAGCCGCCGTTCCACGGGCAAGGGGAAAAGCCGTACGTACTCCACTTCATTTGCGATGTGGGAAATTGTAGGAAAAAGGAATCTTTCCCACAGAGGTTGCCTCGCGGCGGAATGGTGGTTTGATCGGGGTCGGTTTTGTTCCTGTCCCCGATTCTTTTTGCCCCCCTCTAATGGCCCGCGACTACACGCTTCATGGCACCCCGGCTCCTCATCGTATCGATTACCGTGCGGAGCTGAATGAACAGCAGTTCGCGGCCGTGACGGCTCCAGCGGGGCAGTCCCTGGTGATTGCGGGCGCAGGCAGCGGCAAGACCCGGGTGCTGACCTACCGGGTGGCCTACCTGCTGGACAATGGCATTGCCCCGGAAAACATCCTGCTGGTGACCTTCACCAACAAGGCCTCCCGCGAGATGCTGGACCGGGTGCAGAATCTGCTGCCGATCGAGACGAACCGGCTCTGGGGCGGCACCTTCCACTCCATCGGCAACCGCCTGCTGAGGAAGCACGGCGACCGCCTGGGGCTGCGGCAGGGCTTTTCCATCATGGACCGGGAGGACCAGAAGGACCTCATGGAGACGGTGGTCACCAGCAGCGGCGTGGACACCACGACCTACCGCTTCCCCAAGCCGGAGGTGCTGGGGGAGATCTTCTCCCTGGCAGACAATACCAGCTCTACCATCGCCCAAGTGGTGAAAGGCAAGTACCCGTACTTTGAGCGGGTGGTGCAGGGCATCGAGAAGCTCCGCGAGCTCTACACGGCAAAGAAGCTGGATACGAACAACGTGGACTTCGACGATCTGCTCACGATGACGCTCCGGCTCTTCCGTGAGAATGAGGATCTGCTGGATCGCTATCGCCGGACCTTCCGCTTCATCCTGGTGGACGAGTATCAGGATACCAACCTGCTTCAGAGCGAGCTGATCGAGCTGCTGGCCGGGCCCGAGGGGAACCTCATGGTGGTGGGGGATGACGCCCAGTCCATCTACTCCTGGCGCGGGGCGAACCTGAAGAACATCCTGGAGTTCCCCCAGCGCTATCCGAACGCGCGGGTGTACAAGATCGAGGTGAACTACCGCAGCGTGCCCGAGGTGCTGCATCTGGCGAACCGGGCCATTGAGGTGAACCAGGGCCAGTTCCGCAAGGCGCTCATGCCAGCCCGCGTGGGCAAGGAGGTGCTGCCTGCCCTGGTGCCGCTGGACAATGCCAGCGCCCAGGCTTCGTTCGTGGCCCAGCGTATCCTGGAACTGCGGGATGAAGGCATGGAGTTCAACGAGATGGCCGTGATCTACCGGGCTCACTATCACTCGCTGGAAATCCAGATGGAGCTGACCAACCGGGGCATCCCATTCCAGATCACGAGCGGTTTGCGATTCTTCGAGCAGGCGCATGTGAAAGACGTGGCCGCGTTCATGAAGTTCGCCGTGAACCGCCAGGACGAGGTCTCCTTCATGCGACTGGTGCGTCTTATTCCCGGGGTGGGCACGGCCAGCGCGGGGAAGATGTGGGCCCACTGGCTGCAAAGCGCCGCGGTGGCCGGCCCGGTCACGCAGGGCGACTTTGGCGAGTGTCTCCGCAAGCTGCCTGCGCCCAAGAAGGCGGCCAAAATCTGGGAGCAAACCTCCTTCACCCTGGAGGAGCTGCTGGATCCCGATGGCCAGCCTGTTGCGCCATCGGCCATGATCCGCAGCGTCATGGAGGGCGTGTATGAGGACTACATGCGCACCAAGTTCAAGAACGCCGACCAGCGCAAGCAGGACCTGGAGCAGCTCAGCAACTACAGCACCCGGTTCAAGGACGTGTCCGAATTCCTCAGCCAGCTCGCGCTCGTGAGTGGGGTGGACACGGACGAGCAGCCGAATGCGAACAACCGCGACTCCGAGGCGGTCACGCTGACGACTGCGCACCAGGCCAAGGGGCTGGAGTGGCAGGCCGTCTTTGCCGTGTGGCTGGCGGAGGGCATGTTCCCCAACAACCGTGTCATTGAGGAATCCGGCGAGATGGGGCTGGAGGAGGAGCGCCGTCTCTTCTACGTCACGGTCACCCGGGCGAAGGACGAGCTGTACCTGACCTATCCGGTGATCAACTACCAGGCGCGCGATGGCGAGGTGCTGCAGCGTCCCTCCCGATTCCTTCAAGAACTGCCCAAAGACTTGATGGAGACCTGGAACGTGCGAAGTGTGTTCGCGTGAGGTCCGGCGGAAAACCCCTGAAGAAGAAACGTGGCTGTGCATGGCGGATCCTGGGCCTCCTGATGGTGCTGGGGCTGGTGGCGGTGCTGGCGGTGGACTATGTCTTCAACCTGCGGAGCACGATGGTGTTCCTGGCCTTTCGCGATTCCCGCGCGCCATTGGAAGTGCGCCTGGGCGGCGGTTCATGGAAACCGGTCTCCGCCCTCACCGTGGCAGAGATGGATCGCGCCCTCGTACGGCGGGATGAGGACACCGGCATCACCTGGCGCACGCTGGTGCTGCGTCGCGAGGCCCGGACCTGGGGGCAACGTCTCGCAGGCTTCCTCGTGCGCGAGACCGTGAATGTCATCGAGATCAATCCGGCCAGCTATCAGTTCCAGACCAGCTTCAAGGACGGCTTTGCCCTGACGACCGCGAAGGAGCGGCTCGACACCGAGCGGGCCTCATTTGCGATCACGGCCAATTTCCGCGATCCCGCGGGCAAGCCCCTGGGTCTGGTGGTGCATGAGGGCACACAGCGGAATTCGACCTTCCCAGCCTGGACGGGCTACTTCTTTGTCAAAGCGGGCAAGCCCTGGTTCGGCCCCAAGTCCCTCTTTGAAGAGGCGCCGGGTGTCCTGCAGGAGGCTTCCCAGGGGTATCCCTCCCTGATGAAGAACCACACGGTCTTCTCCTACGTGGACCTGCCCAGCACCCGGTACTTTGACGGCAATCGCGTCACCTACCGGGCCCTCGCAGGGATGAAGCAGAACGGGAACATCGTCTTCATCCTCTCCGGCACCGGGGGCGTGATGAACGTCTCCGAGGTCACCGCCCTGGCGCAGCGGCTCAATGTCCAGCATGCCACCCTGTTGGACGGGGGACGGGCGTTGCAGTATTCCCTCCGACTTCATGGGGCGGCCCGGCACTTTACCGCGTTTAACACGCTCATTGACTTCGGTTCGCAAATGCTCGAATTGCAGCGCTCGCCCGTCTACATCGTCGCGCGGCCCGCGGCTGCTGCGAACAACGCCACTGTCACCGCCCCGTGAAGAAGTCTCCCGCCAAACGCTCAGCCGCAGCCCGCAAGAAAGCGGTGGCGAAGGGGAAGGCGTTGCTGGGATCGGCGCGCCCCACCTTCCGCTATGAGTTGGAGCTGCGCCAGGAAGGTCACCAACTGGTGGCTGGGGTGGACGAGGCAGGGCGGGGGCCTCTGGCCGGACCGGTGAGTGTGGCGGCCGTGATCCTGCCGGACGATTTCACGCACGCAGAGTTGCATGATTCCAAGCAGCTCAATGAGCTGCGGCGCGAGCGCATCTATGATGAGCTGATGGGGCGCACCGATGTGGTGTGGTGCCACGTGATGGTCGAGGTGGACGAGATCGACCGCATCAACATCCTCCAGGCCACCCGCATGGGCATGCGCCGGGCCGTACAGGGTTTGTCCACCCTGCCACAGGCGGTTTTGATTGACGGGACACCCGTGCCCGACTTTCCTGTGCCGCATCGCGCGCTGGTCAAGGGGGATGCCCTGAGCCTCTCTATTGCGGCGGCCAGCGTCATCGCGAAGGTGGCCCGGGACCGCCTCATGCGCCGCGCGGCATTGGACTACCCAGAATATGGCTTCGATCAACACAAGGGATATGGCACGCCTGAGCACCTGGAAGCGCTCCGCCGGCACGGTCCTTGCCCGTTGCATCGCCGCTCTTTCGCGCCCGTCTCTCAACTCACGTTTGTGTTTGACGACCTCTAAGGGTCAACGCGTCGAGTCCAGAGTCATCGGAGACTGGGGCGAGCACCTCGCCGCCAAGTGGCTGGCCAAGAATGGACGGAAAGTGCTCTACCGGAACTTCCGCGGCCCGAAGGGTGGGGAGGTGGACATCGTATGCCGCCATGGCGAGGTGCTGACCTTCGTGGAGGTGAAGACGCGCACCAGCACTGACTATGGCCGCCCTGCTGCCGCGGTGGACTCCGTAAAGGAAAAACTTATTCTCCGTGGGGCGCAGGCGTGGATGCGACTACTCAAAGAGAAAGAATCCATTAAGACTCGATGCGATATTGTGGAAGTCATTCTTTCTGAAGGGGAAAAACCCAAGATTTCCGTACTGGAAGGCGCGTTTAGGGTGGCGGATTAGCAAGGGGACAGTTATGGTTTCTCAGATAAAAACCCCTGAGAAATCGCATGGTCCGTCACGTTGTTATTTCCTTTATCTACTTGTGCATTGCTGTTGCGGCGCAGGCTGTCACCATCGTCGGGTATGACCCGGCGCTGCATGACCGGTTTGCGTCGGGGTATCCCACAACTCCTGTGGTCAACTCCAGCGCGGGTTTTGTAGGTGCCGGTTACGACTTCTCCGGCGTGGGCTGGAGCACGGGTGAGCCGCAGAAGTCCATCACGATGATCAGTGACCAGTACTTTGTGTACTCGGGACATTACCCGATCGGATTGTCGATTTCCTTCAGAGCGGCGGATGGCACCATTTTGACCTATACGGTGGACACCAGCTTTTCGTTTGCTCCCACGGGTGAGGTATCGGACGCCTTGGGGGACTTGAGGATCGGTCGCCTCACCACCACCGTCTCGCCCTCGATCGCCTCGTACGCGATCTTCGATTCCTCGGACTATGACGACTTCGAAGGGCTCTCTCTCCTGGTTTACGGACACGGCAGTGGCGGGTCACCAAGGATCGGCACCAATATCTCCGAAGGCCTGTTGGATGTGGAAGTTGCTCCCGGTGTCTTTAAGAAGGGCTTGGTCTGGGATCAGGACCCAACCCTCGGCGAGGCCCTCTTGGAATCGGGAGACTCCGGCAGCCCCACCTTCACGATCTACAACGGCCAGCTTGTCCTGCTGGGCACGCACTATGGGGTAGGGGGCACGACTTCTGTGGATGACCTCCTTGCCCTCTATCTGGCCAGCCTGACGGCAGCGGGCATCCCGTTTTCGACGGTTCCAGAGCCGGGGAAGATGGCATTTCTCCTGCTGGCCCTGGGGTCGATGGGGGTGCGGCGGAAGCGCCTCCCGGTCTGATATTCCCAAGTATTGTCTGGCATTGTCAGGGTTAAATGATATTTTTGCGTTGATTGGAAATATCATAGCGCAGCCCCAAGCCGCCCTGACTCATGCGTTTCTTGGCCAAATCAGCCCTCACCCTCGCGTGCGGCCTCTGGTGCACGCTGGGTACGCTGTCGGCCGCTCTCCAGGTGGCGAGCTATGACGCCAACGCCAATGAGCGCCTGAACGGCAGCGCCAACTTCATCGGGGCCGGGTACGACTGGAGCGGAGTGGGACAGACCTCCGATGGTCGGTGGGTCACGATGATCTCCGACGAGTACTTCATCTCCGTAGGGCACTACCATCCCGTGGCAGGTACGGACAACGTGCGCTTCTACCTGAGTGACAGCCTTTCGGGTGGGTTCGAGGACTACACGGTGGACACCTCCTTTGGCATCCAGCTCATGACAGACCAGGGCCTGAGCGACATCTGGATCGGCCGCCTGACCTCCTCCATCAGCAGCAACATCACGACGTACGAAATCTTCAACCCGCTGGCGAACCCCAACATCCTGGAAGGGGAAGACGTCTTTGTGGTGGGCAATTCCGGCCAGGGTTCGTACCAAAACTTCCGCGTCGGCACGAACGTGCTGGATCTGGATGATGGCATCCTGGGGGTGGCGGAGCGGAGCGTCTCCGTGGTGAACGGCTGGTCCGCCACTGCGATCTATGACGCGGACGTGCTGTACGACACCTTTTTCCAGTCCGGGGACTCCGGGGCTCCGACCTTCATCATCAACAATGGTGTCCTGGAGCTGGTAGGGGTGCATTCCGTGGCGGGCACTATCACACTTCCCGGTGGTGACGAACAGGTCAGCATCGATTCGCTCGTATCCGGCTACCGTCAGGAGATTCTGGGAATCATCACTCCCGTGCCGGAACCTGGCAGTGTGGTCTTGGTCTTGGGAGCCTCCGCCATCCTGGCTCTGCGTCGCCGTCGCCTGAAGACAGCTTGAAGAAGATGCGGCCGGGCGCACAATTGCCTAACGCCGGGTTTGTGCCGCCCTGCCTCTCAACGTAAGCTTGGCGCGCATGCCCCCTTGCCGTCAGTTTCTCGTCCTGATTCTCGCTGGGATTCTTCTCTCCGGCCCGTCTTGCACCCCCATCGCGGCCCTCCGTGAGACGCGTGCCCGGCTGACGGACTCCACGAAGGTGGATGTGCGCATCAAGAGCGCGAACGAGGCTCTCGACGAAGCCCACCGCTGCGCGAAGAAAGACCCCCAGCGCGCCATCCAGCGCTGCCTCAGCGTGCTCAAGGACAGCCAGGATCGTCTGCAGCGGGATGCCGGGGACAAGGAGGCGCTCCGCGTGTACAACTACGCCCTCCAGCGAGTGTTTGCCGTCATCCGGATGCACAAGATGGATCCCTGGTCCCAGCCTGCCAAGTTTGGCGACTTCACGCTCAGCCACACCAGCATTTCACGGCCCAACTGGAATCCCTCGCTGTACGAGTTTCTCCCGGACGATCAGCTTGAGGTGGGAGGAAAGTACCTCAAGGAACGCGTCACCCGTGCCGGGGTGGGGGCCACGCTGGTGGCGATCAGCAAGAGCGCAGACCTGGACCCTGGCGAGGCCATCACCATGGGGGCCCGGATCTACTACGGCGTCACGGCGGTGGCACGGTTCAAGGGCAACACCTGCGAGATCCAGTTCTACGATCCTCTCGACACGGATGATGTGAAGGTGGCTGGCCACACCTTTGATCTGGCGGCCGACTACACCACGCCGATCGCCGTGCTGCTGACACGGGAGAAGCCGGAGCGCCTCGGCCTGCGTCGGCTCATCGATCCCGGCCGCTATGCGGATACGGCCCGGCTCATCCGCATGCGTCCCTACGATCCCCAGCGGGTGCCGCTCGTGCTGGTGCATGGGCTCATGGACACCCCGGCGACCTGGACGCCCATGCTCAATGCCCTGCGGGCTGACCCGGTGATCCGGAAGAAGTACCAGGTCTGGATGTACAGCTACCCCAGTGGCTATCCCTACCCCTACAGCGCAGAACTGCTCCGGCAGGAGTTCGACAAGGCGGCCAAGACCTACCCCAACCACAAACCGATGGTCTATGTGGGGCACAGCATGGGCGGCGTCATCGGCCGGCTCATGCTGATCGACACGCACAACGACGTCTGGAACAAATTCTTCCGCGTACCGCCTGAGAAGACGCGCCTCTCTGCGGAGGATCGGGCCCTAGTGGCCAATACGCTCATCTTCAGCCATCGCCAGGACGTTGACCGCGCGATCTTCATCTCCGCCCCGCACCGGGGCAGCAAGCTGGCCATGGGCTGGGTGGGCCGCCTCGGCTCCCGTCTGGTCAAGGCACCAGCGAACCTTGTTGCCCTGGCTGGCACCATCACGGATGTACTGCTGCTGGACGAGACCTCCCTGCAAATGGGACGACTGCCCAACAGCATCGACACGCTCTCACCGGCCAACCCCTTTGTGAAAGCCACCATGGACCTGCCCATGACACCGGGCGTGCCGTATCACACCATCTGCGGGAATCGCGGTCGCGGCGGTCCACCTACCTGCAGTGACGGGGTGGTGCCCTACACCAGCTCGCATCTGGACGGCGCGGAGTCGGAACTGATTGTCCCCTCGAACCACGGCGCCCATCAGAACCCTCAAGGCATCCAGGAAGTGCGCCGCATCCTGCGCAAACACGTGGGAGCCCCGCCCGCGGAAACGCCGCCCCAGACAGGTGAGGCGGGCAGCAGCCAGGGTCAGGTCAGTCGGTGATCACCCGAGGGGATACCGCAAGGTCGCCACCACAGGGACCATCCAGCGGATCTGTTCCCGCGTCACATGCATGGGTGGGATCTCGGGGCGCAGGGCAGTGAGCGTCGCGGACTGGTCCGCACTCTGGGAATGGAAGACTCGCAACAGGGCCGGGCCACCGGCATCTCCCCGGAGTCTCACGACCACGAAGTCCCCGTTCCGGAGGCGGGCTGAGGGGGAGACGATGGCGAGGCTGTTCTCAAGATCTTGAGGGATCTCCGAGCCAGCCTCCAAGCGCAGCGCGAATGAATGCACATCCTCGGTGACGAAGGCCAGGTGCTTCACGGCTGCGGGCTTCGGGGTCGCCGGGGAGACGAGCGCTCCCGCCTGGTTCAAACTGAGCAGGGGAATCAACCGAAGAACCGCCTGGGCCGGGGTGCGCTCTGCCGCGGGAGCAGATGCTGGCCCTGGTGACAAAGCCGCCCGTTCAAGGTGCTCCATGAGCAGCAGCACGGGTTTTGAAGGCATGGCTCCGGCCTCCAGCTTGGTGATGTACTGTCGGGATACCCCCAGGCGGACCGCCAGCTGCGGGCGCCCCAGTCGGAGACGGTGCCGCAAGTTTCTGACACGCTCAGCCATGGAAATGCCGGCGACAGGGGGAAGGACTCGGAGATGGGGCATGCGCAACGGGTTGCTGGAGAACCCGGCAAGCGTGGCTGATTTCTTGAATTTTGCCCATAGACCGAAAGGTCTGTTTTGATTTGGTCGGGAGCTCCGAGACCTGCTGATCACAAATCAGCAGATTGGTCGCAAGCCCCCGTGGCGACTGAGCCGAACGGCACGTCCGGACTACACCCAAAGCGACGCTGCGGGAGTAGTCCGACGGTCCCCGTCGGTTCGGGAGCGGAGGGATAAGCGCAAAACACTCCAGACCTCCCGACCGCCGAACATGCCTCGTTCGAGCAGCCTCTTCCTTCGGCGACAGGTCACACTCGCCCCCGACATAGCTGATCCGCCCGCTTGATCAGCGTAGGGAGCCGATACTCGCCGTGCATTTGGGAAACACGCTCTGCCATCTCCTGCGCGGAGACTCCAGCTGCGGTGACAAACAACGGCCGCCGACTCCCTCCCCGATAAACTTCGACCGCCTCTGTCTGTCCCTGGAATGCCGTCTTGGCCACGCCGACGACTGGCACCTTTCCATCCAGAGCCTCATACAGCCGAGCTCCCAAGCCGGGACGTGACGCCCCCAGCCATACGTAACCGTCAATGAGGATCAGCCCAGGCATCTCGTCCAGAGATTCAATGGCAGCCATCAGGCAGGGGAGTTCCCGTTTGTAGAACTCGCCGGGCTCATAGCCCGCAGCCACTGGGAGGGTGAGGGTAGTTTCCTTAATCGCTACTGCGTCCGTCCAGCTGGCAAACACCACCGCCGCCACCGTCGCGCTGGCATCAGCGTAGTGGACGTCCAGACAGAACATGGGAGCGACAAGAGACATGGTCGCCACTGTGGAGCGGCAGGCAACGCACTTCAATTCACAGGAGGTTACTTGTTCGATCGATTCCAACAGCCGATAAAGGAGGCGGGGTCTCCGGCCCCGCGGTATGCCGGGTGGCTGAGGCGATAAGAGAGTCAAGGGAAGCACGACTGAGCCGGGCTGGGAACCCCCGCCTCCTGTACCACTTCGACGATGTGCAAGACCGGATGCCCCACCTCACGTTATTAATCTTGCACCACCATGGGATCTCGTGCTGTCACCATCTCATCCCTCAGCCTGTTCCTCGCTGCCTGGCTCGCCACGCCCTCCGCTGCATCCGCCCAGGTCACCTCAGAGCCCGCGCAAAAGGACGCCACCACGGGCATCTGGAGCTACGCATTGCCCTCCGAATTCCAATCAGGACCCACACCGGTACGAGTGATCCTCCCTGATCCTCTCGCCACGGGAAAGCGCTACCCGGTGCTCTACATCCTGCCTGTGGAATCGGAGGGCAGCTTTCGCTTTGGCGATGGACTCGATGAGGCGCGCAAGCTGAACCTCGCCAACAAGCACCAAGTCATCTGCGTGGCTCCCTCCTTCAAGGTCGTGCCGTGGTATGGCAACCACGCCACCGATCCGAAGGTGCGCCAGGAGGACTTCGTGGTGAAGACGCTCGTACCCGACATCGATCAGCGATACCCCACGCTCCCGGACCTGGAACATCGCTGGCTCCTGGGTTTCAGCAAATCAGGGTGGGGGGCCTCAGTCTTGCTGCTGCGGCATCCGGACCTCTTCGGCTATGCCGCCACCTGGGACGCCCCGTTCCTGTTGAATGGCGAGAATCACGGCAAGGAGTGGGGGCCCATCGGCATCAAGGACGTGTTTGGGACCAAGGAAACTTTTCTGGCCGTCCTGCCGCCACGGCTGATTGAGCAAGCCCCCGACGCATGGAAGAATCGCCGACGTTTGGTTCTGGGCGTAGGGCCGGATTGGAAGGCGCATGGGACAGGCATGCACGCATTGCTCGACCAGCATCAGGTCCTACATGCCTATCTCCCCAACCTTCAGGTGAAACATCGCTGGGACACAGGATGGCTGGGCCCGGTGGTGGACCAGCTCATCGACTTGGCCACCGCCCCTTGATCGCGGCCATCCGGGCTGCCCCCCAGCTGGGAAATGGTCTTTGCGAACCGAAAGAATCTGGGTTGGTCGGTGGCAGGAAAGTCCTAAAATGGGCAAGAGCGGTTATTGAAGGGGCTACGCACGCGTTTTTGCTTCTGATTGCCCCGAATCTGAGTCATGCTGCGTGTCCCGCGTTTGCGTATTTGACAATACCCACCACCCCGCCTTCTATCCGCGCCACCATGCCCAAGACCACACTTAATAAAGACGAAGTCAAAGCGATGCTGACCCTCGTGGCGGATCGCATCATTGCTGCCGAGCCCGAGCTGTCCGAGGCGGACCGCAATCTGGGTGACGGTGACCATGGTCTGGGCATGCAGCGCGGCATGAACGCTGCCAAAGAGAAGCTAAGCGGCGAGTCCGTCGAAAAAGCCTTCTCCAGCGTGGGCATGGCCATGATGAGCAGCATGGGCGGTGCCTCCGGCGCGATCTTTGGCACCATGTTCCGCAATGGCGGCAAGGCTCTGGCCGGCAAAGAAGAATTCGACGCCGCCGGTCTGGCGCTCCTGCTCCAGGCAGGCCTGGATGGCGTGAAGTCGCGCGGCGGTGCCGCCGTGGGTGACAAGACCATTGTGGACTCCCTGGAGCCTGCCGCAGTTAAGGCGCAGGAAGTGGCCGGAGCCTCCCTCATCGACGCCGTGACGGCCGTGGAAATTGCCGCGCTGGAAGGCCTCGAAGCCAGCAAAGCCATGGTGGCCAAGTTCGGCCGCGCCAAGACCCTCGGCGAGGGTGCCATCGGCTTCCCAGACGCCGGGGCGATGTCCTTCACCGTCATCGTCGGCGCGATGAAAGAATACATCGCTGCTTAAACTTTTTTGGGCCGATTTGTCCTAAATCGCACTTTCAGTGCGATGGGAACTTCCTCCAACGTCCGTTTTCATCAGACCCCAACCCAACCGACCCTACTAACTACAAGACCATGGCAGACCTTGACGGCACCAAAGCAGAGAAAAAGGAAAAAGAGTACTTCACCGACACTCCCCAGGCCGCCCCTGGCTTCTTCCTCAAAGGTTCCCACCAGTACGACTGGGGTTTGAAGAACCGCCTGAGCCGCGTGTTCAACCCCAAGGACGGCCGCACGGTGATGCTGGCCTTCGACCACGGCTACTTCCAGGGCCCCACCACGGGTCTGGAGCGTGTGGACCAGACGATCCTCCCGCTTGAGCCGTATGCAGACTGCCTCATGCTCACCCGCGGCATTCAGCGCAGCGTCATCCCCGCTACCACGCAGAAGGCGATCGCCCTTCGCGCCTCCGGCGGCACCAGCATGGCCCAGCCTGACCTCCTCTCCAATGAGAGCATCGCCTGCTCCATCGAGGAAGCCGTGCGTCTCAACGCCTCCGTGTTGGCCGTGCAGGTCTTCATCGGCAGCGAGCATGAGCGCCAGACCATCAAGAACATGACCGACCTCATCGATGGCGCGAACCGCTACGGTATCGGCGTCATGGGCGTGGTGGCCGTGGGCAAGCAGATGGCCCGTACCGCCCAGTACTTCCGCCTTGCCACCCGCATCATGGCGGAGCTTGGCTGCCACATGGTGAAGTGCTACTACACGGAAGAAGAGTTCGACACCATCACGAGCTGCTGCCCCGTGCCGCTCGTCATCGCCGGCGGCAAGAAGCTTCCGGAACTGGACGCGCTGAAGATGAGCTACAACGCCATCCAGCAGGGTGCTTCCGGTGTGGACATGGGCCGCAACATCTTCCAGTCCGACGCTCCTGTGGCCATGATGCGCGCCGTCCGCGGCGTGGTGCATGAAGGCCTCACCGCCGAGCAGGGTTATGAGTTCTACAACGAGCTCAAGGCCCAGGGCGTGAAGTAAGATCCGCCTCGTTTCCTGAATGGTGCAACAGAAAGGCTTGCCACGCGCAACCCGGACGTTGCACCATTCCTGTTTCGTCAAAACATCATTCGAATCGCACAGTCCCGTTACCGAATCATGGCTACTCTACCCAAACTGCACAACGCGATGTGGCCCGGCCTCGTCGGCAAAGAGCCCGGCACGGACCACCCGCCCATCAGCCTGGAGCGCATGCTCGAACTCACCGCCAATGCGGAAGTGAACGGGCAGAAGTTCGAGGGCGTGGACCTCTTCCTCTTCCACCCCCACACGGACCCCGACGGCAGTGTGGATGACATCAAGCGCATGGCGGACCTCATCGCCAGCAAGAATCTCAATGTGGGCTCTCTGGTGGCTCCGGTCTGGCCGGGCACCGTGGGTGACTCCGCCATGGGCACCCCGGACCAGCGCGCCAAGTTCGTGCTCGCAGTCAAAAAGGCCTGCCGCATCGCCAAGATCCTCAATGAGCATGGCGTCCGCCAGTACGGCGTGATCCGCATCGACTCCGCCGGTGGCCCCGGTGCCTGGGTGGCCGATCCGGTCGCCAGCACGAAGAAGATCGCCGAGACCTTCCGCGAAGCGGGTGTGGTCGCCGCCGCCAATGGCGAGCGTCTCGCCGCTGAGGGCGAAATCTGCTGGGCAGGCATGCACTCCTGGAAGGACATGCTGGACCTGCTGGAGCAGACTGGCATGCCCGGCACCGTCGGCTTCCAGGCTGACCTTGCCCACACCTACCTCTACCTCCTCGGGTACAACGCCCCCGAGCACGCCCTCCTCAAGGAAGGCTACAGCCAGGCCGAGTTTGAAGCCGCCTACACGAAGATGACCGACGCTCTGCGCCCGTGGACCATCGACTTCCACGTCGCCCAGAACGACGGCACCGTGCACGGCACCGGCTCCCACGACAAGACCGGCCGCCACTGCCAGGCTGATGATCCGAACGGCAAGCTCGACATCACCCAGGCCGCTGGCTACTGGCTCAAGGACGCCGCCTCCCGCGGCATCCAGCACATCTGCTGGGATGGCTGCATGTTCCCGAACGCCGTCCTGGAAACCCAGGACACCTGGAACAAGATCCTGGCCGCCATGATCAAGGTGCGCGAAGCCCACGGCTGGAGCTGATCCGCCTTGATGGGACTCCATCGTTAGTTTGTTTCATAAACCCCGTCTGGTCTGGTGCCAGGCGGGGTTTATGATTTGAGGCTGGAACCTGTGGTTTCAGACGTCACCATGGTGGAGCTGTCGCACGCGAGCATCACCGATGCCGACTAGCCCTACGGCACCAACAGGGCAGCGCTGTCCCAGGCTGCAAAAACCTCCTCAATCGACAGGGAATCCGCGAGACGGCGCTGAGTTGCGGCATGAACCAACGGGACTTTCTCGTTGGGTTTCAGGGTGGTTTCATAGCGGATGAAGAGGCCGTTCCCGGCGGCCAGATGCAGGGTGGGGCGTAGCTTTCCATCAGGGTCTGCCAACGCCACGAGGACGGCGGGCTCCCGTTCGTTTTCGAACACGACCGCAAACCGGTTGCCGTGTTGGGAGGCTGCGATGGGCTTGGTGACATCAAGTTTGTTCCCCCGGGCATCCAGTACGGCGCTGATCCGGCCAGTGGTGAGCACGGTCAGATCCGTTTTGGCCGTCACAGGCTCCTGGGCAGCGCTGTAGAGAGTGTCCACCGTCTGGAGACTCGCCGTTTGCGGATTGAATCTCACCCGCCGGGCGGCACGCATGGGGCCTGCTGCGGAGGAGCATTCCACCACCTTTTCCATGCCGGTCGGACTGGTGGCCGCTGGGGCACCGGACTCGTAGTTCAAGACCATGCCATAGGAGGAAGGTTCTCCATCGAACCACAACCCCAGAAGCTGGGACGCCCCTACTTCGCACCACATCCCGTCCATGGTGCGGGCATGAGTTCGCCATCCATAACCCAAGGCATCTTTCCTAGTGCCATCGGTCGGGCGTCTGCTCCCCATGAACACGGATTTTTCCTCCATGTTCAACTTTCGGATATGGAAGGTGTCCATGCCGGTTGACCACGGCTGAAGGACCATCTTTGGCAGGGTGACCAGGAGTTCATCCGAGAGTTTGGCATGCCGTTGCAGGAAACCGTACCGCAGGTGGCAGCGCTCAAACGGTTCCAGATGCACCGTCCACGTGCACAGGATAGCCTTGCGGGCAGCATCCCAGGTTAGCACGGGCTTTTGCTCCGGGTCAGCGGTGGCAAGGGCCAGGGCGGTCAGGCGGCTCACTCCGCCGCTCTCGATCTGGGTGCCCAGGACGGCGTTTTCGGGAAGGTTGACATACTTGCCCTGGCCGCCTGGTGGGCGATTCGAGGAATCACGCAAGTCTGCAAGGTCCCCACCCATGGCTGCAACGATGCTGAGGTCGAAGGACACGGGGGTGAGCCCCAGGTTGTCAATCGCATCGCACACTGAGGCCCCGCCGGTGGAGGGTATCTGCAGTTCGCGATGGTGCCGCACCTTGGGCATGGCTGACCGCAGTTCCGTCTGCACATGCAGATAGGAGGTGCCGCTCGTGCCTGCGATCTGCCGGTAGCGATGTCCCTTCACCTGCAAAGGCTCGCCGTTGATCAGCACCTGGCCGATGGAGGCCCGGTTCTCCGGCAAGAAGACTGCTCCGTCGGCCGTGATTTGAAGCGTATCACCGCCACTGACAGGTTGGCGGATTTCCGTGAGGGGCCCCGTCTTCCAGGGCTCTTGAGGCTTCGGGGACGCACGCGGCGGCTCCAGGCTCTGCCCGGGCTCAAAACGACGCAGGGTCAACCCTGACGGGGCGGGACAATTCTTCAGCATCTCATCCACACTCCACAAGGAGACATTGCCGCTCCCGTGGGCAAAGGCCAGCTTGGTACCGTCAGGCGAGAAGGCGCAATCTTCCACCAACGGGTCTGCGTGCCGCACGACGGCCAGGATCTTGCCGGTGTCGATGTCGGCGACGATGAACTGCGTGGGATAGGCGGCCTGTGATCCGGTCTCATCCTGGAAGCCGCACACGAATCTGCGACCATCCGGACTGAGGGCAGCAGGCTTGGACCACGAACATTTGTCCGGCGGATGATATCTGAGCTTCAACTCCAGTTTGGCGGCGTCCACCAGCATCAGGCCCGAGGCCCTGTACGGGCCGAAAAGAACCACCTGGCGTTGTTGAGGATCGAACCCGACCAGGCTGCCGGCGGGCAGTTTTGCGGCGGAGATGCGGAGTTTCTCATCCGCCAGATGATAAGCCAGCAGCTGGTTGTATACCGGTTGCTCATCCCCCAGGTAGAAGAGTTCGCTGCCGTCTGTGCTGAAAACAGCCTCGTGCGTGGGGTGTTCTTGCGGCGTGCCCACCTTGATCGAGCGGCCCACCGTGGGCCGGTCAGGATGCCGGATTTCGGTGTATTCGTGATGGTGGTTGAGCGAGATCAGACAATCTCCGGTGGAAGGGGACACGGTCAGTTGCTGGGAGGAGGCAAAGGCCGGTCCGTCTCTCCGCTGTTCCTCGGCCGTGGCAAATGTTTCAAAGAGCTGTGTGCCCTGCACGGGCACGCGGATGGACCCCGCGTTCAGGGCCTTGGGCATCTCCCATTGGAGAAAGGCGCAAAGATCTCCGCCAATGATGCGGTTGGTGTTCCTGTCCCAGGCAAAGGGCCCTAGTTCCGCATCCCTTGGTCCAGTCAAGATGGCGGATGGTGCAAGGGACTGGCCATCCAGCCTCCACAAGTCGATCTGCTTCGCATAACGGCTCGCGAGATAGTTGCCATCTGGACTGAAGCCCACCTGTTCGATCGCCCGCTGGGGCGGAGACTGCGTCTTGTCGGCCCGCTGCCAGGTTCTGGTACTGATGGGCGTCAACGGCCGACAGGTATTCCAAAATGTGCGTCCATCTGCGGCAAAGAGCCCGCACAAACATTCCGTGGTGGAATGAGTCAGCAGCTGTTGATCTGTCAGGCGAATGACCTGGTGTTTGCACCCGCCTGAGACCACCAGAGTCGTGGCATCAGGAGAGACCTGCACATTCTGAATGTACGCATCCTCAGCCTTGCCGCTAAAACCGCGGCCATAGAGGCCCCCCTCAAGCTCCATCGTCCGATACCCCGCGGAGTTCCAAAGAACGAGCCAGCGTTCGTTGGAGGAAAGGGTCATCTTGAGCTTCGAATTGTCACTCATCGGCTTGGAGACGGGCACGTGTTTGCCATCTGCCGGACTCCAGCGGGAAAGCGTCAGGTCGTCTCGGTAGAACGGGGGCAGCAAGACGGCATCTCTTGTGACGCAGACACGGAACTCGGATCCCTTCCAACCTTCGCCCTGCGCAGGAAGGGCCCGGTCCAGGTGGCGCACCCGCCGGCCACTCGCGGGATCTATGGCATGCACCTGGACGGACTTCTGGTGCTTGGTCACAAGTATCAGGTGCCTTCCATCCCGGGTGAAAACAGCCTGCTCCAGGTTTCCCACGACGTTGTTCCGGGCCTCCCACATGCCTTCCCAAGTACCCGTGCGATAGAGAGCCATCGTGTTGCCTTGAAGGCCCCGACGCTCGCCAAAGATCCATTGCCCGTCCAGGGAGGCTGCCCAGGTGTCCCCAAGCGGGAGGTAGCCCTTGAGGTCGAGCCTGGCGGGTGAGGCAGGATCCACCGCCACGGGCTCCCAGATCTGAACCCGATGTTGCTGCTTGTCGCTGCGTGCGTACATCCGGCTGCCGTCTGTCAGCCACATAGCCTCCTCAATCCGCGGCACCGTCTGTTTCGGGTCCCACATCCAGCGGATCATGCCGGGGACGCGGGATGTGACCGGTTCAAACTGTAAGGCGGCGGGGCGGGTGCCCGTGGTGATGTCATCACCAGCGGGAGGGGACTGGGAAACAACGGCTCCAGCCAGCAGCGTCCAAATGAGAAGGCCAGACAGCAGCCGCGGAGGGAAGGTTGTGGCCAGGCAACGGGGGATTGCGCGCTTCATGAGAGTTTGGGAGGGGGATTGCCCATGGCTGCCGCCGAACTGCACGGACCACGAAATCCGCGCTTCGTCTGCTGCCAGTTTTTTTCAGAGAGGGAGTGGCGATGTTAGGCGAATGCCTGCATCGATTGCAAGCCTGTTGGCCAAACCTTGGGCAGGACAGATTGCAGGAAGAGATCGATACCACCCTGGTGTGTGGGAATGGTTTCGTCCCGTAGTTTATCGATCCGGCAGTCAGCCATGCGCAGGGGCCGTTGCCTGACCCAGGATGGCCTTCAGTTCCGCAATCCCCACCGGCTTCACCAGGTGATGATCAAATCCGGCCTCGTGTGAGCGCTGGCGGTCTTCCTCCTGACCGTAGCCGGTCACGGCGATGATCAAGGCATGGCGGCACCCTTCGAAGTCACGCATGCGTCTTGCGACCTCGTAGCCGTCCATCCCGGGCAGCCCGATATCGAGCACCACGGCATGCGGTGCCCACTCCTCTGCAATCGTCAAAGCTTGGTTCCCATCATGCGCCACCGTGGTCTCGTGCCCCGCCCGATTGAGCAGTCGGGCCAGCCCCTGTGCGGAGTGCACATTGTCATCCACCACGAGGATACGGTGGAGGGACGGCTCTACAGAAGCTGGAGTACGCGGTTTCACAGCCACTGGGGAAGGGGAATCGACCAGGGGCAGATGCACGGTGAAAGTGCTGCCCTGGTGGGGACCGGGGCTCTCTGCCTCCACATGGCCGCCATGCATCTCAGCGATCTTCTGTACGATCGTCAACCCGATGCCAAGGCCACCTTCACTGCGGGCGATCGAGCGCTCCCCTTGGGTGAAGAGCTGGAACATCTCCGGCAGTCGCTCGGGCACGATGCCGGTGCCGTTGTCTCTCACTTGGATGACCACCTCTGCTCCCTGCTTCTGTGCCGAGAGCTCGATCTGGCCCCCGTTGGGCGTGTACTTGGCCGCGTTCGTGAGGAGGTTGAGCACCACCTGCTCGATGCGGGTGGCATCCGCTTCCAACCAGAGTTCTCCCGGCGGGCAACTCCGAGTGAGGTGGTGTCCGCGTTCCCTCACCAGAGGCCCGGCGGATTCACATGCGTGCTCCAGAATCACAGCGGTATCGATGATCTCCTTCCTCAGGTGGATCTTCCCGGTCGTGATACGCGACACGTCCAGGAGATCATCGATGAGGTGGGCCAGTTGCCGGGTCTGTCGATCAATCACGCCAGCGGCCCAGTGGAGATCATCCGACCCGAACGCCCCCTTGATCAGCGTGGCCGCATGAGACACGGCCGCCAGGGGATTGCGCAGTTCATGGGAGAGCATGGCCAGGAACTCGTCCTTCTTCCGGTCCGCCTCTCGCAGGGCATCCGTTTGTTGCAGCAGGGCCACCTCGGCATCCTTCCGCGCTGTGATATCCATGACGATGCCGATCATGCGGGGGAATCTGCCGCTCGCATCGTGGTAGAGCCCGCCGTGCATGGCGATCCAGTGGACGCTGCCGTCCGGCCAGACGACGCGGCACTCGAAACGCCAGGGTTCATTGCTCACGATCGCGGCAAAGAATTTCCTCGATACCTCCTCGCGGTCGTCGGGGTGCACGTGCTCAATGAAAGTCTCCAGCCCCCATTCCTTGACTGGCTCAGTGTAGCCGAAGGCCTGATCGTGCCGCAGGGATCGGTGCGAGGTGTTGTCGGCCAGGTTGAAATCCCAGTCACCCATCTGGGCGGCGTTCAGGGCAAACTCAAGGCGTGCCTTGCTCTCCCGCAGTTCATCCTGGGCGCGGCGGCGTTCGGTGACATCTGAGATGAAGACGGAGATACCCCGGGTGGAGGGGTAGAACCGCACCTCCAGCCAGCGGTTCAGCGTGGCGTGATACTGCTCAAAATCCAGATTCTGCTGCTGGAGCATGGCGAACTGCACCGCCTGGTAGATAGGCAGGTCCTGGGCTTCAGGAAACACCTCCCAGATGCACCGCCCGATCAGCTCCTCCTTCTTCCGTCCGGCGAGCACCTCCACCTTTTCATTGAGGAAGGTGCAGCGCCAGTTGGTATCAAAGGTGACGAAGCCATCGCTAATACTGGCGACCACCGCCTGCCGCTCCTCCAGCAGGTCCCGCACCTGATACTGGCGCAACCGCGAGCGCAGGGCCACCTTGCAGCTGTTGACGAGCGTCGTGGGCCGCACCGGACGCTCCATGATGGACACGTTGCCCACCGGGCCGATCAGGTCCAGGTAGCGCTGGCGATAGCGGGTGGCCTCGCCATTCCCGGTCAGGATGAGGATGGGCAGGTCTGACCAGGAGGGCTGCGCATGAAGCTCCTGCACCAGAAGGTTCACACACTCGGTGTGCAGAGCCTCCTCGGCCACGAGCACGGCCGCACACCCCACCCGCATTGCCTCGGCCAGGCCTTCGCTGCTGTAGCAGATGAAGGCGTCCAACCCCGCGGCGGAGAGAAAGCCCGCAGTGAGCCGTGCATCGTTGCTGGTGGGTGCCAGCAACAGGATGCGGCTGGCGGCCATGGCGGCCGGCAGGGCGGGAGTAGCCGACGGCAGCATGGGTGGAGGATCCGTGCCGCCACTGGCAAAGGGGGCCGGTCCGTGGGTGGTGTCACTCATGACTGGAGCAGGGAGTTCTCGGTTTCCTCAATCTCTGCGCCTTTCACAAACTCCGGCACCCCCGTCAATACCCCCTGCATGTTGTACAATGGCTGGCCCACGGTGATCCCGTCCGCAGTGATTTGCATCTCGCGAATGGTCCGCTCATGCGTGCCGCTGCGCTTTTTGATCACGGACACGGCCTGCTTCACCCGGCCGTAGGCTTCAAAGAAGCGCAGGAGCAGCACGGTATCCGCCAGATACGTGAGATCCACGGCAGATTTCATTGAACCAATCAACCCCTGCTGGGCCAGCACCATGATGGTCACCACGCCCAGTTGATTCAGATAGGCGAGCAACTCATGCAACTGAAGATTGAGGTGCCGCTCGGCGGGCATGGCGTTGATGTAGCCATTGATGCTGTCGATCACGATCAGCCTCACCCTATTGCGTGTCACGGCCTCGCGAATGCGGTGGCCCATCTCTCCGGGAGAGATTTCCGCTGGATCCACCGACACGATTTCCAGCATGCCCTGCTCGATGTGCGGTTCCAGGTCCATCCCGAGCTGCGAGGCCCGGTCGAGCAAGGTGCCCCTCGTCTCGTCAAAAATGAAGAGCATCGCCTTCTCTCCGCGCTCGGCAGACGCCAGTGCGAACTTGATGGCGACGGTGGATTTCCCCGTGCCGGGAGGGCCCATGATCATGGTGCTGGTGCCACGCCCCAGGCCACCGCCCAGCAGGGTATCCAGCTCGGAAATGCCGCTGGGGAAGTTCACCCTGTCAAATTCACGATGCGAGCCATCCGCGATCAAGCGCGGAAAGACGACCATGCCCCCGCGGCGCAGCACAAGATCATGACTGCCTTCCAGGTACTTGGAGCCGCGAATCTTTAGCACATTGAGCTGCCGCCGCGTTACGCCGTAGCTGGGGGAGGAAGCCTCGATGCTGATCACCCCGTGGGCCACACTTTCCACTTGGAGATCTTGGGTGCCAGAGGTGCGGTCGTCCAGCAGCAACACGGTGCAGTGGCGTCCGGCGAAGTAGCTCTTCAGTTGCAGGATCTGCCGTCGGTACCGAAGGGGCGTCTCCGCCAGCATGCGCATCTCGGACAGGGAGTCGAAGACCACCCGGGAGGGGGAGATGCGCTCCACCTCCTCGATCAGGGCCCCGATCGTGCGGTTGAGCTCCACTTCGGAAGGGTGAAAGAACGTGCTCTCACTGTCCCCCCGGATCTTTTCCTCGATGGAGGACAGTTCATAGAGATTCACCGCCGACAAGTCCCAGCCGTGGGAGTCTGCCACGGCCAGGATCTCGTTCTTGGTCTCAGAAAGGCTGATGTACAGCACCTTCTCACCCTGGCTGGCCCCCTTCATGAGGAACTGCAGGGCAAGCGTCGTCTTGCCCACACCGGGGTCACCTTTTACCAGGTAGAGGCGGTGGGGAGGCAGTCCCCCGCAGAGGACCACATCAAGACCCTCCACTCCCATTTCGCAACGTGAGGTGGATGTTTGAGAAAGAGATTTTGGATCACTGTCAGTGAGAGCTGTCATGGGAGTGAGGGGTTGAGTGGATGGATCGGTCGCCGGAGTGGCCACGTAACCCTGCAAACTGGCCGGGGAGGGCTGGCTGCTTCGCATCCTCAGGCACACGCCGCAAAACTCAGCCTCGAGGACCGAGCCAGAACTCGCTTCGGGCGAGGCGCGTGTGAATACTGGGCCTAAGGGGGAGAGGACGCATTCGTCTTGGTGGGAACCGGTGCATGGGGGGGAGGAGTCATACCGTGGGCGCTATGTTTCCTGAATCGCGCCCTTCCGAGCAGTGGCCGTATGCGCGCAACCTGAATTGCGGGTCGGCCATGAGATCTCCTACCTGTTGATTACCAACAGCAAGGGGTCTGCTCACCCCTCTGGACAGCAACTTGGAAGCACTCCGATGGGGAGGAATGCCCTGGGCATTTTTGCCTCCACACCCTAAGGAAAACTAGCCCGGCACCTCGTCGCCCAGTCCAAGGGCTTCCACCACCTGATCGGCGGCAGCTGCCGTAGCGCACTCTTGCCAGAGCAGGACATCGGTGGTCTCAAAACTCGTCCGTCCATCCGCAGAGTAGAAGGTCAATTCGCCCCGGGTATTCGTACCCTTGCGCCCCCTGAAAATCACAGGACCCTTCGAATTGGTGACAACCAGTATGAACTTCATGGCAAATCGAGGTGCCACTATAAATCATAATTGTTTTCATGCGCAACTTAAATGCTGGCTGATCATCAGTATCAGGCAACTTCCACCAGACTCGCTTGGGCAGAGTCGATGCCCGATTGCAAAACCGGCGGTACCACAGATTGCCAATCTGGGGGTTGGGTGCCGCGTTGGCCCTTGATCTCAGGTCTGCTGCCTGGCGTCTGGCATCTAACAGTCTGGTGTCTCCCGCGAAGCGGGCCGACTCACTCCGGATCTTTCGGCTCCGCGTAGCCGGGCAGGGGACGCAGCTTGCTCCAGGTGGGTCCCATCCCACCCAGCGGAGGCTTGGTCAGATCGGTGTCCCAGCAGATCACCTCGGTCTTGGAGAAGCTCTTTAGCAGGGCGTCGTTCTCCTTGAACAAGAGTTGCGGCCCGTAAGGATCCACGGTCTCAGCCGTGAATTCGTGATATCCACCGTCGAATGTTACCACCACAAAACGCGCCATGCTGGTAATTATTACTTATGGAGGATAATGCACAACTGAAGACAAAATACCCTAGGAATCAATAAAGATCAAGCCTAATGATACCCACTCGGCGAAGCGTACTTCTTAAGTGCATCGCCCGCTTCGTCAACCCAGTTCGAAGGTGGTGACCCCAAATGTCCCCTCCAGATCCACCAAAGGTGGATCCCCAGTGTACATGCGGGCGGTCTCAAAGATCACCTCCATTCCCACCTCCTGCGCCAGGGAGATGGCTGCGGGATTCACCGCCGGCACGTCCAGGATGACCCGAGCGTCTGCATTCCGCCGACTGGCCAGAGTCAGCAAGAGGATTTTTGCCATTTCCGGATTGTCGGCAAACAGCGGGCCCACTTTGTGCCCTTCCCGACATGACCGGATAACGCCCATGCCTTGGAGGCCATCAGCTCCAAGGGCGGCTACAGCCCACCCACTTGGCTGGCGGATCCATTTGCGGAGAAAAGCTTCCCGATCTGCCGGGAAGAATCGCCGAT
The DNA here is from genome assembly GCF_000739655.1 of Verrucomicrobium sp. BvORR106. Taxonomy (GTDB): domain Bacteria; phylum Verrucomicrobiota; class Verrucomicrobiia; order Verrucomicrobiales; family Verrucomicrobiaceae; genus Verrucomicrobium. The sequence goes on along the minus strand of NZ_BATR01000125.1, from coordinate 27,468 downwards.
CATAGGCCCGCAGATCTTCGAAGGGCACCTCCGCTGCGGGCACCAGGCGGACGCCAGCCGGCAATGGACCGGGCGAGGGGAGGTGGGAGGCAGCGTAGCGGATGTTGCGATAGGCCAGTTTGAATCCCGATCTGGCGTACGCTTCCTGCATGGCCACCACGCCATCTAGACCGATGTTGACCCCATTCAGGCGCTGCATGGCCTGTCGCCATAGCGCCCGACCAATGCCGCGGCCACGGAACTCCGGCTCCACAATGTAGAGGCCGATGAAGCCGAAACCGCCCGGATAAGAGACAGCCGAGATGCACCCCACTGGCTCACCTTCTAGCTCCGCCATTAGGAATCCTTCGGGATCCGCAGCATGGAAAGAGGTCGCATCATGCAGCCCGGGATTCCACCCCTCCGCGGCCGCTAGATGCATCGCGTACGGGACCTGAGACGGACTCATGGTCACGATAGCGACAGACTTGGAGTGCGACATGGTGAACGACAAGTGGACGTTCGCAGGCGGTTGCGCCGCACCTTATCCTAGTTCTGCCTGTACCGCGAGCGGGAATAATCGTTCCAGAACGGTTGGCAACCTCCGGCGTAACAGCAGGCTAAACGGGGCACGTTTTAGCGCTCACGGTGCCGCCTCTCAGTTCTGCCACCATCTGCACGGCATCCGGCATAGCCGCACACTCATCCCAGAAGAGAACATCCCGCCGGCTGTACTCCCGCCAGACTTCCCCCTGACGCTGGAAAACAAAAGACAGTCCATCTTCCACGATCGCACAGGCTTCGATGATCTCGGCACCCTTGGAGGTCGTGACCACCACGTACACCCGCTTCGTCGCTGAAGATCCCGCCACCCCATTCATCGTCGTTCTCCCGTCGGGACAACGACTACCTGCAGTGGTCAGGCGTTGCCCTGATATACATCTAAGGTTGTACCACGTTTAGGGTCCAAAACAATCGCAAAATAGGCAGATTAGAAGAGAGGCGGGAGAGACAGAAACCTCTCTGGTTGCATGCGCAGCCGTTTTGTCCCGTTCACACCTCGCCGGAGCAGGGGTGAACGGCCTGGATAGGGCAGACCTCTGGAAGGGCCAACCATAGGTGGAATGTGGAGCGCTATCGACTCTTGGGATCTTCTGCCCAAGTCATCAAGAGTACCTCACGCATGATGAAACGGGAGTGCCACACTGGCTAAGAAAAGTGAGCAAGACTATCCTTCCTTAACCCTTGAATCCAGAAATGAACTTCATGCAATGCCTTGCGGGTGGGATCAAGATCCAACCGACCACCCATGCAGGCATCCCTGGGTTAAAGCTGCACCATCGCTTGTCAATTCGTTATCGATTGATGCACTGAAGGCCAATCCTTAAACGCCTTGGGAGAGACTCCAACCCTCCCAAGGCGCCCGGACCGCTAGCAGTCCTGGAAACCGTAAGGCCGCTACGCGGAATGAGCGACCTTACCGTTCCCTTTTTGCATGCTATGAAGATCTCCCCACTGCGCACCCCCCTCAATTGCGGGGAGGCCATTTGGCAGCCACCGCGAAAGGCGGGCTCCCTTTGCTGCTCAAAGTTGGGCGCGGCAAAGAAAGTGCAGGGGGAGTTGAGATAAGCCTGCCGTTCCTCCTTGGAACTTACCCAGTTGACCTTCACCTGTCCCAGTCCAGAGTTGCAGGGTGAGGAAACTCTCCTGGTGGATCGGGCTGCTCATTTTCGGCCCGTTGTTTGGCGTGCTGCTTTTCATGATGCCCCTGGAGTTTGTCGTCTCCAGCTGGCACCTGTTTCGTGCCCGCGATGGCCTGACGCATGGCAAGGTGCTGGCATCAGCCAAGGTCTCTCATCACGGCAATTCCAAGTCAGACATTCGCTACCGCTATGAGGTGGAGGGCCGGGAGTATGAATCGGATCGTGTTCGGGCCGGTTGGTTCAGCCGTCACGGCTATGAATCGGGGGCAGGGGAGTTGGGAGGCGCGCTGCGTCCGGGAGATACGATCCCGATCTATTATGACTCGCACCATCCCGAGTTCGCCCTGGTGGAATACGGCTGGCCCAAGTGGAGCATAGCCTTCTCCCTGTGCGTCTGGGGCTTGCTCTGGAGGAACTACGCCCGACCAGATTCAGCTCATCAACTGCAACAGCGGTCGCTTTGGCAGACCCGGTCGCGAGGACTCCAACTCTTCGGCTATGGCGTCGCCACCAGCATGACCATCCTGGGATTCTGCCTGTTCGCCATTCGCCCGTCCACCGTGGAGTTGCAGGACATCCCCTGGCTGCTGATTTCCGGGGGCGTCATCAGCCTCCTCGGCGTGGCCTATGGCTGGTTTCATTACCTGAGGCGGAAGGCCGTCACCCCAGCCACGGGACTGTCGCGGTGAGAAGGCCGATCAGCTCCCATCACTCCAAGGGGATCGCCTAGAGCCCCATCACGCGTTGGGTCTCTTCTGCCTCGAACCGGCTCGCGCACTCCTTCCACGTAAAGACGTCTTCACGGTCAAACTCCCGCTTCTTCTCACCCCGCACCAGGATCCGCAGGCTCCGGACCGTGGATTCACACCCGATCCCTTCGACAATTTCTGGACCTTTGGAGTGGGTGACGATGAGATAAAACTTCATGCGGGGAGTCGGTGCCTTTGCACGGGATCGGGTGATATCACCACAGCACGTGCCGCTGCACTCGAAAATAATGCGCATAAGTGCATATATCGACCCAATTTTGCACCTACCGCTCTCCTTTATGTGTATGGACTTGCCCGAGATTGCCCTGCTTCTGGATGCAGAGTGGGTGGCAGCGTCGCTCTCCAGTCTCAACGAGCCAAGCGATCCTCTCGAGCATCTGATGAGGACGGCTCAACTCAGTTCTCGAACTCGGGGTAAACTGTTCGCGTGGGATCTCATATAGACTAGAGGACCCACGCAACCAACCTTGGATTCTTCGATGCGAAACACCTCTTCTCCGTTAATGTAGAAGACGACAAAATCATCGGTCCACACGTAGTCGTCGGCAAGAACCTCCAGGTAGCTGTTGTCTTCCAAGTAGAGTTCGTGGGGTTCAGCACGAAGCTTCCAAGAGTACTCCTCCACCTCATCAAGCGAAAACGGAATCTCGTCCCGCGCTGAGGCCTGAAGGATCAACTTCTGGCCATTGTCTTGGTGCTTCTCCGCCTGGAAGCGACGCTCCTCGCCATTCTTGAAGACGATGCGGTACTCGTACAAGGACATGGGAGACCATAGACAGCCAAGATGTTTCAGGATGCAAGCTGCGGTTCTGACTGCATGCTTGAGAATCCGCCGCATGCCCACGGCAACGTCGGGCTGGCATGAACTAGCGATTCCAGGCAGCCAAAAAGGATGTCAGCTTCGGAAAAAGATGCCAAATTGGCCTCGATGAAGGCTTGGGGAACTACGCTGCAGATTCTCGGGGTTGTCTTGCTCGTCAGTTCCGGCCTGGCCCTGTTCTTCCTGGTTCGCGATACCCCGGATCTGCACCTGCCTAGAAACCTGTTCATGATCCTCCTGCGGCTCCTCTTTATGCTACAGGGGGTCGCTTTGTTTGTGCGGGGGCACCAGATGGGGGCGATGTGGCCGGGCAAATGAGTCTATCGACATCCTGAGCCCGCTGGACCAACCGAACGGGCACACAGTTTTTTGGTGTAGGCAGCACCCGGGATGAATTTCACCTGAGGTAATCTGGCCCACTTGGTTTTGAAAATGAGCTGAGAATGATCGAAGCGCGGCAGCGGGTTCCAATTGTTCTCGGATGCCAATGCGCTCCATCGGTCCGCCACACCGCCGCAGAACCACGGCGAGACGGGCTATTGTGGAGACCTTCCATTGCCGAGGCTACCACCTACGTCAACGCGAAGGGGCATGACGCCATACGGACCATTTGCGTGCCAAGCGCTATTCAGTTCCAGGAGGGAGTTGCTTCACTCTTATTGACTTGATAGTGACTGCGGCATTGTAGGTGGAAATGCTCACAGGAGACTCAATGGTTGAGTAATCGCCTTCGTGCTCGTAGCGAGGCTGGCCATCGACGAATAAGGTCTGCTTCTTGGGGGTTACTACCCAGCGGATAGTGACAAATTTGTTCGTCGGAATGACTCCAGCGCCCGCTTTGTGCTTTCCGTCAGCAGGCCCGCCACTTACTCGAAGCTGGGTACGTGTGATCTCCCAGTTGAAAATGAACCTTCCTGCGTAGGTAATTCTCAGGTTATCCGAATTGGTCTTTCCCTCTATGACAATGTCAACAGGGGGTTTGAATGAAGCCAATGTGGTTAGGGTTTCGTTACCTTCGATTTTTCGAAGTGCACCACGACCTCCCTCCATGAGCGATCCCAGGTGCTCGGTATAGCCTGCCGCATCAGTGGCGACTGAAAGACTCACCGATGACAGGAGGGCGACAGTGGCGAGAGTGATGTGCTTAAGCATTGGTCGTACAGTGGCTTAGGTGACGCGGGTGGATACGAAGCGAGTGGCTCACTTTTAGAGGAATTGTGAAATTTTGTCTAGGGGCGCTTGGGAGCCCCCTTTTTGAATTGGCAAGGTCATAGGGTAGGGGCTTTCCGAGGAACTCGCGTCGTCGTCCTGGTCACCCTCGCCACTGAGCTGGTACATGCTGACCATCTGACCGGGTTCTGCTTGTTGGGGGAACTCCAGCGTTTTCAACACGTTGAATTTCCGCCTTGGCTTGATTACCACGGCTTTAGTTTTGGTTGTTGAGTTGATTGGCCCCGCATGGGGTGCGACCAGCACGGCGGGGAGCGCACTGGCAGTTTCCAAGGCTCTTGCCGCCATCGTGGGCGGACTGGCATCTCAGGGAAATTTGACGCTGCACCGCACCCTGAAGGTCAGCGGGGTTGATGCAGCGGGCGGTTGTCCGATCATCCATCGAACGGATTCCACCGCCAAAGTCTTGACGCCGCGCCCCTCGACGGGGAGTTGGCAGGGCACGGCGGGTGATTCCGCCGCACAATCCGAGGCAGCAGGTCACCAAATAGAGAAGGGGAGCCGTCCGGCTATTTCCGCTCATGCTCCGCCCTCGTTAATCCAGAGCGGAGGAGGGGGGCTTGCGTGCCAAGCTTCCGACTCTGATTGTGGTTTGGACCACATCCAGACGGAGCGCAGCCCGCTTCAACGGGCTGACGGCATCTTGCCTGAGTACAACATAAGTCCGCCGATCATGCGGCGGATGGTGCCCGATTTCGCCATGGAATCGAAGGCATATTGTGCCTGTGAATTCGCAACGATGTTGCAGACTGTGCTCGGTGAGTGTGACGGGGCTCACCAAAGCCAGGCTGCGCTAACAGCGTCCCCACAACTTCCCAGTGCCACTAAAACTCAATCAAAAATTGAGGCCCTCGGAATAAAAACTTCCCGTGAAGTTAGAATCCAAAACATTAGCCTTCGGAAGCACACGCCTGATCCACTTTTTCAGAACTTCTCGCCGGGGCTTGTACATTGCCGGTCCCAAGAAGACGGCCCTGATGCAATCCTGCAATCTGATCGGCGCCTTGAGTATTGTAGGGAGACTGGCGAGATCGACTGGAGGCAGTCGTGTAGCCATAAGGCGAATCTCGCTCTCGTGCTCAAACTTCGGAAACTTTCTCCGACCAGCAAGCCCGCCAACGAATTCCAACAGCGGAACATCCTCATCTACGTATTTCACTTGGTCGATCGCGAATCGGTAATCAGCACTGAAAGGGGACAGAGCCTGGACAAGCTCGGAGGTGGTCGCGCAAAGCAAGACCCCGGTACCATCACCCGCAAATTCAGACCACATTGTCTTGGACTCATAGGCTCCCTCGAACCAGCAGTGGAGGTATGTTAATCGCCGATCAATCTCGCTTTCTTTGGCGAGCATGGCGAAATTCCGGACCATCGGAAATTTTTCATAGTACTCTTTGTTCAAGCCCGTTGCCTCCTCATGATTCGCGTTTGGCCACCCTCCATCTGCCGGATCTTTGTCCTGCTGTGTCTGCGGTGTAAACACCAATCGCTGCGATCTCAAGAGTTGCACAAACCGCTCGCAACTCATGTAGTGGCAGACCTTTACGGGCGTAGTACGGTAGAGGAGTTCAGTGGGCTCTAGTTGGTCAGCCTCTTCCCAAGTTTTGGGTTTCAACGGGAGAATGAGATCGTCGATGCTCATGCCTTCGACGGGCGGCCGAAGAGTGAGGCCTAGAAAGGAACAAGCGATTTCAATTTCCGAAGTCATAAAAAACCACCCTTGTTGGAGCACGGACGGCCGCCAGTGAAAACTAGCTGACCACATTCAGCGGTGGATCAAAAATAGGGGGCCGCTCCAAGCATGCAAGGAACAGCTTTCAACTCCGATACCGACACTAGTCTATTTTACATTACTTACATTGTATCTAGTTATAAGCATTCCCCGCCGAAGGCCTCAAATGGCCTCTAAACACCCAATCTGCACTCAGTTCTGACAGTTTCCGGCTATAGTCGGCTATAGCCGATACTTGGCCAATTCGCAGGTCTGAGGCTCATCCAGGTCACTTTGTGAGGCAGTGTTCCACGTGCAACATTTGGTATAAACGCCTGATTTTGAGGCCTCGGGATTTCAAGGTTTTGACGCCGTCCGGCGCTGGGCTCACAAAGCTTCTGGCCGATTCGGACCGCCTCACGTGAAGACTGTTCTCAGAATCGCGCCAGCGACCCGTGGCAACCGGCGCAGACCGAGGCTGCGCCCGCAGTCTTGGTGAAACTGCGAGACGCAACACTGAGACAATCCATCACGATGCGGCTGGCATCAGGCGCCCATGAGCATCTCTTCCAGCTCCGAATCCGACACCCCGGCCATCACAGTCGGATCATCCTCCAAAGTCATGTCCATGATGGAACGCTTCTTCTCCTGGAGCTTGAGGATCTTCTCCTCCACGGTCCCTCTCGTGGCCAGACGGTACGCCGTCACCGGCCTGCCCTGACCGATACGGTGCGCCCGGTCAATAGCCTGGGCCTCAACGGCCGGATTCCACCAGGGATCCACCAGGAGCACATGGTCTGCCGCCGTCAGGTTGAGGCCGTAGCCGCCTGCCTTGAGGCTGATGAGGAAAAGCTTCCGTTCAGGGTCCGACTGGAACGCTGACACCTGACCACCACGGTCCTGAGTGCCGCCGTCCAGGTAGCTGTGAGCGATCTCCAAGCTCTGAACTTTATCACGCACCAAACGTAACATTCCAACGAACTGACTGAATATCAATGCTTTGCCTCCGCCGTCAATAATTTCTTGCAGCAATTCTTCCAGCATCGGCCATTTGCCGCCCGGTTGACCCTTGAAATGATCACCCAGCTTGAGGAGCCGGAGGTCGTTGCAAACTTGGCGGAGACGCAGGAGCACGGTGAACATGGTCATGCGCGCCGAGCCTTGACCAGTCCGCTTGCGAGCCGAGCGGATCTCCTCACGCCCTTCCTCCAGCAGGCGCTGGTACACCTCGTTCTGCTCCCGGGTGAGTTCACACCAGACCACCTTCTCGATCTTCTCCGGAAGATCCTTGGCCACCTCACGCTTGGTGCGCCGGAACAAGTACGGCCGAATGAGTCGGCGCAGGCGCTCCATGATGGCGCGCGACTGGGTGGTCCGCCCCTCTGCCTGACTGAGTGGTTTCACGAACCGGGACTGGAAATCCTCCAGCACCGGCAGGTACCGCGGCAGCATGAAGGCGAAGATGGACCAGAGATCCTTGATGGAGTTCTCCACCGGGGTGCCCGTAAGCGCAAATCTGGCCTCCGCCTTGAGCTGACAGAGCGCCTTGGCCGCGGCCGTATCAGGGTTGCGGATGTAGCTAGCTTCATCCAATACAACGACGGAAAATTTTAGGTTTACGTAATACTCCAAATCTCTGATAATCAGAGCATAAGATGTGAATACCACGTCGTAATCGGCAAGATTTCCCAGCTTCTCTTTGCGACCCACATCATGAGAAACGTGGGTCTTGAGCTCCGGCGTGAAGCGGGCCGCTTCCTCTGACCAGTTCGACAAAAGCGAGGTGGGACACACCACGAGGGCAGGCCCAACCGGCTCACCCCCCTGCCCTTTTCCTCCTGCTGCGTTAACCCGGGCGCGAATGATGCGAAGCAGGGCCAAGGTCTGCACCGTCTTACCCAAGCCCATCTCGTCCGCTAAGAGCCCTGCCGCCCCTGAACGGGTGTGTTGCTCAAGCCACTGAACACCCTCAAGCTGATAGGGTCGCAAGGTGTTTCCAAGATCTGTAAGTAACGCCTTAATCTCAGGAAGTTCCAACGCCCGCGCCTTCTGCGGCACCGCGGATTTGCCCGTAGGCAGGAAGTCACTGAGCACGCCGAGCTGGCGCGACCTGACCGCGATGGTCTGGCCACCCTGGCCAAAGCGCGACTCCACATCCTGGAGAGTCTCTTCCAATTCCTCGCAGCCCTCGATGTCCAGGAGGTAACGACGGCCATCTTGAGCACGAACATCCCGCTTGCCACTGCGAATGAGGCGAAGGACCTCCTGCCGGGCGATGCGGAAACCGTCGGCGGCCTCATAGGCCACTTCCAGGCTGAGCCAGTCCATGCCCGTGCCCTGACGAGAATCACCGGCGGACGAGTCGCGAGGATCCTCCTTGGTGCGCATCTGGGGGCGGATGGTCGCCAGACCGCGTGTGGCATTGCGCCAGCCGTCACCCTCATGGATCTCGAAGAGCGACTTCAGGCGCGGCAACTCGGTGGCCACGAAGCGCAACACTTCCGACTCGCCATTGATCGCCAGCACGCCCTGATGGTCCATGCGGAAGCCTGCCGACTCCAGTCGCTGCCAAGCCCCCTGTTCCCGCAGAAGATTCCGATGCCGGAACCGCAGCGGGTCACCTGAAGGATCTGGAATGGGATAGAGATCCGTCTCACGCCACTCCCGACCGAAGTCCACACCGAGCGTCACGGGGTGGCTCGCCTGAGGCACAGGATGAACCGTTAAGGATGCCTCCACGCGCCGCAATGAACCATCGAGTCGCAGCCCAAAGACAGGATCCGCCGGCACCACCCGCACCTTCGCGAGAGGCGCCGCCGGGCTTTCGACATCCAGAATTTCCCCGAGCGTTCCGAGGTTTGCCGCCACCCAACGGGGACTGCGCTCCACCTTCCGGCGCGTAAAAAGCTCGTCCAGAAACGGCCGCAAGTTACTCACATGAGGACCGTCGGGAAGCATAATCGTACCAGTGCCTGCATCGACCACCGTTGACACCGCTCCGACACTTTGCACGGTTAAAGCAGTGCTTAATACCTGAAAAACAATACTTTGTGATACATTAACACGCACAATTTCATCAGATAGATGCAAATCATTGATGATCAGTGCTTTCAGTGATGTTTGCACACCGCCTGAAGATTTAGCGCTCATTGCGGGCAGTCCGTTTTGGACTCGAGGATGCCCCTTCAACGTGATGAAGAGCTCTCCTAGATCTGCTGCAGGAAGTCGGAGCGGCATGGACTGACATTTTAGTCCTCGCGTGAAAAGCCATTGGGCGATTTCCAGCTCCTTGGTCTCGCCGCCAGGTTGGAAATCGAGGTACACCGGGACGGTTCCCCTTGGCAACTGACCGAGGTGGGACAGCGGGATGGAGACGGTGAATTTTCCCGCAGGGATCGTGTTAAGATCCAAGGCGATCTTCTGAACAGCATCGGCACTTTTCCCGGTCGCGGCATGAAAAGCAGGATTGGCCGAACCACCCGGACCCGGTCGACTCGATCCTGCGGCACCGGAACGAGCATCGCCGACCGACGAACTCGCAGAGGCGACTGGACCTCCGGTGATCGCTTGAAGCGCGACGGCCAGTCCGTGGGCGCAGATGAGCCCCCTCTGGGCATCACTGCAAGCACACCGACAGTCCACCGTCCGCGCATCCTTCACGGTCAGGGTGGCTTTGTATCGCCGGCCCCCCTGCCCTACCAGGCCCTGATAGACCTGGCCTTGATGGGTGGCTTCCGCCACGCCACCAGTCCGCACGTATTCCCTGGCAGACTTCATTGCCTGCCAGCCTCCGATTTCGCCGAGCCACTTTTCCGTCACCTGCATGGGGATTTATCTTGCTGTCATGCAGGTTTGTGATGATGGAATGCGCCCGTCAAGCTGCGTATGAGGATAGTTGCGATCGCGAACCAAAAGGGAGGTGTGGGAAAGACCACCACGTCTCTGAATTTGTCTGCCTGTTTGGCAGCAAGAGGGCTGCGCGTGCTGCTCATTGACCTTGACCCACAGGCCAATACAACCAGCGGTCTGGGGATCGCTCAAGAGGAAGGGGGCAGCTTGTACCCCTGTCTGGTGAGCGACGTGAATCCCACCCAGGTGATCCGCAGCACCCGTCTGCCGAATCTTTCCATCATCCGCTCCCACCAGGAACTGGCCGGGTGCGAAGTGGAGCTGGCCCAGACCGGCCATCACCTCACGCGTTTGCGGGATGTGATGAAGCCCCTGCGCTACAGCGGCCACTTTGACTACGCGATCATGGACTGCCCGCCCTCCCTGGGGGTGCTCATGACGGGCGCTCTCGCGGCGGCGGACGAACTGCTGGTGCCGATCCAGTGCGAGTACTTCGGCCTGGAAGGGCTTTCCAAAATCGTGCAGATCGTCCAGCAGATCCGCGAAAGCGGGGCCAACCCAGCCCTGGCGCTGGAGGGCATCGTGATGACGATGTTCGACTCCCGGATGAACCTCTCCCAGCAGGTGGTCTCCGATGTGCGGAACTACTTCTCCCAGGTGGTGTATGACACCATCATCCCGCGTACGATCCGTCTGGGTGAGGCCCCGAGCTTTGGCAAGTCGATCATCGAGTACGAACCAAACGGTCGCGGTGCCCAGGCCTACCTGTCCCTGGCCGAGGAGTTCCTCCGCCGACACGGGGATTCTCGGTGATTCGGTAAACCGGTAATTCAGTAATTCAATGGAGTGGTAAGCGTAGTCGTGGGTGTCAAGGCACCCGGACTTTACCGCTTACCTGTCGCCTTTTAACATTTACCTGAGGCTTCAGCACCTTTTGCGTCCAAAACGTGCCACTCGGTGCTATCCATCCTCATGGACCCAGCCTCAGATCCCCACCGCGCTCTGGTGCCGCTGTTGATGCGGCATGAGCGGCAGATCTTTGCATACATCTACACGCTGGTGCCGCACCGCCATGATGCGGAGGACATCCTGCAAGAGACCTGCCTGACCATTTACGACAAGTTCCAGGAGTTCACACCGGGCACGGATTTTCTGGCCTGGGCGATGCGCATCGCCTGGTGGAAGGTGCGTCAGGCCCGGCAGAAGTATGCGAGATCAAAAGTGGTCTTCAATGACGAGGTACTGGAGGCGGTGGCTCACACGGCGGAAAACATGCAGGAAGAAACGTCTGCCATGCAGATCTGCCTGGCCCAATGCCTGCAAAAGCTGAATGAAAGGGACCGGCGCATGATCCTGACCCGCTATGAGCGCGGCAGCGGCGTGGAGCGGGCGGCGATGGTGAGCGGTCGATCGCTCCAGGCGGCCTACAAGGCGCTCATGCGGATCAAGCAGGTGCTGCATGACTGTGTGACGAATTCCCTGTCGAAGGAGGAGGCCTTGTCATGAGCCACGAGGAAAGAGATCACAACCGCCTCTCTGACGAGGACACGGTCAAGCTGAACGCGTGGCTCCACGATCTGGAGGAGCATCAGCTCGCCGAGCCGGACCGGAAGGCGCTGGAGACCATGCTGCTGGGAAGCGAGCTCGCCCGCCGGTACCTGGTGCAACGGCTGGGCATGGGGGCGACGCTCTGCCGACTCGCGGACGAATCCCAGGAATCCGGCGATCAAGAAGGCGACTCTCCACAGGGATTGCGCGCGCACCTGAACGCGAGCGGCCTAGGGGCATCACGCACCCCAGGAGCTCTCAGAAGGGCCTGGCCCGCCTCCGCCAAACTGGCTCTCGCAGCCTCGCTGGTGCTTTGCGCCTGCACGTTGGGTCTGCTCTTTCTCACTCCTCGACTCCACCGGGGTGATGGTCCGTTGGCCCAGGCCGAGGTGACTGATGAAGGCTGCGCAGTGCTCGTGGATGTGGTGGGCGCACAGTGGGCCAGCGACGGCGGCGCCTGGCAGGTAGGCATGTCCGTGCCAGCCGGGAAGGTCAAGCTGCAGAGTGGCCTAGCGCGATTGGAATTCTACAGCGGCGCTTCGGTGACGCTGGAGGGCAACAGCGAATTGGAGATCGTCTCCGTGAACGAGGCCAAGTGCCGGTTCGGCCAGATGCGGGTGCATGTACCGCCCCACGCTCGCGGGTTCAAGCTGATGACGCCAGATGCCAAGGTGGTGGACTTGGGGACTGAGTTTGGCCTCAAGGTGAGTGACTCTGGCAAGTCGGACGTGCATGTCTTCGACGGTGAGGTGGAGGTGTACCCCGGAGCTGGCGATGACAAGCTGAACCTCAAGACTGGGGCCCGCTGGAACGCAGAGGATGGTGCAGGGATCACAGGTGCGGACACCCAGGCCTTCGCGGATATCGCCTCGCTGCATGCGCAGTCTCAGGATGCGGACGAACGTCGCAAGCTGGAATGGCGTGTGGGCCTCCAGAAGTTTCTGGAAGATCCCCGCCTGCTCGTGGGCTACACCTTTGAGCCGCTCAATGCGTGGGATCGCACCCTGCGGAACCAGCAGCCCGATGCACCCGAGTTTACCAACGGCTCCGTCGTGGGAGCTCAATGGACCCAAGGGCGCTGGCGGGGCAAGCAGGCGCTAGACTTCAAATCACCCGGCGACCGGGTGCGACTGGCTGTGGCGGGCGAGTACGACGCCATTACGCTGGCAGCCTGGGTGCAGGTGGGCGGGGTGGACCGGAACTTCAACAGCCTCTTCCTCACGGATACCTGGACGCGGGGCAATCCCCACTGGCAGATCATCCGGTCCGGCGCGGTGGCTCTGGGCGTGCACTTGGAGAAAGGCGGCAGCCAACATGTGCTGAATTCCCCGGTGCTCTTTGGCCCGGAAAATCTGGGCCTCTGGTTCCATGTGGCCTCGACATTCGACAGACGCACCGGACTGATGCGCCACTTCGTGAATGGCCGGCAAGTCAGTGAATTGAAGGAAGCCAAAGTGGATCCTGAAACTCGCATCCGGATCGGCAGCGGCGAGCTGGGCAACTGGGGCCTTCCAGAAGGCAACAAGCCCCGAACCGAGGTGCGCAGCTTCAACGGCCGGATGGACGAGTTTTTGATGTTCAAGGAAGCTCTGAGCGCGAAGGAGATCGAGCGGATCTTTGAGATCGGGAAGCCGAATTGAAGACACCAGACGTCAGACCTGAAGATTTGTAGCGCAGATGGTTAATCTGCCGTGCCGCCGATGGTTAATCGGCAGGGTGGCTCTGCGACGGAACGGAGTTAACACGACAGGAGCAGAGCAGTGCGTGTCCCGACTTTTGGAGTAAGTTCGCACCGGGGTTGGAGTTCTGTCCCGCATGCGGGACCAATGCCATCAGGGAAAAAGTGGCGAGGCAGATGACGTCCCTTTTGAGAAGGATCTGAGGGCTAAAAGCCAGGCGTGATGGCAGCCTTGGGCAATGCCCAAGGTTGGCGTTGGTTTTAGATGTTGAGGACTGTAGACCCGGGGTCATTGAGGGATGCTCGTCGTGGGCAGGCTTGATGAGGCCGGGCCTTCAGCCCTCAAGGGTTAATGGGTCATCGATTCCTCGGGCGTTGCCCGAGGCTGGTATTACGCCGGACCTTCGGCCCTTCTGAGGTGGCATTTCCACCACCGGTGTGGCGGATGCGCCATCGCGCCATGTCTTCGCCCTCGGGCCGCCAACCCGGCAAGACTGTCCGTCTCCCTGATGGCATTGGGCCCGCATGCGGGACGGTACTCCAACCCTGCTGCGAAACGGTGGTTGTCACTTGGTGACTTCAGTCAAGGAGTAGTCCAAGGGGCCGGCAGGAGAGTGGAGATCGCGTAGCGCAGATTGGGCCATCTCAGCTACTTTGGCCACTGCCCACTGAATTTGAATTCCCCTTGCTCCCTGCCCCGGGTCCGCGTAGGAACGGGCCCATGTCCGCGCCTGCCTCCTCCCCCGCTGCTACGCCCGCCACTGTCGAACACGTCCTCGTGATCCCCCGCGCGCTGTTCGATGAACTGGGTGCATTCCAGGGCTTTCAGCCGGAGGTGGACCGCTACCTTGAGGCCATCCTGGCTCCGGGGGCGAACTTCTTCCTTCCCCGCCCCGCCGCGGAACTGGACCCCACTCACAAGCAAATCATCCCGTACGCGATCTTCCACCATCAGGGCAAGTACCTCATTTACACCCGGGGCGGCAAGTCGGGTGAAAAACGCCTCGTAGCAAAGCGCAGCATCGGCATCGGCGGCCACATCAACCCGCATGACGAACGCGAAGACTCCCTGGCCAAGACGACCTACCTCAACGGCGTGGAGCGCGAGATTGAAGAAGAACTGGTGCTCACGGGCACTCACACCCAGCAGGTCATCGGCCTGATCAATGACGACTCCAATGAGGTCGGCCAGGTCCACCTCGGCGTGGTGCACCTCTTTGATCTGGAGAGCGATCAAGTGACCTCCAACGAAGACGCCATCCAGGACCTGCAGTTCCTCAGTCTGGACGAGCTGGTCGCGGTGATTGAGAATCTCGAGACCTGGTCGGCCATCTGTGTGCGCCATCTGATGGAGCGCAAGGCGTAGCGAAAGGTTCAAAATTCAAACCTCAAGGAGGTCTTGAGGTTCCGGGTTCAAAGCGATGCGTGGGATGGACTCCCTGACGCGTGTCTCTCCGATGCTTGGAAGTTCGGGGCTACCTTGATCGTTCGTATTTGAGGTTTGAAGTTTAGATCTCCGTCCAATTCCCGCACCCGCTGCGGTAACCCTGCAACTGCGCATGTCCTCTGACGCCTCCGCCGCCCCTGCCCCGCCCGAACACTACGAGACGTTCGTTCGCCTTTTTGTGCACCACGAGGGGCGGTTGCGGGGCTTCCTGCGGACGCTTGTTCGCGATTGGGATGACGTGGACGAGGTGATGCAGGAGACCAGTCTCGTGGCTTGGCGGAAGTTCTCGCAGTTCGATCCAGACACGAATTTCATGGCTTGGGCAGCGGCGATTGCCCGGTTTGAGGCGCTGAAGCACCTGCGGAAACAGTCCCGGGACCGGCTGGTCTTCAACGACGACATCCTGGATCTGCTGGCCGAGGAGAGTCTGGAGGAAGTGGACTCCCTGGAGCGCCACCGCTCTGCTCTGGGCAAGTGCCTGGAGAAGCTCGATTCCCGCCAGAAGGAGCTCCTGCAACTGGCCTACCAGCCGGGGGTGAAGTTCCACGAGGTGGCCGCGCAGGCGGGCAAAAGCGCCCAGGCTTTCTACAAAACCATCCAGCGCATGCGGGCAGCCCTGCTGCAATGCGCGGAGAAACAGATGCAGGCGGAGGCTGCGACCTGATCCACCATGGCGACCTCTGAAAACAGCAACAGCAACAACGGCACCGGTGGAGGGTGCAACCCCGGGAAACTCCCCGAGGCCAGCCGCCTCATCGGTGAATGGCTCAGCGGCAGCATCACTCCGGCTGATTTTGACCTCTTGCAGACGATGCTTCGCGATTGCAGCGAAGTACGGCGGATGCTGCGGGAGGAGGTGAACCTGGAACAGGTGCTGCGGGAGAACGCCAGCGTCACGGCCGACCTCAAGGCATGGAGTCCGGAAGGCCTGCCAGATCATGATGGCGAAGGCGAAGCGGCGGTCATGCCCTTCCCGGGTCAGGACGCGAAGTCTCGCAGCAAGAAGTACTGGATCTCCTGGGCCGCGGCCGCGTCACTGGCCGTGCTGCTCTCTGCCGGCACCTTCCTCTGGGGTGGTCGCCACGCGCTGAGCAAGGATCTGGTGCAGGAGGAGACGAATCGCGGCTGTGCGATCCTCACCCATGTGGTGAATGCAGAATGGCTGGATGACGACAACAGCCGCCGCACCGGGGACACGGTGAACTCTGGCATGCTGAAACTGGCCTGCGGCTTTGCCCAAGTGGAATTCTTCAGCGGAGCCACGCTCCTCATGGAGGGCGATGCGGAGTTGGAAATCGTCTCCCCGTGGGAGGCGATCTGCCACTCTGGAAAAGTGCGCGTGCGCGTACCTCCGCCGGCTCGCGGCTTTCTGCTCCATGCCCCGGGCATGAAGCTCGTGGATCTGGGCACGGAGTTTGGCGTGCAAGTGAATCCGGAAGACCTGAGCTCCGAAGTGCACGTCTTCGAAGGCGAGGTGGAAGCCCACCCCAACAATCAAGAACTGATCAGCCTGAAAGAGGGCATGGGCCTCTACAAGGAAGGCAACAAGGTCGCCCCGCTGCCCGGCGTACGCCCGGATGACTTCATGGGCCTGGAGCGCCTGGACGCGATCACCGCCACGCGCGCCAAGGCGCGGTATGATGCTTGGGCTACGTGGAAGAAGGACATGTGCGGCGATGAACGTCTGGTGGTCTATTTCCCCTTCGAGCGCCAGGGCAAGTGGCAGCGCATGATCGGCAACGGCTGCAACCCGTGCAATCCTGACCGCAATGGCGGCGTGGTGGGAGCCCGCTGGACCCAGGGCCGCTGGCCCATGAAGGATGCTTTGGAGTTCAAGCGTCCCGGGGATCGGGTGCGGCTCCGCATCGATGGCGAATATGAGGCGCTCACGCTCACCTGCTGGGTGAAGGTGGACGGGCTGGACCGCAAGTTCAACGCCCTACTGCTGACCGACGGCTATGATGCTGGCGAGCCCCACTGGCAGATCACCCAGGACGGGAAGATGATGTTCTCCATCGCCTACCCGGACGACGAGCACCCCGAGGTGAAGCGCAACCAGGTGCACTACTCGCCGGTCGTGTTCAACCGCTCCAACATCGGCCGCTGGCACCAGCTCGCGGTCACCTACGACAACTGCAGCGGTGAGGCCATCCAGTTTGTAGATGGCAAGGAGGTGAGCCGGGAGGTTTCCCCGCTCTACCAGCCCGGGCGCAAGATCGTTTATGGTGCCTGTGAACTGGGCAACTGGGGCCTGCCCCTCCAGGATCACCAGTTCCCCGTGCGTAACCTCAATGGTTGCATGGACGAGTTTGCCATCTACCAGATTGCGCTCGCCGGAGATGAACTGAAGAAGATCTACGAAGCCTCCAAGCCGGAGTAGGCAGGTGCCTTCATTTTGGATTTCTGACAGGGTGATTTAGGGTTGATTATTTCCTCGATGCGGGCTCACAAGCACTTCTGGGCGCTGATGACGGCGGCGACAGTCTCCGCCGGAGGCGCATCGCTAGCGGCAGAACCGGAGGCAGAAAAACACTTTGTGCTGAAGGTGCTTCCGCTCTTCAAGGAGAAGTGCCTCGCCTGCCATGGTGATGACCCCAAGAAGTTCAAGGGTGGGTTCGACATGCGGACGCCGGAGCGGTTCTTCTCCGGTGGCGACAGCGAGAAGAACCCCGTCGTGCCCGGGAAGCCGGACGAGAGCGTGCTCTACATCGCGGTGACACGCACCGATTCCAGCCTGGCCATGCCACCCAAGGAGAACGACAAGCTCTCTGAGGCGCAGGTGGAGGTCATCAAGCGCTGGATTCTGGAGGGCGGCCTCTGGCCGGATGCCAAAAGGATCGTGGAAATCACCGAGGATCACGCCCGCGCACCTAAGTCTGCCGTGACCGGTGAGGCAGGCATGAAGGTCCCCACCAGCGGCGGTCTGTCCCATGACTGGACAAACCGGCTCTACAAGACAGAGGACCTGTGGGCATACGCGCCACTTCGCGCAGGAGGGAAAGACGAACCCCAAGAGAACGGAAATCCCATTGATCGCCTCATCGGTGCCAAGATGAAGGAACTCGGGGTGGAAGCGGGACCTCTGGCGGACCGGAGGACGCTGATCCGCAGGGCGACGTTTGACCTCACCGGACTGCCACCGACACCGCAGGAGGTGGCGCAATACCTGGCAGACCCTGCCTCCGAGGAGGAGGCATTTGCCAAACTCGTGGATCGGCTTCTGGCCAGCCCCCACTACGGGGAGCACTGGGCACGTCACTGGCTGGACGTGGTGCGCTATGCGGACTCGTCGGGCTTTGCCAACGACTACGAACGTGGCAACACCTGGCGGTATCGTGACTACGTCATCCGGGCGTTCAACGAGGACAAACCGTATGACCAGTTCATCCGGGAGCAAATCGCTGGCGATGAACTCCCACCAGACCGGACCAAGACACCTGAATCAGAGAGACTCATCGCCACCGGATTCCTGCGCATGGGCCCCTGGGAGCTGACCGGCATGGAGGTGCCCAAGGTGGCGCGTCAACGCTTCCTGGATGACGTGACGGACATCGTGGGGCAGGCCTTCCTGGGGCACACCCTGCAATGCGCGAGGTGCCATGACCACAAGTTCGATCCGGTGCCCACGCAGGACTACTACGCCATGCAGGCCTGCTTTGCCACCACCCAGCTCTCTGAGCGGGAGGCCCCCTTCCTTCCGGCGGAGAACACCAGCGGGTTTGAGGAAATCAAATATCTGGAGATGCGCCGGGCAGAGCATCTGGCCAGTCTGCGCCGTCTCGATGAAGTCTCGCTCAAGGCGGCCGAAGCCTGGTTCAAGGAAAAAAACCTGGAGCGCAGTGCCTGGGATGCCACCCTGGCGAAGATCCGGACCCGCCAGCCGGGAGCGAAGGCAAACGCCCGCAGGGAGTTTGTCGGCCTCTTCGACGCCGCCCGCAATGCCTTGCAGCAACAAGGCGTGCCGGAGGCTGAATATCCGCCGAAGAACTTCGGATTCAGCGTGGAGGACTACGGTCATGAACGCATTGCCCGGAAAGGGCTGGAACGCCTGCGCTGGGAGATGGAGCGGTACGCTCCCTATGCCTTCGCCGTCTATGCCGGCAGGACGCCCGCATTGAAGTCTGTGAATGCCCCGCTGCGGGTGCCGGCGGCCCGGCTGGAGGATGGCGAACTTGAGAACACCGCGATCTTGGCAGGTGGAGATCCCTTCTCGCCCAAGACGCCAGTGAAACCCGGTACGCTGAGTGCCCTGGGAGGACGCAGCGCCGTCATTCCAGAAGCCATTGAAGGGCGGCGACTGGCGCTGGCGGATTGGATCGCCTCCGCAGACAATCCCCTCACGACCCGCAGCATCGTGAACCGCCTCTGGCAGTGGCACTTTGGTCGCCCTATCGCGGGGAATCCCAACAACTTCGGTGCCACCGGGAAGAAACCGACGCATCCCGAACTTCTGGACTGGCTGGCGAATCGCCTCGTGAAAGAAGGATGGTCGATCAAAGCGATGCATCGCGTGATCATGATGAGTGGGGCCTACCGACGCAGTGCCGGGCATCCGAATCCTGAGATGCTCAAAGAGCGGGACCCTCATGGCGTGAGCTACGCTGCCTTCCAGCCGCGGCGGCTAACCGCCGAGGAGGTTCGGGACGCCATGCTGCTCGCATCTGGAGAGCTGAATCCCACGCTCGGCGGCATCCCTGCGAGGCCAGAGATCAATCTGGAGGCCGCGCTGCAGCCGCGACAGGTGATGGGCACCTTCGCCCCAGCCTGGCAGCCGAATCCCCTGCCCGCCCAGCGGCATCGTCGCTCCATCTATGTGCTCAAGCTGCACGGTTTGCGGGACCCCTTCATGGAGGTGTTCAACGAGCCCACGCCGGAGTTCTCCTGTGAAGGCAGGGATGCCTCCAATGTCACGCCGCAGGTGTTCAGCCTCTTCAACAGTGCCGCCACGTTTGATCGCGCCCTGCAACTGGCGCGTCGAGTTCACCAGAACGGAGTGACGGAGGCCGAGGCCATCACGGCGCTCTTTCTGCATACCTGTGGTCGCCCTCCCACCGAGCTGGAGCAGCAGAAATGTCTGGGCCACTGGGAGACCATGACCCGGCAGCATGAGGGGCTGACTCTGCCCAGACAGACGCTCCCCACTGAGGTGGTTCGAGAGGCGGTGGAAGAAAACACCGGGGAGAAGTTCACCTTCACCGAGCGGCTGCATGTCTCTGCGGACTACCAGCCCGACCTCGTCCCTGGCGAGATGACTGCAAAGATGCGCGGGCTTGCAGAAGTGGCCTTGGTGCTCTTTAATTCCAACGAATTCGCGTTCGTGTATTAAGAGGGGGGCTTCGCTGAGGTGGGGCCAAATCAGAGCGCCGGTTCCCCATTCTCCGTTGCCATGAAGACCCCGCATGACTTTTTCAAGGCCATCACTGGCATCGCCATGGAGAACGGGATTCGTTATCTCCTTTTCGCCGGCTTCGCCTGGCTCTTGGCGTATGTGCTGTTCCGGCGGCGCTGGTTTCACCGCAAGATCATTGCCCGCCTTCCCACTTCGGCAGATGTGCGCCGTGAGATGGGTTACTCGTTGCTGACGGTGCTCATCTACGGCATCGTGGGCACGCTCACCATCTGGATGGCCAAGCAGGGGTGGACGCACATGTACGGCCGTATCCCCAAGTTTGGGTGGGGCTGGTTCGTGGCCAGCATCTTCTGCATCATCATCCTGCACGACGCCTACTTCTACTGGACGCACCGGCTCATGCATCATCGGCGGCTCTACCGCTGGTTTCACCGGGTGCACCACCAGTCCAACAATCCCTCGCCCTGGGCCGCATACTCCTTTGGCCCGCTGGAGGCCACCATCCAGGTGGGCATCTTCCCGCTCTCGGTGCTGGTGATGCCCGTGCATCCCCTCGCCTTTTTCATCTTTCTGGTATGGCAGATTGCCTTCAATGTCGCTGGGCACACCGGGTTTGAGTTCTATCCCCGCTGGTGGCTGGATACGTGGTTTGGCCGGTTCATGAACACCCCGACGAATCATGTCATGCACCATGAGTACTACCGCGGGAACTATGGGTTGTATTTCAACGTCTGGGACCGCCTCATGGGGACGAACCACGAGAAGTACGAGGAGCGGTTCAAGGAAGTGACAGGCCGCAGCCGGGCAGCCTGAGGAGAAGCGACCAACCTCGCGCGTTTTGGGATAGTTGCCAAGGAACCGACTCTGGCTCAACACTCATTAGGTCCCCTCAGAGCATTTGGGCCTGAAAGGCCCGCAGGGCCCAGCCCAGGGGCAAAGGCCACGAAGTGGACGGAGACCCTGGGTACCTCCAATGAGGATGATCAGGTGGGAAGGCCGACAGCATCCGCTATCGGCCCACCGCTATCAACACCTCCACGTCGGTTGGACCTGATGTCATGCGCTGACGGACGTTCGCGGCAAGATGCCGCAAACAGCACGCAGGATGCGTGCGCTCCAGGACTTCTCAGGCACAGGACATTTGAGGCCTGTGTTTCTTTCTCGAAGAGGATGCGGCTACAAGCCCAACATAGACTCACTTCCAGGGAGTCTACGTTGGGTATGGTGTGTAAGAAACTGCTCCTCCGCAAGAGTTGCGGCGGCCTGACGACGGCGTTCGCCTGTCTCCAACTTGGGGATGCATTTCAGGACGTGTCGATCACCACACTCATTCTTTCCTTCGACATTCCTTGGGCCTTTTGTATTCGTCCCACCACCCACGCATGTCCACGCCGTCCCCCACCCGTCGCGACTTTCTTGCCCTTTCTGGAACCTCTCTCCTGGGATTGGCGGGCTGCGACGGCCCGGCCGCCCCGGCCTTCACTCCAAAGACCAGCTTGGGCATCGCGGGGCCGCAGTTCACGCTCAATGGCAAGCCCGCCTTCCTGCTTGGCTGTAGCTACTACGCAGCACTGGGAGCTCCGGACAGCACCTGGAAGTCGGACCTTGATGAATTGCAACGCCTCGGGTTCAATTGGATCCGGATGTGGGCCACGTGGGCATCGTTCGACAACGACATCTCCGCCGTGCATCCCAAGACGGGCAAAGCTCGGCAGCCGTATCTGGATCGGCTGAAAGCGCTCCTGACCGACTGCGACGCCCGGGGCATGGCCGTGGACGTGAGCCTCTCCCGGGGCAACAGCGTGACTGGACCCGCCAAGCTGCAGAAACACGAGGCGCATGGGGAAGCAGTTCGCACGCTGGTGAGTGAACTCAAAGACTGGAAGAACTGGTACCTGGACCTCAGTAACGAACGCAACCTGACTGATAAGCGTTTCTGTAGCTACGATGAGCTGGAGGCATTGGCGAGAATTTCACGATCCATCGACCCGGACCGACTGCTCACCGCCTCGTTTGCTGGCGACTTCTCCCCAGACGATCTCCAGGCCTATTCCCAACAGGTGAAGGTGGACTTCCTCAGTCCGCATCGCCCTCGTGGCGCCAACTCCCCTGCCGAGACCGAAGCGCGGACAAAGGAATGGCGGGCCGCGACGCTCAAGCTTGGGAAAGAGCTGCCAGTGATGCATCAGGAGCCGTTCCGCCGGGGCTACGGATTCTCCCCGGAGGTGAATGACTTCCTCACTGATCTGCACGGCGCCGTGCGGGCAGGTGCGGGCGGATGGTGCTTTCACCAAGGGGACGTCCGCAAGGCCCCGGATGGCCGCCCCCGACGGTCCTTCGATCTGCGGGACGGACCGCTCTTCAGCCAGTTGGACGAAGTGGAGAAACAAGCCATCACCCAAATGGCCACCACGGTCAAAACCGCCCAAGGAACGCCCTAGGCGCTGATACCGGGGGCGGAAATCCACGGCTTTATCCATTTCCTGTCCAGATTGGCTCAGCGGCGTCGTTTCCCTCGTGTCCTGACGCCGCCCCGCTGGTATCTGCCATGTCCACCCCGCCCACTCCCTTCTCCTGCGCCGGTCACCGGGCAGTCTGGGCCCCAACGCGTCGGGAGTTTGTCTACAGCCTTGGGGCGAGCATTGGCAGCGTGGCCCTGACGCAGGCTCTTGCGGGAGAAACCTCCGCGGCGACACCGCTCGCGCCCAAAGCAGCCCATGTGCCCGCCCGGGCGAAACGCTGCATCTTTCTGATGATGGAGGGCGGCCCGTCCCACATCGACACCTTCGATCCCAAGCCCGCGCTCAAGCGGCTGCATTTGAAGGAATTCGTGCGCAACGATGTGCAGCAGTCGGCCATGTCCGGCGGGAAAAGATACTACGTACAGAGCCCGTTCGGCTTCGCCAAGTACGGCGAGAGCGGTGCCGACATGTGCGACCAGTGGGAGCACCTGCGACATCACGCAGACGACTTGTGCTTCTACCGCGGCTGTCAAGTTGACTCCGTGAACCACCCGACGGCCATGTACCAGATGAACACGGGCAACCGCTTTGGCGGTGATCCGGGCATCGGCGGCTGGGTGACGTATGGCCTGGGCTCGGTGAACCAGGACCTACCCGGGTTCATCGTGCTGCCGGAGGTTTCCTATCCTCAGGGTGGCTCGGCCAACTGGAGCAACGGTTATCTGCCAGCCAGCTTCCAAGGCACGCCCTTGCGCGCCCGCGGTTCCCCCATTCTGGATCTCCAGCCCGCACCGGGCATCACGGCAGAGCATCAACGCGCCAATCTGGATCTGCTGGAGTCGATGAACCAGCGGCATCAGGCGGAACATCCCTGGCACGATGACCTGGCCGCCCGCATGGAGAACTACGAGTTGGCGTTTCGCATGCAGATGCACGTGCCGGGCGTGCTGGACATCAGCAAGGAGAATGCGCAGACACAGGACATGTACGGAATCGGCAGTGGTCCCACGGACGCCTTTGGCCGCAAGTGTCTCCTGGCCCGCAAGCTGGTGGAGCAAGGGGTGCGCTTTGTGCAAGTGTATGCCGGCACTTGGGATTCCCATGACTACATCGAGCGGGCGCATGGCAATCTGATCCGGGCCGTGGACCGTCCCATCGCGGGCCTGCTGGCAGACCTGAAACAGCGGGGCCTGCTGGAGGATACCCTGGTGGTGTGGTGCGGCGAGTTCGGCCGCAGCCCGGACAACGGCGTTCGCGGCGGCACCGCGTATGGACGCGATCACAACCCCAAGGCCATGACCGTCTGGATGGCGGGCGGCGGGGTGCGGGCCGGGCACACGATCGGAGCCACGGACGAAACCGGAGCCCAGGCTGTGGATTGTGTGCACCATGTGCGTGACCTTCACGTGACGCTGCTGCGGCTCCTGGGGCTGGACGACAACAAGCTCACCTACTTCCACGCGGGACGGTTCAAGCAGCTTTCGCAGTTCGGAGGCAGCGTCATCAAGGAACTCATAGCCTAGACGCTTCTCCCATTTTGAGGTAAGCTGGGTTCGTGGAAGTACCCCGCATCTGTGACACCAAGCCCTGCACCGTCGAGCTGGAGCCCGGCGTGCATTGGTGGTGCTCCTGCGGCCTCTCCGGTCACCAGCCCTTCTGCGATGGCAGTCACAAGGGGACCGGCCTGCCTCCCAAGAAGATCGTGGTGGACAAGCCCACGTTGGTGAACCTGTGCAACTGCAAGCGCACCAAAAACCCGCCTTACTGCGATGGATCGCATGCGGATCTCGCGGGCGGGTAGCTGCTCACCTGCCTACGAGGTTTTCAGTCCGAGAAACTTCGCCAGCTCTTTGACGGCTCCCGAAGCTTTGTGGCCACGACGAACGGTGCGGTTCATCACCTCCAGCCGGCGCTCCTGCCTGTTGGCTTTCGGGTCCACATGCCCGGCGATCTCCAAATTGGACAGCAGTGGCAGGGCGTAATACCCTCGTACCCGCTTCACGGCGGGCGTGTACACCTCCCAGGTGTAGTCAAAGTCCAGAGCTGCCGCGTCACCTTCCGGTCATAGATCAGGGGATCCAGCGGAGCGAGCAAAGTGGGAAGGCGATCCCCTTCGTCCAGGCTTTCGAGGATGGGTAAATCCTCCCGCAGGCAATACCAGAGCGGGCCATCCTCCACCTTGATGGGTTGCACCAGATCTTCCACGACTGGCACTTCCTGCTTGGTGAGCGTCACGAGCCGCCGTTGCCGGAGCTTCTGCAGGACAGACCAGCGCCTGATCGCCACCGCATCCGGCTCGGACTGGCTCAGGACTGACGACGGGATGACCCGTTCTGTAAGGTCATAGAGGCGACGGATACCCTCGCGCCGGGCGATCATGACGCGACCATGGAAGAAGAGCTTCTGCAGAGTGGCCTTGGCCAGCGTGGCCTGGCTGCCCCAGCCGTGGTGGGAGCGTTGATCATCGTCAACATCGTCGGAGGCAAGAGCACCCCGCTCCGCCATCTCGGCGAGGATCCTCTCGGCCAGCTTGGATTCACGATCATCCAGTTTCCCGGACCAAGTGCTGTCCGTACCCGTGCGATGACGCATGGTCGCCAGCAGATACGGCCAGGCTTCCAGCGGCAGGGCCACGAGGATGTGGCTATGGGGCAGATGATGCTCGAACGCCAGCCTTTCTTCAGACGGCAGCGGAGCTTTCTCAGAACCGTGAAGGAAGCGAAAGAGATCCCCCTCCCGGTAGCCCTGCACGCGGTTGCGTAGGATGAGATCCTGCATGCGGCCACAGACATTGATGGGGTCGATCTGGACGAAGCCGTGATGCCGCAGGGCTGTCGCCACATCGGGCACCATGGCGCCGAGCAGTACGGCCCTGCAGTGGAAGCGACGGGCGTTTGAGAGGGAGAGCGAGAGGGGCGCAGTCACGGCAGATAGGGAGTGTTCATTATACCACCTACGCCCACCCTTGCAAGGCGGACCAAGCCGATGAAACTTTCCGCGAATGACCGAGGCTCAGCTCATCCAGAACTATGTGCGCGTTCGCGTGACACCCGCCCGCATCATGATCGAGGTCAAAGTGGAGGAGCCGCAGGATGAGGATGGCGACGCCCCCTTCTCCCGCTGGTCATTGGCTGCAGCCCTGCCCAAGCTCTCCCTGGCCACGGCCGTGGAGCGGGCCCGGATGATGGCCGTGGCTGATCGACGCTACTTCCGCACCTGTGACGGATGCGGAGACCGCCTGCCCGTGGCCCAGATCATCAGCCGTGAAGACGGCACGGAGCATTGCCAAGATTGTGCCGAGGAAGCTGGCAGGGACGACTAGCGTCAGCCGCCTGCCTATCGCAGGGGTCCCTACTGCACATAGTGAATGCCGTGCCGTGCTGAGACGGCCACGACTTGCTCCATGTCCGGAGCTTCGGCACCAGCGCAGACGTCTGCCAGCTCAGCAAAGAAGTCCTCAAATCCAGCGGGTGCGGTGTGCACCAGCATCCGGGAAGGGGCGTCTCCCAGATTCTTGAAGGTGTGCACTACGCCGCGAGGCAGGTAGGCGGAACCGCCGGGGCCGACTTCCGTCCAAGTCCCGCCGCTGAAGAAGCCCACCTTGCCCTCGATCACATGGAACCACTCGTCTTCGTTGTCGTGGACATGGGGAGGCGGCCCGCCACTAGGCGCGGTGATGACGGTGAACATGGAGTACTGACCGTCCGTATCGGCCCCCGTCAGGTGAAGCTGCACCTCATCTCCCAGCGCACGCAGCGTGCGGCGGGAACGAGTACGGATGACGGCGGAGGTCGCGGGTAGAGGGGGGCTCAGATGCATGGTGGAGTCGCTGTTGGATGTCATGGTGGATCAAGTTGTGACACCTCCATTGTCCCAGCGGATCTCGATGGAGAAAAATACCGTTTTGCGTTGGTGCATCATGCCTTTTGGGTATGATGGCGACCATGGAACTGCGTCACCTGAGGTACTTCGTGGCCGTGGCAGAGGAGCTCAATATCACCCGGGCAGCGGAGCGGTTGCACGTTTCCCAACCTCCGCTGAGCCGGCAGATCCGTGATCTCGAAGAGGAACTGGGCGTGGTGCTGCTGGAGCGCAGTCCCCAGCGCGTGGTGCTCACTCCCAAGGGGGCGGTCTTCCTCAAGGATGCCCGGGCCGTCTTAAAGCTGGCCGATGAGGCGGTGCAACGCGTCCAGTCTGAACCCGGCGGAATGAAGGGCGACCTGCGCATCGGCTACTCGCCCAATCCCACCATCGAACTCCTGCCCAAGGCCCTGAAGGCCTTCCGCAAGACCACTCCCGGAGTTCGTACGCTTCTGCATGATGCCGCCTCAGATGAACTGTTGGCGGCCTTGTTGGCAGGCACGATGGATGTTCTGCTGGGGGTGGACCCGGTGCTCAAACCGGACAGCGGGGCGACGTTTGAGCACCTCTTCGACCTGCCTCTGGGCGTCTTTGTCCCCCTGCATTCTCCCCTAGCCTCGCGACGCCAGATCTCTCTGAAAGAGGCGCTCCAGCAACCGCTGGTGCGCTTCGCCCGGAGGGGCTACCCCGACTATCACCACTGGCTCTCCGGCGTGGTGCGTCAGACGGGTATCCGGCCCAAGGTGGCGATCGATGTGGACGGAGCGACCAGCATGTTGACCGCCGTAGAGTCCGGACTGGGAATGGCCTTTGCTCCCAAGGTGGCCGCAGCCCAAGGGCGCGGCCGGGTGAAGTACCTGCCCATTGGCCCCGAGCCCTGCACCATCCCTGTAGGGTTCGCGGTGCGCAAAGGCAAACTCAGCGGAGCTCTGGCGGCCTTTGTCGAAGTGCTCCAACGGTTCGCGGAGAAACCGAAGGAGTGATTGCTGCTGCGAGAGCGGCAAAGTAGTCCAGCACTTTAGTGCGTCAGTCATGCGACTCCGCCGTCGAATACCGAGCT
>NZ_BATR01000126.1 GCF_000739655.1 Verrucomicrobium sp. BvORR106 | reverse complement strand
CGATTAGGCAGAGGCAAAGCCCCCGTGCTAGCGCCGTCGCTCATCTCCATCACCCGGACGACATTCCAGGGGATACCCAACCTCACATCGCCCGGCGAAAACGGTGTCGAGCCACCGTACTCCAAGACGCTGGCGCGAGTTTTGTTGATGCACGCTGCAATGGATGGCCACCCGGGCCGCGAACCTCCCAAGTACCCCCCATCAACCCCTCTCCCCACCTCACCCGTGCGCCGTAGCAACACTGCCCTCAATGCTTTTCACCAACCCGTCCTGGAGCAACCCAGTCGTTGCCACACTGATCTCGCCCGGATTGATCAACGCCAGCGTGACCGTGCCAAATCGAGTCGCAGCGGACAGGGCGTGAAGTTCACGGTTCTGCCCGAGCTGGGACCGCAGGAAGGCAGGCGCCCCGGGGATGCGGGACCGGCTGGAGGCATTCAGCGCCAGCATCGCGGTCAAAATCAAGTCGTTGGTCTCCGGATTTCCCCAGAGGAGATCCCCGTAGTCATCCATGAGAATGATCTGCTCCGCCCGAGTCAGACGCGCGGCCCAGTGGGTGTAGCCTTCCAGCCGCTCCGCCATGGTGCCGTCTTCCGGCAGGTGCAGAACGGGAGGATTGTCGGAATCCGAGATGGAAGCCACGGCCTGAGCCAGAGAGGGGAAATCAGGGGCCAGGCGAGGCTGAGCTTCGGCCGCGGCCCACACCGGTGCGGCAGGTGGCTCCTCCGCCACGGGCACGGGCATCGGGGGAACTTCAGGGGCAGGGGGGAGCAGTCCAGCCGCCTGGGCCCGGTCTCGGATGGCCTTGAGGCGATCGCGAATATGGGCGACTTCCGGGCGCTGACTGTCATCCGTGACCGTGCCGACCGGCTCGTCGGCCGGGGTGATGACGGAGACATGCATCTGCGGTGCCGCGACCACGGGTGTTGGCAGGGCTGTTGCAGTTGCAGGAGCAGGGGCCGGTTGGGACTCCAGAGGCGCAGCCACGGGAGCCGGGTTCGCGGCAGGGAGGACCACTGCAGCGGCAGCCGGTGATTTAGCCACCAGCGCCGTCGCAGGCAGCGGACCGCCTTCCAAAAGGCTGGCGATCACGGCCTCATTCACATCAGGGAATGCAGGTCCGGAAACCGCCTCCGCCTTGGGTTCAGGGAAAGCACCCTGCAACAGGCTTGTCAGGGCGCGGAGTTCGTCTTCGTCAATCCAGGAGACTTGCATGGCTTTCTACTTGGTCTTTGGATTGCTGCAGGCCGATTCGTTCTTCCAACTCGGCGGCGAGCTGGTCAAAGAGCAGCGCTGAAGGGGGTGGGTTCTTGCGGAGGAGAGAAAGGGGGAGTCCGAGGGCACTGGCCTCAAGGAAAAGAGGGTCACGCGGGATCGCCTGGCTGAACAGAAGCTGAGCAGGCAGCATCTGCCGCAGTTCTTTTGCCACCTTCGCGCTGGCGGGGTGGGACTCCATCAGCATCGTCAGGAGCAGACCGGCAAAGCGGACGGGAGCGCCCTCCGCACGGAAGCGGGCCAAGGTCTCCAGCAGGAGCGGAACACTGCGGATGGCCAGAGGCTCCGCCTGTTGAGGGATCACCACCCAATCTGAGACCCGCACGGCCACCTCACTCAGGCCAGTAAGCCCGGCGGCGGTGTCCAGGATGACACAATCGTAGCCGATGAGTTCTGCCTGTTTGAGCAAGTCACGGAGCCGCTGCTCCGAGCCTGCCAGATCATGACGGCGGAGGAACTCGTCGGGCTGGCCGCAGGGCAGGATGCTGAATTCCGGCAGACGCGTGGGCAGGATGAAGGTGCGGATTTCGCCACCTTTTACCAAATAGTCGTAAAACCCCTTTTTCTTGCGGGTGCTCTTGCTGAGCGACAGACCGATACCCCCCTGGGGATCGGTATCCACGAGCAGAATATTCCATCCACGCCGGGCGAGAGCATGGCCCAAATTGATGCAGATGGTGGTTTTTCCCACTCCTCCTTTTTGACTGGCTGTGGCGAGGGCGATCACGGTGGCAGAGTAGCGGGGATTCGGGGCTTTGCAGGGAAAAGTAGCTGCCCTTGGAAATTGTTCGCAGGCGGAGGGCCGTCACGGCAAAAAACTTTACTCAAATCTGCAAACTCCCTAATCTTAGAAGATGTTTTCCAAGAAAATTGATTCTGCTTCATCAAACATGATTGCCCGATATCGACTTCACCTCCCCGTATTCGCCGCTGCCAGCCTCCTCACGCTTCAACTGGCCCACGCGGATATCATCACCATGAAATCTGGTGAACGTTATCAAGGCCCGCTGATCACGGAAGACGCCTCAACGGTGACGATTGAGTACAATCTGACGCCGAAGATCAAGGACAAGAAAGTGCTCAACAAGGCGGACATCAAAGATCACGTGCGCCAGAGCGCGGCCATGATCGAGATGGAAGAGCGCGCCCTGGCCAAGATCCTGCCGACGCCGGATCTGCTGAGCGCTGCCGAATATGAGTCCATCATCCAGGACCGACTTAGGACCTTCACCGCCAAACATCCCGGCACGCCGGAAGCCGCTGAAGTGGAGAAGATCATCGTCACTCTGGGCGAGGAAAAAGCTCGCGTGCAGAAGGGCGAGGTGAAGGTGGAAGGGCGCTGGCTGGACTCTGAGACCGCCAAGCGGGACTCCTATAATATCGAGGCGTTCCGTCTGCGTCAGCAGATGAACAACGCCGCGGCTGAAAACGTGGACAGCCGCTATCTCACTTCCCTGCGTGCGTTTGACTCCCTGCGCACCCAGTACCCGGCCTCGCTCCAGTATGTGGCCGCCATTCCTGAGGCTCTGGACATTCTGGACAAGTATGAAAAGCAGGTCTCTGGTCTGATCGTCGAACAGCCGATCATCAGCAAGCGACGTGACGATGGTCTCAAGCTGCTCAGCGGCACTGACCAGCAGCTCAGCAAGAGCGCCATTGAGCAGGAAAAGGCCAACTTCAAGACGCTCGCAGACGCCCAGCTCAAGAACAAGACCAAGTGGCGCGACACCTACAAGTATGACCTGAAGTCCCTCCAGGACACCACGGCAACCATCATCAAGGAACGTGCCGATCTCAAGGCACTGAACTTGGCTGCAGTCCAGGCTGAGAACGAGGTGCTCACCGCCGCCATCCGCTATATCGCCGATGGCAACGCCACGGAGGCTCAAAATACGCTCGCCCGTATCGCCAAGGGCCAGGTGTACAACAAGCTGGCTTTCGCCGCGGTGGACAAGCAGGTTAAAGCGGCTGTGCTCGATGCTCAAAAAGTTGCCAAAGCCAAGACCAGCGGCGCTGTGGCAGCGGCTCCTGAAGACGACAAGGAAAAGGAAAAAGCCACGGATGGCGCAGCAGGCAATCCGATGGAAGAGGCCATGAAGAAGAAACAGGAAGAGCTGGCCAAGAAGAAGAAGGAGGCTGAGAAGAAGAGAGAAGAGGCAGCCAAGCCCGCTGCTTCCGCCGAAGCCGCCCCCTCCGCCCAAGCACCGGAATCCTTGATGGAAAAGCTGGGCCCCTACATCCCGATCGTCGGTGGTGGCGTGCTCGTCGTGCTCCTCGCCGTGATCTTCCTCGGCAAGAAGAAGAAGGTGGATTAAACGGCATCGCGCGGTTCCTGCCTCATCGCGGGAACCCCATCTGCTTCAAGCCCGCTGTGCCGAGTCCGGCCAGCGGGCTTTTTGCTGCCCAGTTGCCCAAGGGTGCTGAGGGGTTGACTCCTGCGCCCGGGTGGCGGTAATTGGGAGTCCATTTCATGAGCGCATCACGCACCTCCCAGCAACATCGCAAGACTGCCGAAACCGACATCCGGCTGACCCTCAACGTGGACGGGTCCGGGACTTCCAGCATCAAGACTGGCATTCCCTTTCTGGATCACATGCTGACGTTGTTCGCCAAACACGGCCTGTTTGACCTGACGGTGGACGCGGTGGGAGACATCGAGGTGGACTTTCACCACACGGTGGAAGACACCGGCATCGTGCTGGGGAATGCTTTCCGGGAAGCCTTGGGCGACAAGAAAGGCATCACCCGCTACGGCTGGTGCCTGCTGCCCATGGATGAGACCCTGGCTCAGGTGGCCACCGATCTGAGCGGCCGTCCGTTTCTGGTATTCCGTGCTCCCGAGCGTGTCGACACCATCGGCATCGGCTTCCATTTCCAGTTGGTAGAGGAGTTCATGCGCGGCTTCTCCAGCGCCCTGCTTTCCAATCTGCACATGGAAATCCAGTACGGCAAGGACGCCCACCACATGGCCGAGGCGCTCTTCAAGGGTCTGGCCCGTGCGATGGATCAGGCCACGCGTCACGATCCGCGTGTCACAGGCGTACCTTCTACGAAAGAGATGCTCTAAAGCAGAGCCTTCCTTCGTTTCGCAGCTCTCAATCAGTTCTCGTCCCCAATCAGCACCTTCCTTGAAACTCGGCATCCTTGACTACGGCGGTGGCAATCTGCGCAGTGTGATCAACGCGTTCAAAGCCATCGACCAGCACGCCAGCCTCATCACTCAGCCAGATCAGTTCGACTCTCTGGACCTGCTGGTTTTTCCCGGCCAGGGTGCCTTTGGCGATTCCGTGCGCCAGCTCAAGGAAGCGGGTCTGTGGCAGCCGTTGAAGGAATGGCTGGCCCAGGATCGCCCGTACCTGGGCATCTGCCTCGGTTACCAGTTGCTGTTTGAGCGTGGCGAGGAGAATCCTGACGTCGAAGGCCTCGCCAAGTACCAGGGCACCGTGCCCCGCTTTCCCTCCCTGCCCGGCGTCAAAGTGCCGCACATGGGCTGGAACACCGCGCGCTTCGCGGACTCTGCCCATCCTGCCTGGAAGGGCCTCGGCAACGAGGACGTGTTCTACTTTGTGCACTCCTATTACCCGCAGCCCGCAGATCCGAATCTGGCAGGTTGTTTCACCGATTACGCAGGCGAGTTTGCCAGCGGCATCGTGACCGACCGCGTCATCGCCGTGCAGTTCCACCCGGAAAAGAGCCAGCGCGCGGGATTGACGTTGTTGAAGAACTCCGTCGAGCATCTGGCGAAGCAGGCGTAGTCGGGCGGGGCGAGTTAAGGGAATTCTGAGAAGCCGATGCGCCCCCGAGGAGCGGCGGTTTGTGCTTGCACAACCGCCGAAGGCTGCCGGAGCGACGGTCATTCCAAGCAAGAAAGCCGCGGTAAGACCACACAAGGTGGTGAGTATTGGGCGACCAACCGCTACGCTTACCCACGGCGGTTGTGCAAGCACAAACCGCCGCTCCTTGGATCCATCGTCGTCTATACCTCGAACGTACGCCCGCTCTACCCAACCACACTCAACCGGCTCACCGACACCTTGCCGCCAAAGCACACGTTCACATCTGAACCCTCAGGCGCAGGGCGATCGGCATACCGGGCCGTGTAGCGCAGATCCCACTCGCCGGCATTTCCCTCGGTGCCGTCATAGGTCACCAGCATGGGCGGGCGGGCAGGGGAGGTGATCACCCGCGGAGGCAGGGCCTCCTCACCGGGCGACAGGTGGGGAAAGTTCACGTTCCAGAACGCGCCGTCAGCCAGATCCTGGCCCAGCATCCACTCAATCAGCTGGGTGGTCCAGCGCGCAGTCCGCTCCCAGTCCAACGCAATGCCCTTGACCAGATAGTGCGAAAACGCGGCCGAACGGAGCCCGTGATACGCCGCCTCTCGCGCCCCGGCGACCGTGCCGGAGATGACCAGATCCTGCCCCATGTTCCCGCCGGCATTCACCCCGGAGAGCACAAAGTCCGGTTTGATCCCCAGGCCGAATACGGCTGCCCGCACGCAATCGGCGGGAGTGCCGCTCACGGCATAGGCGTGCTCTGCCTTCTGGCGGACTTTCAGGACCTCTGTGGTGGTCACGCGATGACCACACTGGGAGTACTCGCGATCTGGGGCGGCAATCGTGTAGGTAGCCCCGGGAATTGCTGAAACTGCGGCGGCCAGAGCGGCCAGTCCGGGGGCTTCAATGCCATCGTCGTTGGTAAGGAGGAAGTGCAAGTCCACCCATGCTCCGGGGAGCAGGAAAAATCAAGTCTTCCCCCCGTCGCCCTGCCTACAGGCACTCTTTCTTCCGCAGAGCGTCGATCAGCAGTTCAAAACGGCGGGCCAGCGAGATCTCGGCGAGAAGCTTCTGCTGCAGCTTGGGGCAGCGGGTGAAATGGTAGCTCAAGACATCGCACACGAGCTCCGGATTGTCGTTCTCTCCAAGGGTTTCACAGAGCTGGGAGGCACTCTCGTCTTTACCTACTTTGAAGAGCTGAAGGGCCTTTTCTTTCAGGGCCGTCACCTGGTCGATGTCCTCGATGCTGGTCTCCACAGTATCGACGGCGGCGATACGAAACGGTCGCTCCTGGACCCATTTCTTGAGCTTGATGCGTCGGACACCCAGGAGCAGCAGGTGCGAGGTGCCGTCATCCTGCTGGACGCAGGCCCGGACCAGGCCAGCCGTCGTGTGGGGATTGATCTGGTCGCTGTCGCCCTCGTCGTTGCGATTGCCGATGCAAAACATGCGATGCGACTGCAGCGCGTGGGTCAGCATGGAGCGGTAGCGCTCTTCAAAGATGTACAACGGAAGAAGGCAGCCCGGAAAAAGGTGACAGTCAGAGAGCACCATCACAGGCAGTTCTCCGGGGATAGTCAGGCTGGCTTCTTGATTGATGTCCATTCCCACTTCTATACGCCACTCAGCAAGGGGGTGGACGACCCGGCTTGCCGTTTCCCGCCTCCTGCAAAGCGCGGACCTTGCAGGAGGTTGGCGCATTTGGCTAGCTGAAAAGTGCCTGAATGGGGCGTCCGCCGTCGGTAATGGGCACCGGGCGGGAGGCGTCGAAGAGCTCCTTGGACGGGTCCACGCCCATGGCGGCGTGCACCGTGGCGTGGAAGTCCGGGATGCTGACGGGGTTCTCCAGGACGTTCTTGGAGAGATCGTCCGTCACTCCATAGGCACCGCAGTGCTTGAGCCCGCCGCCGGCGAGGATCAGGGAGAAGGCCGTGCCCTGGTGACCGCGACCGCCTTTGCCGTCGTAGGCGGCGGGGCGGCCGAACTCGGTGCCGATGACGATGAGCGTCTTGTCCAGGAGGCGCTTCTCCTCCAGATCCACAATCAGGGCGGACAGGGCGGTGTCCAGCTCCTGGATCAGGACGTGCTGCTGCTGCTGCCCCTCGTTGTGAGTGTCCCAGCCCGTGCCGTTGATGAAGTTCAGGTTGTGGGAGACCTCAATGAAGCGCACCCCAGACTGCACGAGGCGGCGGGAGAGCAGGCAGCGCTGGCCAAACTCACCACCATAGGACTGGCGCAGAGTGGAGGATTCCTCACCGAGATTGAAGTTGCGCATGAACTCCGGTCCAGCCAGACGCAGGGCCTCGCGTTGGGCCGTCTCGTAGTCGCCCATCACCGAGTGGTCGCTGGTGCGCTTCTGGAGGGGTTCGAGGAGTTTCTCCCGGGCGCTCATGCGGTCGGAGGTGACAAAGTCCGGACGGGTGAACCCGGCAGGGCCGGTGGCCGTGTCCGTCAGGTAAACGTAGCCGTCCTTGGCTCCGAGGAAGCCCGGGCCGCGGCTCACGTTGGGGTAGCCGATGAGCATGTAGGCTGGCACCTTGGGATCGGCCGCACCACGCTCATGGGCGATGATGGAACCGATCGAAGGATAGGTCACGTTCCCGCTGATCATGCGGCCGGTGTGGACGATGTTCGTGGCAAACGCGTGTTCGTCGATGACCTTGTGGTTCACGGTACGCACCGCGGTGATGCGGTCCATCAGGGGCGCCGTCTTCTTCAGGTGCTCGCACACCTTCACGCCCGACACGGCGGTGTCGATGGAGGCATACTCCGCACCGGCCAGCTTCGGCGTGGCCTTGGAGTTGCCCAGCGCCTTGGGGTCAAAGGTGTCGATCTGCGACATGCCGCCGCCCAGCCAGATGAAGATGCAGTGCTCGGCCTTGCCCTTGGGCATCACGGCCTGGGGGCTGGCATAGGCCGCGAGGGGTGCCAGCGCGGCGGTCTTGAGGAAGGATCTGCGGTTCATGGTACGAGGAAATCAGGTGAGTTGAAGAAACAAGGTGCGGATCAGGGGACGAAGATCCACTCAGGGGCGTTGAGGAGGGCCCAGAGGGCGTCTTCCAGCTTCTGACGCCAGGCGGCATCGAGCTTCTGGGTCGGCGGGTCACCCTTGCGCGCAGCGGTCTCTTCCGCCATGCGCACGGTGGTGGCCACGGGATCGAGGTGGTTGGACCAGGACACGTACATGGGCTTCACCCGCGGGGCAGGGGAGGCCACGGGCACCGGGGAGAGCTTGCGGTTGGTGTAGCCAGCGCCCAGGAACTCCGTGTAGCGCTGCTTCTCCTCAGCAGTCGGCAGGCGGGTGAGGAGTTTCAGGAACAACGCGTCCACAAACTGGTCCACAGGGCGGTCTTCCAGTGCCAGCGCGGTGATGCCGTGGTCATCGCTCAGCCGGGTGAGCCAGATGCCCACGGTGCCGTTGGAGATGATGGCGGGCTGCAGCACGTTCGCTTCGCGATCGCGCTTGCTCACCGGATCCTGACGGGAACCACGCCAGCCGAAGGCACCCAGCACGTCGCACACGGCCTGGTTGCGGGGCAGTGCCAGACTGGGGCGGTCACGCTCATTCGAGGTGGAGGTGAGCATCCAGCTGCGGCGGGGATTGCCCAGGCTGATGGAGTTGCCCAGATCACGACGGCCATCGATGTCGAGGCTGACCTCTTCCACATTGAAGGGCTTGCCCGTGGCGGCAAAGAGGGAATCGACGATCTGCTCGGCTTCCAGACGGCGGGGCGCCGGGGAGGCGAAGAGCGGGCTGGCGGCACGCAGGGTGTCATCCGTGGCGCGCTGATAGGCGTGGGAGGTCATGATCAGGCGGACTAGCTTCTTGGCATCATAGCCATTGCGCACAAACTCACGGCCCAGCCATTGCAGCAGCTCAGGATGGGTGGGCTTGCCTTTCTCCCAGTCTTCCACCGGCTCCACGATGCCGCGACCCATGATGCGGGCCCAGAGACGGTTGGCCATGACCTGGGCAAAGCGCTCGTTCTGCGGACCGGTGATGATCGCGGCCAACTGTTCGCGAGTGTCTTCGGGATGCTCTGCCAGAGCGGCACCGGAAGCCTCGTCCCCAAACTTCGTGAAACGCCACTTGGGCTGCACTTTGGAACCAGGCTTCAGCGTCACCTGAATGAGCGGCTTGCGGCCGCCTTCATGCAGCTTGTCCATCGGCACGCTGCTGGTGGTCGGTACATCCACCGGCTTCTGCGCCAGCATGGCGGCCAGGGAGAAGAGATCCTCCTGCAGGGACTCGTGCGTGGGCGAGTCGTGACAGCGGGCGCACTTCGTCTCCACCCCCAGGAAGGCGGTGCTCACAATCGTACCCTTGGCCGCCATCGGCACGTCATTCTGTGAGGCCACGCCAAAGCCCGCAGGGCCACCAAAGCGGACGCTGCCCTTCATGGTCAGCAGTTCCGTCACAAAGAGGTCCATCGGTTTGTTGTCCAGCAGCGCCTCATAGATCCACCAACGGAAGGGGCCGGAGTTGTTGAGCGTCGGGTTCAAGATGTTGGGGTTCTCCGCGAGCACATCCTGCCAGTAGCCCGTCCAGTTGTCTGCCCAGCGGGGATCGGTGAGCAGCTTGTCGATCACCCGGGTGCGCTTGTCAGCGCTGGTGTCTTTCTGGAAGGCTTCGATCTCAGCCAGGCTCGGTGGCACACCCACGGTGTCCAGATACGCACGACGAAGGAAGGCGAGGTCTGTGGTGAGCGCCGTCACCGTGATCTTGTCCACCTTCATCTCGGGCCACACAGCCCCTTCCTTGATCCAGAGCGTGATCAAGTCCGTCTGCTCCTTGGTCAATCGGCTGCCTTTGGGCGGCATGATCGCATCTTCGTCATCCGTGATCACACGAGCCAGCAGGGAACTCTTCTCAGGATGCTGAGGGGTCACTGCCGGGCCGTCATTCTCACCGCCGTGCATGGCAGCGGACAGGGAGTCGAGCTTGAGATTGCCCTTGGTCTTGGTGCCCTGGTGGCAGTCATAACACTTGGTCTCCAGGATGGGCTGGATGTCGCGGTAGAAGTCCACCTTGCCGCTGTGGGAGGCTTTGTTCTGCTCACCCACGGACGCCATCTTTACGGAGAGGAACTGGTCGATGGGATTGAGAGCGGGATAACCTTTGACCAATGCCGGCACCGGCACTTCCTTGGTGCTGGCCAGCCAGTCCTGCACGGCCTTGCGACGCTTGTCCCAATAGGGCTTCGCGTCGGCCAGACGCTCAGCGCGACGCTGGCTGTTCATTTCATCCAACCGCGCCTGACGATCGGCCGCATAGGTTGTCCAGCCGGCATCATTGTAAGCGATGACTTCACCGGCCTTGCCGCCTTTGGCCGGAGTCAACAGCTGCCAGGTCTCCGTGCCCTGCTTGGACCAGGCCACGACGGTTTCGCCCAATTCAGGACGACGCTTGGATTTGCCCACCATGCCGCCGACCAGCGTCTCAAGCACGACGACGTGTTCGCCGCCTTTGCTTTCAAACTCACACCAGGTCTCCTGCGTTCCTGGAGGGGCAAAGCGGAAGTCGGGACCGAGATTGAGATAACCTTCCTGCTCGTCCACATGACCGTGGCCACCGCTGTCGGGTTTCGGGAAAGTCGTGGTCAGAAGCTGCACGCCATCGATGTGGAGATGGGAAGCCCCACGACCACGCAGCAACAAGCGATGCTTGCCCGCGGGAAGATTCACCACCGCAGCCGTGCGCAGGAGATAGGGGATGGGCCGGTCCGCACGCACCCCGCTCGTGATGTACTTGTGAGGCACTTCAAATAGGCCAAACGCACGCTCATCATAGGATTCCGTGGCGCGGGGCGACTGGGTCGGCCAGGCGTTTTTCTCCGGCAGCCCGTCTTCACAGATCTGCACGAGCACCTTGCCATCTGGGATCATGCTGCGCTCCACCACCGGAGGTTGCGGCACATACTGGAAGCGCTGGGCCACCACTGAGTCAGGAAGAATGCCGCGATAGATGGCGACTTCATCCAGTGAGCCCTGGAGCGAGTTGCCCGCACCACCACCGTAACCGGAGCCGATGTTCAGATCGTCGGCGTCATTGACCGGGCCGTTGTTGGTCTTGCCAGCCATGTCCCACACGCCTTTGACTTCCTTGCCATCCACATAGGCTTCCAGGCTGTCCGCTTTGCCAAAGGTGTAACTCACCACCACGTGGTGCCAGCCCGTGCCGGGCGCGAAGCCTTCTGTGGCCACCCAGCGGTGATACTCGCGAGCGCCATCGGGTTTGTCCGACTCACTGCGAAAGAGGAAGGAAGGCCGGGCCTCGCCACCCTCACCTTTGAGGCGCAGCGCGTAGTTCTGGTTCTCGGAGGAGAAGGCCGCCTTCTTGTTGCGTCCCTTGCCCACAAGGTAGCAGTAGGAGCCGTTCTTAATTTCCTCGACACTGACCCAGGCCTCCAGCGAGATGGCATCGCCTTTGACAAAACGCAGGTTCACTCCGGGCACATCGGATTCACGGACGTTGATGCTGGTGCCGCTGCCGGAGAAGACCGCCGCTTTGTTCCCCTCAGGAAAGCCCGGGAAGGTGGGCTTCTGCGGGCCGGTGGGCGTGATGGACTTGCCGCCCTGCCAGGCTCCCGGCTCGTCTTTGTCGAAGGTCCACTTGATCAGCGGAGCAGGGGCCTGTTCCGCCACCTTGTCGCTGGAGTCGTTCACGGAGTCATTCGTGGCATCGTTGGTCGCCTGCCCAAAGGCAGACGCCGAGGCCAGAGCCAGGAACAAGAAAGGTTTGCGGGAAAAGTGCATGACGGTATGTGCTAAAAGAATAACGGAGTGAGGCCGTCTCTTTCAACACTCACCGGGGCCGCATTCGTGGTGGTCCAGCATCCCCCATTCGGGTGATGTTCAGATCTCCAGAAGGCCGCGGCGGATCGCCTCAGTGACCGCCTGGGTGCGATCTTGAGCCCCCAGCTTCTCCAGAAGATTGCTCACGTGGCGCTTCACGGTCTCCTCGCTCAGACCGAGGGCGGCGGCGATTTCCTTGTTGCTCCGGCCTCTGGCCATCTGCGCCAACACCTCGCGTTCCCGGGGGCTGGGCTCCGGCCGCCCCAGTCGCTCCGCCAGCCGTTGGGCGATGTCTCCTGGCAGATAGCGTTTGCCTGTCGCCACCGTGCGGATGGCCTTCAGCAGGTCCTCACGCGGGGCGGACTTTTGCAGGTAGCCCAGAGCCCCGGCCCGGATGGCCCGGTACACGTCCTCATCCCGGGCGAAGGAGGAGAAGACCATGATGCGGATGCCAGGATGAGCCTGCCCCAGCTGCTCTGTGCAGGTGATGCCGTTCACCTCACCAAGCTGGAGATCCATGATGACGACGTCCGGCGTGTGGGCGGCGCAGGCCGTCAGGGCCTCCGCCGCACTCCCAGCCTCCGCCACCACCTGGAGGTCGTCTTCAAGGCCGAGGGAGGCTGCCAGTCCGCTGCGCACCACGAAGTGGTCATCGACGAGCAGAATGCGGACGGGGGCAGGAGCGGCGGACATCAGGTGAATGACGCGCGGAGGGCGGGCAGCGCAAGTGTCAATCCCACCGAAGTGCCGCCGCCCGGCGTGCTCTGCAGCGAGAGCTCTGTGTGTAGTTTCCTTGACCTCTCCCGCATGCCCTGCAGGCCAAAGTGCCCGCCTGAGACCGACATCTTGCTGGGATCAAAACCTTTACCATCGTCGGACACCGTGAGTTTCAGCGCCTGCACATCGGTCTCGACCTTGATCACCACCTTCTGCGGCAGCGCGTACTTCAGGGCATTGTTCACCGCCTCCCGACTGATCCTCAGGAGATGATGCTGCACCAGTGGCGGCAGGGCAGGGGTTTCACCAATCACCTCCACCTGGAGCGGGATCGCGGTGGTGGTCTGCAGGTGATCCACCAGCCCCTGGAGTGCTTCCAGAAGGGGCACCTCATTGCGGGAGGCATCCCGCAGATCCCAAACAAAGTCCCGGGTTTCTGTTTGGAGTCGGGAAAGGAGCTTGCGCTGCTGCTCCAGGAGCTGGCGTGCTTTGTCATCCGCCACCCGTGGGGTTGCCGCATCCAGTCGCAGGGAGAGCCCGGCAAGTTCCTGCTCCAGCGTGTCATGAAACTCGCGTGCAATCCGCTGCCGTTCCTCCAGCACGGCCTCCTGTTGTGTCTTCAGTTGCAGCAGCCCCAACTGCCGATTCACCTGTCGCTTGAGCAGACCTGCCCAGGCCGCAACCAGTAGACCCGCACCCGCTACGCCTGCCAGCGCCAAGGTGAGCCTGGCCGCGTTCCACCACGGAGGTGCCGTGAGCAGCAGCGCATCTGCCGGAGTCCGCAGCCGCAACTCATACGCGGTGGGGAAAGTGCGATAGCCCTCTGACCGGGTGGCATTGACCCGGCAGAGACCTGTGAATTGCACTCTGGAACCCGGCTCAAAATCCATGGCCACATCCGGCGGGCCAATCACACGAAAGCTGATGTTCTCCACCTCTGCCACCCACGCATTGCCGATGACGGATCGCTGCAGGATTCCGGCGGTCACCACTACCAGCTCGGAGTCGCACGAGCCATTCGCCAGTTCCTTGGCCGTCACTGCGGTCGGCGATGGCGGTGTGCCTGAAGCCGTGACCCGAAAGACCGCATCCGCCAGCATGGCGCTGAAGTTGCCCATCTGGGGAAACCCAAGTGCCTCCACCTCATCTCCCGGTTGCAAGGGCTCGGCATACGGCGTGTGCACGAAGAGGCTCTTCCTTCCTTCTCTCAAGTAAAAGCCACCGCCCAGAATGCCGCTCAATGCCGTGCCCTTCACCTTCACGCGATGAATGTCGGGATTGCGATTAGCCGCCGCGAGCAGGGCCGCCACGGACACCGGCTCCTGTGCAAAGGGATCTGCTGGTGGCCCCATCTCAATGGTGATGGCGCGAACGTCTGCCACGCGAATGTAAGGCCGCACCAACTGACGTCGGTCGTTGATCGCGCCGGCCGCCAGGCCCACCACCTTCAGCTCCGCATCCACAAACTCGTGCGTGTCTTCGGGTGGGTTTTGATCGAACCGCACCTCCGCCAGACCTGAGCGGGTATTGAGCCGGAGACTGGCGGTGTTTTCGCCCGTGATCTCCATCGAGCGGCCGACGCCTTGTAGCTCCACCAGGCGGTAGTGATAACGACCATCTGCCAGCTCATCCGGGGTAACCTTGACGGGCGTTGGCACCGGACCTTCACCCAGCACATCCACGGTATCTTGGGCAATGCCCCCAATGTAGAGCCCCGGGACCCGGGTGCCTTTGATGCGGAGTCGCATGCCCGGTCTCATGGTGAGGCCGAACTTGGAGTTGCGGATGAAGGTGGCTCCAGATTCATCCTGCAGAAACACTGTGCCGCCCGGGTCCACAAAGGTGACCGTGGCCTCGATCTCCACCGGCGGCTGGAGTTCAGGATCGGTCTCCGGATACCTCGCCACATCGTTGGCGCGGCGCAGGATCTGGGCGCCCGCCGCAGGTTTGACCGGTGGTGGCGGCTGCTGGGCTGTAACCGTAGTCACCATGCCCCCCAGGCACAGCGCAAGCAGGATGGGGAAGGGGGGCAATCTCATGGTGAGCGGCAAAAACATAGCCCGTTACGCAAAGTTCAAGCAAG
The DNA here is from genome assembly GCF_000739655.1 of Verrucomicrobium sp. BvORR106. Classification (GTDB taxonomy): domain Bacteria; phylum Verrucomicrobiota; class Verrucomicrobiia; order Verrucomicrobiales; family Verrucomicrobiaceae; genus Verrucomicrobium. The sequence continues at coordinate 15,880 of NZ_BATR01000126.1, read as the reverse complement.
CTGGAGCTTGAGGAATTCGTACGGGTCACCCATGAAGCGCGCTTTCCTGCTCAGTTTTTCCAGTTTGGCCATGATGTTGGCGGTGAAGCCCTTGCATGCTGCGGCCCCCGCGACGGATCAGCACGTCATCCTCATCAGCGTGGATGGACTCGCGCACTACTACTTTGACGATCCCAAGGCGAAAATGCCCACGATCCGCAAGCTGGCGGCTCATGGGGTGCGGGCGAAGCGCATGAAGTCCTCCCTGCCGACGGTGACCTGGCCAAACCACACCACCCTGGTCACGGGAGTGCAGCCCGGCAAGCACGGCGTCATTGGCAACGGCATCTTTGATCGCGCCACCCAGCAGGCGGTGAACTACCTGCCGGACCCGGTTTTTGACAAAGACGAGATCGTCAAAGTGCCGACCGTGTATGACGTAGCCCATGCCTCTGGACTCAAAACCGCCGGGGTGATTTGGCCCGCCTCACGCAATGCGAAGAGCCTCGACTGGACGGTGCCGGATGTGGGGACCAACGAGTTGTTTCTGAAGTACGGCACCCCGAGCCTGCTGGAAGAGTGCAAAGCCGCAGGCATCCCGATCGAGAAACAGGAGGAGTGGTGCAAGGCTGGCACCTTGGGCAAGCCCCAGCGGGACTACATGTACTCGCAGATGGCGCAGCACATCATCAAGACCCATAAGCCCAACCTGCTGATGCTCCACCTGGTCTCCGTGGATGGCATGGAGCACGCCTCCGGCAGCAAATCCGCCGAGGCCTACTGGGCCATCAATGACTCTGACAACCGGGTCCGCGACCTCGTGGATGCCGTGGAAGAAGCGGGACTGAAGGACAAGACCACCTTTGTGATCACCTCAGATCACGGCTTCATCACCTATACAAAGATGATCCAGCCCAATGTGCTGCTCAAGCAGATGGGATTGATCAAAGCCTTCGGGAACAAACCAAGCCAGCGGACCGTGTGGAGCTACTCCCAAGGCGCGGCTTTTATCTATGTGCTGGATGATGCCAACCGTCAGAGTCTGCTGGAGACCATCACCCCGAAACTGGCCGCCATGGAGGGTGTGGAAGAAGTCATCACAGAGAAGGACTACGCCAAGTACGGCATGATCACCCGGGACAAGGATTCCCGTGCTCCGGATCTGATCCTCTCTGCCAAAGACGGCTACTACTTCAGCGACAACGTCGGCGGTGAAGAACTGATCGCGCAGACCGAGGGTCCGAAAGGAGCCCACGGCTACTCGCCGGCGAATCCGCTCATGGACGCCAGCTTCGTGGCCAGCGGGGCCGGGGTGAAGCAGGGTGTTGTCCTGGATACGATCGGGAATGTGGACGTGGCACCCACCATCGCGAAACTCCTCGGTGTGGAGATGAAAGACGTGGATGGCCGGGTCCTGACGGAAATCCTGAAATAGCTGTGAGGCTTGTCCATCCTGCGCGTCTTTGATTGAATCCCTTTTTCCCATTCCATTCTAATCCATGAGCTCTGAATCTCTCCAACTGACGCGGCGACGGCTGCTGAAACAAACCTTCGCCTTCAGTGCCGCGGCGATCCTGGGCCAAGGTTATCGTCAGGTCTCCGCCCAAGAAGTGGCCAAGACAGCGAGCCACCTGCTCATGATCGGAGATTGGGGCCCGGAAAAGGAATGGAAGCCACAAGAAGCCGTGGCCCGCGGGATGGCCGCCTATACCAAGGACATGACCGTCAAGCCCGAGGCGCTGTTCCTGCTGGGGGACAACTTCTACGGTTCCTTCAAAGGCGGGCTGAAGAATCCCCGGTGGAAGTCGCAGTTCGAGGACATGTACCCGGCAGACGTGTTCCCCGGGCCCTGCTACGCCATGCTGGGCAATCACGACTATGATGATGAGCCGGAGATCAAGCTGAAGGCGCAGCTCGCCTACGCCGCCGAGAATCCCGGCACGCGCTGGACGATGCCCGCCAAGTGGTACCGCATGGAGCATCCCCAGGTGAATCCGCTCATGACGGTGCTGGTGCTGGACAGCAACTATAAGAACCGAGTGGCCTCCCTGACGCCGGAGGAAAAAGCAGAGCAGGACAAATGGCTCCGGGCGGAACTGGCCAAGCCCCGCACCACGCCCTGGCTGGTGGTGATGGGCCATCACCCGCTCTACACCAACGGCGTTCACGGTGACAGCAAGACGCTCATCGCTGCTTGGGACAAGCTCTTCCGCGAACACAAAGTGGATTTCTACTTCTGCGGACATGATCACGACATGCAGCACATGGAGTTCGAGGGGCACCCGACCTCCTTCGTGCTCTCCGGCGGCGGCGGAGCCCGCGTTCGTGACTTCAAGAACGGGGTGGTGCACGGCCCCTTCGGCCAGGCCATTCACGGCTTCACGCACCTGGAGGTCACGCCGGACCGGTTTGTGGTGCGGCACATCGATGCGAACCGGAAGCTTCTGCATGCCTTTGAGAAGGACCGGAGCAGCAAGGTGACCATCGTGAGCTGATCCATCCATTTGTTCTTCCCATGAACCCGAGCCTTACCCTGGCAGGCCTGCTGGCACTCTGCGTTCTGACGACCGGCGGCCACCTGGGTGCGGCCGAGGTCCCCGTAGCCGACGCAGGTCAACTCCGCTCCGCCGCAGCAGCCGCCCGGCCGGGCGATGTGCTGGTGATGAAAGACGGGACATGGACGGATGTGGATCTCGTTTTCCCGGCGAAGGGAAGCAAAGAAGCCCCCATCACCCTGAGGGCTGCCACGCCCGGTGCCGTGGTGATTTCCGGGAACTCCAGCCTTCGCATCGCCGGGAGTCATCTCACCGTGGACGGGCTCTGGTTCAAGGACGCCTTCCCCACGAAGAACGACGTCGTGAGCTTCCGGCTCGATGCGAAGAATCTGGCCAGTCACTGCCGCCTCACCCACTGCGTCGTCACCGAAAGCGAGGGCGTGGGCGACGGCAGGGAGCGCAAGTGGGTGTCTCTGTATGGCCGGAACCATGCCGTCGATCACTGCCACTTTGTGGGAAAGACCGGGAAGGGCACGCTGATGGTGGTGTGGCTGGACGGCGCCACGGCCTCCCACGTCATCGAAGCCAACTACTTCGGCAAGCGCGTCAAACTGGGCAAGAATGGCGGGGAGATCCTGCGGGTGGGAGACAGTGATACCTCTATGCAGAACGCCCGGTGTCGAGTGGTGGGCAACTTGTTCGAAGAATGCAGCGGGGAGGTCGAGGTGATCTCCAACAAATCCTGTGAAAACCTCTACGATGGTAACGTCTTTCGAAATTGCCAGGGCACCCTGACCCTCCGGCACGGGGATCGCTGCTACGTCGAGGGCAACGCCTTCTTTGGCAATGGCCGTGCCCACACTGGCGGCATTCGCATCATCGGCGAGGCGCATCAAGTGATAGGGAACTACCTGGAGAAGCTGGAGGGAACCGAGGCCCGGGCCGCGATCTGCCTCATGAACGGGATCGAGAACTCCCCGGCCAACGGTTACTTCCAAGTCAAAGACGCTCTGGTTAAAGGCAACTACATCAACCAGTGCCGGGAAAGCATCAACATCGGCTACGCGGACAAGGATGTGAAGGCTGCGATGCAACCCCAGAGCTCTGTGTTGGCGGACAATGTGATCTACTCTGAGAACCGCATTGTGACGCTGCAGGGCACAGGTGCTGGTGTGCGCTGGAGCAGCGGAAAGGTTGGGGGAGCGGAGCTGGGGTATGCAGGTCCTGTGGTGCCCGTGCAGGCCCAAGAAGTGAGCTATGAGGCCTGGCTGAAAGCGACAGGGCGGAAGCCGCTGGATGAAGGGTCGGTGGGGGCTTCTTGGATGAAGCGGATTCCTTCGTCGTAGCAGGCAGGCTGGCGGAGGTGAGGGGGAGATTGAAAGCTTATCCGGCAGGCGAAAGCGGCGTCGAGCCGCACGCACTCCAAGACGCTTCGCGAAGTTCGTAGGCGCTGGAGCAAAGTGCCCTTCCACCTGGCATGACCGCCCAACGCGCCAGCGTCTTGGAGTGCCGGTGGCTTGACACCGCTTTGGCGCCCCTCGTGATTTCCTAAAATCCAGACACCTCCAACAGAGCCGGTGACGGTTGCTCCCGCTTCAAGTTCTCTCTCTGCCAATCGACGTCGCCTCCTTGGGGGGGACGACTACTCCCTAAACCGTCGTCGCAGGCCTGCGCTCTACTCCGCCGCTACTCACTAACTAAATTTCCCTCAGCACCATTTGCGCCAGCACCCTGAGGTCCCGAAGCCGCGCTGGAGGCTTCCGCCACCTCAGGCCCCTGCCTCCCACTCGCCGCCAGTGGCATCTTGACCACTGCCACCGTGGTATTGTCCTGCCGGGGGTGGTTGGCACCACGAACCGCAAACAGCAGCGCATCGGCGATCTTTCCGGCCGTGGTGTTCGTGCCGAAAGCGAGCAGATCCCGGATGGTGTCGTTGTTCAGAGTGAGCAAGCCGTCGCTGGCGGCGATGAGAACATCGCCGGGTTTCAAAGGGAATTTCTCCATGCGCGCATCCACCAGCGTCAACGGCAGACCCATGCAGGCGGATTGGAGCACATGCCGGTCGGGATGGAACTGGGCTTCTTGCGCCGTCATCTCGCCGCGCTTCACCCGATCATCCAGCAGCGGGGCCAGGGAGTGGTCTGCATTCAATCGTTGCAGCTGCCCCTCCCGGAACAGAAAGAGCGGGGAGTCGCCCACACTGATCCAGTGGGCGTGGTCCGCCGCCACCATGAGGCCGATAAATGTACTGCCCATGGGGGCCTGGTTCCACTGCAGGCGATGACTCAGATGGTGCAGGGCCTCGTTGGCCGCCTCCAGAGCCACCCGGAGCCGCCAGGCGGCCGTGAGGGCACTGCGGCGGTACGCTTTGACGAACTCGCTGACGAGAAGGAAGCTCGCCACGTTGCCGCCGATGTGTGCCCCCAAGCCATCTCCCAGCCCGACCAGAAGACGGGTAAAGGGAGCTTCCAGCTTCTCGGACACGTCGCCGAAGGCATAATAATCCTCCTGCTTCTCGCGGTGCCCGATGTGCTGGCGGCCGGCGAAGTCCTTCTCGACCTCAAACCTGGGCCCTGGAGCTCTCAAGGGAGCTTTTTTCAAAGTCGGAGTCACACCCAGTTATTCGACGCTGAACTTAAAGATGCATGTGTGCTGGTAGCTATCCCCAGGAGAAAGTTTCGTGGTGGGGAACTCCGGCCGGTTGGGACTGTCTGGAAAGTGTTGCGTTTCCAGGCAGAATCCGTGACGGGCACCGTAGGAATGCCCCTTCTTCCCGGTCAGCCCAAGATGGTTGCCGGTGTAGAGTTGCACGCCTGGCTCGGTGGTCAGCACCTCCAGCACACGGCCTGACTTGGGATCCTTGGCACGGGCCGCGACCCGGAGTCCGGAGCCATCCAGAATGTAGTTGTGGTCGTAGCCCTTGCCCTGACGGAGAGGCTTGAAGTCCGCATTGATGCGCTCGCCGATCTTGTGCGGGCTGGTGAAGTCCAGAGGAGTGCCGGCCACGGGAGCTTTCTCGCCCGTGGGGATCAGGGTGTCGTCTGTCGGCGTGTAGTAGTCGGCATTGATGCTCAACTCGTGCCCCAGAATGTTGCCACTGCCTTCACCCGCGAGGTTGAAGTAGCTGTGATTCGTCAGGTTGACGATCGTGTTCTTGTCCGTGGTGGCGCGGTACTCGATCTCGAGGCTGTTGTCATTGGTCAACACATAGGTGACCTTGCACTGTAGTGTCCCGGGATAGCCTTCTTCACCATCCGGGCTGGTGTAGGTGAGTTCCAGCCCAGCTCCACCCCGCTTGATCGCACGGGCGGTCCATACCTTTTTGTCAAAGCCCACGCGACCGCCATGAAGGTGATTGGGGCCATTGTTCTTGGCCACCACGTACTCCCGCCCATCGATCGTGAACTTTCCGCCGGCAATGCGGTTCGCATAACGACCGGTAATGCAACCAAAGAACGGGCTGGAGGATTCGTACTGGGCAAGATTGTCAAAGCCCAGCACCACATCCTCGTATTGTCCCTGACGGTCCGGGGCCGTGAGGCTCACGATCACCCCACCGTAGTTCGAGATCTTGGCCTCCATACCCTTCTCATTGCGCAGGGTGTAGAGGCTGACTTTTTGTCCGGTCTTGGTTTCCCCCCAGGGCTCTTCAGTGACGGTCATATTGGTGCTGGATTGCAGCGATTGACAAGAAACCAAAGTGCCCGACAGCAGGGCTGCCAGGCACAGGAAAGTCGGTATTAATTTCATGGATTGGCGTGAAGAATTGGCCGCATTCTGAACAAATCGCCACCGACTGGCAACCCTGTTCGAACGTCGACCGCCTCTTACGCCTGCTCTTCCGCCTTTTTCTCCTTCCAGGTGCTCTGGATGTAGATCTCGCGAAGTTGCTTGAAGTCAGCCGGGCTCGGGCTGGCCGTCATGAGTTCCATGCCGCGGTTGTTTTTTGGGAAGGCAATGACCTCACGGATGCTGTCTTCACCGGCGGCCAGCATGATGATGCGGTCTAGGCCGAGGGCCAGACCGCCGTGGGGCGGGGCACCGAACTGGAAGGCCTCAAGGATGTGGCTGAACATGATCTTCTGCTCTTCCTCGCTGACGCCGAGAACGCTGAACATCTTCGCCTGGAGATCACTCTCGTGAATACGCAGGGAGCCACCGCCCAGCTCACAACCGTTGAGCACCACGTCATAGGCGACGGCACGCACTTCGCTGTACTTGCCCTCTTCCAGGAGACCGATGTCCTCAGTCTTCGGCCGGGTGAAGGGGTGGTGCACGGCGCACCACTTGGCGTCTTCCTCGCTGTAGGCGAGCAAGGGGAAGTCCACAACCCAGAGGAAGTTCAGCGCATCGCTGCCCTTCGTGGTGCCCATCATCTCGGCCACTTCAAGGCGGACGCGGCCCAGGATGGTGCAGGTGCTTTCCCAAGGTCCAGCCACGAAGAAGACGATGTCGCCTTCTTCGATCTTCATACGCTCAATGAGGGCGGCCTTCTCCTCGTCGGTGAAGAAGCGCCAGAGCGGGGACTTGTATTCACCGTTCTCGTACTTGATGAACGCCAGCGTCTTCACCGGAAGACCGGCCTGGATGGCGATCTCGTTGAGGCGGTTCATCTGGCCGGTCGTGACTGAGGCAAAGCCTTTGGCGTTGATGGCACGAACCACTCCACCGCCGTCGAGCACGCCGCGGAAGATTTTGAACTCGGTCTTGGTGAAGATGTCACCGAGGTCCGTGATCTCGTTGCCGAAACGCGTATCGGGCTTGTCGATGCCGTAGCGGTCCATCGCCTCTTTCCACGTGATGCGCGGGAAGGGCAGGGGGATTTCCACATCACGGCCAGCCCTGAACATGTCTTTGAGCAGGCCTTCCACGAGGTGGTAGATGTCTTCTTCCGTGGGGAAGGACATCTCGATGTCCACCTGGGTGAACTCGGGCTGGCGGTCCGCACGAAGGTCTTCGTCACGGAAGCACTTGGCGATTTGGAAATAACGCTCGAGGCCGGCCACCATGAGCAGCTGCTTGTACTGCTGGGGTGCCTGGGGCAGGGCGTAGAATTTGCCCGGGCTGAGACGGGAGGGCACGAGGAAGTCACGCGCCCCTTCCGGGGTGGACTTGGAAAGGATGGGGGTCTCCACTTCCACGAAACCGTGGGCGTCGAGGTAGTCACGCGTGGCCTTCGTTACGCGGTGACGGGTGCGCAGGTTCCGGGTCATGCGCGGACGGCGCAGGTCCAGATAGCGGTACTTGAGGCGCAGGTCTTCGTTGCTGAGCTCCTTGTCGAGCTGGAAGGGCAGCACGGCGGCCTTGTTGAGCATCGTCAGGCTGGAAACGACGAGCTCCACCTCACCGGTGGCGAGCTTGTCGTTGTTCGTGCCTTCGAGGCGCTTCACGACCTTGCCGGTGATCTGGAGGACGTCTTCATCACGCAGCTTGTGGCTGGCGGCGGCGGCTTCGGGGTTCTCCTCGGAACGGAAGACGATCTGAGTCACGCCTTCCCGGTCCCTCAAGTCCACGAAAATGACGCCGCCCTGGTCGCGAGCCGAATTCACCCAGCCTGACAGCGTGACGGTTTCCCCGACGTGGGCGAGGCGCAGTTCGTTGCAGTGGTGCGTACGGTAGGTGTTCGGTTGCATGGGGTGGGAAAAAGCGAGCGGGTGAAATGCCAGATTTCCGGGGGTTACGCAAGTGGCATTGTGGTTTCTGCTTGGGCCAGTGGCCCAGAAATGAAAAGCCCCCGGGCCGGAAACTCCGGCACCGGGGGCAAAAAAGGGACAGGAGAGGCGCTAGAGCTTCTGGAGTTTGGAGACGCGGCCGCTCTGATTCCAGTCCATCACGAAGAGATTGCCTGCGGCATCATAACCGATGCCGTGAGGGGCCGTGAAGATGCCATCCTTCCAGTCCGTGGTGGGCACCTTGAAGTTCGCCCACTGACCCTTGTTGGGGTTGTCACCCAGGTGGGTCACTTCCTTGTTGTCCTTGTCCAGGATGGTCACCCGGCCCTGAAGCTCGGCGATGGCGACCTCGCCATTGCGGATGGTCATGCTGCACGGACGGCGCAGGTTCTCGATGACCACGGCGACGAATTTGCCTTCCAGGTCGAAGTGCACCAGGCGGTTCTTTTCACGGTCTGCCACCAGCAGAAGGGGCTGGGGACCGCGGGAGTCCAGCGAGATGCCGTGCGGGTTGGAGAGGAGTTCCTTCGTCGGATTTTTCAGATCCGGATCAGGACCGCCGAAAGTGCTCACGTACTTGCCGTCAGCGGTGTAGCGGTGGATCCACTTTTTCCCGTAGCCGTCGGCAGCGTAGATGTCGCCATTGGGGCCGACCGCCACGCCCGTGACTTTGTATTCACCAGCCTTGGTGTACTTGCCGCTTTCCGCGGGGTAGGGGATGACCAGCACCGGGGTTCCGTCCAGCTTGAACTTCACTACCTGGGCACCCTTGAGGTGCGCCGCGTAGATGAACTGCTCACCATTGGTCTCGTGGATTGCGAGGCCGTGGCAGCCGCTGAACTTGGGATCGAAGGAACGCAGGTGCTTGCCCTCCGGGGAATAGACCATGATGGAGCGGTCCGTATCCGTGCTGAAGTAAATCAGGCCTGCCTTGTCCACGACGATGCCCCCGTGGGTGGCCCCCAACACGCCTTCGGCGCTGCCCTTGGGAATCTCACACCATCCCGCCACCGACTGGAACTGGTGACCGCCCTCCCCGAGTTTGACGTTTTGAGTGACAGAGGCGGTGTCGGGCGGGGCGACAGCATTCTGGGCGAGAAGACCGTCATGCGCTCTCAGTGAGAACGGCGTGAGGGTGACAGCAGCAAGGGCCAGCAAGGTGGATCTCATAGGCATGTTTGGAACGGGCATAAACGAAGTCACTGTGGGTATGTACGCAAGTTTCTTCGAGCCGTGATATTTTCACATTCTGATGGTGAAATTGACCGTGGGGACAGGGATTTTTTTCTTGCTGGTACCAGAGGCCATCGCCAGACTCCCCGACGGCCCCGCCAACACAGCGGAGCCGCATGCACGCAATTCAACCCTATCTGTGATCATGAGCCAGTTTGTTCCCCTCATTTCCTCCGGCGTGGCCGGCCCGCTCGGTGTGCTTCATCTGCCCCGTCTCTGGCAGAAGGCTTCCCTGGAAGCCACCGGCAAGCTTCATCCTGACTATCCCGGCTGCGGCAAGGGCTACGACCAGATGGTGCTCGACGGCCTCGGTCTCGACCGCGAAGAGTTCCTCGCCTACATCAAGAGCGACAAACCCACCTATGTGCAGCTCGAAGGCTGGGTGCTCGCCAAGAAAGGCGGCAGCCTGGACAAGGCCGCTGTGCAGACGCTGAACGACGCCATCAAGGGCTACATTCATGACGACGGCACCCGCGCTGCGATCCTGAGCTCCGCTGGCCGCCCTGATGACGGCACCGTGAAGGACGCCGTGGGCCTGAACAACCTGGACGACTGGCAGAGCTTCTACAACGAAGTGCTGAAGTAACCGCAACCAGTACGGGCAATCCAGCCTGGAAATTCAAAGCCCCGGGATCCTGTGCGATCCCGGGGCTTTTTGTTGATTGTGAAGCTCTGAAACCGTCTCAGACGGCAGGCATCAGCCGTGGCGGCCCTTGAACGTTAGTTCCGCGATCCCGCTCTTGTCGAGCTCTCCAAGTCCGAGGTCCACCATCTTGCGATATTGAGCCGTCGTCGCGTCGTTGAGCGGGAGGTTGAGCCCCACTTCCTTGCCCATGGAACCGGCGATGCCGCTGTCCTTGGCCGCATGCGCAGCGCTGAACCAGCAGTCGTGCGAGCGGTCGGCCATGTCGCCACCGTCCGTCTCCAGCACGCGGGAGTTGGCCCCGGTTTGGGAAAAGACTTCGCGGACCAAATCCAGATCGTGTCCCAGCGCAGCAGCCAGACCCAGGCCTTCGGCCAGACCAGCGGTGTTGATGTTCATCACCATGTTCACCAGTGCCTTGACCTCGGCCGCACGACCGGGCCCACCGATGAAGCGGCGGTTCACGCTGATGTCTTCGATGATGACGAGGACCTTGTTGTAGATCGCCTCATCACCTGCCAGCATGAGGTAGAGCTTGCCTTCGCGGGCATGGCTGATGCTGGAGGCCATGCTGGCTTCCAGGGAATTTGCGCCCACTTTCTTGGCGGCATCATACACCTCGCGATGAATGGCCGGAGAGACCGTGGCGCAATTGATGAAGATCTTTCCCGCAGCGCCCTTCAGAAGGTTGTCGCCCTCGCCAAAGAAGATCGTGCGCATGGATTCGTCATTCGTGACGACCGTGAAGATGACATCGGCGGCGGCCGTCACTTCGGCCAGAGTCTCAGCGTGCTTGCAGCCTACTTCGGTGGCGAGTGCACGGGCACCCTCCTTGTAGGTGTCGTACACAGCGGTGACGTTGTAGCCGCAATCCATGAGGCGGCGCACCATGTTGGCGCCCATGCGGCCAACTCCGACAAACGCGATGGTAGGAGACATAGGATGAGGACGGGTGTGAACCGGAAAGACTGAAGGGGAACGAATAGGGAAAACGAGGCGGGAGCCGGCACCGAACTACTCGGAGGGCACCGGATGTGGCGCGCGCTTGTACTCGGGATAGAAAGGATTGTGCTGACGCTCCTCACCGACAGTCGTCATCGGACCATGACCCGGGCACACCACGGTGTTCTCTGGCAGGGTGAAGATGGACTCGCGGTTTGTCTTGAGCGCATCCGCATAGGAGACGGCCCCGCCGCCCATGGAGCTGGCGAAGAGTGCGTCACCGACGATGGCAATGGGGCGGGCCAATCCGTGAATCACGTACGTGGTGCCGCCTTTGGAGTGGCCTGTGGTCTGGCGGGTCTCTACGCGGAGATTGCCGATGGTGAACTCCTTGCCGATGGAGAACAAGGTGGCCCCTTCCCAAGGTTCCTTTTCACAGGCATAGAGCGGCTGCTTGCCCTTGCGCAGGGTGGCGATGTCCGCCACGTGATCGGGATGGGTATGGGTGAGGAAGACCGCCTCCAGGCGAACGCCCAGAGCGCGGGCCATGTCGGCCATGTCGCTGGCATCTGCTCCGCTGTCAAAGGCGGCGCCTGCCTTGGTGGTGGTATCCCACACCAGGTAGGCGTTGACCGTCATGTCATCGAAAGTCGTGTTAAACTGGCGCAATCCATTGATCTCCAAGGGATGCGGGCGCCAAGTCTTGCGCGCCATGACCACGAGGGTCGGCCCGTGCAACTTCAGCACTGGAGCAATCTTCTCCAGGACATCCTCGTCCACGGTCCCGGATTTGACCGATTCCAAAAGCTGGGGATCCACGCCAGCCTGGCTGGCGAGTTCTTGATCGTTGATTTCCAAGCCACGCTGGGCCTTGGCAATCACGTCTGTATAGAGATCTTCAAGAGGGAGAAGCATCCGTTGGGCGGGGGTGAAAAAGCGTACCGGCGCGCAAAAAACTGAGGGTCGCCCTTCAGATTACGCGCGCCGGAGAAAGGGTGGTCTCAAATACTCAGCACTCTTCTTACTGGGTGACGGTCACCTTGTTGATGGTGATCGGCTCCACCGGGACGTCGCCGTGCGGGCCCTTGCGGGTCGTCGGCACGTTCACGATGGCGTCGCAGAGCTCGATGCCCTTGGTCACCTTGCCGAAGACGGCGTAGCCCCAGCCATCCGGATTCGGATAGTCGAGGGAGGTGTTGTCCTTCACGTTGATGAAGAACTGGCAGGTCGCGCTGTGCGGGTTGCTGGTGCGGGCCATGGCGATGGTGCCCTTGGCGTTCTTGAGGCCGTTCTTGGACTCGCACTCAATGGGCTTGTCGGTCGGCTTCTGCTGCATGTCAGGGGTAAAACCACCCCCCTGGATCATGAAGCCCGGGATCACGCGGTGGAAGATGGTGCCTTCATAGGCGCCCTTGTTCGCGTAGCTGAGGAAGTTCTGAACGGAGATTGGGGCCTTGTCGGCGTCCAGTTCCAGTTCAATGTTGCCTTTGGAGGTCTCGAGGGTGACTTTCACTTTGCCTTTGACAGGTTGGTTGTTGGCGGGTGTTGCCGCGTCCTGGGCCTGGAGCCCGAGGGTAGCGCTCATGGTGAGGGCCACCAGCGTTTTGATAAAGGTTTTCTTCAACATGGGGCGGGATTGCAGCATGGAGTAGGGGGGAGCGCAATGGCAAATTGCTGGAGAGGGCCGGTAATCCGGCGAAAGACGGACAGATGCGTCATGATCGCTCTGAAATCGCGGGGTGGGGCGGTTCTGCCCCCCGAAATCCAAAGCAATCAGGGAAAAGAGATGGCAATGCCTTTCGAGTGCCCAAGTGTCCATCGGAGTCGTGATACCGCGCCAGCCATCTGGGCGCTTGGAACGCCACCTCAGAAGGGCCGAAGGTCCGGCATCATGGCAGCCTTGGGCAACGCCCAAGGGATGAGTAATCAAAATTTTCAGAGGGCTGTAGGCCCGGCTTCATCAAACCTCCCCCACGACGAGCATCCCTGAATGACCCCGGGCCTACAGCCCTCACTATCTAAAACAAACGCCAACCTTGGGCGTTGCCCAAGGCTGCCATGATGCCGGGCTTTCAGCCCTCAGCTCTTCCGCGAAGTCAAGCCTACCGGAGCCTCTTGCAGACTGCTGGCTAAGGTGGCTCAGTCCCAAAACCAAAGAAACTTTCGAGGCATGTCTCGCCAGGATGTGATATTGTCCTTCCAGGTGGCAGGATCACGGTCCGGTCCTGCCGTGTAGAATAGATAGCGGCCCTCGACGAACTCACCGGGTTTCTCCGGATCACCGACTCGCCCTTCCTGATTCGAGTCAAACCGCAGAATGATGGGGTTGCCCCAGTAGTCCCGCAGCTGGAGTTTACCAGCCTCATCCTTCCACATACCATCCTTTTGATTGCGGGCCGTATAGGGATCGTAGAACCTAATCTTGCGAGGATTCAATGTTTGATCATCCGCAGTCAGGCCTGCCAGGATGTCAGAACCCACTTCAAAGTCCTGATTCGAAGGCTTCCCAAGGATGATGAGAAGGTCCTTGTTGTACTCGGTCTCGAACCCTTTCAGGGCAATCTCCAGTCTCTTGAATGCGGACTTCAGTCGTATTGGACTGTCTCGTCGATGACCAGCCACTGGAGTGGTGCCACACCACGGAAGGAGAGTGGAAACCGCGACGACAGCGGCAACCGCCAAGAGGCACCCGCAGCCCCTAGGAAAACGTGAGGGACTGGGGACCACTTCTGGTGCATCGAGTAGATTCCTTGGCACAATGAGAGGAGCGGGGTGGGCTACTTCCAGGAAGTGCCGTTGTCCTCCCATGTGGAGAAATCTCTATCGGGACCGGCTGACCAGAGGATGTATTTTGCAGATAGCACGTCGGAGGGATCCCTCGGTGAGGGCTGTTCATCAATCCCGCTGAATCGCATGCGAAAAACCGTGCCCCACTCGTCCCGAAGTTGCCAATGCCCGGAAGCATCCTTCCACGCCCCGCCTTTCTCCGACTTCGCCGTTGTGGGATCGAGAAACCGAATCATCTCCGGATTGAATTCGGATGAGTCTGCGATCAGCGGACTCAAAATGCGATGAGTGACCTCAATATCAGCCTTGGCTGGCGCACCGACAGCGGCGAGAAGGCATCCGTTGTAGTGAACAAGATAGGTTTTGAGAGCAATCTCAAGCGCCTTCATCTGCGCTTGGTCCCGCGTACCGCGAGGGGAGCGTGAAACAGATTTCCAAAGCCCCCAGGCCGACCACGCCACCACAACCCACGCAATGAGGGAAAGGACGCACCCGCGCGAAAGGAAGGAGGATTCTTTGGTTCCAGACATCACTGCCAGGATTTAAGGTTGTCCCAGGTAGAGGAAAGATCGCGATCCATACCGGCAGTGAAAAGCAAGTAAGGGGCTTCAACTTGGATCTTGCTGTCGTCAGGGTCGGTCGTTTTGCCGTCCTGGTCGGCGTCATAGCGAATCATGATCTGATTCCCCATGTCATCCCGATACCGCCAAGTCCCAGATTCATCCCTCCACGCACCGCCCTTCTTTCGCCTGGCGACAGGAGGGTCAAAGAACCGAACCCTTCGCGGGTTGTACTTTGTTGATTCTGCCACGAGGGCACTCAGGATTTCGCCCTCAAAGACCAGATTCTGGTCTCCAGGAAGCTGCATCTCAACCAGGAGACAACGGTTGTATTCCGACTGATAGGCCTTCAAAGCGATCTCGATGCCTTTCATCATGGTCTTGGTCTGAAGCTTGTGAGTGCGAGGAAAGAGAGTGATCCACGCGACACCCGCAATGACCAGCAGCATCAATGAGGCGGCCAACGCACACCCCCAATTGACTCTGGAGGGAGCAACGACGGGACGCTCGCCGCGCAGTTCGGCGGGATCGATGTACGGTTCTTCGGGGGGAAGGTTCATTAATACATCGCCATTCGCCTCGTTCACTCCTCGCACTCTCACTTCCACGACGCCACATTATCTCTCCAGGTCGTCGGATCTTTGTCGGGCCCGGCGGAGCAAATGATGTACTGCGCATGCACCGTCGCCCCTGGGATGGCCGGGTCGGGGATCAACCCGTCGCCATTCAAATCTGCCCGGACGCGATACGGCGAACCCCAGGGATCGCTGAGACGCGCCACCCCTGTTGCATCGAACCAGACGCCATTTACCTGTCCCTTTGCTGGAGGGGGATCATAGAAACGGACCTTCCTGGGATTGTGCGTCGTGGACAAATGCATGAGAGTGGCCAGCAGGTCACCTTCGGCAAGACTATCGTGAGCTTCCGTGAGTCCAACCTTGTCGCCCAGGGTCTTGCCCAGAGCGCGGCCGTATTCTACCTCGAAGCCTTTCATCGCGATCTCCAGGCCTTTGATGGCGGTCTTGGTTTGAAGAATCCGCATCTTCTTGGCAAAGAAGGCGCCACCCACAAACAGGCTTCCGATCATCACGACACACGTGAGGATCCAGTGCCAGGTGTTGGCGCTAAATGGCGAAACCACCTCTGGACTGGCGGTCGTGGGAAGACGTGCTTGGGGGGACTGCACACTCGCATTGCATCACAAGTGCCCGACAACGCACAAGCAAAAAATAATGATGGATAGCAGGGAGGAACTCGCGGCCCAATGCCAATTGAGGTGACCTGTGCCGGGAAGCCTGGAGAGCGCACGCATCTGGCGTGCAGTGTTGCCAAGAAATCAGCTTAGTTGAAGCTCTTCCTCGAAGAGGATTCGGCCACAAGCCCAATGTTGACGAGCTTCCAGCGAGTCTACGTTGGGTACAGGAGAATATGTCACTCTACTCCAAAGGAGTTGCGGCGGTCCGACAACGGTATTGCGTGCCCCTAACGCCCTGCTTCCGCCCGCTCAAGCGTGCACCTTGGCCCCTTGCTCCACCTCCCAGCCACATCATCATATGCCTGGAAATTTGT
>NZ_BATR01000127.1 GCF_000739655.1 Verrucomicrobium sp. BvORR106 | reverse complement strand
AGTTCGGAGAGCTTTCGATATCGGAGGCTCTTTTGCGTTGGAGCCAAAAATCGGGTGCAGCATCTGGCGACGAAGTCGCTGTGGAGTGCGGCGAGAATCGCCGCTTTCGCGGGGCCTTGTGAGGTGGTGAGTCCTCTAACCGTAGGCTATAGCGTAAGAGGTGATGGATCGTCCAGCGGAGTTGGCCGTCTCTGCCATCCCTTCAGGATGGGGCTCCTTTTTCGCGTGTTCCAGGGGCAGGGCTCGTCTAACTCGCCCGGCCCCTGGCTACCTTCTGGGATGCCTTCGGCATGTCGGGTGGGGCGAGAGCGGTTGCTGAAAGGAGTGCTGGGTCCCGCATGCAGGACTGGCGTTCGTGCCCCTTGGCCACTCGACTGAACAGCCCCGCATGCGGGACTGTGACTACTTTGTCGGCAACGATCAGTCCTCCTACAACGCTGGCGGAGGCGTGCTGTGAAGGCCAAGCTTGGCATAGAACTCCAGCAGGCGCGCTGGCCAAGTGTCGGCCAACGTGAGTGCCAGTGCATGGGCGAATCCCAAAATGAGGCCCAGCCAGACAAGGATCAGCCCCGGCAATCGATGTAGATTGGTCCGAGCGGCCCCCTCGGGAAGGGGAATAAAGCTGGCCAATCCCATGAAGAAGGTCAACACGGTGAGCACATTGATGATGAAGTAGAATTTCCCCTCGTAAACGAGCAGGATGGCTGTGGACAACCACCAACAGAGGGAACCAAGCACAAGGAAAGCCCCGAAGGCGGGCCGGTTCATGGCGGGGCCTTTGCTTACTTGAAACTTGAAGCCTAGCGCGATGATGGCTAGGCCTACGAGGAGGGGGACGACGAAAAGGAGATCCTGCATGTTCGTGCTGATGCGGTGAGGTGTCGCCAATCAATACGGGGGCTTTGACGCGGGTTTTATGCAGAAGTTGTGTGAAGGGGTGAGTGAAGGTTGGGGCGGTGGGCGGTGGACGTGGAGATGGCCCCTGCTGGATAGCGAAGGGTGTGAGGAGATCACGAGGGGCGCGAAAGCGGTGATGCTCACCGCAGTCCCAAAAGCGCTGCGCGCTCAGGTGGAGGGAGCGGGAGATAGAGGGGGAGTTCGGAGAGCCTTCGATATCGGAGGCTCTTTTGCGTTGGAGCCTAGGAATCGGGTGCTGCATCTGGCGACGAAGTCGCTGTGGAGTGCGTGCGTGAAGCGCCGCTTTCGCGGGGTCTTGTGATGGGGTGAGTCCTCTAACCCGTACGCTGGGTTTGGAGAGGAAATAGGCGGCGAGAAAGTTCGACTTGGGACGCTTGGGGCGTGAGCCGGTTGGCACAACCGGACTACGCCCGTGGAGGAAGCTGTTCGTAGTACAAACTTTAGTTTGCTCAGGACGCGCTACCCCCGATCGACTGAGCAAACTAAAGTTTGAACTACAAACAGAGCCTCGCCAACGGATGCTGAAAGTAGTGCTGGGTCCCGCATACGGGACTGGCGTTCGAGCCGATTGGCCACGCGACTGAACAGTCCCGCATGCGGGACTGTGACTACTTTGCTTCGCCCCGCTGCGCAGCCTCAGGAAACATTCCGCATTCCCGTCAGCCTGCCTGAGGCGCGACCAAATGCGCATCACCCTCAACAGCCGGAGCCGCACCCGCCACCACCTTCCCGTCCTTCGGCTTCACGCGCTTCACGCGGAACATCTTCAGCACCACGACATAGTACAGCGGCACGAAGAACAGCCCGAGCACGGTGGTCGTAAGCGCTCCGCCTACAACGCCAGTACCAATAGCGTTCTGGCTGCCAGCACCGGGGCCGGTGCTGAAGGCGAGAGGGAGCACGCCGAGTCCGAAGGCGATGGAGGTCATCAAGATGGGGCGCAGACGTTGTCTCACGGCAAACACGGCGCTGTCGATGAGGCTCTCTCCGGCATCGAAGCGTTCCTTGGCGAACTCGACCACGAGAATGGCGTTCTTCGCAGAGAGACCGATGATGGTGATGAGCCCGATTTGAAAGTACACGTCGTTGGGCAGACCTCGAATCGACACCGCGGCGAGCACGCCGAGCGCGCCCAGCGGCATGTCCATCATGACGGAGAACGGGATGGCCCAGCTCTCATAAAGGGCGGCCAGACACAGGAAGACCATGAGCAACGCGAGACCGTAGAGCGCGGCGGAGTTGGAGCCGGAGAGGCGCTCTTCATAGGAAATACCGGCCCAGGTGTAGCCGATGCCAGCGGGCAGTTGCTTGGCGAGGTCTTCCATGATCTTCATGGCCTCACCGGAGCTGTGCCCCTTGGCGGCTTCACCGCTGATGGCCACGGACGGAGCGCCGTTGAAGCGCTCGAGCTTGGGCGAACCCATAATCCACCTGGCCGTGGCGAAGGCGGAGTAGGGCACCATGTCGCCGCGGTTGTTTCTAATGAACCAGCGGCCGATGTCCTCCGGGGTCATGCGGAAGGGCGCATCCCCCTGGATGAAGACCTTCTTCACGCGGCCTTTGTCGAGGAAGTCGTTCACATAACCGGAGCCCCAGATGTTGGCGAGCTCGGAGTTGATGCTGGCAATCGAGAGACCCAGGGCGCTGGCTTTCTCTTCATCAATGTCCAACTGGAACTGCGGGGTATCGCTGAGGCCGTTGGGGCGCACGCCAAAGAGCGCGGGATTCTGCGAGGCCATGCCGACGAGCTGCATGCGGGCATTCATGAGCGCATCATGCCCGAGGCCGCCCTGGTCCAGCAGTCGGAGGTCGAAGCCGCTCACGTTGCCCAGCTCCTGCACGGCAGGTGGGGCGAAGGCGACGGCCATCGCTTCCTTGATCTGCATGAAGACGCCCATCGTCTGGCCCTGGATGGCCTTCACGCCCTGATTCGGCCCCTGACGTTCTTTCCAGTCCTTCAGGTGGGAGAAGGTGATGACCTGGTTCTGCCCGGCACCGAAGAAGCTGAAGCCTGCCACACCGAAGACCCCGGCAACGGAGTCGCCTTGTTTATCGAGGAGATAATCTTCCATCCTCTGCACCACGGCCAGCGACTGCTCGCGGGTGGATCCAGGAGGCAACTGGGCGGCGGTGAAGATCACTCCTTTGTCCTCATCCGGCAGGAAGCCGGTCTGCAGATGCTTGAAGAGATAGAACACGCCTGCCGCGATGAATCCGTACACCACCAGCAGATAGACACTGCGGCGCAGCAGATGGCCGACGGTCCAGGCGTAGGCATCGGCGGTGCGGTCAAACATGCGGTTGAACCAGCCGAAGAACCCGCGCTGCTTGTGATGCGCGCCTTTGGTCACGGGCTTGAGCATCGTGGCGCACAATGCGGGTGTGAGGATCAAAGCAACCACCACGGAGAGCACCACAGCGGAGACGATGGTGATGGCGAACTGGCGGTAGATGACCCCGGTGGAGTTCCCAAAGAACGCCATGGGCACGAAGGCGGCGCAGAGCACGAGCCCGATGCCGACGAGGGCGCCGGAGATCTGATCCATCGACTTCTGCGTGGCCTCACGGGGCGGCAAGCCTTCCTCCTCCATGACGCGCTCCACGTTCTCCACCACGACGATGGCGTCGTCCACGAGCAGGCCGATGGCGAGCACGAGGCCGAAGAGGGTGAGCGTGTTCAACGTGAACCCGGCGGCAGCCAGCACACCGAAGGTCCCGAGCAACACCACGGGTACAGCGATGGTCGGGATGATGGTCGCGCGCCAGTTCTGCAGGAAGAGATAGATGACGAGGAACACCAGGATGATGGCCTCCACGAGGGTCTTCACCACCTCCGTGATGGAGTGGCGGACAAACGGCGTGGTGTCATACGGGTACACCACCTTCAGGCCGGGCGGGAAGAAGCGGGAGAGTTCGTCCACCTTGGCCTTCACAGCCACGACGGTCTCCAACGCATTGGCTCCGGCGGCGGCGCGAATGGCCATGCCCGCGGCGGGGCGGCGGTTGTAGCGGGCGAGGTTGTTGTAGTTCTCACTGCCCAGCTCCACGCGGGCCACGTCCTTCAGCAGTACCCTCGAACCATCCGTGTTCACCCTCAGGAGGATGTTGTCGAACTGCTCCGGCGTCTGGAGGCGTCCGCGCGTGACGATCGTAGCCGTCATCATCTGTCCCGGCACGGCTGGCAAGCCACCGAGAGAACCGGAGGAGACCTGCGCATTCTGCGAGCGGATGGCGGTGTTCACATCTGCGGCGGTGAGCTGGTACTGCACGAGCTTGTCCGGATCCAGCCAGATACGCATGGCATACTGGGAGCCGAAGGTCTGGATGTCACCCACGCCGGTGACGCGGCTGATGGGGTCCTGCATGGAGCCGAAGAGGTAATCACTCAGGTCGGTGTTGTCCATGCTGCCGTCCTCTGACACGAGGCCGAGCACGAGGAGGTTGTTGTTGGTCGCCTTCGCCACGCGCACGCCTTGGGCCTGCACTTCCTGCGGGAGCAGCGGCAGGGCGAGCTGCAGTTTGTTCTGCACCTGCACCTGCGCGATGTTGGGATCGGTGCCGCCTTCAAAGGTGATGGTCACCGTCGCGCCGCCGTTCGAGTCACTGGCGGACTCGATGTAACGGAGGTTGTCGATGCCGTTCATCTTCTGCTCGATGACCTGGGTCACGGTGTCCTCGACCGTCTTGGCCGAGGCACCGGGGTAGGTGGCGCTGATGGCCACTGCGGGAGGCGCGATATTCGGGTACTGCGAGATGGGCAGGGTCATCATGGAGATGCCGCCTGCCACCATGATGACGAGCGCGACCACCCAGGCAAAGACGGGCCGGTCAATGAAGAAACGGGACATGGAGGGGGAGGGGGTACGGGCAGCAGCAGCACAGGCCGCCGCCCGAGGGGGTTAGAGGAAAGTTGTCCGGTTCGATGAACTCGTACGATGCTCGTGCTAGTGCTTCTGGGGGGCGGCAGCGGCGGTGTTGGCAGCGGCCGTCGCGCTGGCACCCACAGGAGGCAGCGGCGTGGGCTTGATGGCGGCACCGGGGCGGATGCGCTGGAGGTTGTTCATGATCACACGATCACCCGCCTTCAGACCATTGAGCACCAGCCAGTCACTGCCGACCGTGCGGCCTGTTTCCAGCACCCGCAGTTCGACCTTGTCGGCCGCGCCCACGACGAAGACGGTGGCCTCGCCCTTGGAGTTGCGGGTCACGGCAGGCTGCGGCACCAGGATGGCGTCCTGCTTGCTGCCTTCCACCAGACGCGCTCTCACAAAGAGACCGGGCAGGAGGATGCCGTTGGGATTAGGAAATATCGCCCGGATGGTCACGGAGCTCGTGCTGGCGCTCACGGAGACATCGGAGAACTGCAGCGCGCCTTCCTGTGCGTACTCGGTGCCGTCATCCAGCAGGAGCTTCACGCGGGCGCGGCCTTCCTTGTCGGTGCTCAGCTCGCCGCTGCCCAGGGCTTTTCTCAGGCGCAGGAGATCGTTGCTGGACTGGAGCACGTCCACGTACATGGGATCGAGTTGCTGCACGGTCGCCATGAGGGTGGCGTTGGTGGCCTGCACGTAGGCGCCCTCGGTCACCTGGGAAATACCCACGCGACCCGGCACAGGCGAGGCGGCCTTGGTGTAGTCCAGATTGATGCGCGCGCTCTGCACGGCGGCCTTGCTGGAGAGCACATCCGCATCGTACGCCTTCAGCGTGGCCATCGCGTCATCATAGTCCTG
Organism: Verrucomicrobium sp. BvORR106; assembly: GCF_000739655.1. Classification (GTDB taxonomy): domain Bacteria; phylum Verrucomicrobiota; class Verrucomicrobiia; order Verrucomicrobiales; family Verrucomicrobiaceae; genus Verrucomicrobium. The sequence goes on along the minus strand of NZ_BATR01000127.1, from coordinate 24,621 downwards.
CTGGCTGATCGCCTTGGTGGAGATGAGCTGCTGATAACGCTGCTCCTTGATCTTGGCGGCATCGGCATTGGCCTCCGCCCGGGCCAGCGCGCCCAGGGCACGATCCAGCTCGGCCTGGTAGGGCGCGGCATCGATCTCATAGAGCACCTGACCCTCCTTCACATCCGCGCCCTCGGTGAAGAGACGCTTCTGGATGATGCCATTCACGCGGGCGCGGACCTCGGCGACACGGAAGGCGGAGGTGCGTCCGGGCAGATCCTGGGTGAGCGTGACTTTGCGCGGTTCGATTGTGATAAATCCCACCTCGACCGGCGGCGGCGCGCCTCCGGGAGGTCCGCCTGCGGCTGGACCAGCGGGTTTCTTTTCACAGGCAGAGAGCAGCCCAAGCGCCAGCCCGCCTGCGAGGAGACCGTTACAGGTGCGATGAAATATTGACTGGGAGCCAGGTCGGCCCGGGGCCGGAGAGAGCGGGGATTTCATGATGAGGCTGCGAGGGGTTTTTGAGAGGGGGAAAAGAGACGTCAGGCCTGGGGCGGCCCGACCAGATGAAATCAAGGGAGCGGCGCGGACAACCCGGCGGCGATGAACGCGACCAAGCGGCGGATGAAGCCTTCGCGGTCCGGCCGCATGGGCTGCATCTCGGGGTTGGGATGCGGCAGGTTGTCGTAGAACACCCAGGAATCGAGCCCGTGGTTCAGGGCACCAAAAAGGAAGCGCTCCCGCCAGACCAGCTCCTGCGGCGGCAGCCAGGGCAGGGCGCGCAGCAGGGCGGCATCGATGCGGGTGGCGAACTCGGCGCACTCGCGATTCAAGAACGCCTTGAGCTGGGGATTGGGATCCTGGAAGCCGCGGCAGATGAGCCGGAAAAGGGCCATGTGCGTCCCCGGTCGGGTCTCGCGGGCCTCCACAGAGGGGCGCACGATGGCCTCCACGAGCTTTTCCAGGGGGACGGGCTGGCCTTGGGCTTCGGCCTCCAGGGCGTCCAGACGCGCGATGCGGTCGCGATTCAGCGGGCGCAGACGGCGGGCAAAGACTTCCAGCACGAGGTCTTCCTTGGTGCCGAAGTGATAGTTCACCGCGCCCAAATTGGCCCCGGCGGCCTTGATGATCGCCCGGGTGGAGGTGCCCGCCACGCCGTGCTCGACGAGGAGCGTCTCCGCAGCATCCAGCAGCGCCTCCCGGGTATGAGAACTCCGGGGGCGTTCAGAGGCTGTCGAGGCCGGGGGCTGGCCGAGGGTAAGGGACATGGGGGACGGAATTCATACGAACGTATGAATCAGCCTTTCGTTGTCAAAGGGAGTTCGTGCGCGGAGCGGGGTTTGAGGTTGGAAAATTGTCGCGGGGTTGGCATGACCGGCCCGCGAAGCGGGAGACACCAGACTGGAAGACACAAGACTCAAGACCTGAGCTGGCGCAGGGTTGGGAATGCCTGGGGTGGTTGGGTGTCGTGGGAGGCTTGGGGTGTGAGCGGGGCTGGGAACCCCCGCTTCCTTTATTGTGGGCACGAGCGTTGGGGGGCTTGGTGATGAAGTTGCAACGGCCAAGCGGCAGACGCTTCAGTTAGTGTCTCCTCACGTCGTCAGCTACAGGGGCACTGGGTGGCTGGTTATCAAATACCAGAGGTAGACGCATAGCCTCAGGGCACTACTGTCCCGGTCCACTCCAAGCGTCCCATGAGATCGCCCTGCTCTCCCAATGCCCAAACACCTTGGACTGTAGTCAGCGCCATTCAGGACAGGCTATTGTGAAAGTGCCTGCACTCCGATACAGCTCCCTTGTCGAACTACTTGCATGGCAAGACTTAATTGAATTCGCCGCAGGAATTCGTTGCTGACTTGGGGCGACTGGGGCTCCATGTGACGCATTCGATGCCGCAAGCTTCCTGAAGTTTCGGGAGATCTATTCAGAGAGGCGAAGGAGGCGCATCCAGCCCTTTTATGAGCCTGGTTCTTCGTGGATGGCTCATAGCTCTCGACCTGGGAAAGGTTCGACAAGATAGTCGCATTCTTGTCGGGTCAGCCCGGCCTTGAGCGCAAAAAGCTGTTCCGCTGTCACATCCCGAAAGCGTGGTGTAGTGCGTCGTACCTTTTGGATGGCGGAGCTATTGTTTCGAAGCATCCTGCTCACAAGTCCAAGTTGCTTGCGGTATGAGTCGCCACAGTGGTTAGATTTCTGCTTGCATACTGCCTCATAGAAGTCATTGGCGAACCATGTCGCCACTCCCTCTTCCAAATTTGTGTCATCGCTTAGCGTGACCGGAGCGAGCGTGTGGATCACTTCGTGTCCAATCTCATGAGCAGCCGTATAGGGCCTAGCTTGCTGCCATTCAGTGTACGCGTGTTGTGAAAGGTGTATCGAGTACTGTTTGGAAGAAAAATCTGGCTGCATTCTTGGACCATCATCCCGAAATTCAAATCTCAGCAGCGTCCACTGCTCGTCCGCTCCCCCAAACTTTTTTTTGGCTCGTGCACTGGCTAGTTCATAAAACTCGAGCAATCTCGCCTCCATGGTTGGATCTATAGGCAGGTCCATATGCGTACTATGCTGATAGAACCAGTACGCCGTGCGGAACCTCGGGTTGCAAACTTTTTCCGTGCGACTGCAGGCGGCAGAGAAGCAAATAGACAGGCTAAAATGGAACTGGACTTAAGCAGGAATTCGGATGGCCTGCGCAGAAGGTAGATTGTCCAATCCTAGGCTAAAGTCAGTGCTACCCAAGGCTTGAGCTGGCGCAGGCGAGGAGGTGCTAACTGGGGGCGGTTTTTCGTAGGACGCTTGGGGCGTGAGCGGGGCTGGGAACCCCCGCCTCCTTTACATGGGAACAGACTACGAGGTGACTTGGCTGCGGAGTAAAGGAGGCGGGGTCTCCGGCCCCGCGGTATGTGGGATGGGCGGAGCGGGAATGGGATCAAGGGACGCTTGGCGCGTGAGCCGGTTGGCACAACCGGACTACGCCTGTGGCGACCTCGTAGGCGAGAGCTCAGGTCTTGAGTCTTGTGTCTTCTAGTCTTGCGTCTCCCGCGCAGCGGGCCCCACATCTGCCTCTGTCAATCGTTTGGGGACTTTCACCTCCGGCAGCTCTGTCACCCAGGTGCCCCAATTCTCGTGCCAGTTGCCTGAATAGGTTGCTCCAGCGTCATACAGCACATTCTCCCGAGCCTGCAGATCCCGGACGGTTCCCAGGATGATCAAGGGCATGGCCTTCACCTGCGCCTGGATGCGGAGGACGCGGTTGTTGACGAACACGCAGCCGTTCGGGCTGAGGGGCCATTTCTTGTCTTCCTTGCCCTTCTCGTAGCCGAACTGGAGTGGGGAGCAGTCGATCCAGGTGTTGTCGGCGATGTGGCAACGCGTCGGGGCGGCGGCAGTCATGTCGTCGTACTTGTCCCGGATGTTCTCGGTGCTGGGCGCGTCCATCATGCCCGGGGTCAGGGCGAAGGGGGCTTCGTGTTTGGTGCCGGTGAGACCCTGAAAGTAGTTTCCCGTGACCCGATGCTCGAAACCAAAGAGCTTGATGCCGCCGAAGCCGGGGCCGTCCTGCGTGGCGATGATGACGTTCCCGGAGACCTCATTGCGGTTGCCCAGGCGCATGCAGACGGCGCCGCGGCAGTCGATCAAGGTGTTGTTCCGGATCACGTTGTCGGAGGACTTGATCGAAATGATCTCGTCCTCGCCGCTGCAACGCTCCAGGAGGTTGTGCTCGATGATCGTGAAGGAGCTCTTTCCCGCGGCACCGAGGTCATTGCCGCCAGTGCGGATGGTCTCGTGCCCGTTCTCGCGGTTCGCGTAAATCACATCGCGAAAATGGTTATGGTCCACGCGGTCGCGTTGGGAGCAGACCAGGGCGGCGTCATCCCCGCGGATGAAGAGCGGGCTGCCGCGGTTGACCTTGCGCTCAAAGAGATTGTGATCAATGCGGTTGTCCGCGCTCCGGGCGCCGTCCACGGTCACCCAATGCTCCCAGTGGCGGGGCTTGGCGCGCTCCTTGGGGCGGAAGACGTTGCGGGTAATGCGCACGTGCCGGCAGTTGTCGAGCTGCACGCACTGCTGATCGGCATCGTTCTCAAAGATGAGGCCTTCCAGGATGACGTGCTCGCAATCGCGGAGGATCAGTCCTGCGTCCCCGGTGATGATGACCTTACCCCGGTGGGCGGCGCGGATGTGAATGGGCTGGTCTGGGGTGCCGCGAAGCCCGGTGAGCGTGCGAAAGGCCTTGGTGTTGTAGGTGCCGTCCGGGAGCTCGATGGGAGTGCCGGGTTGCGGCGAGCGGAAGTGCGGGGCCAGGGAGAGAGAGGTGGGTTCTTCCGCGTGGGCTCGGGGAGAATGCGCGCTACAGGCGATGAGGAGGCAGAGGAGGAAGAGGGCGCGCATGGGTGAGGTGGTTCTCTGCAGGGATGAGGAGAAAACGGGAATGGGGGGCTTGGGTTTGCGGGGAATGTGGGGGAAGAGGGGCGACCGCTTCGGTTGCCTCAATCAGGAGACGTCGCTGGCATCCGCTCCGGGATGCAATACGCGCTTTGACCTTCCGGAGGTATCAGTCGCTACGCTCCTTCGATCTCCGGCTAAGGGCTTTGATGCCTCCGGCATCGGGCTATCCGGGCGGACGGGATCAGAGCGTCAAAGTCGACAAGCCAACTTCCCGATGAGGGAGTCAAGGAGGATGCGGCACCGTGGGACGCTTGGCCATTGAGCGGGGCTAGGAACCCCCGCCTCCTGTACTTAGGAACAAGCTGCGAGATGACTTGGCCGCAGTGTAAAGGAGGCGGGTTCTCCGGCCCCGCGGTATGGCGGATGGGAAAGATCGACGTGGGACGTTTGACGCCTGAGCCGGTTGGCACAACCGGACTACGCCTGTGGCGACCTCTCATGCGATAGCTCAGGTCTTGAGTCTTGTGTCTTCTAGTCTGGAGTCTCCCGCGCAGCGGGCCGGACTACGCCTGTGGCCCCCCTCATGCGAGAGCTCAGGTCTTGAGTCTTGTGTCTCCTGATCAAACAAACTGGCCCAGCCCGGAACATCCGGAGCTGGGCCAGCAAGCAATTCAATCGAGCGTCAATCCGCCACTCAGCCCACCTCTACCCGAGGCAGGTTCCAGATCTGGTTCGCGTACTCGCTGATGGTGCGGTCGCTGGAGAAGAAGCCCATGCGTGCGGTGTTGAGGATGCTCATGCGCGTCCAGTTCGCGGAATCACGATACGCGGCGTCCACCTTGCCCTGGGCGTCCACATAGGTGCGGTAGTCCGCACAGCAGAGGAAGGGATCCCCGCCTTCGAGCAGGCTGCCACGGAGCGGCTTGAAGTCGTCCGAGTTGCCGGTGAAGAAGTCGCTGCCGATCCAGTCGATCGCGTTGCGCAGCTCGGGATCGTTCCAGTAGTAGTCCCAGGGGTTGTAGCCCTTGAGGCGGAGGTCTTCCACTTCCTCGACCGTGAGGCCGAAGATGAAGATGTTGTCGTCGCCGACCTCGTCTTTGATCTCCACGTTCGCGCCATCGAGCGTGCCGATGGTGAGCGCGCCGTTGAGGGCCAGCTTCATGTTGCCGGTGCCGCTGGCTTCCTTGCCCGCGGTGGAGATCTGCTCGGAGATGTCCGCAGCCGGGATGATGCGCTCGGCCAGGGTCACGCCGTAGTTCGGCAGGAACACCACCTTGAGCTTGCCCAGGATGCGCGGGTCGTTGTTGATCTTCTCTGCCACGGCGTTGATGGCGAAGATGATGTTCTTGGCCAGGTAGTAGCCGGGAGCGGCCTTGGCGGCGAAGATGAAGACGCGGGGCTGCATGTCATACCCCGGATCCTGTAGGAGGCGGCGGTAGAGCGTGAGGATGTTCAGCAGGTTCAGGTGCTGGCGCTTGTACTCGTGCAGACGCTTGATCTGCACGTCGAAGATCGCATCCGCGCTCACCGAGTACCCCGTGAGGTCCTTGATGACATGCGTGAGGCGCTCCTTGTGCAGGCGCTTGATGGCGCGGAAGCGCTGCTGGAACTCCGGATCATCCGCAAAGGACTCCAGAGCACGCAGCTTGGAGGCATCCCTGGTCCACTCGGTGCCGATGGACTCGTTGATGAGCGAGGTCAGCTCCGGGTTGCAGACCATGAGCCAGCGACGCGGCGTGATGCCGTTGGTCATGTTCAGGAAGCGGTCCGGATAGAGTTCGTTGAACTCGGGGAAAAGCTTCTCTTTCAGCAGGCGGGTATGCAGCGCGGCCACGCCGTTGGTGTGGCGGCTGGCGTGCACAGAGAGGTGCGCCATGCGGACGGACTTGCCGCCGTTCTCATCGATCAGCGAGAGCGTGCGGATCTTCTCCACATCATCCGGCCATTTCTTGGAAATAACATTCGTGATGAGGTGCTGGTTGATCGCGTAGATGATCTGCAGGTGACGCGGCAGCACGCGCTCAAAGAGCGGCACGCTCCAGGTCTCCAGCGCCTCAGGCAGCAGCGTGTGGTTCGTGTAGCAGAAGGTGCGCTGGCAGATGTCCCAGGCGGTAAGCCACGGGAGCTGCTCCACATCCGTGAGGAGGCGCATCAGTTCCGGGATGGCCACTGCGGGGTGGGTGTCGTTGAGCTGAATCGCCACCTTCTCCGGGAAGGCCTCCCAGCCCTGGTTGTCCCGCTTGTAACGGCGGATGATGTCGCTCAGGGAGCAGGCGACAAAGAAGTACTGCTGCACGAGGCGCAGTTCCTTGCCGCTCTCGGTCGCATCATTCGGATACAGGATCTTCGAGACGGTCTCACCGGCCGCCTTGTCATGCAGGGCCTCGATGTAGGAGCCCTCGTTGAAGACGCGAAGGTTGAACTCATCCGTCGCGCGGCTCTCCCACAGGCGGAGGAAGTTCACCGTCTTGGAATCAAAGCCAATGATCGGGATGTCCCAGGGCAGACCCACGATCTTCTTCGTGTTCTCCCAGGTGTACACGGAGTTCCCGCGGTCATCGAAGTGCTGGATGGCGCGGCCATAGAGACTCACTTCCACCTTGTACTCAGGGCGGACGATGTTCCACGGGTTGCCATCGCGGATCCAAGGATCCGGCTGCTCCACCTGACGGCCGTTGACGAACTCCTGGCGGAAGAGGCCAAACTCATAGTGAATGCCATAGCCCACCGCCGGGAGGTCCAGCGTGGAGAGGGAATCCAGGAAACAAGCGGCGAGACGTCCCAAGCCGCCGTTGCCCAGGCCCATGTCAGCCTCTTCGTTGATGATCGTCTCCAGGTCCTGGCCCAGCTCACCGAGGGCGGACTTGGCCGCATCATACAGGCCCGTGTTGCGCAGGTTGTTCTCCAGCAGGCGCCCCATGAGGTACTCCAGGGAGAGGTAGTTCACCCGGCGCGTGTTCTTGCTGCGGTGGGCGGCCATCGTCTTGAACGAGATGGCCAGGGCCCGGTCACGAACGGCCATGCAGGTCGCCGTCCACCAATGCGCCCGCCGTGCGGTCGTCGGATCGTGCGCCAGGGTAAAGAGAAGGTGGTTCCGGATGGAGGCCTTCAGGGACGTTGCCACTTCGGCATCATCCAGAGGTACGGGCGCTTCAGGAGAGGGGGTGGATTCGGATTGCCACATGGTGTTAAATCGTTGGGGGGAAGCGTTTGTGATGAGGTTGCTGGGGAGCAAGGAGACTCGTTATTCCTTATCGTCGGAACCGCTGTTCTGGCGGGTCATCCACTTGGGAAGTTCCGCCGGGGCTATGAGCAGCGTGATTTCTCCTTTGGGAGCTTTCATTGCGAAGTGGTTAAGCACGGACTGAGCCGATCCGCGCTGAAATTCCTCAAACATTTTCGTGAGTTCGCGGGCCACGACGACCGGGTGATTGGGCGCACGATTGGCGATCATCTGCAGCGTGTCCACCAGACGATACGGGGACTCGAAGTACACGCTCGTGCACTCGCGCGCCATGGCCACCTCCATCTCCTTGTCCCGCTGGCCCTTCTTGTGCGGGAGGAAGCCGCCGAAGTAAAACGGCACCGTGGGCAGCCCCGACCCCGCCAGCGCCGTCAGCACGGCCGTGGCCCCGGGAATGACCTCCACCTTGATGCCTGCGGCGATGACCGCATGCACGAGCCGCTGGCCTGGATCTGACACCGTGGGGAACCCGGCATCCGACACCAGCGCGATGCTGGCCCCGTCCTGCAGCTTCTCGATGAACTCCGGGATGCGTCGGGCCTCGTTGTGCTCCGTGAGCGAGACGAGCGGCAGATGCAGCCCGTGATGCTGCAGAAGGTGAATGGTGCGGCGGGTGTCCTCGCAGGCCACCAGGGTGGCGGCCTTGAGCACCTCCACCGCCCGCAGGGAGAAGTCGCCCAGGTTCCCAATGGGGGTGGCGACCAGTTGCAGCTTGCCAGAGCTTGGCGCTGTCACTTCAGACATGGCGGAAAAAGAACGGGCGCTGCTGGTGCAGCGCCCGGGGAGAGTAGGGAGTGATGGTTGCCGGAAAAAGGCGGGCGCTTACCAGCCTTCCGAAATCTGACTGGCCAGAGACGTGGAGAGACGCTCGGCGGCATCGGCCAGGGCCTGACGCTCGGTGAGCTGCACGTTCGGGTCGAGCACAATGTTGGACGCTCCGGAGGCCTGGCCTGCCAGGAGTTCCGTGCCTGCGCTGTCGTTCACCGTGTAACGGATCTGCAGACGCATGAGGAGCTCACTGGTACGCAGGGTGTTGCTGCGCACAGCGCGGAACTGGCTGCGATGGATGTCGACGATGGTGGCGTTCAGCACCGCGTCAGCCTCTGAGGCTGGCACGATCTTGTAGGCACCGTCCGCCTGGATCTTCTTGATCAGCGCGTTCGTGGCCAGTACTTCAAGACGGGGTTCCAACGTGTCGTTCTTGAACGTGGGAACCGCCAGCTTGGTCACGCTCGCCATCTTGGCGGGCTTGCTGGCACCGAGTTGGTAGCCAGCGCACTGCGTCAAAAGAGAGAGGGCCAGAGGAGCGAGCAAAAAGGCAAACTTTTTCATGTAATGGGAGTGATGAGGTTGGCCGGAAACTTGGGAGTGATGCCAGTGGATCAGTTTGCCTTGGGAGCTTCTGGAGCGGGGGCCGGGGCCGGCACAGCCTCAGGAGCAGGAGCCGGGGGCACGGGGAGCGGGGCCAGGGAGGGGGCCTCAAGCTGACCAGCAGGTGCTGGGGGCACGGGCAGGGGAGCCAGAGCGGGCTTCGGCGGCTCGCCACCAGCAGCCGGAGGCAGGATCATGCCAGGACCAGCGGCGTCCACAGCACCGGGTCGGGTCGGGAGATCGGGCTCCTTGAGCGGCACGGGCTGGAAGCTATCAGGCTCCACGCGCATTTCCGGCTTGCGGTTGACCTTGGCGACGAGCGGTGCGGGAGGACCGGAATACTCATCACGGCTCTTGAGGTTCACGGCAGCTGGCACGGTGTAGTCGGCATTGCCACTGGCGACCTGCTCCTTCATCTCCTCAGGGAAGGCGGAGGCCAGCCCGGCGAGGCGATTGCGGGCATCGAGGGCTGCGTCAGGTGCGCCGAACTTGATGGCTTCGTTGTAGTAGATGGCGGCCGCCTTGGGCTTGCCAGCCTTCTCGTAGAACTTGCCGATCTCAAGGGAGCGGTAGGACTGGGAGGTATTCACCTCCTGGATCAGGGACTCGGCCTCACCGGTGCGTTCACCCGTCGGGTTGGCAGCCTTGTAAGTTTCCAGCGCGTCACGCGTGGCGGTCAGGTTCTGGGCGTCCTGCGTCTTGCGAGCAGCGGCGCTGCTGATGGCCCCAATGCGGAACTGAGCTTCGGAAGCGAGCTTGGTGTTGGGATAGTTTTCCACCACGGCCTGGTAGGAGGCATTGGCCATCGGCTTGTCGCCGTCGTCCTGATACACCTCACCAATGGCGAACTGGGCGTACGGAGCATACTTGCCGTACGGGGAGTTCTTGATCACGCCTTCGTACATCTTCACGAGCTCGGACTTGTCGAGCTTCATGGGGATGAGCAGCAGGGAGGGCTGCTTCTTGCCGGCCTTGGCTTCTTCCGCGATCTCAAACTGCTGCTGCAGGGCTTCGGCGAAGCGGGGGCTCTGGCGGTAGTTGTCGATGAACTTCTGGAACCCGTCGTAAGCATCCTGAAGTTTACCTGAAGTGCGCAGACCGCGAGCGAGCTCAAACTGGGCTTCCGCTGCGGCATCCGTGAACTTGTAGCGGGCCACCACATCCTTGTAGATGGACTGGGCACGACCGGCATTCCCCGTGGAGGAAGCTGTGCGGGCATCGCGCAGCATGGCATCAGCAGCCGCTTCCTGGGATTGTTTCTCCGACACTGAGGGCACCGCATCCTCCTTGGATTTGAACCACTTCAGGGGGTTGGCCTTGCCAAGATCAACGGCCGGTGCGGATGGCACGGCAATTGCCAGCACAGAGGCAGTGGTCAATGTGACACGAAGGACGGGGTGCACTTTCATTCTGGCGAAACTAGTGGAGAGTCTGTAAGGCGTCAACTGGCGGAATTTTGGTTTTGTGAAGCATGGTTGACGCCATGCCTGCACAGAAAAGAGTGACGAGGCCGGAATGTGATCCGCAAGCGGCGGCTTGTTCCAACCTCGTCACATTCAGAGTCTTAGATGGCCTGGCTGATCGCCTCGCCGATCTCGCGAGTGTTTACCTTGCGCGTGCCTTCTGCACCGCTGTAGATGTCGCCCGTGCGCAGACCGTCGTCGATCACCTTGCGGACGGCAGCCTCAATCGCCTGCGCCTCGGTCTCAAGACCCAGGGAGAAACGAAGGAGCAATGCGGTGGAGAGGATCTGGGCGATCGGGTTGGCGATGCCCTTGCCTGCGATGTCCGGGGCGGTGCCGCCGCTCGGCTCGAAGAGGCCAAAGTACAGGCCGTCACCCTTGGCCTTGCCGAGGCTGGCGCTGGCCAGCATGCCCAGGGAACCTGCGATCATGGCCATCTCATCGCTGAGGATGTCGCCGAAGAGGTTCTCACACAGCACCACATCAAACCCGCGCGGGTTCTTGATGAGCTGCATGGCGGCGTTGTCCACATACAGGTGGGAGAGCTTCACGTCCGGGTAGGACTGGGCCACCTCTTCCACCGTGGCACGCCAGAGCAGGCCGTTTTCCAGCACGTTGGCCTTGTCGATGGAAGTCAGTTCCTTGCGGCGACCTTGGGCGGCCTTGAAGGCGACGTGCGCGATGCGCTCGATCTCGCTCTTCTTGTACACCATCGTGTCCACGGCGGTGAGTTCACCGTCGATCTCCTTGCGGAACTTCGGCTGGCCAAAGTAGAGGCCACCCGTGAGTTCGCGGACGCACAGGACGTTGAAGCCACCCTGGATGAGCTCGTCCTTCACGGGAGAAGCGTGCGTCAGGGAAGGGTAACAGATGGAGGGGCGCAGGTTGGCGAAGAGGCCAAAGTGCTTGCGCAGCGGCAGCAGCGCACCGCGCTCGGGCTGCTCGTTCGGCGGGAGCTTCTCCCACTTGGGGCCGCCCACGCTGCCGAAGAGGATCGCATCGCTCTGTTCACAGACCGCCAGGGTGTCCTCAGGGAGGGCCTTGCCCTTCGCGTCAATGGCCGCGCCGCCCACCAGCTGCTCGTTGAACTCGAACTGGGTGCCAAACTTGGTGGTGATGGTGCCAAGCACCTTGATGGCCTCCGCCATCACTTCAGGGCCAATGCCGTCACCGGCAAGAACTGCGATCTTGTGAACTTTACTCATTCCTTGCGGATAGCTTGAGCCTGTGCGGTGTGCAAGTCCTTGGTGAGATTGTCCGGTGCAACTTCAGACGGAAGCGGGGCAATCCCAGGCGCAGGAGCCGCCTCAGAGGCCGGAGCGGGCCGGTTGCCAGCAGGTGCCGGGGCCGAGGATTGGTTCGCGACCGGAGCGGCGGAAGGCGAGCTCGCCCGATTTTCCGCCAACTGGATGATCTGGTGGATGAAGTAGAGCTTCGTCACCGTGGTGGTGGAGTGGACGAAGGGGTAGAGATTGCGCTGCCCCAGACTGCTGGCGATCTCATTGAGCGCCGGGGAGAGCGCGGACCAGCGGTGGATGAGATCCAGGAAGTCCGAGGGATCCTCCTCCGTCAGCGGCGGTGGCAGGAGGATGGTGGCCGGGTCGAAGCTGGTCTCACTGGGGGTCCGCTCCGCGCTGATGCCAAACTCCCGGGCGGTCTCCAGAGCATCGGTGATGTGCAGGTAATGCGCCCAGGTCTCCGCCCAATCTTCCCACGGGTGCATGGTGGCGTAGGCAGAGACGTGCGTGAGCTGCCAGCTGGGCGGGGGACCGGCGGCGTAGTACCGCTGGAGGGCGGAGCCGTAGTCCTGCATGTGATCACCGAACACCTGCCGGAAGCCGTTCAGGAGGTCGAAGTTCACCGGTGGTTTCTCGAACCACAGATACCAGTAGTAGTGCGCCAGCTCATGGCGGAAGTGGCCCAGCAGCGTGCGATAGGGTTCCCTCAGCTGTTCCCGGTTGCGCTCCCGGATGGAGTCGCTCGCCTCCTCCAGGTTCATGGTGATCACCCCATTCTGGTGGCCCGTGGTCACGGCCTGGGCGGGCGTGGGCACGAGGAAATCAAACGCCAGTCCGTACACCGGATCCTTCACGCGGTTCACCAGCGGCAGGTCCAGCTGGAGGATGGAGTAGAGGGAGCGCCGCTTGGCCCGCTCAAACCGCGCCCACGCCGGGACGCCGGGCTCCACGCTGAGATTGGGGATGATGTGGTTGAACTGGCAGGCCACGCAGAGCGAGCCTGCGGGGTCCCGCGGCACCACCCAGTTGCACACGCCGTGCTGGAGGCCGTTGTTGCACCACTGGAAGGGGGAGTCCTTTGTCAGCGGCACCATCGTGGACGTAGCGGGATCGAACCCGACCTGCACCCCGCACTGGAGGCAGTGGCTGTTTTCAAAGTAGAGGGTGTTGGAGCAGCAGCACCGGAAGGCTTTCATTCTTGATGGGGAAGGTGGGGAGCGTGATCACGAGAGAGCGGGTGATCAGGCGAAACGGAGACTCTAAGACGGGGCGGAAGTGTCAGGCAACCTCGTTCCAGCGGGAACTGCACGCCTTCATCCTACTTTCAGCGTGCCCTCCACGGAATCGTCCAGCGTCTTGCCCGCCAGGGCACCGATCACCATCTTGATGCCCGCCACCAGGATGCCGTGCTTGGTATCCCAGTAGTAGCCTCCATTGGGCTCCACCTTGATCACCGTGATGCGTTCATCCGCCTCTCCCTCGGTGAACCAGGTCTTGAGCAGCGGCTCCCAGAGTTCATGAATCACCGCCTTGTCCCGGGAGACGGTGGCCGCCCCCTGCACATGGAGGAAGCCGGAGTGGGGCGATCCCTGGAAATAGAGATGCACCCCGTCCGGATCGATCGCGAGCTCCTCATTGAGGTGGCTGTCTGAAGCGCTCAGGAACCAGAAGTTCCCGTCGTCATCCACCTTGCGCACATTCATCGGCCGGGCCCCGCTGGAGCCCTCCACCACCGCCCCGGTGACGAAGAAGCAGGTCTGCGCCTTGCCCACCAGCTCCTTGATCTTGGTGACGGCTTCGGCTCCGGACATGTCATCGCGATTGTCTTCCGACTGGTTGGCATTGATGGAACTCATGCCGCTGGATCGCGCATGGGGGCCGGGTCGGTGGCATGCGTCGCCCTCGCATGAATGAACGCCCGGGTCTCCCAGCGGGACTGAGAACCTGCCCCGCACCCCTCAGGGCCTCTCCCATTTCCCAATATGAAGATTTGCTTTGTCTCTGACCTTCACCTTTTCTCCCAACGCACCCTCGCCGAGCAATGGATGCCCCTCCTTCATGAACGGATCCGCGAGAGCTCGCTGGTGGTTCTGGGAGGGGACCTTTTTGACTTCAAGTGGTCCATTCACGGCTCGGCGGAGGCCACCGCCGAGGCGGCCACCCGCTGGCTCAGGGCATTGATGAGCGCCCACCCGGCGCACTCCTTTGTCCTGCTGCTGGGGAATCACGACGATCATCCCGCCCTGCGGGAGCGTCTGGTCCTCCTGTCTGAAGAGGCTCCCCAGTTGAGAGTGGAAACCTACCTCTTCCGGGTCGCCAACACGGTCTTCCTCCATGGCGACTCGGCCAATCCCCGGTGCACGGAGGAGAAGCTCATCCGGTCACGCAGCCGGACCGCCCATCACCGACCTCGCGGGCGGGCGATGAATCTGCTCTACGGCGGTGCCATCCGCCTGCGCCTCCATCGGGCCGGGGCGAGCCTGATCTTCCCCAAGCGACTGGTGGCGCGTCGGCTCCTGGGCTACCTGGGGGAGGTGGGGCAGGGGCCTGAGAGCGGCACAGACGAGGTTTACTTCGGCCACACGCATCGCGCCCTGGCCGACTACGTGTATCGGGGAGTCCGTTTTCACAACTGCGGCGCCCCCATGCGCGGGCTGAAATTCCAAGTTTTGGTCGCAGAAACCGATATCACCTCCATCTGAGAGCGTTGGGAGTACACAATTTGTTGAATCTTTCCCCATCCGACATTAAATCTCCCGCCCCATGTCCCAAGACGCACCTTCACGCCCCCAAGTTTCGACCAGTCGGGCGAACATTGCCATCGTGGCCAGTCTCTATAACGAGACCTACGTTCAGGCCCTCCTTGATTCGGTGCGTGAAGAACTCGACGAATTGCTGCCTCAGGCCCAGGTCATGACCTACCGGGTGCCGGGTGCCTTTGAGATCCCTGTCTGCGCTGAGTTTGTCCTCCGCAACACAGAGCCGGACGCGGTCATCGCCCTGGGCGTGATCCTGCGTGGGGAAACGGAGCATGGCGACCTGGTCGGTGCCTCCGTCACCGATGCCCTCCAGCGCATGGCGGTGGCGCATTGCACCCCCATCGTGCATGAGGTGCTGCTGCTCGACAACGAGGAGCAGGCCAAAGTGCGCTGCTTTGGCGACCGCCTGAACCGCGGCACCGAAGCCGGTCGCGTGGCCGTGAACATGGTCCAGCTTTTTGAAAAACTCCGCCTCACCTTTCCCTTTTCCCAGTCCTCCAAATAACGCTCATGGCCATCGGTAAACGACGCGAAGGCCGCCAGGCGGCAATGCAGTTCCTTTTTGCGCACGATGTGCATGGCAAGGTGGAAGACACGGACCGTGCCGCATTCTGGACGCTCCACAGCGCCACCCAGGACGTGCGGGCTCACGCTGAGTCCCTGGTGGACGGCATCAAGATTCATCAGGTGCAGATCGATGACCACATCGCCGCCACCCTGGAGAACTTCCGCTTTGAGCGCCTGGGCGTGGTGGATCGCAACATCCTGCGGCTCGCCGTCTATGAGATGCTCCACACCGAGGTCCCCGTGCCGGTGGTGATCAACGAGGCCGTGGAGATTTCCAAGGTCTTTGGCGACACCCAGACGCGCTCGTTTGTGAACGGCGTGCTGGACAAGATTGCCAAGAGCCTCCCGGGACGTCAGGCCCCGTCCTCCCCCCAACCGTAAATCTTTTTTCCTACCCGCTCTGTGGCCGGATTCTTTAAAAAACTCATCCAGCGCTTCACCAAGGCGGACATTGACTGGGACGATCTCGAGGCGCAGCTCATTGCAGGCGACCTCGGGGCCAAGCTGTCCATGCAGATTGTGGACGACCTGAAGGAGCAGGCCCGGAAGCTGCACGATCAGGACATTGTCGAGGTCACCAAGAAGCACATCCGGAAGAGCCTTCCGGAATCCGTCGCGCCGGTAAAGCCGTTTGCGGACAAGCCCAAGGTCCTGCTCATCGTCGGGGTAAACGGCACGGGCAAGACGACTTCAACCGCCAAGCTGGCCAATCTGCTGAAGAAGCAAGGTCACAGCCTGGTGCTGGCCGCTGCCGACACCTTCCGCGCCGCCGCCGTGGAGCAGCTGGAAGTCTGGGCCAAGCGCGTGGACGTGCCGATCATCAAGGGGCCACCGAACGGGGACCCCAGCGCCGTGTGTTTCGATGCCTACAGCTCCGCCATCGCGCGGAAGGCGGACTTCCTCATCTGCGATACCGCGGGGCGTCTCCACACCCGGCACAACCTCATGGAGGAGCTGCGCAAGGTGACCCGCACGCTGGGGAAAAAAGATCCCACCGCGCCTCATGAAGTGCTCCTGGTGGTCGATGCCACCACGGGAGGAAATGCCCTCCAGCAGGCCAAGGAGTTCAACAAGACCGTCCCGCTCACGGGAGTGATCGTCACCAAGCTCGACGGCAGCGGAAAGGGCGGCGTGCTCGTCGCCATCCAGCAGGAGCTGGGCATCCCGGCCCGCTTCGTCGGCACGGGCGAGCAAATGGATGACTTTGAGCCCTTTGTGCCTGAGAAGTTCCTCGATCAGATGCTCTAAACCGCGTCCGCAGAAGGGCAGGGGCCGCGCAATTTTCGCCCGGTCTTTGCCGTCAGATGTCCAGAAATGCCCCGGAGCCGACGTATTTTTGATTCTGCCCGCTTCACCCCACTTTTTTCATGATTGCCGATTCTGTTCCCATTGAGCACACTGATGCCGTCAACGCGAAGATCCTCGAGGTCTCCGAAGACCAGATCAAAGGCTTCCACCGCCACCCGTTCAACTACGTCGCGGAGCGTTCCGGACTGCCGCTGGAGACAGTGCTGGAGCGCATTCAGGCCATGCTCCGTGCCGGAGTCATCCGCCGTGTGCGGCAGACCCTGCTGGCGAACAAGCTGGCCGATGGCGGCCTGGTGGCCTGGAAGATCCCGGCGGACAAGATCGAAGCCGCCTTTGACTTCATGGTGAAGGAAGATCCCTTCAGCGGCCATGTGGTGCTGCGCTCCACCGACCGCGAGGTGAGCGGATCCGACTTCAAGCTCTGGACCACCATCAAGGTGCCCCAGGGGAAGGAAATCTCCGAGCATGCCGATGCTTTGAAGCGTCTGCTGGGCGCAGAGGAGTACATCATCATGCAGCCCAAGGGGATCTTCGCTCTGGGCGTCGGCCACGTCCGCCGGAAGACGATGGAACTCGGCGACAAGTCCGATGAGCCCGCGGAAATGATCACGCCGGACATCGTGGACCTCGATCAAGAGGAATGGGACGTGCTCGTGGCCATGAAGCGCGACCTCGCCCCGGAAGAAATCGTCGCCGAGCCCTGGGTGGCCCGTGCGGCAGAAGCAGGCGTGAGCGTGGACCGCTTCTGTGAAGTGGCCGAAGGCTTCGATCGCAAAGGCATCCTGGGCCGCTTCTCCACCTTCCTGGAGCACGTGAAGCCTTCTCAAACCGGCGTGCGCGTGACCAAGTTTAACGCCCTGTTCCACTGGCGTGTGCCAGAGGGCATGCAGCAGCGTGCCGGCTCTGAAGTGGGCCGCCACCACATCATGACCCACGCCTACTGGCGCGAGGGCGGTCCCCGTTTTGCCGACGCCAACATCATGGGCGTGGTCCACGGCACGGACAAGCAGCGCGTGCTGGAACACAAGGCGGCGATCGACCGCCACCTGGAGAGCATCGGCATTCCCGTGCTGTACACAAACGTGTTTTGGGGTGGCCGCAGCGAGATCAAACCTTCCGAGATCTCACCAAAGGTGTATGCTGAGTGGCACGAGAAGTACCGCGGCCAGTCGAACATCATCTGATCGCGTCAACATCCGCAGATTCGCTTTCAAGGCGGTTGGGCAGGTCCCAACCGCCTTATTGTCTTCTGCTTACGGAGTTCTCAAGAAGAATTGCTAATTGAGATTCTTCCGAGGCTCACCGGATGGCGCAGACCTCTGGGACTTCCTCCGCAAAAGGAAGGATAATTCATCTCAGAAAATTTATCTTGATGCATGCAAAAAACCCTCCAAGCTGGGGCCTTAGGGTTGCGCCATGCAGCAGTTGAAGCCACTCCCCAAGCCAGCACCGGAAATGCCCAAACGGCAGCCATTGCCTCTGGTTCGGGAACCTGCGGTTTCCACCCGGAAGTACCTTCTCTGCCTGGTGGCTACCACCGTGGCGGTGCTGGCGGTGACCGCTGGCTTCAACTGGGTGATGAATCCCTACAACGTCTTTGATCCGCCCGTACTGAAGGGCATCAATGACCGGCAGCCTTTCCTCCACAGTCAGGAGCGTCTTTATAAGGCTTGTGCTGTAATCCAGCAGCAACCGCAGACGGTCATTCTGGGTTCCTCCCGTGCGGACATTGGTCTATCTCCCCAGCATCCGGGCTGGACTCAGCAACCGGTGTACAACCTCGGCGTCGCCGGGGCTCCGCTGGAGGTGATGGCCAAGTACTTTGAGCACGCCGTAGCCGTCGCTCCGGTGAAGAAGGCCCTCATCATGCTGGACTATGCCAGCCAGGAGCTTCCTCCAGAGGTCCGCCCGGCAGTGCGGGACCGCTGGCTGGATCACTTCCAAAATGGAACTCGTGAATCAGAAACGGCCGCGCGTCTCCATCTTGCCTTGCTTTCCTGGGGCGCCACTTCCACCGGCACCCGTACGCTCTTCACCAAGGAGAGCGACATCACGCACTACCCCGATGGGCAGCTCGACAATCACGACTGCTGGCAGCGGTTGCAGGAAAAACAGCACACCAATCCACACTGGAACTGGGAGAAGAGCTTCAGCCTCGGTCTCATTCCCTTCTCAGGCCGTCTCAGCTTTGGCCGCCAGTGGGAGCACCTGCAGCGCATCTTTGATCTGGCCGCCAGGCATGATGTGGAGGTCACTTATGTGATCTCCCCAACGCATGACTTGCTCTGGCAGCGCTGCATTGAAGAGGAAAACCTGGAGACCGTGCTGGCCTGGCGGTCTGAACTGCTCCAGCAGGCCCACGAGGGATCTCGCCGGTTGGGACGCCCCATGCCCGTCATCTGGGACTTCGCCCTGGCGGAAGCTGCTGGCATGTCCCCGGCCGCTCTCATGAAGGAGATGAAGAGCCAGCCGGACACCTCCCTGCCGCTTTATCTGGAGTCTTCTCACTTCACCCAGAGGCTGGGGGACCGCCTCCTGGATCGCGTCCTTCTGGATCCCGCCGGACCCGATCCGTCCTGCGGAGTGAGGCTGGAAGTAGCCATGCTGCCCACCCATCTCGCCCGTCTCCGGCAACGCTGGAGCGAGGTGCCCCGGTGAGGTCCATGAACGGCTGATCTGACACCCACGCCAGCAGGCTGACTGGACTCAATGCTCTTCAACTCTTTCCAGTTTCTTCTTATTTTCCTCCCCATCGCCCTGGTGGGCTGGCATCTCGCCAGTCTTCATCTTGGCCGCCAGGTCGCGTTGCACTGGCTCCTCGTCTGCTCGCTGGTCTTTTACTCCTGCTGGCATGCACCGCATGTCCTGCTGCTGGGCACGGTGGTGCTGGCCAACTATTTCCTCTGCCGCGGCATCGCCTCCGCCCGCGGGGCCGCCCGGAAGTGGTGGCTGGGCTCGGCCGTTACCGCGAACCTTCTGGTCCTGGGCTGGTACAAGTATGCGGGCTTCCTCTTTGAGAACCTGCCGCTGCCCCGGTGGGTGGAGATGTTTCACGTGCCTGCGGCGCTGCCGCTGGGCGTCTCCTTCTTCACGTTTCAGCTCGTCGCCTTCGCGGTGGATGTGTACCGCGGTTTTCCTGCCGAGCGGCGCCCGGGCATATTCGCTCTGGTAGTTTCCTTTTTCCCGCACCTCATCGCGGGCCCCATCCTGCACCCGCGCAAGTTCCTGACCCAGTTTGACCAGCACCCGATGCAGGGGCTGCGCAGTGCCGAGATTTCCCTGGGGCTCACGTGGTTTATCATCGGCCTCTTCAAGAAAGTCGGCATTGCTGACGGGGTGGGGCAATGGGCAGGGGAGGTGTTCGACGTCGCCCCCGGCACCGCCTTGACCTTTCTGGACGCCTGGACCGCCGCCTTGGCATACACCTTCCAGCTCTACTTTGATTTCTCCGGCTACTCAGACATGGCCATCGGGCTCGGCTGGATGTTCGGGCTCCGCATCCCTTTCAACTTCGACTCGCCCTACAAGGCCACCTCCATCGTGGACTTCTGGCGGCGCTGGCACATGACGCTGTCCCAGCTGTTAAGGGACTATGTTTACATCCCCCTGGGTGGCAACCGTCTGGGGCCCACCAGGCGGTACACCAATCTCATGCTCACCATGCTGATCGGCGGCTTCTGGCACGGGGCAGGCTGGACCTTCATCGTCTGGGGTGGCCTGCATGGGGCGGCCCTCGTCGTCGCCCATCTTTGGGGGAGCCGCCGGTCAGGGCAGGCAGGGGATGAGTCTACCGCTCCATCCTGGTGGAGACGGGAGGCAGGGTGGCTGGCCACTTTCCTCTTCATCGTCGCCACCTGGGTGGTCTTCCGGTCTGATTCGCTGACTCGTGCCGGGGAGATGCTGAAGGCCATGGCCGGCATGAACGGGGTGGAGCTCCCCCAGTCGTATGTCGGCCTCCTGCGGAATCTGGGGCTGGGTTGGCTGCCCGTGCTCGCTCATTCAGACGCGCCGTGGCTCATCTTCCGGGGCATCAGCCAATGGCTCACTCTGGCCGCCCTGCTGGCCATCGTGAAGTACCTGCCCAACAGCCAGGAACTCATGCGGCAAGTGGAGCCGTCCGGTCAGCCGTGGACTCGTCGGCTCCTCTGGCGTCCCTCGCTCGTCTGGTCGCTCCTCATCTCCGCCGGGCTCGCCATCAGCCTGCTACGCATGGTGAAGTCCAGCGAGTTCCTCTACTTTCAGTTCTGATTGGAGACTCAGTTTGTTGCAACGAAAGGCGGGTCACAGGCGAAGAAGTACTTGAACCCTGCAACAGACCAATTGAACGTCTCCGTCCCATGCCAGATGACTCTCCTTTCGCTCCCATTGAAGCTGTGCTTGCCGACATTCGGGCCGGAAAAATGGTGATCGTCACCGACGACGCGGACCGTGAGAACGAAGGGGATCTGATCTGTGCTGCTCAACTGGCCACCGCAGAGACGGTGAACTTCATGGCGAGATACGGCCGAGGCCTCATCTGCGTGCCCGTCACTGAGGAGTATGCCCAGCGTCTGGGACTCAGCGCCATGGTGAAGCGCAACCAGGATCCGTTTTCCACCAACTTCACCGTCAGCGTGGACGCTGCCCACGGCGTGAGCACCGGCATCAGCGCCCAGGACCGGGCTCATACCATCTCCGTGCTGGCCAACATCCAGAGCAAGGAGACCGACCTCGTCCAGCCGGGACACGTTTTCCCCCTCATCGCCAAGAACGGCGGCGTGCTCCGCCGCGCCGGGCACACCGAAGCCGCTGTCGATCTGGCCAAGATGGCCGGACTGGAGCCTACCGGGGTCATCTGCGAGATCCTGAATGACGATGGCACCATGGCCCGCCTGCCTCAGTTGCTGGAGTTCGGCCGCCAGCACGGCCTCAAGGTCTGCACCATCGAGAGCCTGATTCGCTACCGGCAGGAACGTGAAAAGCTGGTGGAGCGCGAGCAGGTGATCAAGATGCCCACCGACTACGGTGACTTCGACCTGCATCTGTACAAGAGCAAGCTGGATGGGGAAAACCATCTGGCGCTGGTCAAGGGCTCAATCGATGACGGAGATCCCGTGCTCGTCCGTGTGCACAGCGAGTGCCTGACGGGCGATGTCTTTGGCTCCCGGCGTTGCGACTGCGGAGGTCAGCTCCACACCGCCCTGAAGCGGATCGAGCAAGAGGGAAGAGGAGTCCTCCTCTACATGCGCCAGGAAGGACGGGGGATCGGCCTGGCTGCCAAGATCCACGCCTACAAGCTGCAGGAGGAAGGTCTGGATACGGTCGAAGCCAACGAGAAACTCGGCTTCGCCATGGACCTGCGCGACTACGGTATGGGGGCCCAGATTCTCTTCGATCTCGGCGTGCGGAACATTCGCCTCATGACCAACAACCCCAAAAAGGTCGTGGGTCTGGAGGGGCACAAGCTTCACATTGTGGAGCAGATCCCCATCAAGCTGGAACCGAATGAGCACAACGCCCGCTACCTGGAAACCAAGCGGACCAAGATGGGCCACAAGCTCTAGTCAGACGGCTGCGCCCAACCGGCAACGGGATGCTGGGCGGGTGAACTAGAAAGTCTCCCTCCTGTGAATTGGCTGGCGCATCTCGTCTTGTCTGACCGCAGCGGAGCTTTCCGGATCGGGAACCTGCTGCCAGATCTGGTTCGGAGCAGTGACTTGGTCGCACTGCCGGAGGAGTTCCTGGCCGGAGTACACCGACACCGCCTCATCGATGCCTATGCCGATTCCCATCTGGTCGTGACCCGGAGCGCGCGGCGGTTTGAGCCGCCCCTCCGGCGTTTCGGCAAGGTGTTTGCTGATCTGTTCTACGATCACTTTCTCACCAAGAACTGGGACAGCTACTGCCAGGTGGAGTTGCCAGAGTTTCTGGAGGAGTTCTTCCGCTCTGTCGAACCCTGGCGGGCGACCCTGCCGCCCTTGGCCCTGCTGCGGCTGGACCAGATCCGCGATCACGGTTGGCTGAGTCAGTACGGAAACGTCCAAGAGCTCTCTCAAGTGCTGGATCGTATGGGGAAACGGCTCAAACGCCCGGTCGATCTCTGCCCCGCGATGGCAGTGCTCGAAACTCACTACCAGGAATTTCAGAGCGATTTTCTAGAATTTTTTCCAGATATTCGACGGGAGGTCGCGCCGAACGTAATTTTTCCTCTTAGAAGTTAGTAGAATTTTGCAGGGGGCATTTTTGCACCCCTCAAGAATGAACGCTCCTTCATTCTCGCCGCGGACCGGGTCCACGGCAGAAGAATACTAATTTTCCCTATAATACGTTGCCTCTCACATCGTTGTAGGAGGAGCAGTCCCCGTCACGGTGGCACCAAAATGTGGGTTATGTCGCGGAAGTTTATAGGGTTTCTTCCGCTAAAAAATTAGGACAGTGGAAGGGCAAAATGAGGGTTTCCCCTATGCCTCGGTCACTTTTTTCCTCGCATCCCGGAGAATCAGTGCTCAAATCCAAGGCGTTAGCGGCATGTTTTCGAATCGATATAACTGCCATCAGTCAAGCTACACCCTCGACACCTCCCATGAAGACGATCAAGGTCACCATTGAGCATTACGTCGAAGTTCCAGACAACGCGGAGATCACCACCTTCGATCTGGAGGGATTTCCCCAGTCGCATGTGCTCAAGATGCGGGGGCAGCTTTACCACCCTGACCTCGCCTGGTTGAAGTATTTCAGCCGTGAGATGAACAAGGCCCGGTTCAGCCAGAAAGATTTTCATGCTCCCAGCTTCGAAACGGTGAGCACAGAGGAGTGGGACATGTTTCAGGGCGAGTACGACTACACCTGGAAAATGGTGGAAGAGGTGGTTACACCCGGGGCTTAAGACAATTCAGAGGGATCGGCGGAAGCCCGATCGAGGTTAAGGAAAATGAACCCAAGTGCATTCAATTCCCAGAAGGTCGTCGTGATCTCCGGGGCGGGCCTCAGTGCCCCCAGCGGGCTCCCGACCTTCCGGGACAACAACGGTTACTGGAAGCAATACCGCTTTGAAGACGTGGCCTCTCCACGTGCATGGGCGAGCCAGCCGGGGGTGGTGCTTGAATTCTACAATGAGCGCCGCACCAAAGCGGCCTCGGTGGAACCCAATGCCGGACATCGTGCTATTGCAGAACTGGAAGACCGCTTTGAAGTGGTGGTAGTCACTCAGAATGTGGACGACCTGCATGAACGGGCTGGTTCCACCCGAGTGATCCACCTGCATGGCGAGCTCAACAAAGCCCGCAGCACCAGCGATGAATCCCTCGTTTACGAGTTGGGCTCCCGGCCCATCGCCCTCGGAGACCTCTGCGAAAAAGGCTCCCAGCTCCGCCCCCACATTGTCTGGTTCGGAGAAGAGGTGAAGGCGATTGATCTGGCGGCTAACGAAGTCGCCAGCGCAGGACGCGTGCTTGTGGTGGGAACTTCGCTAAAAGTCTATCCTGCAGCAGGCTTGTGTTCATGCGCTCACGAGTACGCCACCAAGTTCTACGTGGACCTGGATGCCAAACGTCAGGTCCCAGACTTCACCGTCATTCAAGGCTCGGCGGATGTGATTCTGCCGGATCTCCTGAAGACTTGGACGCGCTGAGGTGACCTCTACTGGAGCGCTTTCAAGGAGCGCCCGCGTGTTTTAGAATACCCGCTGGAAAGAAGCGCCAAGCAAGGTGTCAATCACCCCTGACCAGACTCCTTCGATCATCACGCTCTCCGTCGCGAAGCGTCTTGGAGTACGGTGGCTCGACACCGTTTTCTAACCGCGACAAGGCGCGAGACACGGTACAGCAAAAGCGAAGCCCATCACCAACCAGCCACGGCCAAGGCTGTCCGGAAACAGGCGATTAGGCAGGAGCAAAGCCCCCGTGCTAGCGCCATCGCTCATCTCCATCACCCGGACGACATTCCAGGGGATACCCAACCTCGCATCGCCCGGCGAAAACGGTGTCAAGCCACCGTACTCCAAGACGCTGGCGCGAGTTTTGTTGATGCACGCTGGAAAGAAGCGCCAAGCAAGGTGTGAACCACCCTTGACCAGACTCCTTCGATCACCACGCTCTCCGTCGCGAAGCGTCTTGGAGTACGGTGGCTCGACACCGTTTTCCAACCGCGACAAGGCGCGAGACACGGTACAGCAAAAGCGAAGCCCATCACCAACCAGCCACGGCCAAGGCTGCCAGGAGACAGGCGATTAGGCAGAAGCAAAGCCCCCGTGCTAGCGCCGTCGCTCATCTCCATCACCCGGACGACATTCCAGGGGATACCCAACCTCACATCGCCCGGCGAAA
>NZ_BATR01000128.1 GCF_000739655.1 Verrucomicrobium sp. BvORR106 | reverse complement strand
TTGGGCACCGCCCAAGGAATAGATGACCAAACAACCCTTGAGGGCTGAAGGCCCGGTCTCAGCAATCCTGCCCACGACGATCATCCCTGAATGACGTCGGGCCTTCAGCCCTCAACATCTAAAACTAACGCCAACCTTGGGCGTTGCCCAAGGCTGGTATCACTCCGGGCTTTCAGCCCTCAATTCGTTCGCCAAAGGGAGATCATCAGCCTCGCCGCCCTTTCCCTAATGGCATTGGCCTTTAGGCGGGGTATTGGAGCTTTGTATTGTTATGTGAGCGAGAAGTGCGGGAGATATGGGCAATACGACCCCGCTTGCTGGGATTGATCGCAAAGTCACCCACCTCAAAACCTTCGTGCCTTTGTGCCTTCGTGTGAGGCTAATGAAGCTCACAACAACAACCCCCGACGCCTTGCGGTCGTCGGGGGTTGAAGGGAGGGAGAGAGAATGCGGATCCAGCGGACTACGCCAGTTTATAGGCGGGAGCCCATTCGGCGCGTGGAGGGGCGCCTGCGAGCAAGGCGTTGGCGGCGTCGTTGCCGACAAAACGCTTGGTCTTCGGATCGAAGGTCAATTCGACGTTCAGGTACTCCGAGATCATGCCCAGGTTCAGCACTTGGGTCAGTTCGCCGGAGATGCTGAAAGGAGATTCGGTGGTGCCGTTGCCCATGCTGGCCTGCACGAAACTCTCGAAGTGGTTGAGCTTCGGCGGATGAAGGGCCAGGGCATCCCGGAACTCCAGCATCTGCTTGCGCGGGTACACCAGAGAGTGGCTGTCATGCGAGCCACGCTGCACGAGGTAGTCGCCCTGCTTGCGATGCAGCAGCGTGCCTGCCTTGCCCGGCTTCGGTGCCACCAGCTTGCCGTCCTTGTCGGGATCGCCGTATTTTTCCTCGATCTGCACCTTCACCTCGCCCGCGCGCCAATGCAGCTCCACCGCTGGCAGCTTCTCACCACGGGCGGCGAACTCAAAGCGAATGTCCGAGGTCAGCGGGAAGCTCACCTGGTTGTAGTCCGCCAGTTCCAGCGGCGTGATCTTCGTGGGCAGGCCGAGCTTCAGATGATGATGGGCAAAGTCGATGATGTGTGCGCCCCAGTCACCGAACATGCCGCCGCCATAGACGTGGAAGCCGCGCCAGTTAAAGGGGTGGTACATCTTGCTGTAGGCCTTCTTCTCGCGGGGGCCACACCAGAGGTCCCAGCTCTTCAGGGACTCAGGCATGGGCTCTTCCGCAGGGTAGCCGGGGATGCGCTCGGCCGCGTTCATGAACCAGAGCGAGGGGGACTTCCACGCTTCGATCTTCACGATGTCATCCACGATGCCTGCTGCCAGCATCTGCTTGAACTGATCTGCCCCGGCGGAGGTGTGGCCCTGGTTGCCCATCTGGGTGACCACCTTGAACTTCTTCTCCGCACGCATGAGGATCTCCGCCTCTTCAAAGGTGTGGGTCAGCGGCTTCTCCACGTACACGTGCTTGCCGAGCGCCATCGCATGAATGGCGGCGGTGAAGTGGGTGTGGTCAGGCGTGACGACGCTGACGGCATCGATGTCCTTGCCCATCTCGTCGAGCATCACGCGGAAGTCGTTGTAGCGCTTCACATCCGGGAACGCCGCCAGGTTTTTCTCGACGCCTTTTGCGGTCACGAAATCCACATCCACAAAGGCCACCGGGGTGGCAGTGCCTGCGGCGGTCAGTCCGGGTATGACGCTTCCGGCACGACCGCCGACGCCAACGCAACCCAGGTTGAGGCGACGGCTCGGTGGGAGTTTTGGATTGTCAGCCGCGCGGGCGCTGGTGAGGTACGCAGGGATAAACGTAAAACCGAATCCGGCAGACAGCGATTGTTTGACGAATCGGCGACGGGAGGGAGTGACAACGGTGTCAGGTGATTTCATGAGTAAACAGGAACGCACGTTGGGCGCATCTCATGCATGCGAGTTTGTGAATGGTTGCGGGGGCTGAGTGATGAGCTGCGCGTGGAGATGTCTGCATGGGGGCATTCGCCATACCGGTGGCAGGAATGCCACTTCAAAAGGGCCGAAGGTCCGGTGTCATACCAGCCTCGGGCAACGCCCGAGGAATCGACGAACCCCGCATTTCTTGAGGGCTGAAGGCCCGGCCTCATCAAGCCTGCCCATGACGAGCATCCCTGAATGACGTCGGGCCTTCAGCCCTCTGATTCTCTTCTACCCCATAACCTGGGGCGTTGCCCCAGGCTGGTATGACGCCGGACCGTTGGTCCTCAGTTTCATCATGCAACGGAGATGATCGCTCTACCCAGTTTCCCCCAGAAAGGCGGAACTCCAACGTCGGCGCGGAGGCTGGTGGGTGGATGCGGGCTTGCTCGCGCTGCCGAGGCTTTGATTCCAAAACCCTTCTTGCCTTTGTGCCTTCGTGTGAGCCTAAAACAACAACCCCCGACGCCTTGCGGTCGTCGGGGGTTGCTGAAGGTAAGGTGTGATCGAATGAGCTCTAACTCACCGCATCACTTAGGTGCAGCGCCGGTGCCGGAGTTTCTGCCGGAGGCGCCGATGCCTTCCCAACCGCCGCCGAGGGCCTTGTAGATGGCGACCTGGGAGGTGGCGGTGGCCGTCTGGCTTTCGGCCAGGAGGCTCTGGGCTTCCAAGAGCACGCGCTCGGCGTCGAGCACAGTCAGGAAGTCAGCCACACCGTTCTGGTAGCGCTCGCGGGCCAGGTTGGCGGCCTGCTCTGAGGCGGTGGCGGCTTCGCTGAGGTAGTTGCGGCGGGCGCGCTGGCGACCAAAGGTGACCAGGGAGTTTTCCGTTTCCTCAAGCGCACCGAGCACCGTCTTGTAGTAGGTGGACACCTGGGCGTCCACACGGGCGTTGGCAGCACCGATCTGCGCTTTCACACGACCGAGGTCAAACGCGGCCCAGGAGATACGGGGACCGAAGGAGTGGGCACCGGTCCAGGGACCGCTGAAGGTGTCTGCCTGGATAGATGCCGTGCCGTTGAAGGTCACACGGGGGAAGAGGTCGGCGGTGACCACACCCACACGGTGCGTGGCGGCTTCCAGATCGGACTCAACCGCACGGATGTCCGGACGGCGGCGCAGGAGGTCAGCAGGGTTGCCAATGCGAACGATGCTGGGCAGCGTGGGGATTGGCTTGGGCTTGATGAGCTCCGGCTTGAGCGTGGACGGCGTGGTGCCGATGAGCACGCTCAGACGGTGGATGTCCTGCGCGATGAGGCCCTCGATGAGGGGGATCGCCGCGAGGGTTGAGTTCAGCTGGGCGCGGGCACGGGAGGTGTCCAGCTCAGTACCGCGGCCACCCTGGAGGAGGCTCTCGGTGAGCTTGAGCGTTTGCTGCTGGTTGTCCGCGTTGCGGCGGCGCACGGCAAGCTGGTTCTGCAGACCGCGGAGCTCCAGGTAGGTGCTGGCGACCTCGGCGGTGACGAGCACCAGACCGTCTTCCACAGCGGCTTCAGCAGCGCGCACGTCCGCCTTGGCGGCCCAGTTGCTGCGGCGCACGCGGCCCCAGAAGTCGAGCTCCCAAGTGGCGTCGAGACCGGCATCATACAGCTCGGAGTTGCGATCCACACCGGGACCGCTGGTGGCCTTGCTGTTGCGCTGGTTCGTGTAGCTGGCGGCGGAGGTGACCGTCGGGAAGTAGTCGTAGCGGACGGCGGCACGCAGGGCGCGGGCTTCCTCCACACGGGCGGCGGCGATCTTCAGGTCCAGGTTGCTGGCGATGGCACGATCCACGAGGCTGTTGAGCTTGGGATCGTTGTAGCGGCGCCACCACTGGGCCACGGTGGGGGCAGCGGAGTAGCCACCCTCGTTCTTGTTGTCGAAATTGGCACCGACTTGAGTTTCCGGAGTCTTGGGGTTAGGCCCGACGGCGCAGGCTGAAAGCACGCACAAGGACAACAGGTGCCAGGCAGGATGGAGGCGTAGGTTCATGAGAGAGTGTCTTGGGAGTCGATATCGAGGTCTTCTTGGGTCTTGGGGGCAACGAGTGTCATTACGAATCCAATTGCGATGCCGAGCGTGTAATACGCAAGTCCGCCGACAATCGCTGCGCCGGCATAGTGAATTTCATCACGGCGGTCCCAAAAATAGGGGATGTGGTCAGAAGCGAGGTCATCGAGGCGATCAATGGCAAACTCTACTGGGTAGTCAAAAAACTGTTGGATGAGTTCCAGTTCCCACGGTCCGTGACTGCGGGCGCTGGCATAGACCATGACGATGATGACGGTGTGCAGCACCAGAAAGCTCAGTCCGTACCATTGGACTTTTGAAAGCGATTGCATGCACGCACACCATAAGCAGATTCGTCAGTGGCTGGCGACAACTTCCTTGACCGGATGGGCAGGTTCTGCCTCCACCACCTTCTTCTTCTTGCTGCCGGTGAGTTTCCGGATCACGAGGTAGAAGACGGGGGTGAGGATGAGGCCGAAGAACGTGACCCCGATCATGCCGGCAAACACGGCCGTACCGAGCGTGCGGCGCATCTCTGCACCGGCCCCCTGTGAGAGCACGAGCGGAAGCACGCCCAGGATGAAGGCGAAGCTGGTCATCAAGATGGGGCGCAGACGGAGGCGGGCGGCCTCCACCGTGGCCTCAAAGAGAGGCTTGCCCTGATCCTCGAGCTGCTTGGCGAACTCGACGATGAGGATGGCGTTTTTCGACGCCAGGCCCACCAGCACCACCAGCCCGATCTGGGTGAAGATGTTGTTGTCCAGCATCTGATGCGGCAGCCCCAGGTAGTCGAAGATGGCCGGCAGATACGTGATCCCCAGCAGCGCGGAGAGGATGCACATGGGCACGATGAGGATGATGGCCAGCGGCAGGGACCAACTCTCATACTGGGCGGCCAGCGCCAGGAAGACGAAGATCACGCACAGCGGGAAGATGTACACGGCAGCGTTGCCAGCCAGAATTTCCTGAAGCGTGAGTTCCGTCCAGTCGATGGAGAAGCCGGGCGGGAGCTGCTCTTTGGCGAGCTTTTCAATCGCGGCAATGGCCTGCCCGGAGGAAGTCCCAGGGAGGACGTTCCCGGTGAGGTCGGCACTGGCGGCGGTATTGAACCGCGAGGCGACGTCCAGACCGGTGACTTCCGTGACCTTGACCAGGGTGCCGAGCGGGACCATGCCGCCCTTGTCATTGCGCACCTTCAGACGGGTGATGTCTGACGGCACGAGGCGGAACTTGGCATCCGCCTGCGCGGTGACCTGATACACGCGACCGAAGCGGTTGAAGTCATTCACGTACAGCGAGCCGAGGCAGATCTGCAGGGTGTCGAACACGTCGTTCAACTGCACGCCCATGCTCTTTGCCTTCACGCGGTCCACCTCCACGTGCACCTGGGGCACGTTCGGGCGGATGGTGGTGAAGACCCCGGCCAGACCGGGGACCTCAGCGGCCTTGAACATCATGTTGAAGGCGGCCCCGGCGAGGGCGTCCTTGCCCTGGGCGAGGTTGTCTTTGATCTGGAGCTTGAAGCCGCCGACCATGCCGATGCCGTCCACGGAGGGGGAGGGGAAGCACAGGGCGAGTGCTTCCTCGATCCCGGCGAACTGGCCCATCATCTGGCCCAGGATGGACTCGAGGCTCTTGGACGGATCGCCCTTGCGTTTCTCGAAGTCTTCCAGACCGATGAAGGCCACGCCGGAGTTGGGCATGTTACCACCCACGAGCGGGTTGAAGCCGGGGAACTCCACGCTGTTCACCACGCCGGGGATGCTGCGGGCGATCCTGCCCATGCGCAGCGTGACCTCGCGGGTACGCTCCAGGGAGGCACCGTCCGGCAGCTGGGCGAAGGCGATGATGAAGCCCTTGTCCGCAGGCGGCACGAAGCCGGTGGGCACCTTGTTGAAGAGATCCACCGTGAGGTAGAGGAGGCCACCGTAGAGGAGCAGAGCGACGAGGGCGAGTCTCAAGGTGCCCTTCACCACGCCGGAGTAGGCGGCGGTGAGCTTGTCGAAGGTCCAGTTGAAGAGCTTGAAGAACCAGCCAAAGAAGAAGTTCAGCAGGCGCTGGAAGAAGTCCGGCTTCGCGTGGTGCGGCTTCAGCAGGATGGCGCTGAGGGCCGGGGAAAGCGTGAGGGAGTTGAACGCGGAGATGATGGTGGAGACGGCGATCGTCAACGCGAACTGCTTGTAGAACTGGCCGGTCAGACCGGTCATGAAGGCGGTGGGAACGAACACCGCGGTGAGCACCACGGCCACGGCGACGACCGGGCCGCTCACTTCCTCCATGGCGCGTCTGGCAGCCTGGAGCGGGGAGAGGCCGAGGGCCATGTTACGTTCCACGTTCTCCACCACCACGATGGCGTCATCCACGACGATACCGATGGCGAGCACGAGACCGAAGAGCGTGAGGTTGTTCAGCGAGAAGCCGAACAGTTTCATCACCAGGAAGGTGCCCACAATGGAGACCGGCACGGCGAGCAGCGGGATCAAGGAAGCACGCCAGTTCTGCAGGAAGACGATGACGACCAGCACCACGAGCAGGAGGGCCTCGATAAAGGTGTGCACCACGGCGTCGATGGACTTCTGCGTGAAGATGGTGGTGTCATACACGATGTCGTACTTCAGGCCGGGCGGGAAGGCGGAGGAGAGCTCATCCATCTTCTTGCCCACGGCCTGGCGGGTCTCCAGAGCATTAGAGCCGGGGAGCTGGAAGAGCACGAGTGCGGCGGCCGGCTTGCCGTTGAGGTAAGAGTCGAGGTTGTAATCACGGGCGGCCAGCTCTACGCGGGCCACGTCCTTCACGCGGGTCACCTGGCCGTTGTCACCGCGCTTGATGATGATGTTCTCAAACTGGGAGGGCTCGGTAAGACGGCCCTGCGTGGTGACGGTGAGCTGGTACGGCGTGCCAGCGGGGGCGGGCTGGGCGCCGAGCACCCCGGCAGCCACCTGCACGTTCTGCTCGCGGATGGCGGCGACCACCTCAGAGGCGGTCATGCTGCGGGAGGAGATCTTGTCCGGATCCAGCCAGATGCGCATGGCGTAGTCGCGGGCGCCAAAGACCTGCACGGAGCCCACACCGGGGAGACGGGCCAGGTGGTCCTTCACGTTCAGGAAGGCGTAGTTTCCCACGTACAGGCTGTCATAGGTGTCATCCGGGGAGAGCAGGTGCACCACCATGGCGAGGTTCGGCGACTGCTTGATGGTCGTGATGCCGAGACGGCGCACTTCCTCAGGCAGCTTCGCGGTGGCGATGGACACGCGGTTCTGCACCTGCACCTGGGCCATGTCCAGGTCTGTGCCCAGCTTGAAGGTCACGGTGATGGTACACACGCCGTCTGCCGTACAGGCGGAGGACATGTAGAGCATGTTTTCCACCCCGTTGATCTCTTGTTCAATGGGGTTGGCCACCGTCTCAGACACCACCTGGGGGTTGGCGCCGGGGTAGGTGGCGGTCACCACCACGGTGGGCGGGGCCACCTCGGGGTACTGCTCAATGGGGAGCGTGAAGAGGGAGATGCCTCCCACCAGGGTGATCAGGATCGAGAGCACGGCCGCGAAGATGGGCCGGTCGATGAAGAATTTGGCAAAGTTCATGTCTGGGAGCGAGACAGTGACCCGGACAAAGCGCCGGGCTTGCAGGAGGTTGATGAAGGGGGAGCGGGGCCTCCCCCAGAGAGGGGCTTGTTTAGGAAAGCGGACTGAAGTGCGAGGAAACGAAGACGACCACAGCAGGCGGCATCAGATCAACTCAGTGACCCGCCGCAGCAGCGGGAGGCGCGGCCTGGGCCTGGAGCTTGGCGGCTTCCTCTGGCGTCTTGGGATCCACCGGCATGCCGGGGCGGATCTTGGCGACGAAGCCGTGGGAAATCACGCGATCCTTCTCGGTGAGACCCTTGCGGATCACGCGCTTGCCGTCGATGACGGGGCCAACCTCCACCGGGCGGGGAGTGACGATGTTCTTGTCATCCACGACCATGACGACCTTCTGGGCGAGGTCGGCGCCGATGGCCTTGTCATCCACCAGCAGGGCCTCATGGGCACCCTGGCCGGGCACACGCACGCGGGCGAAGTAGCCAGGCTGGAGCACGCGCTGGCCACGCTCTGGGCGGGGATTCGCGATCAACATACGGACCTGGATGGTGCCGGTGTTCGGGTCCAGGCGGTTGTCCATGAAGTCGATCACGCCCTTGTGCGGGAAGCCTTCGTCATCGGCCAGGGCCATCTCGCACTGGATGCGGTCTTCCTCCTTGGCCGCGCCGCCGCCGGTGCGGTTCAGCCGCTGGTAGCGCAGCACGGTGAGTTCATCCGCATCGATGTAGCAGTACATGGGGTCCAGGCCTACGATGGAGGCCAGGAGGGATGCGCCCATGGGGCCGCCCACGACCAGACCACCGGGGTCCATGAGGCGGCGGCCAATGCGACCGTCCACCGGGGCCTTGATCTCTGTGTACTCAACGTCAAGTTTGGCTTTCTCCACCGTCGCATCCGCCACCTGGAGACCGGCTTCGGCCTCACGCACGGCCTTGGCGCGGGTATCGTAGTCTTCCGCAGAGATCGCCTTGGCGGCGAGGAGCTTGGTGGCGCGGTCGAACTCATTGCGGCTGAGCTCGAGCTTCACGCGGGCCTGCACCTGCTGGGCCACGGTCATGTCCAGCGTGGCCTTGAAGGGGCGGGGGTCCACGGTGAAGAGCAGGTCGCCCTTCTTCACCTCACTGCCGTCTTGGAAGTGCACGCTCTTCAGATAGCCGGTGACCTGGGAGTAGAGGTTCACGGACGCGGAGGCATCTAGACGACCGGTGAACTCATCCCACTCGGTGATCTCTTTCTTAATAGGGTGCTCCACGCTCACCACGGGAGGTGGCATGGCCGGCGGGGGACCGGCAGCCTCTTTCTTTGGCAGGCACGATACCAGGCCAAGCGAGAGGACGGAGCAAAAGGCGAAGGGGGCGGGGCTCAACTTCATGAGAGTGATGGGGGTGACAGAAGGTCTGCCTGGATGATCGTCAGTAATGCTGATGATTTCCCGGGTGTCAAGGATCGGTAGGAAAGCGGCGCTGAAGGGGAGGGGGTTGAAAGAGCCTGGGAGGGCTGGCGATATTTTGACGCAATGGGCACTACGCCCGCGATTTTGAACTGGGTGCGGCGAATTTTTCGACCGGGAGCATTTTTTTGATCCGAGGATTCCAGGGACGGCAGACGGGAGGGCGCAGGGGGAGCGGAGGACGCGCACCCTAGAGAGAAGCCGGGGCGGCTCTCTATAAATGGGACAAGCGGTCGGGAAAACGGGAGCATCGGCACAAGGAATAGGATGAGCGGAAACCGTCTGGGTGGACGTCTTTGTGGACGAACGAAGGCGGCGTGAATCGACGGACAAGCGCGGGCAAAGAAGACAAACTTTTGCAGTTTACAGAATGCAAGCAACCACTTACACTCGCTGCAAGTAACCACTTGCATGCAGACTGCGACCTCCAAGAAGAACGAACCTTCCGTCACCCGCGAGCGCCTGATCGAGGCCGCGCTCAGGGTGTATGCCCGGGATGGGCTGTCCCGCGCGACCACCCGCGTGATCGCTGAAGAAGCGGGGGTGAATGAGGTGACCCTGTTCCGGCATTTCCAGAACAAGGAAGGGCTTCTCTCGGAGGCGATGCGGCACTTCGTCGAGTCCATGGGGAACCAGGACATAGGGGAGGAGGAGGCCTGGACGAGCAATCTGAAAGAGAACCTGCGACGCTTTGCCACAGGCCTGTATGGCAAGATGGTGCAGGATGAGGCCTTCGTCCGCACGATGGTGGGTGAGGCACACCGGCATCCAGAGCACGCCCGCACGATCATCCTGGATACTGTCCGTCCCATCCGCTGCCGCTTTGTGCAGAACCTGGAGGCCGCCCGTGCGGCTGGGTGCGTGCGGCAGGATGTGGACCTCAACATCGCGGTGGAGGCCTTCACCAGCATGCTGCTGGGCGGCATGCTCAAGATCACGGCCAACTGCTCTGAAGGCTACACGGGCGACGACTACGTGGCGGTGTGTGTGGACCTCTTCTACGCCGGGATCGCCACCCCGCAGGGCGTGAGCGTGAGCGTGAGCCAGGGCTGAGGCACGGTGCTCCCAGTTATTTCCCATTTCCCTTTCGATTCCAACTTCCCCCCCAAGACCAGACCAAAAAAACCCCCCCAATATGAAACCCCTCCCTTATCTGTGCTGCCTGGCCGCGCTCGCGCTCGTGGGATGCTCCCACCAGGCGGCGGAGCCCCCCGCCGCTGCGGCCTCGGCGAAGCCGGTGGAAGAAGCGCCGCCGCTGGAGGTAAGGGTGCAGCCTGCTGAATCGCAGGCGATGCCGCGCTTCCTCCGGGTGACGGGCGAGCTGAAAGGCGCCCATCAAGCCCTCGTCGCTGCCGATGCCTCAGGCAAGGTGGTGGAGGCCCCGGTGGAGCGCGGCATGGCGGTGAAGAAGGGCAGCGTGCTCATCAAGCTGGATGATCGCGGGGCCAAGCTCTCCCTGCAGGAGGCGGAGGCCACCCTGGCGGAGACCAAGCTCAAGACGGACTGGCAGCACCGGGAGCTGGCGCGCAATGAGCCGCTGGCCAAGACCAAGGCGATCTCCGACGCGGACTACCAGCGCTTCAAGGTGGATGTAGCCGCCGCAGAGGCCGGGCTGGCCGCGGCAGTGGCCCGCAGGGACCAGGCGCAGAAGGCGCTGGATGACACGCAGATCCGGGCGCCCTTCGACGGCACGGTGGCGGAGCGTCTCACAGAGGCGGGTGAATTTGTCAGCACCAGCTCGCAGGTGGTGAACCTGGTGGACACCCAGACGCTGCGGCTGCAGTTGTACATTCCTGAAACTGCGGTCGGCGGCATCAAGCAGGGGCAGCAGGTGGAGTTTGTGGTGCCTGCGAGACCAGGCCGGAACTTCACCGGCGTGGTGAAGCACGTGGGTGCCTCCGTGCGGGAGTCGGCGCGGGATTTGATCATCGAGGCCGAGGTGGCCAATGAGGACCAGCAGCTCAAGCCGGGCATGTTTGCCGAAGGCCGCCTGCTCCTGCCTGAGGAGAAGGTGCTGACGGTGCCGCTCACGGCGGTGAAGACGGAAGGCCCCACGCGCCGCGTCTATGTGGTGAAGGACGGCCATGTGGTGGAGCGCCTGGTGGAGGTGGGTGAGAGCCGCGGGGATCGCGTGGAGATCCGCCAGGGTGTGGAGGCGGGGGACATGGTGATCGTCTCCCCCGGACCGGGCGCTGCCGATGGCGCGAAGGTGAAGCTGACCGCCCAGCTTTGATTCAATTCGACTGACTTAATCCTGATCGCGATCACCGGGGCCCTGAGGGTGCGCCGGGTGATGATTCCGCGAACCCCCCAACGCTGAACCTACTCTTATTATGCAGTGGCTTGCCGCCATCTCAGTGAAACGCCCGGTCTTCGCGACCGTGCTCGTGCTGGTCTTCGTGGTGGTGGGAGCCCTGGGCTACACCCGCCTGCCCGTGGACCGCTTCCCCAAGGTGGACTTTCCCACCGTGTCCGTCGTGACCCGTCTGGACGGGGCGACGCCCAAGGAGATCGAGACCGAAATCACGGACAAGATCGAGGAGGCCGTGAACACCGTGAGCGGCATCGATGAGCTGCGCTCTGTCTCGACCGAGGGTATCAGCCAGGTGCTGGTGGCCTTTAACCTGGACAAGAAGGTGGACGTGGCCGCGCAGGAGGTGCGCGACCGCGTGAACCGCATCCTGCCCAACCTGCCGGAGGAT
Source organism: Verrucomicrobium sp. BvORR106 (assembly GCF_000739655.1). GTDB lineage: Bacteria > Verrucomicrobiota > Verrucomicrobiia > Verrucomicrobiales > Verrucomicrobiaceae > Verrucomicrobium. Next base: position 10,856 of record NZ_BATR01000128.1, on the reverse strand, counting down.
GTGGACACGCCCATCGTGGAGAAGCTGGACCCGGATGCGGAGCCCATCATGAGCATCTCCCTGGTGGCGGAGAAGCCCGTGCGTGAGATCAGCGAGTTGGCGGACAAAGTGGTGCGCCGACAACTGGAGAGCGTGGCCGGGGTGGGGCAGGTGACCCTGCTGGGTGCGAGGAAACGCCAGATCAACATCTGGATGGATCCCGTGCGGCTCAAGGCCTTTGACCTCGCCGCGGTGGATGTGGAGCGCGCCCTGCGCCAGCAGAACGTGCAGATCCCCAGTGGCAACGTGAAGGGCAACGGCGTGGAGGCCGGTCTGCGCGTGCTGGGCAAGGCCCAGAGCGTGGATGACATCGGCCGCATCGTCGTGCGGGAGAAGGACGGCGGCCTGGTACGCCTGGCAGATGTGGCGCGGGTCGAGGACGGCGCAGAAGATTTGCAGACGGTCGCACGTCGCAATGGCCAGCCCACCGTGACGCTCTCCATCCGCAAGCAGTCGGGGGAGAACACCATCTCTGTGGTGGATGCCGTGAAGGAACGTCTGGAAGAGATCCGGCCTACGCTGCCGGAGGGGTACAAGATCGAGATCGTGCGGGACAACTCGCTCATCATCCGCACCAGCACGCACGCGGTGAAGGAGCACTTGGTGCTGGGCTCCATCTTCGCCGCGCTCATCGTGCTTTTTTTCTTGGGCAACGGCCGCGCTACACTCATCTCCGCGCTGGCCATCCCGACCTCGATCATTGCCAGCTTCGGCGTGATGTGGGTGGGGAACGTGACCTTGAACTCCATCAGCCTCGTGGCGCTGGCCCTGGCGGTGGGCATCGTGATCGATGACGCCATCATCGTGGTGGAGAATATCTTCCGCCACCTGCATGAGAAGAAGGAGAACCCGTATGACGCGGCGATCAACGGCACGAAGGAGATCGGTCTGGCGGTGATGGCGACCACGCTGTCTCTGCTGGCGGTCTTCATTCCCGTGGCCTTCCTCAGCGGCATCGTGGGCAAGTTCCTCAGCAGCTTCGGTCTCACCATGGCGTTTGCCATTGCGGTGTCCCTGCTGGTGAGTTTTACCCTCGCACCCAGCATGTCGGCGCGCATGCTGAAGATCACCAAGCCCAACTGGATCGAGCGGGGCATGACCTACCTGGTGAACATCTTCTACACGCCGCTGGAGGGGCTTTATATGTGGATGCTGCGTATTTCCATGCGGCATCGCTGGATCGTCGTGCTGGCCTGTATCGGCGCGCTGTATTCCGTTGGCCCGATGATGGGCAAGGTGCAAAAAGCCCTGCTGCCCCCGGCGGAAGAGGCGGAGTTCCTGGTGAACCTGCGCACCGCAGAAGGCACCACGCTGGAGGCGACCGACTTGGTGGCAGAGCGCATCGCGCGAGACATCCGCACCCTCCCGGGTGTGGAGTACACGCTGCTGACGATCGGTGACAACGACCAGCGCACGCCGAACAAGGCGGGCATCTATGTGCGCCTTATCGATCCCGCGAAGCGTCCCGACTCGCAGGAGCAGATCATGGACCGCGTGCGTCAGGAGATCGTGCCCAAGTATCCCAAGGACCTGCGCATGACCGTGCTGCAGGTGCCGCCCTTCAGCACCGGGCAATCCAGCGCGACGGTGCAGTTCATCATCGCGGGTTCGGATCTGGATCGCATCAACCAAGCGGCGGAGACGGCGCTCAAGGAGATCCCCAGCATTCCCGGCATTCGCGATGTGGACTCCACGCTGGTGAGCGGCAAGCCGGAGATTGTCGCCTCGGTGGACCGCGCCAAGGCGGGTCAGATGGGCGTGAACATTGCCGATCTTTCCTCGACCCTTCGCCTGCTGGTGGGTGGAGCGGATGTCTCCACCTACAACGAAGGCGGGGAGCAGTATGACATTCACCTGCGTTCTGAGGCCCCGTATCGCAACAGTCAGGAGGCGCTCAGCCTGCTCAGCGTGCCGTCTGGCCGAGGCGGCACCGTGTCCCTCTCCAACGTAGTGAAACTGGAGCGTCGGGAAGGCCCGGCGGAGATCAACCGCGCGGATCGTCGTCGCCAAGTGACCATCATGGCCAACCCCGCGCCCGGGGTGGGGGAGAGCCAGATCGCGGATGCCATCGAGACCATTGTGAAGAAACAGAACCTGCCGGCTGACTACGAAGTGGGTCCGACGGGGCGCTCCAAGGAGTTGAAGAAGGCGGGCCTCGCGTTCGTCACCGCCTTCGGCATGGCGTTCATCTTCATGTACCTCATTCTGGCGGCGCAGTTCGAGTCCTGGCTGCACCCCTTTACCATCCTGCTGGCGCTGCCGCTCACACTGCCCTTTGCCATCCTCTCGCTGCTGCTCTTCAACCAGTCGCTCAACATCTTCTCCGTGCTGGGGATCCTGGTGCTGTTCGGCATGGTGAAGAAGAACGGCATCTTGCAGATCGATCACACGAACCAGCTTCGAGAGAAGGGCATGAACCGGCTGGAGGCCATCCTGCAGGCGAACAAGGACCGTCTGCGCCCCATCCTCATGACCACCCTGGCCTTCGTGGCCGGGATGGTGCCCCTCATGTTCTCCAAGGGCGTAGGCGCTGCCTTCAACAACGCCACTGCCGGGGTCATCATCGGCGGGCAGATGATGTCCCTGCTGCTCACGCTGCTGGCCACACCGGTGTTCTACTCCCTCTTTGACGATGTCATTGGTTGGAGGAAAAAACGCTCGGATCGCCGCGAGGCGAAACGCGCTGCCCGTGAGGCTGCTGCCCATCCCGCCCCGCAGCCTGCTCATTGATTGTCTTGTGATTCTGATTCCCTGACTGACTCCGTTTTCGCTCTGCACATGAAATCCCTCCGCACGGCCACCTGCGCCGGACTCCTGCCGATCCTCGCCTTCACCGGATGCACCGTAGGCCCCAAGTACGAGAAACCGGACGTGAGCGCCCTCACGCCCGCCACGTGGAAGTGGCAGCAGGCCAGTCCGAAGGACAGCCAGCCCCGCGGTGAGTGGTGGCGCATCTTCAAGGACGCCGAGCTGAACCGCCTGGAGGCGATGGCTCTGGGAAACAACCAGGAGATCCGCATGGCGATGGCGCGGATCGACCAGGCGCGTGCCGCGGCCGGACTGAGCGTGGCGGCTTATGCCCCAGACATCAGCGTGGACGCCCGGGCCCAGCGGGAACGCACCTCGGGGAATCCGCCCTCACCGGTTCCCATTGCGATCCCCGCCGCGCACATCAACACGTTCAACGTGCCCCTGCAGCTCAGCTATGAGATCGATCTCTGGGGCCGCGTGCGCCGCTCCATCGAGTCCGCCAACGCCCAGGTGGACGCCAGTGTGGGCGACTACCACAGCGTCCTGCTTTCTCTGACCGGCGATGTCGCCAGCCAGTATTTCCTCATCCGCAGTCTGGACTCCCAGATGGTCGCGCTCCAGCGCACGCTCGCCAGTCAGGAGAAGACCTTTGGCCTGATCGATCAGCGTTTTGCCGCCGGAACCATCCCCGAGGCGGATCACGCCCGCGCCAAGAGCGAGGTCGCCACCGTGCGGGCTGAGATGGCCGATGTGAAGCGCCAGCGTGAGGAGACCGTCAATGTGCTCGCGCTGCTCTGCGGCCAGCCCGCCAGCCAGTTCAGCGTGTCCAAGGCCGAGATCCAGGGCACCCCGCCCAAGATCCCCGCTGGCATCCCCGCCGAGGTTCTGGAGCGTCGTCCCGATGTCGCCGCTGCCGAGCGGCTCGTCGCCGCGCGCAATGCTGAGATCGGCGTGGAGATTGCCGGTTATTTCCCAACAGTCAGCCTCACCGGGCAGGCAGGCTATTTGAGCAAGGACACCTCCTCGCTCTTCAACGCCGACAGCCGCGTCTGGTCCTTCGGCCCCAGCGTGAGTGTTCCCATCACCGGCGTCTTTGTCACCAAAGCCAAAGTCGCCCGCGCCCGCGCCGTGCATGAAGAAAGCACCGCCAAGTTCCGGCAGTCCGTCCTGGCGGCCGTGAAGGACGTGGAGACATCCTTGATTCAGATCCGCTATCGCAAAGAACAGACCGTCGCCCAGAAGGAAGCGCTGGATGCCGCACTCAAGGCGACGTCATTGACCCGCCAGCTCTATGAAGGCGGCAGCATCAGCTATCTGGAGCTGCTGGACGCCGAGCGCACCAGTCTGCTGCGGGAGAGGCAGTACGCGCTGCTCAAGGCCCAGGGGCATATCGCGACCGTGGGATTGATCCGGGCGCTGGGGGGGAGTTGGTAGAGAAGGAAAGTGCCCGCTACCAACGGCAGGCTAAAGCCCGGCACTACTTTCAGCTGCCGCTGCGGGTGTAGTCCGGTTGTGCCAACCGGCTTGGAAATGGAGTGGTTGACGGTGCGTTATGGGAAACAACCTGACGCCCCAGACGCCAACGTCGCCAGCCTGCAATCGCGATCATGCCCCTCCCATCCCGCTCACGCCAGCGAGGCTCTGTTCGTAGTACAAACTTTAGTTTGCTCAGGACGCACTACTCCTGGTCGACTGAGGCAAACTAAAGTTTGTACTACGAACAGCTGCCTACTGCCCTCAATCCCGTAACTTAACATCGCACAAGCGCTCCGAGCCCAAGGCTGACTCCAACCTTGTCTCGGGTGGCAATGCTTCATTTTTTCTGGTTCATCACGCGGGAAGCCCCACGCCATCGGCGTGATACACGTTAGCCCAGGGTCAGACCGCGAAGCGGTCGCCACTCTGGGTACGGGGGTGTAGCGTAGGAACTCCAACGGAGTTCTACAGACCGTCCAAGATGCCTGGAGACGACAGTCCTGCATGCGGTGAACATCTCTGGGATGCGGCCGCAGTTTGTAGAACTCACTTCGGAGTTCCAGTGGCTGCGTATGTGTACCCAGGGTGGCGGCTCGTCCCTCGCCTGACCCTGGGCTACTTTGTATGACGCCGTTGGCGTCAGAGCACTCGCACGTGACAACGCTGACCCCTTAACCTGACGCGCATGCGCAGTCGCGGGATCAGACCGCGAAGCGGCCGCCACCCTGGGTATGGGGGTGTAGCACCGGAACTCCAACGGAGTTCTACAAACCGTCCCTATCTAAGCGCAGAAGTTTTGAGCCTCGGGAGTTTGATTTGCAGTTGGACGATGTAGGATTTGTGAGGAAATGGTCAGGCGATTATCCACCCATGCAATGACTTTACTAAGAATATTGATCGCCATGCTGATGGTCAGCGCTTGTAGGCAAGCCCCTCGCGCTCCCGCTGTGCCCAATGTTTTCGATCAAGAGGGAGAGCATAAGTTTAATGGTGACTTTTTTATCACTGTTTACAAAGCGGACAATCTTATAGCCGGGACGGTGAGGCATAACGGGGTGGACATCGTCGCGCACCATCCGCGGGCGAGCAACTATTCCACTTGGTTCTACTATTGGGATGAAAGCTCCATGAAACTGTGGTTTTACAGCGGGGATGTTGGCACTGATCTTTGGCAACTTGAAGGTGATAGTTTGGTGAAAAAAAGCTAGATGTTGCTGAGGCGGTCTCGATGGTAAAGAAGGTGAAGTCTATGCGTTCTAATCGCTGAAGCTGACACATGTATGTCGAGGATGATTGTCAGGCGGAGAAGCCCCACGCCATCGGCGTGATACAAAATAGCCCAGGGTCAGACCGCGAAGCGGTCGCCACCCTGGGTATGGGAGGGTAGCACGGGAACTCCAACGGAGTTCTACAGACCGTCCAAGTTGCCTGGAGACGACAGTCCTGCATGCGGTGAACATCTCTGGGATGCGGCCGCAGTTTGTAGAACTCACTTCGGAGTTCCAGTGGCTGCGTATGTGTACCCAGGGTGGCGGCTCGTCCCTCGCCTGACCCTGGGCTACTTTGTATGACGCCCTTGGCGTCAGAGCTGCCGCTACGGGAGTAGTCCGGTTGTGCCAACCGGCTTGGGAACGAAGCAAGTGGTGGTGAGTTATGGGAAACAACCTAACGCCCCAGACGCCAACGTCGACAGCCTGCAATCGCGATCATGCCCATCCGATCCCGCTCACTTCAGCGAGGCTCTGTTCGTAGTACAAACTTTAGTTTGCTCAGGACGCGTTACCCCAGATCGACTGAGGCAAACTAAAGTTTGTACTACGAACAGCTGCCAACAGCCTTCGCCGCAACCCTTGGGCAGGCGACTGCACTCCACGTGAGAGACCTCGCAGACGCTTCATTTAGTGCCTCCTCACGTCGACAACTACAGGGGCGTTGGGTGGTTGGAGGTCAAAGACCAGTGGGTGGATATGGATGCCCTCTGCCACGGGAAATCAACTCCGGTCGTAGCTGTCGACGTGAGGAGAACCGACCAACCGCGCGCGTTTTGGGGTGGTCGCCAAGGAACCGACTCTGGTCCAGCCCCCAGTAAGTCCCCTCAGAGGATTTGGGCCTGAAAGGCCCACAGAGCCCAGCCCAGGGGCATAGGCCACGAAGTGGACGGAGACCCTGGGTACCTCCGCGAAGGATGATCAGGTGGGAAGGCCGACAGCATCCGCTTCCTCCCCACCGCCATCGACACCTCCACGTCGGTTGGACCTGATGTCATGCGCTGACTGACGTTCGCGGCAAGATGCCGCAAACAGCACGCAGGATGTGTGCGCTCCCCGAGCTTCCCTGGCTCCTTCGTCCCCAACGCCCTTCCACACGCCGCCCCCCAATTCTAATCAACTTCTGAAAACTCCCCGTTGATTGGATGCCCCGCTTAGCGCACATTGTCTTCATGCAGGGAGACGTGGAAGTAACAGCGCATGCAGTGGATTCGGCCAGAGCAAACCCAACTGCTCAACCCGCCCCAGGCCGGGCACCGAGCTACATCAACACGCCGCTGACCCTCAAAGAACGGTCGGTCATCGAAGCCCTCGCACGGCGGGAGAATCGCAGCCGGGGGCAGCAGCTGCGCCATCTGGCGACGCTGAAACTGCAGGATATGGGCCTGCTTTCCGCGGACGACTCCGGCAGCGGGCCGAGGGCAAACGCGTTTGCGGAATAGCCATATCCGCCGCCCAAGGGCCGCTCGTGGCAGCGGTGGGTGGTTGAGGTAAGGTTGCAGGAAATAGAGGATCAGGACAAGTGAGGAATCGGAACAGGGAGCAATTCAAGGAGGAGACAAAACGATGGAATACTGGAACGTGGCAGTGAGAAACATTCGGTCGGGGAAGCTGGCGGATCTGGGCCTGGATGAGGTGGGAGCCTGGACCCGGGTCAGCAGCTTTTGTGTGGACCAGGAGAATCAGGGGCTGATCAAAAGTGCCCGGACATGGAGTGAGACGAAGTGGTTGCAGACCACCGGCGTGCCCCGGGAGATGATCCTCCGCTGCACGGAGTTGTTCGAGTGGGAGGGGGACGATCTGCGCGTCTGGATGTACCCCGTCAGCCAGGAGGAAGTCTGCCAAGAGAAGAGAAGAATCGCTGCAGCCGCAGGAGTGGCCAGCGGCATTGCCAGAAGAAAACTCGCAGAGGAAAGAAAAGCGAAGGAGCTGGAATCGGCCTGCGATAAGGAAAGAACTGCTGAACGTCCGTTCAACGGAAGCAGCGAAGTCGTTGAACAAAAGAGAAAGGAAATTGGAATAGAAAGAGAAACAGGAAGAGTAAAAGAAAAGGAAAGCAAAACAGAAACACAAACGCCCCAACCAGCCCAAGGCCAACCCCCAATCCCAGCAAAGCCAGCCGGGGCTACGCCCCTGAGCGTGTCTGTTTCCAACTTCTCTCAGATTCAGAATCAGACTCTGAACCAGACCCCGGCCCCGAGCTCCCCGCCTGCGGAGAAAGACGCCGCGTGGTTTGCAGGGTTCGAGGAGTTCTGGACCAACTACCCTCGCAAAGACGCCCGGCGCAAGGCGGAGCAGGCCTGGCGCAACGTGAAGGGTAAGGAACGCCCGCGGCTCGTCGAGCTCATGCAGGCTCTGGGACGGCAATCCAGCTGCCCGGCGTGGCGTGAGCAGGATGGCCGCTTCATCCCGCTGCCTGCGACTTGGATCAACGGCCGACGTTGGGAAGACGGCGGCACCTCCGCCGCGGCACCGGTCCAGCAGACCGCGCCGCTGCTGCCGTCCTCGCCCGTGCCATTGCCCATGTCCTCGCCCTTCGGCGTGAAAGACGCGGACGGTCTCTCGCCCCTCCAGCGGGCTTTGGCGCAGAGTCAGTCATCGGCTTCTCCAGTCCCGGCACTGGCGCTTGAGGTAGCCACGGATTGGACGTCGCAGACCCGCGGCGGCTTGCCCTGGTGAGGCAGAGAGAGTCACAACGCAACCGCATCGGCATCATCATCATCATCGTCAACATGATCAACTTGCGACATTCAGCACAAGAGGTTTCCCGCCGTCTGGCGGACAGAGTGGAATCGGTCTGTCTGCGACTGCTCCCCGGGGGCTCCCGGAAGGGCGCGGAGTGGCTGACCGGAGACGTCCAGGGCGGGCAGGGGCAGAGCCTCAAGGTGCAGCTCAGTGGCGAACACGCAGGCCGCTGGCGGGACTGGGCGGAGGAAGGGCGTCACGGGGACTTGCTGGACCTCTGGGCCGCCGCACGCGGGATCCCGCTGGCCGAGGCCTTTCGCGAGGCGAAGGAGTACCTGGGGATGCTGGGGCCGGAGCCTGCGACGGCGAGTCCGAGGAAATATCAAGCGCCGCCAGTGCGCGAACAGGCTGGGGTGATCCCGGTGGCGGAGGAGGGCGTGGTCATGCGGTACCTGCAGCTCCAGCGCGGACTGGATCCGGCGGTGGTACGTCGCTTCGGCGTGGAGGGGCTGCCTTCCGCCGGGGCGCTGGTCTTTCCCTGTCATGCGCCGGATGGCACGCTGGTGAACCGCTCCTATCGGACGGCGCCCGGGCCCAACGAAAGCGGCCTGGGTGCGAGGAAACGCGTCTGGCAGGATGCAGGATGCGCCCCGAGCCTCTTCGGCTGGCAGGCGCTGCCGAAGTCCGCCTGGGAGAAGCGCACCGTCCTGCTGTGCGAGGGCCAGATCGACGCGATGACCTGGACGCAATGGGGCGTGCCAGCGCTAAGCGTGCCCAACGGCACCGGAGCGGCCTGGATTGACCACGAGTGGGATCAACTGGAGCTGTTCGACCACATCTACCTCTCGTTCGACATGGACGGCGCGGGCGCGGAGAACGCGAACCGCGTGATGCAGCGTCTGGGGCGGCATCGGTGCCTGCTGGTGAAGCTCCCGCACAAGGACGCCAACGAGTGCCTGCTGCAAGGCTGCACCGCCGACGATGCCGAGCACTGGATCGCCCAGGCCCGGCCGCCGCAGATCCACAAGCTCCTCCTGGGGCAGGAACTGCACCAGCGCCTCATGAGCGAACTGGAGCCCAAGCCTGAGCCCTTCACGCTGGACTTCCTGCGCGTGGCCTGGCCCCACCAGGGCTTCTACTTCCGCCCGCACGAACTCACCGTCTGGACCGGCGCCTACGGGCAGGGGAAGAGCACCTTCCTCAACTTCGTGGCGCTCAACCTCCTCAGTCAGCTCAGCCACACCGGCGTCTTCATGGCCTCGATGGAAATGCGGGCGGAATCCACCCTGCGCCGTCTCACGACCACCTATTTCCAAGAACCCGCCACCCCGCCGCATGCGGTGACGTTTCTGGAGAAGTTCGGCACCCGCCTCGTCTTCGCCGACGTGGTGGGCTACATCAGTCAGGATCTGCTGCTGGAGATGATGATGTTCTCCTTCCAGCGCCACGGCGTGCAGCACTTCATCGTGGACAGCCTCATGCGCGTGGACGGGCTGGAGGAGGAGTTCGCCGAACAGGGCCGCTTCATGAACCGGCTCCAGGAGTTCGCCAAGGAAACCGGCACCCACATCCACCTCGTAGCCCACCCGAGAAAAAGCGCCTCCGGCCAACGGCAGGACCGGCTGGAGATCAAAGGCAGCTCGCTCATCGCGAACAACGCGGACAACATCGTCGCCATCTCCAGGAACCCCGAGAAAGACGCCCTGCGCCGCGACAACAAGCTCACCCCGCTGCAGGACGCGTCGCTGCATGATACTGAGATCCGCGTGGAGAAACAACGCGAGAACGGCTGGCTCGGCATGGTGCCCCTGAAGTTCTTCCCGCGGAGCAGTTGGTATGAGAAGGCGAGTTGAAATGCGGAAGGGGGAATGCGGAGTTCGGAATGGGGTGGAGTGAGGGAGTGTTGGAGTGCTGGAGTATTGGGCGTTGGGGATCAGGCAGATCAAGGTTGCAGCGAGGCGACGGACGGGTTTGATTGGGTGAAGATGGTGAAGGAACTTGTCTTCGCAGCAGGCGTCTTGCTGATGCTCGTTGGTTGGATGCTGCATTTGTTCCTTGCCTTGAAGCGCGCTGCCAATGCGGCACGGGTGCTGAGGGTTGAGTTTCCCGAGGTGGCGGAGTCTATGCTCGCGGGTCGCGAAGAGAACCAGACCGGGTGGCGTCATTTGGGAGACGTGAAGTTCCTCTGGCACATTGATGTGGTGCTGGCCGCGTTGAAGAGCGAGCGGTTGCAGAAGCAGGTGCATTCTGCTCGTCGGTTGATTTGGCTGTTGCCTGTGACCGCGTGTCTTTTGGTCGTGGGTGCCGCGACTTGGCACGATGTCTGTGCGCAGACTCTGGAGCCGAGGGCAGAGGATGCGAGGTTGCGGGAATTGCCGCGGTAAGGGGGAGGGGATGGGGTTGCGTTGGGCGTTGGGCCCTGCTGGACAGCGAAGGGTGTGCGGAGATCACAAGGGACGCGAAAGCGGTGATGCTCACCGCAGTCCCAAAAGCGCTGCGCGCTCAGGTGTTGGGAGCGGGAGATGGAGGGGGAGTTCGGAGAGCTTTCGATATCGGAGGCTCTTTTGCGTTGGAGCCAAAAATCGGGTGCAGCATCTGGCGACGAAGTCGCTGTGGAGTGCGGCGAGAATCGCCGCT
>NZ_BATR01000129.1 GCF_000739655.1 Verrucomicrobium sp. BvORR106 | reverse complement strand
GGCGAGCATTTCACCCACGTCAGCGAATTCCGCGACAGCGGCGTCATAGCCGCGCTTCTTGTTGTCGTAGCCCATCTTGCGCCCCATGGGGGTGCGGGGATAGGGCCAGATATCGCAAACGGCGACCCACTGAACGCCGACGTCAGCAGCGGAGGCGCGGAGACGCTCACCCTGGGCGCCGCAACCAATGAGGGCGCACTTGATGACGCGGTCTGGGGAGGTCTGCTGGGCGATGGCGCTCTTGCTCGTGAGCAGGAGGGCACCAGCACCAGCGTGCACGGAGGTCCGGACGAATCCGCGACGGTCCATGAACCGGTTCAGCCCGGAGGCTGGTTGGGAAGAGGGAAGGGAGGAATTCATACTTCAACGAATCAGAAGACCGGCAGGGTAACAGGCCTGCCCGGAGGATTAGTCGTCGTTGCGCTTGCGGAAGAGCAGGCCGTCGAGGGAGATCTTGTTCGCCTTGTTGGTGACGAGGGCGGCGGCCACGATCAGGATGTGCACGCCGATGAAGAGCACTTCCGTGTCATCAGGAAGGGTGGCCAGACCGATGGCGAGGGAAAGGAAGGTGAGACCAGCGGCGAGGAGGCCGAGCTCAGTGAAAAGACCAAGGAGGACCCAGACGCCCACCACCACGAGAATGTAACCGAGAGGCTTGGCATACAGAGCGCAGAGCTTCTCAGGAAGGAAGCCTTTTTCGTAGGTGAGCTTCGCAATGTTGCCCATCTTGGTCTCATAATTTTGCAGGCTGAACGTGGCGTCTTTGCCAGCGCCCGCGCGGAACTTGTCGACACCGGCAGCGATCAAACGGAGGGCAATCCAAAGGCGGAGCAGCAGGTTGGCAAAAATAAAGGCAAAGGAGCTTTTCTCTTGGTTGTTGTCGGACATGGCTCGGAATGAGTTGGTTTGGCTATGCTTGGGTCACTGGACTTGAGTTCGGAGGCGGGACTGTGAATAGGTTCACGTCGAAATCCAGAGAAATTTCGGCGTGCACCCGTTCAATAAAGACAGGTGTGGCATTAAAGACGCTGAAATTTCAGACATGGACCGGCTCCCGGCGATGAAATGGCCGGAAAATACCTACTCAGGAGCACGGCCCGGTATTTCAGCGGACACTATTCTTTTCTTTTCTTGCCTCTCCGGAACATCCTCTGCAAAAATACGCCCGGTTTTCACGCATTCATATAGAACATCATGAGTACCGATTTTTCCCGTCCCGAACTGCCCGCCAAAGGTATCATTGAACCCCTGGGCGACGACGACCGCCTGCTGCTGAGCAGCTACGGTGAATTCCTGCCAGTACATGAGCGCCAGGTCCTTATCGAAGAAGGCCGTCAGCAGAACTCGCTGTATTTTGTGATTGGCGGCACGCTGCATGCCTCCACCGTGCGCTCCGGTCGCCAGGTCCTGCTGGGCCGCATTGGCGTGGGTGAGACCATCGGGGAAATCAACATCTTCCACCCCGGCCTGGCCAGTGCCACGGTGACGGCGATCGAGTTTTCCCAAGTCTGGCGCATCGACCGCCAGAGCCTGGAAGACTTCATGAACGTGAGCCCGCTGCCGGCCTCCCACCTGCTCATCGGCATCTCCAGCACGCTGAGCCGCCGTCTGCGTGAGACCAACGAAAAGGTCTCCATGATGGGGCAGATCTGACCGGACGTTCCAGTTTCTTGGGAATTCAAGGGAGGCGGGCGTCATGCCCGCCTCTTTTTTGTAATGCAATTTCAGCGGTAGATAGATGAAATTATATTGCCATCAACTATTGCCAGTGAAATGAATGGGACCATGCTGGATCTCGCGCAGTCGCCCACGACGTTGGGTGGAGGATTCAATCTTCTGTTTGCACTTCTGATCGGGCACGCGCTTGCGGACTATCCGCTGCAGGGCGAGTACCTGGCCCTGCACAAGAACCGGCATTTCCGGGCCAGCGGTGCGCAAGCCCAGCCCAAGGGGCTCTGGATTCACTGCCTGCTGGCGCACTGCCTGATCCATGCCGGGTTCGTTTGGTTGATCACTGGCAGGGTGCTCTTTGCTGCGGCAGAGCTGGTGCTGCACTTTCTGCTGGATGCCGCCAAGTGCGAGCGGAAGATCAACTTCCACACGGACCAGTGCCTGCATGCTGCGTGCAAGGCGCTCTACGTGGTGGTGCTGCTGGCGGGCTGGTTGCACTAGGGGGCCTGGGCCGCCGCGTGCGCGAGTAGGTGATGCGGGCTGGCTCGTAGTGTAGGAGAGCCCCTCATCATGACCGGAATTTCAGCCTTGCTGTCGGTTTGGGGTGCATCAGCGCTTGCGGACTGGGCCGGGAGGTTTGAAGTTTCCCGTTCAGCCGGTGACGTTTCCGGCGATTGATCCTTCACGAATATCATGCAGCGCACGGCCATCCTTAATGTTGTCGGTTTGACCCCGAGGCTGATCTGCGATGCGACGCCGAGCATCCGGCAGTTCATGGAGCGGAACCGGATCGCCCGGGTGCAGCCGACCCTGCCGGCCGTGACCTGCACGGCCCAGAGCACCTATGTCACCGGGCGGCCGCCGCGGGATCACGGGGCGGTGGCGAACGGGTGGTATGACCGCGAGTATGCCGAGCACCGCTTCTGGAAGCAGAGCAACCGGCTCGTGGCGGGGGAGAAGATCTGGGATGCGCTGCGCCGGGTGGACCCGGAGTTCACGTGTGCGAAGCTCTTCTGGTGGTACAACATGTACTCCACGGTGGACTACGCGATCACGCCGCGACCGCTCTACCCGGCGGATGGGCGGAAGGTCTTCGACGTGCACACGCAACCGATGGGCATGCGGGACCGGATCAAGAAGGATCTGGGGGCGTTCCCGTTCCCACATTTTTGGGGTCCGGCCTCCAGCGTCCGGAGCACGGAGTGGATCGCGGCCTCTGCGAAGTGGGTGGAGGAGAAGTGCTGGCCCAGCCTCTCCCTGGTTTACCTGCCGCATCTGGACTATGATCTGCAGCGCTACGGGCTGGACATGGAGAAGATCTCCAAGGCGCTGCACGAGATCGATGACGTGGTGGGGGATCTGATCCGCTTCTATGAACAGCGGGGCATCAAGGTGGTGCTGCTCTCTGAATATGGCATCACCGATGTGGACCGGCCCGTGCACCTGAATCGCCTGTTCCGGGAGAAGGGCTGGCTGTCGATCAAAGACGAACTGGGCACCGAGACGTTGGATCTGGGCGGGAGCAAGGTGTTTGCGATCGCGGACCATCAAGTGGCGCACATCTATGTGAATGATCCCGGGATGGTCTCTGAGGTGCGGACCTTCCTGGAAGGCGTGACCGGCGTGCAGCAGGTGCTGGGCAAGCAGGAAAAGTTCTTCACCGGCCTGGATCACGAACGCAGTGGCGACTTGGTGGCAGTCTCGGATTTCCGGAGCTGGTTCACCTATTATTACTGGCTGGATGACCGGATGGCGCCGGACTTTGCCCGCTGCGTGGACATCCATCGCAAGTGCGGCTATGACCCGGTGGAGTTGTTCCTCGATCCGGCGCTGAAGTTCCCCAAGCTGAAACTGGCGTGGAAGCTGGCCTTGAAGTCATTGCGGATCCGGACGCTGTTTGACGTCATCCCGCTGGATGCAAGTCTGGTAAAGGGATCGCACGGGCGCATGCCGGAGGATCCGCAGGACTGGCCGGTGTTGATCGGGGATCTGCCCAAGCTGCCGAAGTCCAGCAGCATCGCCGCACATGAAGTCTGCGGGCATCTCTATGAGCATTGCTCCCGGGGCAGTGGCTACGGATCGGTGGGGGTGTAGGAAGGAGAGGGCGGTAGGCGGTAAGCGGTGAATGGTAAGAGGTAGGTAGGTAAGGGCTGGAGGAGATGGGGATGAATAAGGTGAGGGTCGGGAACGACTAAGGGAGAAGGATGCGGTCGCTGGGCTCCTTTGGGGAGATCCAGTTGAGGCGTCCCGGTGTTGTTTTAAACCCCAAGTACTCTGACTCCATGAAAACGATCCTTACTTTTGTTGCGGTGGCTTTGACCGCCGTGCTCGTCCAGGCCAGCCCCACGGCGACTGCCGATGCCAATTCCAAAGCGGATAAGAAGACGAAAGATCCCGCGGTGGTGAAGGCCAAGCTGGAAAAGCGGTTTGGCAAAGTCGATGCGGACAAGGACGGGTTTGTGACCAAGGACGAGTTCAAGGTGACAAAGTTCGCCAAGAAGAACGAGGCCAAGGCGGAGAAGCGCTTTGCCCGGTGGGACAAGGATCGCGATGGGAAGCTGAGCAAGGAGGAGTGGACGAACCGGCCGGCAGGGAAGGGCAAGGGCGGCAAGGGGAAGACGCCTGTGTAGGTCCGGTAAGCGGTGAGTGGTAGGTCGGTAAGTGGTGGGGGCGGCGGCGATGGGGCGCTGCTGAGTGCGGGTGGGTGATAGGGGATCACAAGGGGCGCGAAAGCGGCGATTCTCGCCGCAGTCCCAAAAGCGCTGCGCGCTCAGGTGGAGAAGGATGATGCGTAGATGGGAGAGTTGAGAGCCTTCGATGTTGCAGGGCAGTAGCACGAGCTTCGAGCGATCTTGGAAACAACACCTGGATGCGAAACATCTGTGGAGTGCGGCGAGAATCGCCGCTTTCGGGAGTCCTGTGTGGTGCTCGAACCTTCGGTGGGGAGCGGAGGGTGACAGGCCTCAAATGGCTTGTGCCTGGGAAGCTCGGGGAGAGCACGCATCCCGCGTACTGTTTGCGGCATCTTGCCGCGAACGTCAGTCAGCGCATGACATCAGATCCAACCGACGTGGAGGTGTTGATAGCGGTGGGGAGGAAGCAGGTGCTTTCGGCCTTCCCACCTGATCATCCTCTTTTGGAGGTACCCAGGGTCTGCGTCCACTTCGTGGCCTTCGCCCCTGGGCTGGGCTCTGTGGGCCTTTCAGGCCCAAATCCTCTGAGGGGACTTGCTGGGGGCTGAACCAGAGTCGGTTCCTTGGCGCCTATCTCAACCGCGTGCGACTGATCCGTTCTGCCAAGGAACCTTGGACGCGAAAGGCACTCAGACCGCCGCAACTCCTTCAAAGTAGCAATCTCCAACACCCCATACCCAACGTAGACTCGCTGGAAGGTCGTCAACGTTGGGCTTGTAGCCGAATCCTCTTCGAGGAAGAGCTTCGACTGAACGCGTGGAAGGCGTCGGTTCCATGGCGACCACCCCAAAACTCGCCGGTTAGTCGGTTCTCCTTACGTCGGCGTTGGGTGGGCAGAGGGTGGCTTTACCCGGCAGATGGATCGGGGACGAAACTCCCGACTCCCTACATGAAGCTTTGTGCCTTCGTGCCTTCGTGTGAGAATTCTCATGCACGCCGTCTGCCGCCTCACCTCACTTCAACTTGAACTCCTCGAGCAGTCCTTCGGGTACTTTCACATCGCCAGACTTGGGATCGCGTTTCACGTCCATGAGCAGGACGATGCGATCTTCCTCGGTGTCGTTCCAGGCTTCGTGCTCGGTGGTGTCGTCAAAGACGAAACAGCGGCCGAGTTGCCAGGGGCGGACGTCGTGACCGACGCGCAGTTCGCACCGGCCCAGGGCGGGGACTTTGAGCGGGAGATGGCAGCGGAGGACCTGGTTGGTGTAGCCGCAGTGGGCCCGGATGTGGGTGCGGGGCTCCAGTTTGGAGAAGCCTGCGGTGACGAGGCCGTCGATCTGCTCGATGAGGGCGGTGGTTGCCGGACAGAGGTCGCAGTTGCGCTCGAGCTTGCGGCCAAAGCCATAGAGGCCGAAGACGCGCCAACCGGAGTCGTAGAGGAATTTCTCCGGCCAGCTCGTGAAATGGTCTAGATCGAGCCGGAGGGCTTCTGCCTGAACCTTTTCCCAATGGCCCTCGAGCAGGCTCACGTACGCATAGTCCTCAGGGTGCTGGAACATGGGAATATGAGTGTACCAGAATCCCGGTGCGAAGGCACCGAAATCTCTGCTGAAGTTCTGTTCACCTGAGGCGCGTCAGGATCAAGATCAGGCTCAGGCGATCAATTGCTTCACCACATGAGCAGGCTCCACGCCGGTGAGCTTGGAATCGAGGCCCTGGAACTTGAAGGTGAAGCGGTCGTGGTTGTAACCCAGCAGGTTCAGGATGGTGGCGTGGAAGTCGCGGATGTGGAGCGGGTCCTTCACGATGTTGTAGCTGAACTCGTCCGTCTCCCCGTGAATGTGGCCACCGGCGGCACCGCCCCCGGCCATCCACATGCTGAAGCAGCGCGGGTGGTGATCGCGACCGTAGTTGGTCATGGTGAGGCCGCCCTGGCTGTAGATGGTGCGGCCGAACTCGCCGCCCCAGATGATGAGGGTGTCATCGAACATGCCGCGCTGTTTGAGATCGCGGATGAGCGCGGCGCAAGGTTGATCGACGTCTTTGCACTGGGCAGGCATGCGGCCGTTCACATTGGAGTGATGGTCCCAGTTGTTGTGGTAGATCTGGACGAAACGCACGCCGCGCTCAGTCAGGCGGCGGGCCATGAGGACGCTGTTGGCAAAGGTGCCGGGCTTGCGGGCTTCTTCGCCATAGAGCTTGTAGATGTGATCGGGCTCCTTGCTGATGTCCGTCAGTTCCGGCACGCTGGCCTGCATGCGGAAGGCCATCTCATACTGCTTGATGCGCGTGTGCGTCTCCGGATCGCCGACGAGGTTGTAGTTCAGCTCATTGAGCGCATTCAGACCATCGAGCGTGCGACGGCGCACGGAGCTGGGCACGCCGGGCGGGTTGTTGATGAAGAGGATGGGATCGCCCTTGCTGCGGAAGGAGACGCCCGCGTGCTCGCCGGGCAGGAAGCCGCTGGACCAGAGGCGGGAGGAGATGGCCTGCTCCTGCTCGCGATTGGTCGGTGTGGCGACCATCACGACGAAGGAAGGCAGGTTCTCGTTCATGCTGCCCAGTCCGTAGGAGGCCCAGGAGCCAAGGCAGGGGCGACCGGTGATCTGGTTGCCGGTCTGCATCGCCGTGATGGCGGGCTCGTGGTTGATCGCCTCCGTGTGGAGGCTGCGCATCCAGCAGATGTCATCCGCGCAGTTGCCAAGATGGGGCAGCAGCTCGGTGTTCAGCCACATGCCGCACTTGCCCACCTGGGAGAACTGGTACTTGGACGGCGCGATGGGGAAACGCGCCTGTCCGCTGGTCATCGTGGTGAGGCGCTGCCCATTGCGAATGCTGGCCGGCAGATCCTTGTCATACCACTCGCGCATGCCCGGCTTGTAGTCGAAAAGGTCCATCTGGGAAGGACCTCCGACCATGTGGAGATAGATCACGCGCTTGGCCTTGGGGGCGAAGTGCGGCCCCATGCCACCAGCTGCCCCGCCGGAACTGCTGGCAGACGCCTGCCGCGCCAGACCTTCGCCCAGCAGGCTGGTCAGAGCCGCGTAGCCCAGGGCGTTCTTTCCTCGAGCGAAGAACTGGCGGCGGGTTTCGAAGAGGGTGTGGTCTGCGAGAAGGGACATAGGGGGAAGGCGGGAGAAGTGAAAAGTGGGAAGTAAAAAGTGATAAGTGGGGAAGTTAAGAGCGAGGGGGCGTTGCTGGTTTTGGAGCTAACTTTTCACTCTTAACTTTCTACTTTTAACTGGCTACTTATTCAGCACCTCATCAAGGTTCATCATCTGGTTGCAGAGCATGGTCCAGGCGGCGAGGGCGGTGGGGTCGAGGGCGGGGTCGAGTTTGGACTCGCCGACTTCGAGGAGGGCTTTGGCATCGGCGGGGTTGGCCTTGTAGTGGGAGGTCAGGTCTTCCAGGCTGGCGATGACGATGGCGGCTTCTTCAGGGCGGAGTTCGCGGCTGAGGAGGCGGGTAGAGATGTAACGCAGGGCGGCATCGCGATCGGTGCCCGAGGTGGTGAGGGTGTGCTGCGCGAGGCTGCGGGCGGCTTCGACGAACTGGGGATCGTTGAGCGTGACCAGGGCCTGGAGGGGGGTGTTGGTGCGGTCGCGGCGCACGCAGCTGACTTCGCGGTTGGGCGCGTTGAAGGTCTCCATGTTGGGAGAGGGGGCCATGCGCTTCCAGAAGTTGTAGAGGGTGCGGCGGTAGAGGTTCTCTCCTTGATCCTGGGAGTACTTCTCCGTGCCGAGGCCGACGACTTCCCAGATGTTCTCCGGCTGATACGGCTTGGTGCCGGGGCCGCCCATGCGGGGTGAGAGCGTGCTGCTGGCGGCGAGGGCGTAGTCACGCACCATCTCCGCATCCATGCGGAAGCGGGGTCCGCGGGAGACGAAGGCGTTGTCGCGATCTTTCTCCAACTTCACCGGGGTGGTCAGGGACGCTTGGCGGTAGGTGGCGGAGGTGAGCATCTGACGGTAGAAGCGCTTCACATCCCAGCCGTGCTCGCGGAAATCCACGGCCAGCCAGTCGAGCAGTTCGGGGTGGGTGGGGGCAGCGCCCATGATGCCGAAGTCATCCGGCGTCTTCACCAGACCCTGGCCAAAGAGTTCCTGCCAGAAGCGGTTCACCGTGACGCGGGTGGTGAGCGGGTTATCGGCACGAACCAACCACTCGGCGAGGCCCAGGCGGTTCTTGGGAGCGTTCTCACCCAGCTTGCCCAGGGCGACGGGGACGGCAGCCTCGACGGGCGCGCCCACTTGATCGTACTGGCCACGCATGAGGATGTTGGCCATGGCGGGGCTGTTCTTCTTCTCTTCCTGAATGTGGGTAACGGCACTGCGGCCGCGGATGGCAGTGCGCTCGGCATCCAGCTTCTGGAGCGTGGTGGAGGCGAGCTTGTACTCCGCGTCACGCGTGTTCAGGTAGTAGTCGTACAGGGCATTCTGCTGAGCCGGGGTGCGGTTGGTCGCCGTGGCGGCCAGCGTGGCGCGAAGGGGCCCGGTGCTGTGCAGGGCTTGAATCTCGGTCACGGTGAGGGCGCGCTTGTACACGCGCACGTCCTGGAGGCTGCCGCCGTCAAAGACCTGGTTCCCGCTGCGCTGGCCCACGCGGAGATGCGTGCTGGTGCGGATGCTGCCCTGAAGGGCGTCGGTGTCCGTCTTGAGCGGCTCCATCACGCCATCGATGTAGATCTTTACGCCGCCGGCCTTGCTGGTGCCGTCATAGGTGACCATGACGTGCTGCCACTGGCCGGGCTTGAGCACGGGCTTCTTCGTGGAGACCTTGAGGGCGTCGCCGGGCCAGTTGCTGACGATGTGCACGGCAAGGCTGCGGTCCGCCTGGAAGAGGTCCCAGCCCTTGTAGGCGTCCTTCTCATCCATCTTGGCAATGATGCCGCCATAGACTCCGGCGCGGCCCGCGCGGATCCAGCCTCCGTAGCTGAAGCCGTCGGACTTCTCGAAGTCGCCTTCCGGACCGAGGTCGAAGGTGCCGCCGAGCTTCATGACGGGGGCGGGGCCAATCTTGCCATCGGGACGCCACGCGACCTCGCCGGTGGCGCGGAACTTGGTGGAGGCTCCGCAAATGCCGGTGACCTCGCTGCCTACGCCTTCGTTGAGCGGCACGTGGGCGATGAGGCCTTCCGCCGGGATGTCCGCGTCGAGCGACTCAGGCTTGGCCGAGGCCAGCCAGGCTTCGAATTCAGGCTTGGCGGCGCCTTTGCGCGTGTCGCGCTGGGTTGTCGCGCTGGCAATCTCCTGTGGCAGGACGTCCCAACGGGGGCGGTCCTTGGCCTCAGGCAGCACCAGGATGGGGCCGCTGTCCTTGACGTTGCCGTCCTTGGGACCCTGCGTGGTGTTGCGGAAGAAGGCGGCGAGCGCGTAGTAGTCCTTCTGAGTTATCGGATCGAACTTATGGTCATGGCACTGGCTGCAGTTGGCCGTGAGACCCATGTAGATCCAGCCCAGCGTCTGTACGCGGTCGGCCGCGTAGTTGGCGAGGTTTTCCTCATCGATGGTGCCGCCTTCGTTGGTGGTGATGTTGCAACGCTGCAGGCCGGTGGCGATGAGCTGGCTCTCCGTGGGATTGGGCAGGAGGTCGCCTGCGAGCTGCTCGACGGTGAACTGGTCGAAGGGCTGGTTGCGGTTAAAGGATTGAACCACCCAGTCCCGGTAGGGCCACATCTCGCGGTACTTGTCGAAGTGCAGGCCGTGCGTGTCGGCATAGCGGGCGGCGTCCAGCCAGTAGCGGGCGCGGTGCTCACCATAGCGCTCAGACTTCATGAGACGGTCCACGTACTGCTCATAAGCATCGGGGGCCGTGTCTTTGAGAAAGGTTTCCAGCTCGGCGGGCTCGGGCGGCAGGCCGGTGATGTCCAGCGCAGCGCGACGGGCCAGCGTGTGGCGGTCCGCTTCGGGCGCGGGGGTGAGGCCCTTTTGCTCCAGAGCAGCGAGGACAAAGGTATCGATGGGATTGCGCACCCAGTCCTTCTGCTGCACCTCTGGCTGCGCGGGCAGGGTGGGAGTGATGAAGGACCAGTGCGGCTGCCAGGGCGCGCCTTCTGCGATCCACTGGCGCAGGAGGGCGATCTGCTCCGGCTTCAGCGTCTTGTGCGACTCCGGCGGCGGCATGATGTCATCCGTATCCGTCGTGGTGAGGCGCTGGTAGAGCGGGCTCTTTTCCGGGTCGTTCTTGATGATGGTGGGGCTGGCTCCGGGTTCGGAGGGCGTGAAGAAACCAGCCTCCGTGTCCAGGCGAAGTCCCGCCTTGCGCGTGCCGGGGTCGGGTCCGTGGCAATGGAAGCAGGCGTCGGCGAGGAGCGGCCGGATATCCCGGTTGAACTCCACCTTGACCGGGGGCGAGGTGGCAGCGGAGACCTGGGAACCGAGGGCGGCTCCGGCCAGCAACAGGGCGGTGTGAGTGCGCAGCATGATCGTCGAGAAAGGGGCGAAACTCTGTCTCTGTGAAGGGATTAGCAATTACCCCGAACGGGTTAACGGCTGTCCTGGCGACGCAGAGTCATCGTCTTGAATGTGTCCAGTACGGTAAATTGAGACTAAATTTGTCCAAGAACGTGGAATCAGGCTGTGCTGGAGGCGCGGGTGTGCTGGAGGATGTTGCTCTGGGCGAATGCGGAAGGGGTGGGGGCCGTTGAACTTCACTGTCGGCTGATTGTGCGGACTCATGAGGGCCGAAGGCCCGGCGTG
>NZ_BATR01000130.1 GCF_000739655.1 Verrucomicrobium sp. BvORR106 | reverse complement strand
CCGGTTGTTGGGGGTGGAGTAGGCGTACTGGTTGTTCGCCACGGCCACGATCAAGGGGAGCTTTTCCACGGCGGCCAGGTTCAGGCCCTCGTGGAAGGCCCCGGTGGAGGTGCCCCCGTCGCCGATGGCGCTGGCTCCGACGGCATCTCCCAACCGCCCTTGCAAGCGGCGGGACATGAGCATGCCAGCGACCACGCTGACCATGGAGCCAAGGTGGGAAATCATGGCGGGCAGGCCCTCCTTGGGGCGACCGCGGTGAATGTTGCCATCCCGTCCCCGCATGGGACCAAGGGCGGAGCCAAGGTAAGTGCGGGTCGCGTCGAGCATCGGCTCGCCGAAGGCCAGTTTCCCGGCCTGATCACGAATCAGCCCGGCGAAGATGTCGCGGCCTTTGGAAAGCTGGAGACCCAGAGCCACGCTGAAGGCTTCCTGGCCTTTCCCCAAGTAAACGCCGCCTACGATGCGGCCGCCGGCACGGTAGAGACTGGCAAGTTTTTCTTCCAACACCCGGGCGGCTGTCATGTGTTGGAGGGCCGCTAGAAACGAGGCTTTCCATGCCTCTGCGGAAGGAGCGAGTTCAACACTGAGTGATGTAGTCACAGGTCGAATGGTTTGGAGTGCTGAAACAATGACACATGAGGGCGCGGATGGGAAGTCCTCAATTGTTCAAGATCTATCAAGTTTTGGCTTTTGCACGCGTCATCCTGACTCAGAATGTGAAAAGTCCGAATGAGTTCAATCTCAACGGTGAAATCTCACTGCGCGGGCAGAGGCCGAAGCAGGGGATGAGGTTTGCTCATCAGCCCCTAAAGTTCCCGCCCGCCCGTGACAACGACGAACCCGCCCCGCCCAGAACTGGGACAAGGCGGGCACCTGAAAACGCTGTCAATTTAGAGTTTGGTGTAGCCGACGGACTCGCAAGGCATGTCCCAGAGCTTTTTCAGCTCAGCGTCCAGCTTGGTGATGCTGAACGAGACGCCAGCCATTTCCTGGCAGGTGACGATGCTGTCCACGATGGTCTGATGGATCTTCAATCCGCGTGCTTCCAGTAGCGGGCGAGCCTCCTTCAGGAGGATGAGCAGCTCCATCATGTGGGTGGAGCCAAGGCTGTTCACAAAGAAGACGATCTCGTCACCGGGGTTAAGGGGCAGGTCATCACCGAAGATGATGTCCAGCATCTTGGGGGCGAGTTCCTTGGCGGTGCACATGGGGATCAGGGCGACGCCTTTTTCCCCGTGGATGCCCATGCCGAGTCCGATCACATCGTCGGCAAGCTCAAACGTCGGCAGCCCGGTGGCCGGAATGGAGCCCGGTTTCGTGGAGACACCGACCGAGCGGGTGTGGTCATTGGCCTTTTGGGCCAGGCGAGCGAGTTCGTCCAGAGTGTCCACCGTGGCTGCGGCTGCGCTGGCCAGTTTGACAATTGGGACGAGGCCAGCCACGCCGCGGCGGTTGTTCTTCTGATCGATGGGGGCCGAGGCGACGTCGTCGTTGATGATGACGGTTCTGACCTCAATCCCTTCTTCTGCGGCCAGCTCCGCGCCGATGTCGAAGTTCATGACATCGCCCGCGTAGTTGCCGTAGAGGTAAAGCACCCCTTTGCCACGATTTACAGCCTGGGTGGCTTCCAGCACGATGTCCGGCGGCGGGGCGGCGAAGATGTCACCAATGGCGGCGCCGTCTGCCATGCCCTTGCCCACAAGGCCGTGGTAGATCGGCTCATGCCCCGCGCCGCCGCCGATGAGAAGGGCGGGCGCATCGGGACGCAGATCATTCATCACGATCGAGCGGGTTCCCACCTTGCGGGCCTTGCCGTCATAGGCGAGCACGAGTCCTTCAAAAAGGTCGTCGGCACACTTCAGGGGATCGTTGATGATTTTTTTGGCAGGATTCGGGTTCATGAGAGGAGGAAGGGGAAAGGGAGCGGTTGCTGGAGAAAACGGAAGGCGAGTTTTGCGGAGGGCAGCCCACTGGTCAACTAGGAAGCGAGCGCGAGCCGCATAGTCGTTGAGCCTGTGCCCACGGATCCTGTCAGGTGGCTCTTCTGGAACGGCGAAAAAAAGCCCGCTCGCGCAGGAGTCATGCGCGGGCGGGCTGGGTACTCTCTCGATCAACTCAACATTTCACACAACAACATCTGCACTTCGCTCGTCGCGGATGCACTGGTGGTATGAGCGCAAATTTTTTTCAATCCCTCGCCTCTTCGGGGAAAATTGCTTCCGAGGGCGGGATTAGACAGAACAGGGGCCCCTGACCGCGGAATGCCAAGAGCCCCTGCGCTGCATCCAACAGCTTCGCTCGGAGTTCGGCTTGCGCCTTATTTCCTAACGATGCTTCACGTTAGTTAAGAAGTTTCAATAATGCAAGTACAAATTGCGAAAGTTCTTATATTATTGCGACTCCGCAATTATCTGGAAAGAGCAGTTCCGTAAACTGGAAAACCCACCATTCCTCCAATTGGAAGAATGGCGGGCCGTTGTGTGCTGCAACTAACCCAACATCCACTCGGAAATTGAGCTGTTTGTTCCATGCCATTCATGTGACGGGTTTGCAACACGATTGGAGACCGTCCGCAAATATGGTTATCTAATTTGAAGTGCCAGCTGGGCGTGCTGAGGGGAAGGATCGGACAAGGGCAATTTTTGTCCTTGCCCTATTCACCACATCCTCACTAGAAAGGGGCATGAGTTGGACCGCTGATTCGATCTTGGGAGTGTGGGATGGCTGTTGCAGGAAGTTCAGCTTTCCCAGTCTGGGCAACCGCCAGATACAACAGGCGGCCAGTCGCCTGTTCCTGTTCCGGTCTGAGAACGACTGGGCCATGACGATCGAGGTTTTTGGGTTCTCACCCCGCTCGGGCGAGCCGGAGATTCAGGTATTCTCCTCTGGCAGCCGACTGATCAATCGCCCGGGGCAGGAAGATTTTTTCAATGACCATGCCTGGGAACAGCATCGGGCGAGCCATCCTCATGACGAGTCCCGTTTTGTCTTTCCGATCGAAAGCGGGAGTTGGCAGGAGGGTGAGCAGGTCGCGGCCGGTGCCGGGGAGGTGGTGGTTCGCGGCAATTACACCAATCTGCCTTCGCGGAACGAGTATGAGGAGGCGGAGATACCGCTGGCGGATCCTGACCGCATACAGGTCTATGAACTGTGCCGCTATCTGGCGGCGACTCAGCGCGAACGGGTGCTCTGTACCCCGGAAGAGCTGGTGGTGAATCTTCCCGCCGAGTTGAAACTGGTCCTCAAGCTGGATGAGTGGCACCATCCCGTTCTCTCGAACGGGGAGACTGCCAGTTCCACGGAGACGTTTCGTCAGCTGGCGGCGGTGCTGGCCACCGGGGACTTGTCGGTGTACCATCCCCAGGAACCGCCCAATACTCATTGGAAAAACGGTGAGGCAGCGCATGGTAGAGCTCTATGCTGAGCCAGATGAATACCCACGGGCCGACTCCCTTGAGATATACACTCCCTCTGGGGGTGTGGACTTTCTGCACCTCTGTGGTCACGTTGCTGGCCAGCCTTGGTCTGACTGCCTGGGTCGTGTTCTTCGGCGTTCAAGGCTTTCTTGCCACTGACAAAGGGCAGACGGATCTCCTCAGCATGCTCCGCTTCATCGGGCTGACAGCGGCAGTGGGACTCCCTGGCCTTTGGATGTGCCTGGGATACATTCAGGCCACTTGGCCAGATGGTCGGATCTCGCGAGGGCGTTGGTTTTGGGGGCTCTCCGGCGGCTATCACCTGGCCGCCATGATCATGGTACACAGTGTGTGTCGAGGCAGCGTCGTGTTGAAGTCAGGAATCGAATTTCCGCCAATCCCTTTTTGGATGCTGAGCCTGGCCGCGGCTATTGTTTCAATTTGGCTGGCCCTCGGATTCTGGAAGTCGTCAGCGGTTGTGTCGAATCAGCCCTAAGCGGAAATTCACCGCCATTTCATCGTTCCTTCAAACTTCCTGCACACAGGGGTGGGAGGCTGTTCCGCAAGACAGCAACCCCACTTTGTTGAGAGGAGCCGAACGATGAACTTCAGCCACTGGATCAATCACTTCCGGAACAATCAATCCCATCGGACGGAGCCTGACTGGTTTGCTCCTGTCACAGTGGACAAGAAGCTGTCACCGCGTCGGTTCGCGCACTTGATCCGATCGCTACAGCAGTTCCAATTGGGAGACGGCGGCGGACCTGCCTATCTGATCGCCTACGATCGCTCGGAGGTGTTGGAGGGGCAGGGGAACATCAAGGAACTGGTGGACCTGTGGTTCAAGGAAGAGGAAGAGCATTCCCGGCTCCTTGGCTGGGCTCTGCGGCGGTTCGGAGCACCGGAGATTAAATCCCATTGGAGCTTCTCACTCTTTTGCGGCCTGAGGAAATGGCTGGGCGTCCAGTTCGAGTTGTACGCGTTGTTGCTGACAGAGATCGTCAGCCACCAGTATTACCGCCTGTTGCGTCGCCATTGCGATGACGTGGCCATCCGGGGCATGTGCGATTTGATCAACCGGGACGAGGCGGGGCACATTGCGTTTCATCGTGCTCGACTCGCCAGTGAAGGCGCGCGGCATGATCGGAGTTATGGCAGAATCTGGGAGGTCTGTTTCCGTTTACGAGGACTGGCCGCAGGAACCGTGCTGTGGATGAATCACCGGAGTGCACTGATTGGTATGGGGGCCACGGACAGAGCCTTTTATCGCGGTATCTGGCGCGGCATGGACCGGTTCGTCAAAGGGGTTCGTGCGGACCTGGCCTGGGAAAAGACTTCATACGCCCTTCCACGAAAGAGCGACCAGCGCTCCACCGAGAAGGAGGTACCAAGGGAGGTCCCACCAGATCTCGAACCCGGAATCGATCTGTTGAGTGCTGGCATGTGTAAAAGAGGCTAGCGAAAACTCGCGGGCATGCGAATGGATACAAGGCTGCGATCTGCATGTCCTTCGGGTTCCTGAGTCCAAGAACAATGAATTCGGCGCTGATGAATGGTGGCGCTGTGTTGCATCTGATCCCAAACTCCACCTTGATTAGTCACCTGATTTGCCATCACGGATGGATCGTCCCACGGCACCAACATTTCGATTAGAATGACCCCGCGTGAGCAACTTCTGCAGCAACTCTGGTCCGACATCAATGCGGCAATGGAGGAACGCTGGATTGATGGCTGCATCAGACACTCGGAGCAACATCCCGATGCTCCGTTTGCCGACACCGGAGCTGCGCTGCAACGTCTTCTTGCCCTTGGGGCAGACCGACGTGATCTGGCATTGCTTTGGCGGCAGGCGTCTTACGAGACGGCGTTTGGCACTCTCTATCTCATGGGAGACACCGGCATTGATCTCGCCGATTTTCGAGGCTTGCACGAGTCCATTTTGTCCGCCGACCCTTCTGGTCTCGAGGGGCGTCCGGGATCTGCGCCCCGAAAGAAACTGGACCCTCTTCTGGAGCTGGAACGAACGCTTTCCGAGGCGGGAATTCAGGTGTGTGTGCTCGACGTCTATCCGTCCGCTAGCAAGGTGAGGCTTTACGGCGAGCCTCCCCAGCTTGAGTCCGCCCGTCTCTATTTCGCGGCGCAGCATCCGCCCATGACGGTCATTACGACCCTCGGCGCGAAGTGGCAGGCGATCCTGGGATCCCAGCCGCCTGAGGAGAATGGCTGACAGATGGCTTGGGGGCGGACCTCACGTCGCTTGACTCCCAAAGGCGATCAGCCCCAGACCGAGAGCGATGAACCAGGGGATATCCCACCAGATCTCGAACGCGGAATCGATCTTTGCCGACTCCGGGGTACCGGGGAGGTAGCGCACCGGCACCTGTGATCCCACGGGGTACTTCTCCCAGTTGCGGCCGAACTTCGATTCAAACTCGACGCGGGGCCCTGGATCCGGTTTGAACTGCACCACCGGAAATCGGCGGCCACGCGTCACGGTGTGGCGACGGTAGGCCTTGACCGTGCCGATGGTGGTCACGGAGCGGCGGTAATAGGAAATCAGCTGGCAGGCCTGGATCACTCCCCAAAGGAGAAAAAACAGACCTGCCCAGGTGGCAATGATGGATAGTGGGGGCACCAATGTTTGGAGAGCCTACTTGCGAGCCCGGTCAAAGCCTTTGTCGTACCCCGCGGAGAAGCTATCGTGCGTGTCCTTGTCGAAGAGTTTGTCGTGACGGGTAAAGTGTTTTGAGAGCCCCTTCTGGGCGTCATCCTGACCCACGCGGTATCCTATGTCATAAGCGTGACGCTGCCGGTCCACATTGGGAGCTTCCTTGGGGGGCGGGGTGTACGGGTAGTAGCCGGATTTGTAGTGCTCACTGGGCACGGGCGGTTGAGGAGATACCCGAGCGCGATAGTACTCCTGATCCCGACGGGCGGCTGCCTCACGTGCAACGTCGTAACCGGTGTCATAGCCGTGGGAGAATGCGTCGCGGGTGGCATCGTCAAACAGATCCACATGACGGACGAAGTGCTTGGAGTGCCCCTGGAGGAAGTCATCCTGACCGACCCGGTAGCCAACATCGTAGGCATGTTGGGCGCGCTGCGGCGGCGGGATGTTCGGAGGAGGTGGCGCGTACGGATAGTAGCCGGGACTGTCGTTGTAGGTGGGTGGCGGCTGATAGTAGGTGGGGCCGTTGTCAGAGAGCTTTCGTAAAGCATCGCTGAGGTCGCTTGCATGGGCCACGGTGAGGACGAGGCCTCCCAATACGGTGCAGCTCAGTTTCCAGTTCATATTCTGAGGTGGGTTTCTGGCAATGGTGCGGACGTGAGTCGCGTGCCGCCGTGGGGATTTTCCATGGATTGGTGTTTCTGGTCAATGTGTTCTAGGGGGAAACAAGGCGCCGGGGATGGCGGCGATTTGTCTGGACCGTGGTCCTGGTCCGACCTGACGGTGTGCCATCGTTGAAATGTTGAGTCGTTTCAGAACGTCTTGGGGACTGCATGAATCCTGAACCTGCTAATCCTTTTTCCCGGCGGCACTTTCTCCATGCGGCGCTGGGTGGTGCCGTGGTGCCGACGTTGTCCGCAGCTGATGCGACACCGACTCCAAAAAAAGGTGAGGCCTCAGAGGCTGGCAAATTTTCCATTCCCGGTGAAGCGGTGCCGTTGGTGAATGACGCGGACGTGATCGTGTGCGGGGCTGGGCCGGCCGGTGTGGCGGCCGCGATCGCTGCGGCGCGGGCAGGTGCCAAGGTTCGACTTTTTGAATGGCGTGGTTGTTTGGGTGGGGTGTGGACCGCAGGGCTGCTGGGCTATCTGCTCGACTTCGACAAGCCTGGTCTCGCCAAGGAGCTTAAGGTGAAACTGGATGAGCGTGGAGCCAAGACTGGAAGTGGCGAGAAGGCTTTCTGCTATGACCCCGAAGCCCTAAAGTTGCTGCTGGAAGATCTGTGCGTGGAAGCCGGTGTGCAGTTCCAGTATCACACCCGAGTCGCTGCAGCCTTCAAGGAAGGACGCCGCCTGACCACCATTGTCACGGACTCGAAGTCCGGGCGCGAGGCCTGGCGTGCGCCGGTCTTCATCGACACCACCGGAGATGGCGATCTCGGGGCCCTGGCGGGATGTGGCTTTGAGCTTGGCGAGGCGAAGGATTGCCCCTGTCAGCCCATGTCGCTCAATGCCCTGCTGGTGGTGAAAGATGTGGAGGCCTTGCGGGAGTTCGTGCGCTTTGGCAAGGCTTTGCCCGGCGAGAACACCAACGACGAGAAGAAGAACCGCATCCGGGCGGAGATTGAAAAATTCGGACACTTCCCGTCCTACAGCAAACCGACTCTCTGGCATGTGAGAGGGAACTTGCTGTTTGCGATGATGAATCACGAGTATGGTGTGAAGCCCTTTGACGCTGCGGGCATCACCACTGCCACGGTGCGGGCACGGGCGGAAATGACGAAGATGGTGAACGGCCTGCGCGGTCTGGGTGGCCCGTGGGAAGGGCTGCAACTCGTGGCCACGGCAGAGCAGATCGGTGTGCGTGATGGACGACGCATCTCAGGCAGATTTACGGTGCAAAAGGATGACCTCATCCAGGGTGTCCGCCACGAGGACGGCGTCGCCCGGGTTACGTTCGGAGTGGACATTCATGCGACGAGCGCGGATCACAACAAGACGGCGGCCATTCATGCCACGGGCATCAAGGTGAAGCCGTATGACATTCCTCTGCGCGCCTTGATCGCCAGAGATGTGGATGGGCTCATGATGGCCGGTCGGTGTATCAGCGGCGACTTCATCTCCCATGCCAGCTACCGGGTGACTGGGAACGCCGTGGCCATGGGCGAGGCGGCTGGTGTCACCGGGGCGCTGGCGGCGAAGTCCCAGCGACTGCCGCACGAGGTGAACTGGAAGGAGAGCGAGGAAAAACTCCGCCAGCTTGGTCTGCGGGCTTGATTCTTCCTGCTCCCGGTTCCCGGTCAGAACGTCCAGGTGATCTGTGTGGCCAGCAGGTGGCTGCCATTGGCGTTCAGACCGGGTTCGTGTCCATAACTGTACTGCACCTTGCCTTGCAGATTCCGGGCAAAACGGTATCCCAGCGCCACATCCACCCGGTAGAGATCCCGGTCCCAGCTGGGGGAGCCGCCGTGTCCGTCTGAGATATCGTCAAACCACTGCTGATTCCAGCGCAGGGCGGCATAGAGGCTGGGGGTGATCTTGTAACGCCCCTCCACATAGAACGAAGCCAGGTCGGCATAGCCAACGCCAGGCACTTCGAAACGGGTGAAAATGAACTCGCTCCAGAGTTCGAAATGGCGGATTGAGTACCGCAGGTCAATCCCAACGGTATCCTGCTTGAAGTCATCCCGGTCGCTTCCAGTGGGAAGGGTGGCGTCGGCAGTCTCCAGCAGATAGGCACCCGTGCTCCCCGAGATGCCCAGCGCAAAAGCGGGATCGGGCTTCCATCCCAGGCGTCCCGTGATGGTGGGGTGGTACCACACGAGTTCCCTTGCTTCCCAGGCACTGGGGCGGGATGAGAGGGCATTGCTCTTGATCTCAAAGGCATACTCAAACTGGTCCAACCTGCCCGACAAAGAAGCTCCGTGGGCATAGGAGGGGCCCCAGATCTGAGTCAGCCAGTCCCGCTTCTTGTCAGCCTGCGTTTTGCGACCTAGAAAGGCCTCCCGACTGAGAGGGACGGCGGCATCGGTGATGCCGAACACATTCTCGTAGGGCGCTGGCGCGGTGACGAAGGGATTTTGGGTGCTGAGATGGCGAGGGATCCAGTTGCCAAAGACGGAGGCAAATTTGCCCACTTGAACGTTCAACATCGAGTCACCCCAAGGACTCCACCGAATCGCGTATTCATCCAGTCGAATGTCGCCGTCTGATCTCGCGCCGGGATCAAAACCGCGATCAAGCCGGGCCTGGACGAAGGCGCTCCAGTGTGGACCCCACTGCAGATCCAACAGGAGGGAGAGACGAGGTTCTAGGTAAGTGTCGTCATCGGTGAAAAGCAGGCCGGGGGCTGGTTGATCGATGGAGTAGGTTTCCAGGTCGATCGAGCCCGTCAGGGTGGCGTCGACTGGAGAATCTGGCGGAAGCAGCGTGATGGCCTGGGTGGTGCCGCCTAGCAACAGGATGGCCGTGCCCAAGGTGCAGGCCAGCCTGACTTGCTGGGTTCGCGAAAGAAGGAGCACTGGGGTCATACGGGGGCCGGAATGGGTTGAGGTGCGGGTAGGGCCAGCAGCCGGTAGGCGGGAATGGGATCGCTGAACCCTTTCAACTCAAGGGGAGCGGTGGGCTCGACGATGGTATCTGGGGGGAGGGCATCGTAGGTGTTGCGATCAATGAGCAACTCCATCCGGCCAGCGCTGGAGCAGAGGCGGGAGGCCAAGTTTACCCGTTCCCCAAGGACGGTGTAGTTCAACCGGTCGGCCGATCCCATGCAGCCGGCGAGCATCTCGCCCGTGGCGAGGCCGATGCCCATTTCGATGCGGTGGGTGGACGTCTCATTCAATGCCGTCCGCACTTGTAGCATCTCCAGGGCACAACGGGCGGCATTGAGGGCGTCGTGCCCGTAGCTCATGGGGGCACCGAAGATGGCCATGATCAGATCTCCCACAAACTTGTCCACCACGCCGTGGTGTTTGTGCACCACTCGGTTGAGGGCCGTCATGTGCTCGTTGAGCAGGGCGATCACCTCCGCCGGGGGCATGTTTTCCGTCAGTGAGGTGAAGCCCCGGATGTCGCAGAAGACGACACTGCAGGACCGGATTTCCCCACCCAGACGGATCTGACCGCTGATCATCTGTGAGGCGACTTCACGGTCGGTGACCTGCGACAGCACCGCGCGGTAGCGTTCCTTGAGAGCGAGGTCCTTGGTCATCTCGTTGAACGATGCGGCGAGCGTTCCCAGTTCGTCCCGTGTCTTCACCTCCACCGGTGTTTCGAAGTCACCCTGCCGCACGCGGTTCGTGCCCTGCACGAGTTGCTCGATGGGCTTGCTGAAACCATGCGAGATGAGCATCACGAAGCCGATGCCGACGACGAGAGCAAAGAGGCCGAAACCAAGGATGACGAGGCGCAAGCCCCGCTGTTCCTTCATCGCCTCGTGCAGAGAGTAGAGCCCCACCTGGGCGGCAGCCGGGAAGAGCGGGTTGTGAGGGATCTCTTTGATGAACAGCCGGTGCGGCTTCTTCCCGTCGTACAGCGGATTGAGATCGCTGTGGGGCCCCGTGGACTGAGGGAGGTGGCGCATCATGCTGGAGACCCGGCTGTTGATGGAGGGGTGCAGGGATGATGGCATGGCCGGGCCGTAGATCTGACCGTCCAGCCAGATGCCGCTCATCAGTTCCTGCATGCCTTCCGGAAGCGTTTGAGAAGTAAGATCAGAGACGGGATAACTCACCACGATGGCTCCGAGGAGCTCGTTGGTGGGCTCGATGATCAACGGGGTGACGATGAACTCGCGCAGGTGAAAGTCCGCAGGGGAGCCTGACTTGGGGCGAGCTTGTTTCACGGCCAGATAGCCGATTTCCTGGCGCTGGAGGTCGGCGGTGGTGAGGCGCTTCTTGAAGAGAGCCACGGGCTTGCCCTGCTGCACATCCAGAAAGGTGGGGAAGTAGCTGCGCGGCTTGGTAGGAACGAGCGGATGACCGCTGGCATCCACCACCATGGCCGTGGCGCCATCCGTTTCATCCGCAGGTGCCTGGGAGGTGCTGATGGACTGCTCCGCGGCAGCGACCTCGGCCTGTCGGTTGATCAGGGACAGGCCTTCGACATCGAGGTTGTCGTAGAGAAGGTCCGGATCATTGGAAGCGAGGGCTTCCTCCATGGCGGAGACTACTCGCACCTTTTCTGCCG
Organism: Verrucomicrobium sp. BvORR106; assembly: GCF_000739655.1. GTDB lineage: Bacteria > Verrucomicrobiota > Verrucomicrobiia > Verrucomicrobiales > Verrucomicrobiaceae > Verrucomicrobium. The sequence continues at coordinate 119,588 of NZ_BATR01000130.1, read as the reverse complement.
TGGTCTTGCAGAGCGTAGATAGCTCCTGAAGCTGACGGGCCCGGTGCTCAGCGAAGGCCTGCGTCTGGTGGTGGAACTGTTCCTCAAACAACCGCTGATAGCCGGTCTGCACCTGCCGCTCTGTCACAAAGATGGTGGACCCCGTCACCGCGGCCACCACGAGGGACATCGCCAGAACAAGCTTGGTGCGGTAGGAAAGGGCAGGCACGGGGCATGGGTTGGTTGGAACTCGCCGAGGTTTAGACGGGGGGCGGCGCGGCCTACTTGCGATTGCTGCTATCGAAGTTGAGCCGGACGGTTTGTCCAGCTTTCAAGGTGACGGGGGCGGAGAGGATCGTCTTCTCGTCCAGCCAGGCCTTCAGATTGTAAGAACCAGCGGGAAGACCTTTGAGGCGAAACTTGCCGTCCGCAGTGGTGGTCGTGAAGTAGGGCGTGTCCAGGACCAGTATGACCCCACGCATGTGCTGGTGAATCTCGCAGTACAGGCGGACGACCCCAGGTTTGTCGAAGGTCAGGGCTGGGGGATTCTCCCCCATGCGGTAGCGCCCAAGGTCAAACCGCTTCGTCTTGGAGAGGGAGAAGACGTTGTGATAATCCTCGTCATGGTTGGGGAACTCAACGCGGGTACCGGTCTGAATGGGCAACACATGGTGCTCGAATTGATAGCCGCGCTGTCCCATGATGCTGACCGTGTTTCCAGCCCGTGCTGAAGGGGCACCTTCCAGGTAGATGACCGCAACGGGCTTGGCGGGAGCCGCAAGTTGGCCAGCCTTCAACTGGTAGCGCCCCATCGGAGCGGGTGGCGGCTGGGGGATGGTGCTCACTTGTCCCTCGACGATGGCCTGTCCGTGGCAGACGGAAGATGCTGCCAGGGCAAGGACGAGGCTGCCAAGCAACCAGGATGGCCAGTGCAGGGATCTCATGTCCGGCATCCTACTGGCGAAACCTCCCCACGCAAGCGGTCGCACCAGCTCCGGCCATTACTTGCGACCGCGCTTCAAAACACATTCCGCCGCCCAATAACCGCACATGCCGTGCACACCACCGCCGGGAGGGGTCGAAGCCGAGCAGAGATAGACTTTTGGGTTGGGGGTGGCGTAGGGCTGGAACAAACCTGCGGGCCGGGTGAAGAGTTGTCGCCAGTCCGTGATGCCGCCCACCACATCGCCTCCGATGTAGTTGGGGTTGTAGCTCTCCATCTGGCTGGTGTTGAGCGTGGAGGTGGCGACGATGCAATCGCGGAACCCGGGGGCAAAGCGCTCGATCTGACGGGTGATGGTCTCCAGACGATCCTCCGTGGAACCATGCGGGACGTGGCAGTAGGCCCAGGCCACGTGTCTGCCGGCAGGCGCGCGGGTCGGATCCAACATGGAGGGCTGGGAAACCAGGACAAAGGGATTGTCCGAATGCCGCCCCTGCCAGGCATCCCGCTCGCTGATAGTTATTTCCTCAAGGGTGCCGCCCAGATGCACCGTGCCAGCCCGGCTGCAGTCGGGGTTGGCCCACGGAATGGGGTGGTTCAGAGCGTAGTCCACCTTGAAGACGCCCGGCCCGTGGCGGAAGCGTTCCAGCTTGTAGCGATAGGCCTGGGGCAGCTCACGGCCGCAGATTCTGGCCAGATGCCGCGGACTGATGTCGAAGAGGTAGGCTCGGGCGTCTGGCAGGTCGCCCAGGGATTTCACTGGAGTGTTGCAGCGCACTTCACCGCCGAGCGAAGTCAGCAGGCTGACCATGGCATTCGCGATGCTTTGTGAGCCACCTTCAGGAATGGGCCAACCACCTGCGTGGGCGGCCGTTTGCAAGACGAGACCAATGGCCGAGGTCAGCGGCAGGTGGAAGGGCATGACCGAGTGACCAGCATTTCCTGCGAACAAGGCGCGGGCCTCAGGTGTGGAGAAATAACGGGCGAAGACGCTGGCAGGTAAACCTGCACCCATGCCGAACCGCGTCATCAGCAGCGGGTGCCGGGGCAGTCTGGCGGGTGCGAGAAGATCCCCGAAAAGTGCCGGGGCATGCTCGGCCAGTGTTTTGAAAAAGAAGCGATATCGCCCGCCATCCCGTCCAAGTCCGGCGGCGGTTTCTTCCAGGGAACGGTGCAGTAGCACGGCGCGTCCACCGTCTAGCGGGTGGGCCAGCGGGAGGTCAGGGTGAATCCAGCGTAGTCCGTGAGATTCCAGATCGAGGGATCGGAGGTAAGGGGAGGCCACCCCCATGGGGTGAATGGCAGAGCAGACGTCGTGCAGATGGAAGGGCTTGGTCAGCTCCTTGGTGCGCATGCCGCCGCCCACGGTGTCTGCACCTTCCAAGACCAGGGGTTTCCATCCCTGCTGAGCCAGGCGAATGGCGGCGGCCAGACCGTTTGGGCCGGAACCAATGATGATGGCGTCGTACTGAGGCATGCGTAGGGCTCAGCATAGGAGGATGCGGGGGAAGCGCCAGTGTCAATGTGGCGCGGTAGCGCGTGCGTCACAGGGAAGGGGAATCTGACAAGAAATCCTGAGGGAGGCCGTCATGCCTCTTGAGAGAGTTTCCCCCCCCTTGACCATGAAAATGCTTTCCACCAAGAAGGGCACCAGTCTGACGCTGGGCCTTGCCGCACTCCTGACCATGACACCTCCGGCACCTGCCCTGTCTTTGTTTGGCGATCCCTATGAGAAGGCCATTGAGCGCACCGCCACCATGTCGCGCGATGCAGAGGCTCAAGAACTGGCCCGCGCTCGTGGCTTGCAAGTGCTGGACCTTACTTGGGAGGACACGGGACGCTTTAAGGGCTCATCGGTGGGCCCCAACATCAGTGACATGACCATCCAGGTGGGACGCGAGACCAAAGGTGGATTCAAGGCCACCTGCATGCCCGTCATTCGCTTTCCCAACTTTGACGACAAGTCGTGCGACATTGATCCAGCCGCCTTCACTCTGCTGGTGGGCAATGAACGCGGGCGTGGTCTGCAACGCGTCTCTCTGAAGGATTTCCTTTCCAGCCCTCTGGACTTCCTCAGTCAGCCAAGTTCGTGGAAAAACGACGGTCAAGCCCTGTCCCTGCTTGCGGCGCGCGATTCGAAGGTGCTGGTGAGCGCCCAGGCGTGCTTCCTCCCGATCCCCAAAGAAGGCAAGGCAACCTTCAACCCGGTGTTGTTCAACTACCAGTCCATCAGCGGAGATCCCGCGGTGTTGACCATTTTGTGCACCAGGGAAGGCACGAGTGTGACGGTGATCGACAACAAACGCGATGCCTTTGCCAGCGGCAGCGCCTGGGGCCAACGCCTGTTCTTCAATGCGAATGGTCAGCGGGCAAGTCTCACCGGTGAACGGGAGTCCGATTCCAAAGTCGGCAAGGAGGCTGGTCCCGAAGGCCAGGCTCCTAAACTGGGAGCGGAAACCGGGCTGAACATGGTGCTTCTCATCCAGGTGCCCCTTAAACAAAAGGAACGGCCTCGTCGCTTCTCACTCGGGGCGTCCGAAGGGGCGATGCCCGCGGCTCCGGCAAGTGCAGCGCGGACACGCACCAGTGACGTGGAGAATGCCGTCATCGGCCACGGGGAAATGGAAGGTCCTTTCACAGAGATCGACAACCTTCCGATTCGCCGGGATCCTGACTATCCGGTGCGAGTCACCGTGCAGTTCTACAAAGCCACCTCCAACGGGGTGGTCTCGGAAGCCGATGTGGCCGCGATCAAGGCTCAAATTGAGCGGGTGTATGCCCAGAGCAGCTATGTAGGAAGTTTGGTCACAGGCGGGGAGACGGGTCGCGTGACGGAATATGCCGGAGCGAAGGTGCAGCCCGAAGGTTGGTGGGACGAGTTCTGGGCCCGCCATGAGAAGGACACGGGCGACGACCGGAAAACGGCGGCGGCCAAGCTGAAGAAGTTGCTGGGTGAAGACTACATGAGCCAGCCCGTGTCTGAGTTGTACGTGCGGGATGTCCTCAAGTAAAGTTGAGCTGGCCTGTCAATGGGATCCCGCAATGGAATGAATTGGGCTGTCTTGTAGCGACTCCAAGCGCTGTGTGTGGAGGGGCATCTGAAGTATATCCGAAACCCCTAACTCTGTGAGTCGAATTGCGGGTCGGCCATGGCAGCGTTCTTGTTCTTAATGCGAAACCAAAGTACCAGGAGAAAGGGAATAGCTACCACAAGGGCTGCAGCAAACACCGCTGCAAGTTCATACTCTTTCCAGACTTCTGAAGACGCTGCTAACACTCCGATGACGAATACCATCCAAATCTGGCTTCCAATGACAAATCCATAGGTTGAAATAACCTGAGACCAGCAGAGGCGCTTTTGGGCCAGGACACGGTAACCTATGCCGTTGTCGATCAGTGAATGGCGGTCGGCCTGTGGATTTCTGAGAACCCTGAGGCTCCGTATGGGGAAGACAGGAAAGTAGAAAAAGATCAGCCATTCCGTCGTGACGTATGAGCCGTCAGGTCGAAAATAACGCTGGCCGTAGTAGATCGATCCAATTCCGCTAAAGGCGCTGGGCATGGGGAGATGGAGAGAGGGGGGAGGGCGTCCGAAGCGAAACCCTCTGAAGACGATAAGAGGTAGGATGGCCGCGATGGCACGTCAATGCTTCCATGCTGACAAAAACGGTCAATTTCGTTCAAGGATTGATTCCACCCGACAAGATGTGTTTACTCTCGAGGGAATGAATCGCCGTCAATTTGTTGCTTCGAGTGCTGCGCTTGGTTCACTCGCCACAGTGGGAAGCCTTTCCTCGGCGGCGGAAGTCTCACCCAATCTGCGCCCCAACCGGATCGGCGTTTCTTCCTATTCCTTCTGGGGCTTCAATCGGGAGGCGCTGCGCCCGATGGATGTTTGTCTGGAGCATGCGGCGCGGATGGGGTTTGACGGATTTGAAGTGCTTCAGAGACAGTTGACTTCCTACGAGCCCACAGAGCTGTTCAAGATCAAGCGGCATGCGTTTGTTCTTGGCCTCGACCTCATGGGCTATTCCACCCACCAGGGCTTTCTCTCGCCAGACAAGGAGAAGCGAAAGAAGAACTACGACCAGACGGTGGACTGCCTGGAGCAGGCGTATCAGCTGGGGATTCCCACCATGCGGGTGAACTCCGGCACCTGGGGGACGACGAAAGATTTTGATGAGCTGATGGCCAAGCGCGGAGCTGATGACCCACTGCCTGGCTACACGGAAGAGAACGCCTTTGAGTGGGTGATCGAAGCGTATGCCGGTCTTGCTGCCGAAGCTGGGAAGCGAGGCGTGATCATGGGGCTGGAGAACCACTGGGGCCTGGGTCGAACTCCGCAAGGAGTGAAGCGAGTGGTGGATGCGGTCAATTCCCCCTGGCTCAAAGTGACGCTCGATACGGGTTGTTTCCTGGAGGATCCGTATGACCGGCTGGCGATGCTGGCTCCTGACACCGTGCTGCTCCAGGCCAAGACGTACTATGGCGGAGGCACCTGGTACACGCTGGACCTGGACTACGACCGGATCGCCAACATCATGAGAAAGGCCGGATTTGCCGGTTATGTCTCCCTGGAGTTTGAGGGGAAGGAAGATCCTCTGACGGCCATCCCCAAGAGCTTGGCCTTGCTGCAGAAGGCCTTCGGTCAGGTGTGAAGCTGCAGCTCACCCATCGAAGGTTCAATGGCGGGCTTGAGCAGGACAAAAATGGGGATCGTGAGGACGGTCAGGCCCAAGGCGATCCAGGTCCAGTGCCAGTGGATCTGCACGCCCCACAAAGGGCCATGTGCCGGTACCACTTCCCACTGCCCGTTGGATTTCTTATAGCGGCCTTGGTAGAAGTTGAAGTCAAACAGCCAGGTTTGCCCGGTGCCAATACGATACTCGATGAGAGGCGCTGGAGGGCCGTCGGAGTTCTCCGCCGGGATGGTGGCGATGGCACTGTTAGCCGGTTCCCAGGATGTCCAGGTCAAGAACGGGGCATTGCTCGGCAGGCCGCGCCTCTGGATATTCGTCCATTCTTCGTCGTTGACGCCATGTTTGGCCGCCATGCTGAGGACGGGTAAGATCATCGTCATCAGCACGAAGAGGGAGGACACTATGAGAAAGAGGCAGTAGAGACGTGACCGCATGGCGGAGTCAGCTTGCGAGTTTCAAAGAGGGGGTGGCAACCGGGGCTTCCAAGAGGGAGAGATAGACCTTCAAGTCCCCGGTTGAAAAGCAACAAAAGGTGATTTCTACCAGACCGGGGCTTCGTTCAGCTTCCTCCTGCACTGTGCGGATGGCTGTCTCCGCCGCGAGCTGGATGGGGTAGCCGTAGATGCCGGTGCTGATACAAGGGAAGGCGATCGTGCGCACTCCGCTCTCAGCCGCGATCTCAATCGACCGCCGGTAGCAGGAGGCCAGGAGGGCCGGTTCACCGTTCTGACCGCCGCGCCACACAGGTCCGACGGTGTGAATGATGAACTTTGCCGGGAGCTGGTGCCCCTTTGTCAGCTTGGCATCGCCTGTCTTGCAGCCACCAAGAAGGCGGCATTCGTGAAGCAGCCCTGGGCCTGCTGCGCGATGAATCGCTCCATCCACTCCTCCGCCACCAAGCAAAGAGGAGTTAGCCGCATTGACAATGGCATCCACCTTGAGGGAGGTGATGTCTGCCTGTAGGGCGCGTAGATTGAGGCTCATGCGGTGCGGTCTCGCTATCAGAAGGTCTGAGGGTCGTTCCGCCACGCAAACCTAATGTTCGATACAGTATGATGGAAAACTTGCATCAAATCGAATGAAAAATGGCGGGCACCGCCGTCAGAACTCCAGTCTTTCAGATGGGGTGACCTTTCTCATATCGCATTCGTTCGATTTTTTGGACTTCACTGATCTTAGTTTTTTGTGATGGCGTTCCGTTCGCCCCGGGCTCTGGTTCAGGAGCCCTCTGCTGAGCGCGACAAAAAAGCACCACTTGCGGGGCAAGTGATGCTTCGTCTTCAGAGAAGTAGTTGGGCGTGGGAACCTAGAGCTTTCTCACTAGGAGGGCGGCGTTGTGACCACCGAATCCAAACGAGTTGCTGAGGGCCGCGTTGACCTTGGCTTCGCGGGCCACGTTAGGCACCACATCGAGATCGCATTCCGGATCCTGATTCTCCACGTTGATCGTGGGAGGGATGACCTGGTCGCGGATGGAAAGGATGCTGGCAGCAAGCTCAATCCCGCCGGCTGCACCGAGGAGGTGGCCGGTCATGGATTTGGTAGCGCTGACGAGGAGACCGTTCTTGGCGTAGTCACCGAAGGTGCGCTTGATCGCCTGCACCTCGCAGATGTCACCCACCGGGGTGCTGGTGGCGTGGGCGTTCACGTAGCTGACCTCGTTCGCATTCATCTTCGCATGCTTGAGGGCCATGTTCATGCAGCGGGCCGCACCGGAGCCATCGGGAAGAGGGGCGGAGAGGTGGTAGGCATCAGCACTCAGGCCGTAACCGACGAGCTCACAATAGATGTGGGCGCCGCGCTTCTTGGCGTGCTCATACTCCTCAAGCACCACCACGCCAGCACCTTCACCCATGACGAAACCGTCACGGTCACGGTCAAACGGACGGCTGGCCTTTTCAGGAGCGTCGTTGCGGGTGCTCAGCGCTCTCATGTTGCCGAATCCAGACAATCCCATGGGGGCGATGGATGCTTCAGATCCACCCGCGACGATCACGTCGGCATCGCCGAATTTAAGGATGCGCCAGGCTTCGCCAATACAGTGGTTGGAGGTGGCACATGCGGTGGTAATGCACATGTTCGGCCCGAGGAAGCCGTACTCCATCGACAGCATGCCGCTGGCGATGTTCCCAATCATCATCGGAATGGTGAACGGGGAAACACGGGCGGGGCTCTTGGTGATGAGAAGGGTGTGGTTGTTCTCCAGCGTGATCAGGCCGCCAATGCCGCTGCCGAGCATCACGCCGATGCGCTCCGGCGGGGTGTCGGAGGAGTCGATACCGCTCTCTGCCACCGCCATTTTGGCGGCGCCTACGGAAAGCTGGGTGAAGCGGTCGGCCCTACGGGCGTCTTTGAAATCTTTGAAGTATGCCTTGGGATCAAAGTCCACGACTTCGCCACCGAACTTCGTGTCATACTGCTCCGTATCGAAAGCCTTGATAAAACGGATCCCGCTCTTGCCGGCGACGAGATTCTTCCAGAAGTCATCCTTGTTGTTCCCGAGAGGGGAAACAACGCCAATGCCGGTGATGACGATACGACGGTCTGTCATGAGGGAATGTGTAGAATAGGAAGGTTGGTGCACCCCGATTAGCCACGGTTTGAAAGGTGGGGCAAGGGGAAATTCGGAATTGGGGTCAAGGGTACCCTAAGAGGGGGACTATGTCCGACTCCCTGCCGCGCCGAATGTTGGGAAGTTTTGAAATCCCGGGTGGATGGTCCTGAAACTCAATCACTTCTGCCCGTAGTAGGCTGCCGGCCCATGCTTGCGGGAATGGTGTTTGTTGAGAATATGGTCGGGGATGCTCGCCAGCTCTGGATTAAGCGAGAGGCTCCCCAGCGCCATTTGGGCGCACATCTCAAGCGCGATGCTGTTGTTCAGTGAGTCCATGGCGCTCTTGCCCCAAGTGAAGGGCGCGTGATGGACCTGAAGGACAGCGGGCATCTCCACGGGGTTCAAGCCAAGTTCATGAAGCCGCTCCACGATGGCCACACCCGTGTGGTGTTCGTAGTCGGAAGCGATCTCCTCCGGGGTAAGGGCCCGGGCCACAGGCACGGTCCCGAAGAAGTGGTCGGCATGAGTGGTGCCATAGCAGGGCAGCGCCCGCCCGGCTTGGGAGAACATGGTGGCGTATGGAGAGTGGGTGTGAGTCACCCCGCCGATTTCTGTGAACTCGCGGTACAGGTGCAGATGGGTCTTGGTATCCGAGGAGGGTCGGAGTTTGCCCTCCACAACGTTGCCCTCCAAATCCAGCACCACCAGATCCTCTGGCTTCAAGTCACCGTAAGCCACTCCGCTGGGCTTGATGCACCAGAGGCCCAGGGCCCGGTCAATGCCGCTGACGTTTCCCCAAGTGAGCTTCACCAATCCGCTGGGTTCGAGGGCTCGATTGGCGGCGCAGACTTCTTCTTTGAGGGAGGCGAGGGACATCGAGGACGAGGAGGGGGGCTTGGGGCTGGTGGAGACAGGATTAACAAGATTTTTGAAGGATTAACAAGATGGGATGCGAAGCGGGTGATAGCGGAAAATGCGACTGACTTTCTGGACAGAATTAGCGGAATTTACAGAATTGGAATTTCGAAGCTTCTCTCTGTGTTCTCGGTGACTCTGTGGTTAATCCGATAAGAAACTTGTGGGTGTAGATTTACTTCCTTTGTTGGGCGCGGAGTTCCAGGAGCCGCTTCATGACGTGGTGGAGGCGGCCGTTCCACTCGGCGGTGCCGAAGGCGTCATGAAGGGTTCGGTAGAGGGTGTAGAGCTCCTCGTAGATGGCCTGATTCTCTGGAATGGGGTAGTAGACCTTCTCACGGGTGGCGGTGACCTTGAGTTGAATCTCGGCCACAGTGCCGACGCCTGCCACCGCTGCGCCGAAGATGGCGGCTCCCAAGGCGCAAGTCTGCTCGCTGCGGCTGACCTTCATGGGGCGGCCGATCGCATCCGCGTAGATCTGCATCAAGGTCTCGTTCTTGATGCTGAGTCCGCCGGTGTTGATGACTTCCTTGACCGGTACGCCGTATTCCTCGATCCGCTTGATGATGGTAAGGGCGCCGAACGCGGTGGCCTCAATGTAGGCGCGATAGATCTCGTGAGCCTTGGTGTGCAGAGTTTGTCCCAGGAGCAGGCCAGTGAGACGGGCGTCCACCAGGATCGTGCGGTTGCCATTGTTCCAGTCCAGGGCAAGCAGGCCGGAGGCGCCCGGCTTGTGACCAGCCAGAGCCTTCTCCATGTTCTGGAACTTCTCACCCACGGTGACACCGTAAGTTTCAGGAACTAACTGATTCACGAACCACAGGAAGATGTCGCCCACGGCGCTCTGGCCAGCCTCGATGCCGAAGTAGCCGCCCATGACCGAGCCGTTCACGATGCCGCATACTCCGGGAATGTCTGCCAGGGGTTGGTCATTGGGGGCGATCATGAGATCGCAAGTGCTGGTGCCCAGAATCTTGACCAGCGTGCCTTCTTTGATGCCTGCTCCGACGGCACCCATGTGTGCGTCGAAAGCGCCCACGGAGATGGCGATGCCTTCTTTGAGACCCAGACGCTCGGCCCACTCGGCGCAGAGCGTGCCGGCTGCGGTGTCGGCCACATGAGCTTCGGAGTACAAACGGTCACGCAGGTCCGCCAGGGCGGGATCCAGGCGGGTGAGGAATTCCTTGTCGGGCAGGCCGCCCCACTCGGTGCTGAACAGGGCCTTGTGACCTGCGGCGCAGACGCTGCGCTTGAGGGTGAGCGGATTCGTATCGCCCGCGAGCACGGCGGGGATCCAGTCGCAGTGCTCCACCCAGGAGTAGGCTGCCTGGAAGACGGCCGGGTCGGTCCGACGAAGGTGGAGGATCTTGCTCCACCACCATTCGCTGGAATAAATGCCGCCGCACTTGGCGATGATGTTGGGCCGGATCTCGTGGCCCAGGCGGGTGATCTCGGCGGCTTCCTCGTGGCTGGTGTGATCCTTCCACAGCCACACCATGGCGTTGAGCACGCCCTTGAACTCAGGGAGGAGTCCGAGGGGGATGCCCTGTTGGTTCACGGGAATCGGCGTGCTGCCGGTGGTGTCGATGCCAATGCCCACGACCGAGCTGGGATCGAAACCGGAGATCTTGTCACTGGCTTGAGACAAGGCCCCACGAATCACGGCTTCGAGACCGTCGAGGTAATCCTGAGGATTCTGCCGGGCCACGTTGGGATCACGGGGATCGGTCAGCACACCCATGTCCCCGCTGGGATAGTTGAATACGGTGGAACCGACTTCGGTTCCATCATTCAGGTCCACCAGAAGGGAGCGGCAGGAGTTGGTGCCGTAGTCAATGCCGAGTGCGTAGCGGGTACTCATGAGTCAGGGATGCGAGGCGGGGCGTGCAGCGGGAAAGGTGAGAGGAGAAGATAGCGGGAGGGGATGTGGTTGAGACATCACGCAGGCAAATGTTTCTCCGGTTGGGAAGTGTCGCATTTTGTCGGACCCGACCGGAGGCGCAAAGGGAAATCTCTGGCATAAATCGGACGAATCCGCACAATCTGGCGGTGGTCCTGCTGCCGATACTTCCGTCATGAAAACACCTGTCATTTCCATCGTCTTCTTCCTGCTGGCTTCGCTCTTGGGAGCAGCCGGACAGTTCTTCTACCGGGAAGGGGCCCGTCGGGCCACGGGAGGTCTGATGGGATATCTCATGAATGGGAGAATCCTTGTGGGCGTGGCCTGCTACGTTGGAGTGATGACCCTGTTTGTGGCCGCCTTCAAAAAGGGCGGGTCCTTGACGGTGTTGTACCCCGTTTACGCCAGTACATTCATCTGGGCGGCGCTGATTGCGTTGTGGGTGGACGGTCAGCCCATCAAGTTGGCCAACGTCGCTGGCATGGCGTTGCTGGTGGGGGGCATGTATTTGATGGGGAAGGGGTGAGGGGAGGGAAGTTGAGACGCTTCGCTGGTTAAGGATCCCCTTCGGGGAAATTGAAATGGCGACGGCAATGTGGCCTGTCGCAGCATGCAGGAAATGGTTGTGACGCAGGCGCTCCAAAAAAAGAACCCCGCATTGCTGCGGGGTTCTCAAATGGTACTAAACCGACATCACGCTCGGACTAAATCACGCGATCATTGCCGCCATCCACCGGGATTTGGGCACCGGTGGTTTTGGCGAAGAGCGGGGAGGCCATGGCGGAGACCATGTTGCCGATGTCTTTGCTCTTGATCTCTGCCTTCAGGAGGTTGCGGGTCTTGTACTCCTCCACGGTCATGTTGTAGCGCTCGGCGCTGCGTTGCAGGGCTTCAGGAGTCCACAGCTTGGTGTCGAAGACCGCGTCGGGATGGATGATGTTGCAGCGCACGCCGACAGGGGCGAGTTCCAGGGCGGCGACGCGGCAGAGCTGCGTGAGGGCGGCCTTGGAGCAGGAATAGCTGGCGGCTCCGGGGCCCGGGGCCTTCACGTTCCTCGAACCGACCAAGATGATGCTGGAATCAATGCCCTGCTTCAGGTAGGGGATGGTGAACTTCAGCAGACGCTGGTGGCTGGTGAGGTTCACCGCCAGGGCCTTGTCCCAGTTGGAGGACTCCAGGTCTTCGAGATACTGGCCAGCCGTGAAGATCCCGGCGTTGGAGACCACGATGTCGATCCCACCGTAGTTGCGTACGGTTTCGGCGATGGCGGCCTGCACGGCGGCGTCATCGGTCAGGTTGACGACTTTGCCCACGGCACCGATGCGGGCCATGCCTTCCACGATATCAGGGTTGAGGTCCAGGCCGACCACGGTGGCACCTTGTTCGGCGAGGCTTTCCGCACAGGCGAAGCCAATGCCGGCAGCAGAGCCGGTGACGATGGCCACCTTGCCCTGATGCACCTTGCGAGCTGGTCCTTTGCGCAGCTTGGCCTGCTCCAGATCCCAATACTCGATCTCGAAGATGTCCTTCTCGGGAAGCGGTTCCCAGCCGCCGACCGCCTGTCCGAGTTGCACGGTAGCGGCAGTGTGCTGGGCGATATCGGCGACAATCCCAGCATCCTTGAGCGTATCGCCAAAGCTCACGAGCCCTTTGCCCTGCCAGATGACAAAGCGTGGTGCGGTGTCGAGCATGGTCTGGCCGTTGGCATGACGGGTGAAATACGACGTGTAGTCATCCGAGAACTTCTGGATGGCGGCGTCGATATCTTCGCCCACGAACCCTGGGGTCCGCTTCGTGCGAATGCTATGGTCGGGGGTGAGGGGGCCACGGGTGCCAAAGGTGGCGACATCAGGCTGATTCGCATAGCCGACGGCGACGGCGCTGGCATCAAGCTTGGCGAGCTGAGCGTGACCACGTTTTTTGGAGACGGCCTTGCGCAGTTTGGCCAGACCGACCAGATCTTCTTGGGCCTCTGCGGAGGCACCTGCGGCTGCTCCGGCTTTCTTGGCCAAATATTCTTCCGCCTGCGTGACCATCTCGATCATGAGCTCGTAGCTGCGGCGGGCGTCGTCGTGGAAGGTGAAGAGGCCGTGTTTCAGGAGCACAATGCCCTCAATGCCTTCAGCCTTCAGGTCGCGACCTTTGATGAGGTCATAGACGGTCTTGGCCAGGATGAAGCCCGGCATGACGTACGGAACCGTGAGCACGCGGCTGCCGAAGACCTCGCTGACGCGTGCTTCACCATCGGCATTGCAAGTGAGGGCGGAGATCGCATTGGCATGCGTGTGATCCACAAAACGGAACGGCAGTATGGCATGCAAGATCGCCTCGATGGAGGCGGCCGGGGCGTTGGGGTTCGTCATGGCGGCCCGCTGCTGCAGGACCATGTCCTCATCCGTCATCGTGGGCAGTTCTGCCATCTTGAGGAGGGCGCTCATGCGCACCGGGGCAAAGCCACCGCGCTCGATGGTGGCGAGATCCCAGCCGGACCCTTTCACGTAACAGAGACTGACGGGTTCGCCGAAGAAGTCCTTCTCCTCCACTTTCACTGACGTGTTGCCACCGCCGTGAAGAACCAGCTCTGGATTGCGACCCAGGAGACGGGAGGTGTAGACACGCTGACCGAGGAGGTCAGTTCCGAAACTAGCGGCTTCTTGATCGTTCCAAAGGCTTTGCATGGCGTGGCGGCGAAAAAATGAGGGGGTAGAGTGGGCGGGTGAGGCGAAAAGTAAAAAGGTAAAAATCGAAAACTGGGGGGCGACGCCCCCATCTTGGGAGCGATTGGCTGGCGAGTCGCCGACAACCTTGTCCCGTGTGCACGTGGCAGGCGTTCCGCCCTCAGTTCGCCCTTTTTCCGGTTGTCCCGCAGAGGCTTCTCGTCTTCGATATCACAGGTCTTTTTGAGAAGACCCGAAGCCACCATGAAGCGATCCCCCCGCGTTTTGTCTGGCAGCCTCGTGCTGGTCCTGCTGATCCTGATCCTGGCTTTGCTGGGGGGAGGGGCGTGGCTGGTGCTGAAGTTGCGGCAACCGAAGAGTCCTCCTGCCCCAACTCCTGAGATGACCACTGACGCCGCATCACCCATCCCGGCGATGTTTGCCAAGGATCTGCCGGAGTCCTGCCGACAGGTCGCTCTGGTCATCTCACCGGAAGACGTGTCGGTGATGGCGGAGCTGTTTCTGCTGGTGCGGAAAGACGGGCATTCGCCATGGAGCATCGATCAGGGACCGATTCCTGTGACCCTCGGTCGGAGTGGCCTCGCCTGGGGAGTCGGGGAACATCATGCCCCTCGACCAGAAGGGTTCCGCGAGAAGCGCGAAGGAGACGGGTGCAGTCCTGCGGGCATCTTCCGGGTGCCGTTCGTCTTTGGCATGGCACCTGAGGCAGACGCCAAGGGAGAGGCACCCGCGCTGAGCCTGCCTTACACGCATCTGGGAGACAGCATCATCGGCGTGGATGATCCGGAATCCCAGTACTACAACCAAGTGGTGGACTCAAACTTGGTACCCCGGGATTGGAACAGCCACGAACCGATGAACCGCTTCAAGGTCTTGTACCGGTGGGGCGCTTTCATCGCGCACAATCCGGAAGGAGTGCCCAATCTGGGCTCGTGCATCTTCATCCATATCTGGCCCGGTCCCGGGGAACCCACGGCGGGTTGCACGGGCATGGCGGATGCTGATGTGGTGCGTGTGCTGACCTGGCTGGACCCCGCCAAGGAGCCCCGGCTGGTGCAGGGAATCAAGGCTTGGCAAGCACCTTCCATCGACTCGACCGTCACCCCTCCGATACTGCGTGGGGATGATCTCGCTCCAGACGATAAACGCCCTTGATGGGGTGCACCGTCTGTTTGTCCTGGTCCAGCACGTAGGCCTTCAACGTGACCGGGCCGGGCGGAAGCATTTCGTCATGCAAAGTTTGCTCCCACCCAAGGTAATATTCGGGGTGCATGCGAACCAGTTTTGCCCGTTCGTAAAAATGTTGCTGCAGCTGAGGGGCCGTGAGGGCGGCGATTTCCTCGATCCCTGAACCTTCGGCGGGCTGGGCGGTGACGAGAATAAGATCGGCAGCATTATCAACCGCCAGGCCGCCTAATCCAGACAGTCGCCAGCCGCCTTCTTCAAGCGCCACGGGCGGATCGAGACGGGCCCACTTTCCACCTGTCTCTTTGCCCTGTTTGAACGATTTGATGTTACGATCTTTAGCGAAGACGACGTCGCGCAACTTCCCGCGATCCGCGAGGAAAGCGGCGAGCCGGAAGGCGGATTTGCGGGTGACGCGGGCATCCATCCACTCTTCATTCAGCGGCATGACCCGGGCGAACATCAAGAGGGCCCTCTCTTGATTCATGCGGCTGAACTTTACCTTCATGAGATTGTGCCCGTTAGCCCAGTTCACGGCGAGCAGGGCGACAAAGAGTGTCACGGCGGCGGGAACCAGTGCTGGCAGGGATGAGGCGAAGGGCGCCCGATGAACGCAGGCGTGTCTCAGCACGACAGCGACCAGCAGCAACGTTCCAAAAACGAAAAACACGTCAAAGGTCGCGAAGCGCTCGTCCAAGGCGTTGTCCAGAGAGTTGTGCATGCGGCCCAGGCTGATGAGCACGGCGGACGAGAGACCGTAGAGGCCAAAAATGATCCAAGGGAAGGCTGCCTGAATCAGGCGGCAGTCTTGACGACGGCGCCAAAGGTAGAACAAACTGGCCAGAAAGGTGGCCAGCAGCACGGCACCGGCGATGGCACAGAGAGTTTCAGGTTCGAACGTGGTGCCTTTGCCCAAGATGTTCCCCAGAACGATCAACACGAACTGGAGCCTCATCAGAGGGCGTTCGAAAATGGTCCCTGCCTCGAGGCCTGAATCCTCGCCACCGTGCGCCGTCAGGGCAAGCCAGGCTACGACGCCATGTGCCAACCACCAAGCAGCGGCGATGAGGCCAATTTTGCCCCAGGGGCTGCCGGTACCATGCAATCTCCAGATCAGGATCAGTCCGAGGAATGCTGGAACAAAGAAGCCTGTGCCAAAGGAGCAGATCGCGAGGAGCGATAGCGCGCTCGCCAGCGCCAGATCATGAAAGCGCACCTGACCTTCTCGATGCAAAAGCCAGGTGCCCAGGGCCAGACAGGTGCCGGGAATGAAGTTCTGGAAGACAAAATCCCAGATCCAAACCTCTCCTTGAGCCGCGGTGAAGATCACCGCCGTGACGCAGGTCAGCAGCACGGTGGCATGCCAGCGTGAGAGGGCTGGGCGCTCTCCATCGGAACGCCACAGAGGCCCCGCCAACCGGTACACCGAGAAGGCGATCAAAGCAGAGAACAGCCAGCTCAGAATCGGAAGGACCGCCACGTTGCCTCCGAGGAAGTGCAGCACCGCGAAGTAGATCAGCTTCCCCACGATGGATGGGTGGACGTAATGCGGCGCCAAGAAAGCCTCCCAAGAGTAGCGATCCTCCACCAGGTGTTGGTACTGTTGGACGAAGGACCAGGCATCCAGACAGGGTACGGATACAAGGAGGGGTATCATCTCCACCAGCAAGATGACGGCTGGGGCAATGATCACCAACCACGGCCAAAGGCGGGAGAGCCGCCGGGGCCATGGCATGCGGGATCGTTCAGAAACAGGCGGGGAGTCAACCGGCATGGGACGGCCAAAAGGTGTGGATGGCTCCCTCCGGCATCGGGAAATCGCGTCTGCCCTGGAGTCTGGTTGTGAGCGCTGGTAATGAAGCGTTTTCGAGTTCGATGGGGCAGCGAAGCGGAACTCTTCAAGCTACCCTTACGCCACTCTTCGATCTGCGATAAGCACCTGGGGCGATTCCGGTGATGCGTTTGAAGGCCTTGGCGAACGCAAACTCACTCTCGTAACCCACCCGGGAGGCGACTTCCATCATTCCCAGTTGTTCGTCCTGGAGGAGGCGCGTCGCGCAATGCGCTCTCCATCGCGCCAAGTACCCCATGGGCGTATCGCCGGTGAGCCTGCGAAACCGCTCTGCAAACACCGACCGGGAAAGGGCGACTTCGCGAGCGAGGTACTCTACGGTCCAGGAGTTGGCCGGTTCACTCTGGATGAGGTGCAGGGCTCCATCGATGGCGGCATTTTGCACGGCTGCGGGCAAGCCCGTGCCGCTGTCGCCCGTATGGAGCCAGCCCCGGATGGCTTGGATGAAGAGCACATCACACAGACGGTCCAGCAACGCTGTCGCACCGGGTTGGGCGGCCATCGATTCAGTGGTCAAGACTTTGAGCACCGCATCCAGTCCCGGAGCCCCGATCTCCCCATTTCCCCGGAGGATGAGGCAGGGCGGCAACAGGCGGAGCAGGGGATGGTGCGCACTCTCTGCAAAGTCGAAGTCTCCGGAAATCACGGATGTTTCTGCTCCTGCACCGCCGAAGCGCAGGGTGATCCCGCTGGCGCACAAAGTGTCGGACTTGCTCAGGAGTTCGGGAAGGGGAGTGGGGCGGCTTCCTGTGAGGTCTTGAACCGTGTGTTCCCGGTCCGTCATCACGATGGCAAAGTCACCTTGCCTCATGATAGTGGGCGGGCACTCTGGAACGCACAACTGCCCGCTGCCCTGTTCCATGAAGTGAAACTTTCCTGATTGAGGACGCACTGGGAAGCGCACGCCCCAAGGCTCTCCCAGCACCACCCGGTTTTGAAGGGCACTCCGGAGGCGTAGTGTCGAGAGCAGACTGTCGAGCGACTTCATGGTCTGATGGGCACAGGTTCAGGACGATCGGACATGCCTGCCGGATACCCGGGCATGGTGATTTTCGGTCGGGGGAAGCATGTTGGAATCGCAAGGGAGCACCAGCGTTCCCACATCAAAATCCAACCTGAAATCATCATGAAAAAGATCGTCGTTACCACCCCCACTGGCAATATCGGATCACGCGTCGTTCAGCTTCTGATTCAGGCCGGAGCCCGGCCCACTTTGTTGGTGCGAGATCCCGGCCGTCTCAGCGAGACTGTCCGAAGTGCGTGTGAGATCCGTCAGGGGGATCTCTCTGACCAAGACTTCGTGATCGAGGCCACGCGAGGCGCGGACGCCTTGTTCTGGCTGATTCCAACGAACTACAGTGCTGCCGATCCGGTGGCGGATGTGCTTCGTCTCGGTACCGTTGCCGCGGCGGCGGTCCAGTCCAATCAGATTACCCGCACGGTATTCCTCAGCAGTTCAGGCGCGGAACAGCGGGGGAACCATCTTCTGGGCACTCTGGGCCTGGTCGAGGATCTCCTCAATGCCACAGGGCAAAACGTGGTGCATCTGCGTCCTGGGTATCTCTTCACCAACCTGTTTACGGTGGTGGAAGAGTTGCGCGCGGGAGTGCTGACCACCACGACCTCGCTGGACCACCGTGCGGGTTGGAACGACCCCCGCGACATTGGTGAGATTGCCGCCGCCCGGTTGCTTTCAGACTCCTGGTCAGGCCAGCAGGTCCAGCCGATCGGCGGCCCTGCAGATCTGAGCTACCGCGAAGTCGCCGCTCTGGTGGGAGAAGCGATTGAACGCCCCATTCAAGCAGTTCAGATCTCAGAGGATGAGCATCGGCAGAATCTGTTGGGCGCTGGTCTGCCTGTACCTGTTGCGGAGGCTCTGGTCGAGTTGTCCCGTACCATCGCCAACATCAAACCGGAGGAACTGGGGCGGAGCTACGCATCCACGACACCGACCTCGCTCGGAGCCTGGTGCTACGCCCATCTGCGCCCTCTGTTCAAGTAGTCAGGGATGGCCGGGGCAACGCTACTCGCGCCTTACGGCATCCAGCAACTTGCCACGCAGGGCCAGGAGCGTTGCCACGAAACAGACGACCAGGCCGAAGGCGACAATCCCCAGATTCAACCACGCCAGGAAGCCCACGGGCAGGGCACCGCCGCTCTGCCGGATGTTGGGCCACACGGCAATGGCGGCGCTGATCAGTCCAAGGAACAAGCCTGTGATGAGGAGAGCGGCATGCTCACTCACAACCAGCGAGCGGAGGGCCCCAGGCTGGAAGCCCAAGGCTTGCATCAGCCCCAGCTCACCCCGTCGTTCGAGGATATTACGGGCTGCGAGCACTCCCAGTCCGGCCGTGCCCAGCAACACACCGAGACCGCCCAGCACCGTGAAGATGCCGATGTAGGTGTTTTGCACCGCCTGGAAGGCGGCGAGTCGCGCGGAAGTGGTTTCCATAGCCAACCCGCGCGATTCGAGTTGCTTCGTCAGATGGCTGCTGATTTTGGCTGCTTCGTCGGTCGGAGCATCGATGAGGAAGTACTTGTACCCGGCAGCATCAGGGAACTTGGCGAGAAAGTTAGCCTCACTGACGATGATCTTGCCCTGAAGAATGGAGCCCGTGACGAGCCCCACCAGTTTGACGTTGAACTCGCGTCCCTGGGCATCCGTGTAGGCGATGGTGTCGCCAATGCCTTTGCCCAGCCCCCAGAGGGCGGTGGCCTGGTCGGCAATTCCGGGAATCGCGTCACCACCCATGCTGGGAGCGAGGGCGCTCCAGCCTCCGCCTGCGAAGGTAAAGGATCCCCGCTCCTCCAGGAGTTTGGGATTCACCGCAGTGAGAACCGGACGTTGGGCCCGGTTCAGGTTCAAACAACTGGCGTCATCGCCTTCGCGGATCCGGAAGGGGACGACCTTTGCCTTGGCCATGAGTTTCTCGTCCAGTGCAAATGCGTCCCAAGCAGCTTCACTGTTGAGGTCTTCATAGACCGGCAGGCTGGATTCTCCGAGCAGGACAAACCCACCGGTGCCTGCCTTGCGCTCAGAGGGATTGGCCGCGCCGCTCAGACGAAAGGCGTTTACGGCAATCACCAGGAAGATGCCGCCGGCCATCATAGCGATGACGGCCACGCTCCGACCGGGACGGCGGGTCAGGTTGCGAAGTCCGATCCGCAGCAATGAGCCTGCAGGAGGACCTGCCTCCGTCGGACGACGGAGCCAACGACTGACCCAAGTCGCGCCCGCCATGAGCAGGAGGAATCCGGCGCCAAAGAATGCCCCGGAGACGGCTTGGGGATCACCAAGGCGACTGCCCATGACCGATATGCCGGCCGCCAGGATCAGGCAGGCCAGAGGAAGCCACTTCTTCCACCCACCGCCAGCTTTTTTCGTCTCCTTGGAGTTGGTCCAGGCTTCGCCGACAAGGAGGTCTTTCGGCGCGGTCTTGAAGAGGCGACGGCTGGCCCACCAGAGCGTGCCAATGCCAGCCAAGGCGCTGGATACCCATGCGATGGCGAGCGTGGCAGGGTGAGCGTCGTAAGTGAGCTTGAATCCGACGGTCGCCCCGCTCCAGGCCCCGTTAAGCCCGGCCAGCGCCAGCTTCGTGTAAGCCATGCCACCAAGCAGACCCAAGGCAGAACCTGCTAGGGCGACCAGGCCTGCTTCCGCCAACACCACCCATCGCGCTTGGCGCTGTGTCCAACCCAGCGAAAGCAGCAATCCCACCTGCGGGGCGCGTTTCTCGATCGTGAACAGGAATAGCAGCGCGGCAAAGATGAGAGCCGCGCCGATGAGGAACATGCTGAGCCCGACGAACAGTCCGCCAAAGTCCACGCTGCCTTTGGCCGCCGCGCCAGCTTCTTCTTTGAACTGACGGGGGACCAGGCCGACATCCGCCAGTTGCAGATCCTTCAGGAGTTCCGTCCTCAAGGCGGCTTCGTTCTGACCTGAATCAGGGAAGCGGATGGCAGTGAGACTGCCGAATCGATTGCTCCAGAGCTGCTGCCCTTCTGCCAGGGGGATGAAGGCTTTGGGAGTGCCGCGATAGTCGTCCCAGTATTTCTCGTCCTTGTCGCGGATGGCATCCAGTTTCACGGGAATGCCGGGCTCCCAGTCGCGGCAGTTGTCCACGTCAGACACCCCGGGGAAGTTCGGTGTCCACTCACGTTTCAGGTCGGGATTGTCCATGGGGACGATGCCCGCGACTTTGAAGGTGGCCGTTTGCTCTTTCAGGTCGCGACCGAGTCCCACGGTGAAGAAACGGAACGAGATCTCTCCGCCAACCTGCAGTTGGTGGTCCTCAGCGAGCCATTGGGAAATCAGAATGGGTGGAGGATTGCCGACCAGGTCCGCGGGAGCCTTGAACTTGCTCTCCAAGACGGCCTTGGGCAGGCCTGTGACCATGGAGTAGGGGGTGCGGCCATTAGCCGAGGAGAACCCATTGATGAGGTAGGTGATGACACCGTAGCTTTTGGTCTGTTTTTCGAGCAGTTTCTTGCTCAGAACCTCGTCCATGAAGACGCGGTCGGTGCCCAGTTCCCATTCACTGGAGCTTCCCTGGACCTTCGCGAGCTTGAGGGAGAAGTCCTCCAGGGACTTGGCTTTCTCAGTGGCCTCGGCACTGAGGCCGCTGCTCCCTGCAAGGATGGCATTGATGCGTCCGGATTTCTCCAGCTCCGCCTGCATGTCTGCCAGAGGGACATAGACTGTGTCGCTGCCTGTCTGGGAGGCCGCGAGCTGGAAGCTGCCAAAGTCTTCTCCACCCACCACGGCGGAGATCTTGCGCCGCATAGTCACTTCCTGATTGGTACTGCCCGACAGGGGCGCATCCCGGGAGATGACACTGGGGAGTTCCATGCGCACCAGGACGGTGTCACCCGCTTTCACACCGAGCTTCCTGCCCAAAGCTTCATTCACCACCAGGCCGTTGGCCTCAATTGCCACCGGTTTTCCGCTGAGGCTGAGTTTCCAGAAGGCATCGTTGACCCCCAGCACTTGGACCGCATTGGCTCGCACCCCGCCATTGGCAGCGCTCACAGAGCCCTGCATGAGAATGACCGGGGCGGCACCCTGGCTGGTGGCCAGCGCTTCCGTGAACCAGCGGTCGCCACCCAACAGCCCGGTCTGGACCTGGCCGAGGCGTTGGTCGGCAGCCTTGCGCAGACTGGCGCGGACGGAATCACCCACCACGAGCGATCCGCTCAAGATGGCCGAGGCGAGGAATGCCCCGAACAGCAGGCCGATGTGGCCCTTCCAATAGTGCTTGAGACTCCCAAAGATGAGCTTTCCCGCGGTCATGGTGATGGAGAAAAGCGGGTTAAACGGACAGGGTGCCCTCGTGCAAATGCAGCACCCGCTTCATGCGTTGAGCTTGAGCAGGATTGTGAGAGACTAGCACTAAAGATATGCCGGAATTTTCCACTAAGTTGATCATCAAGTTAGTCAAAGTATCGGCATTGGCCTCGTCGAGGGCCCCCGTCGGCTCATCGGCGAGAATCAGTTTTGGAGAGTTGATCAGCGCCCGCACCACGGCGGCTCGTTGACGTTCGCCACCCGAGAGTTCGGCCGGTTTGTAGCTAGCCCGGTGGTCCAGTCCGACCTGTTTGAGCAGGTCCATGGCCCGGTTTTGCGCGGCCTTTTGGTCTGGCTTGGGGGTGAGAGCCAGGGTGGGGAGCAGGACGTTTTCCAGCACCGTGCACTGGGGCAGGAGGTGATGGAGCTGGAAGATGAAACCAATCTTGGCGCTGCGGAGCTGTCCCAACTTCTGCGGGCCAGCCCCTTGCAGGCTGTCACCTTCAAAGCGGTAGTCACCTGCATCCGGCTCGTCGAGCGTGCCGAGGATGTTGAGCAAGGTGCTCTTGCCGCAGCCTGAGGGGCCCACAATGGAAACCGACTCTCCCGCTTCGATCTGGAGGTTGATGCCTTTGAGAACAGGGACGGAGTGCCCGCTCACCGGTTCGCGGTAAGCCTTGGAGACGTTGTTGAGCTGAATCAGGGGCATGGTGAGCGGAAGGGAAAATGATCAGGAGACTCAAGTCAGTGGACCGGCCCCTGAACGGTTACGAAAACGAACCGCCGTTTGATGCAGCGGTTCTTGGTTAAAGAACCTTGTTCCAACGCTTGGCTTTGAACTCAAAACGCGGGAGGGACCCTTGGGGGGCAAGCTTCACAGGGATGCGGAGCGAGAAGGTGTCACGCAAGCGATCTTGCAGACGATGAAGCAGGGATTCATCCACCCCCGCCGCCAGTTCCACGGTGAGGATGACTTCGTCCATGTTCTCCACCTTGTGCTGTTCGATCTGGAACTCGGCGATCTCGGGATACCGCAGCACAATGTTCTCGATGGCACTCGGGTAGATGTTCACTCCGCGAATGACGACCATGTCGTCGCACCGGCTCAACACGCCGCCTTCCAAATAGAGGCGATCATTGATGACCTTCTTGCAAACCCAGTCCCCGGTGCGGTAGCGGAAGAGGGGGCAGGCGCTCCGATCGAGAGTGGTGAGAATGAGCTCACCTTCAGATCCGTCTGGAACTTCGTTTCCCGAAGAGTCGACGACTTCAGCAAAATACGAATCCTCAATGACGCACAGATTGGCTGGCATCTCCGGGTCTTCAAAGCTGACTGGGCCCACCTCCGACATCCCGTGGTGGTCGAACAGCTTGGCGCCACCCCAAAGTTCACGGATGCGCTCACGAGTGGTGGGAAGGGAGCCGCCTGGCTCGCCTGCCACGATGATGCGTTTCACCGAGAGCTGGTTCAGATTGACGCCGCTCGGGGCACCGATGCTCTCTCCCAAGCGCAAGGCGTAGGTGGGTGTGCAGCAGAGGGCCGTGGCCTTGTAACGGGCCATCATCTCCAGACGGGCCTGACTGGACAGTCCGCCGCCAGGCAGGACGAGGCAGTCACGGGCGGCGGCTTCAAACGCCGTCCAGAAGCCGAGGAACGGACCAAAGGAGAAGGCAAAGAAGATGCGGTCTCCCGCCTTGATGCCGGCTGCCCGATACACCTGACGCCAGCAAGCCAGCATGGTCTCCCAGCTGGCGGGAGTATCCAGCACGGCCATGGGCTGCCCCGTGGCGGTGCCAGTGGTCTGGCAGAAGCGGGTGTATCGCTCCAGCGGTTCAGTGAAATTCGAGCCAAACGGCGGGTGGGCCAGCCGGTCGTCCAGGAGGTCGCCCTTTGCGGTGAAGGGGATCCTGCGAATGTAGTCCTCCAGGGTATGAATCGAGAAGGGGTCGATCCCGTGTTCCCTGAAACGGCGGGTGTTAAAGTTCTCCGTTTTCGCCGTGCGGTACATCAGCGTCCGCAGCTTCTCCCACTGGCGCTGGCGCAAATTCATGGCGTTCCCCGGAAGGTGAACGCGCATGGTTTGATCCAGTGGAGACGACATGGGGAGAACTCCAGTATCCAAACTTCAAATTTCAAACCTCAACCGCCGCTGAGAAAGTCTAGTGCGAGGCTCCGGGAGCCACGGCGGCGGCGGGTTTCTTCGCTGCGGCATTGGAGGGGCTGAACTTGGCCACCAAGAAGCCACCACAGGCAGCCATCAGGATGCCTACGAAGAAGGGGACCGGGATGGCCTTGAATCCACCTTCCGGCGGATGAATGGAGAGGGCCACGATGGAGTTGATGATCGGGGCACCGCCAAAAACGATGGACATGACCGCCGCCGGGGAGGACCCCACGCGGTTGGCCGCGGCCAACGCCAGAATGAGCGTGAAAGCTCCGATGGCTCCGGCAGTGCCGGCCACGAAACTCCAGGTCACCCCTTTGCCAGTGAAGCTCCAGTTGGTGTTGTTCTTGGCGAGGACAATGAGGGGCCCGACGACGGCCACGACAAAGTATGCGGCGCCCACCAGAAGGAAGGCCTTCATGGAGGCATTGGCCACATCGGCCTTGCCTGCGTCGCTCGCGATCATGCCCAGACGTCCGGTGTGAAGTAACACTCCGTACACGCCCCAGAAGAGCATTGTCGTCACTGCGAATATCTGCCAGCTCATGCGTTTATTGCTGCCTTTCTCGTTCACTTGATGGTTTTGGTGATGCGTTGACTGAAGAGTTGGGGGCGGGGTAGAAAGACGTCAGCCAAGGCGAGTTCTGGACAAGAACTTCGTATTACGATGCAATTTGCGGACGGATGCTTTTGCGCACCTCTTCGGGAGCGACTTCGATCTTTTCCAAAATATGAGCGGGAATGGCCACCGCTTTCATCTGGCGGGTCTCGGGATCTTTCCGCACACAGACGACGGCGATCTTTCCTTCAGCAGCCAAGGTGCCATCCGTCTTGCGAACGCGGAAGATGTACTTCAGGGAGCGGGTGCGGATCTCGTCCACCAGCACTTCCACTTCCACCTCATCCTCGAACCGGAGGGGGGAAACATAGTCGCAGGAGGCGTGCACCCGGGGCCAGCCGACACGCTGGTCTTCCGGGAATCGCTCCCGACGCTCCATGATGCTGTAGCCGAGGGAGCGGAAGAACGCATGCTCCGCCCTCTCCATGAAGCGGAAAAAGTTGGCGAAGTGCATGATTCCCGCCATGTCCGTATCAGAGAACTGAACAATGTCGCGGTGTACGTAGCGGGAGGCCATTGGCCGGGAACAAAGGCGGGGGGAACGGCGGATGCAACTGCAAAGAGTCGCAAGAGACGAGAACTCGCCTCGCCATTTGGGCCGCCCCTTCAGAGCGACACGATCTTTCGGTAGCGTGGCTAAGGCTTAATCCTTCCAGTGCCTACTCCAAATAGCCTCGCTGATAAGGCCAGAGAGGCTCGAACGCGGCATTTTGCACCCAGCCCCGCCGGTTTTGGTCGTCGCCGGGGATCTCCACATAGCTCCAGATGCCGCGGTCTTCCAGACGGCGGATTTCACTGCCTGGCGGCAGGGCGGAAACGGTGCCCGCGGTGACCGTGGCGGCCGTGTAGGCCTTGGTGTCTGGGACGGTCACGATCGCCACCTTCTCGATCCGTTCAAAGCTGGGTCTCCAATACCAGCCGAGACCCGCAAGCACGGCTGCGATCAACGCCAGCACCCGAATGAAAGCAAGCCCGACCCGAAGGGGACTGCCCCGGCGGAGGAAGATGGCCAGAACAAACGAACCGATCGCCACCCACGCAGCGCTGACAGCGGTGACGAACCACTGCGTTCTTCCGAGAAACCCAGCGTACTGCTCCCGAAAGGCGTTACGAGGATAGGAGACATGCCCGGTCCGGTCGCGGATATGGGCGAGATTCTGCCTCACCTCCGGCTCGACTGGCGGAAACAGATTGGCTCGTCGGAAATAGAGGGAAGCCTCGCCGAGATGACCGAGACGGTAGTGGGCATTCCCCAGCAACTGAAAAGCCTCTCGACTGAGCTGCCCCTGCGCGACCATCTTCTCAGCCAT
Organism: Verrucomicrobium sp. BvORR106; assembly: GCF_000739655.1. Taxonomy (GTDB): domain Bacteria; phylum Verrucomicrobiota; class Verrucomicrobiia; order Verrucomicrobiales; family Verrucomicrobiaceae; genus Verrucomicrobium. The sequence continues at coordinate 93,504 of NZ_BATR01000130.1, read as the reverse complement.
TTTCCGAGCGCCCTCGAAGTCACCCTTGTCAAAGGCCCCCTTGGCATCGGCATAGCGGGACTGGACCGACTCCTCCTGGGCGGGGGCCGAGGAGGCGAGGACGAAAGTGGCAATGAGGAAGAGGAAATGACGGAACATGGAACACAGGAAAAGCGTCAGGCCTGAAGGACAGGGGCGGAGCGGAGGGTGGCCAGTACAGAGGACTTCTCCACGGAGGGCACAGGCTCGCGGCCGGCTTCTGCGGCACCTGGTGAGAACGAGTACTTCTCGTGGTGCTCCAGAATGGGTTGAACCTGCTCACCCGTGAGTCGCCGGGATTCTGCATAGCGGGCAGCCAAAGTGTAGAACTGCTCACGGGAAAGACCACGGGCGTTCAGGTCGCGCCAGAGTTTGCGAGTCGCCGCGTCGTTCAGGTTGCGGCGCTCACGGAGCCAGTGGGTGAGAAGCTTGCCCACGATGAGGACGGCCAGCAGGCCAAACGCAGCCGCATTGGCCACCAGGAAACGCTGGCTGCGCCAGAGGGCGGGACGGGAGGCCAGGAGGCTGGCCTGCGAGGGCATCACTGTCAGAATGTCGGTCACGATTGGTTGCACCGTGGGCACTTTCTCCAATTCATCGGGCAGCTTCCCAACCGACGGTGTTCCCGCTGTGGACGTGGAGGCTGCAGCAGCCGGTGCTGGCGCAGATGGAGCAACGCCTTTGACCTGAATGGCCACCGGCTTGGTACGAAGGGTCACATACTGCTTTTTGATGGGGCTGAAGAAACTGAACTCAAAGGGAGGAATGTTCTTCAAAGGTCCCTTGGGAACGATCACCTGGCTGAAACCGATGTGCTGGCCTGAGGCGTCCGATGGCTCGTTTGGAGACTCGGTGTTGTAGCGTTTCGGGGGATAGAGCTTCCAGTCGTTTTGCTCCACCATGGCAGGCATCATCAAGGCGTCGAAGTTCCCCGTACCAGTGATGGTGATATCCACCGAGATGGGATCCCCCACGTTGAGGCTCTTGGGATCCGCCGTCATGGTGATCTCAAAATCGCCCACCACGCCTTTGAAATCCTTGGGCCGTCCTTCTTCTGGAAGAGGAATCACCTGGATCTCGATTTCATTGCAGGAAGGGCGCAGTTTGCGGGGCTCCATCTGGTTCAGCAGAGGATGGAGGAACGGCTCGCGGGCACTGGAGGGAATGTCCAGAATCACTTCAGCGGTGGCCGGACCGAGCTTGAACTTTCCAGGCTTGAGTGCGGAGAGCGTGCTCTGGTAGGCATAGGCCCGGTAGGGGACGTTGCCGATGGTGATGACGGACTCATTCGGCTGCGTGGGGAAACGCTGAATGGCGAAGTTGTCCTTCGGCAGTTCGATCAACCCGATGCGTCGGACAAAGGTCTGCCGGTGGGCATAGAGGTTGACCGTCACTGGCACCACTTCACCCACATAGATCTGGCGTTTGGCCGTCTCCAGAGTCATCAGGGGCTCCAGCTGATTTCCGGCATCCGGGTCATCACGGACGACCAGTTTGGTGGCGTTGGTCTTGTAGGGGACACCGTTGATGTGCAACTCCTGAGCGGGAATCGTATGGGTGCCCGGGACGTCTGAGGTGATCTGCCAGGTGATAGTGGAAGCGTACTGGAAGCGGCCGCCGCTCTGGGGCCTGCCGGTGGAGGGCAGGGGATGAGCCAGCTCCACGTTCGCGGGGAGCACCAAGGGCGTGGCCTCGTCAGCATTGCCCTCCTCAATGGTGATCACAAAAAGGGCAAACCCGCCGGGCTGAATCGCGTCAGGCTCGACGGTGGCGCTCACCTTGGGCCCTTTGGCAAGGGCACCCGTGGCCAGAAACGCCATGAGGCCCGCCAACAACAGGCAGAAGGCCGACAGGCGGTAAGGAGTAGGCTTCAAATTCATGGAGACGATGCGACGGCTAGTAGTCCTTGCCGCCATGGGGCTGTTCACGACGCTGCAGATACTGGACCGACTGTTGGTCGTTGGCGTAATTCCGGAGCTGATTGCGAGCTTCTTGAGGGCTGAAACCGGTCTTGTCATTCACCTTGCTCTCATCGCCAGGCTCCTGTTTCTCGCCTTGGCCTTTGTCGTCGGGCTTGCCTGATTCGCCGGCACGAAGCTCGCCTTCCGGCAGGTCTCCGGACTTCTGTTCCATGGCATCCGTCTGCTTCTTCTGATCGGAGCTCCCGTCCTGAGGCTCATCGGGTTTACCCTCGCCTTCACCTTCCTTGGGCTCGCCTTCACCCTTTCCCTTGCCGTTCTGTTTGTCCTTGTCGGGTTTGGGCTGCTGCTTCTGCATCTCGATCTGCTTCTTCAGTTCATCGAGTCTAGCCTGCACGAAGTCGCGGTTTGTCTTGAGCTCGACGTTGTCCTTGTCGAGATCCAGCGCGGTGTCGAAGTGATTCAGAGAATCCGTCCATGCCCGAACCGTGTAATCAGGCTGTTTGCTGAGGGACAGGTCACCCTGGTTGTAGAGAGCGGTGGCCAGTCCCCGCAGGGCCTGCTTCTGCAACCCCTTGTTCCGGGACTTGGCCGCATCGCTAAAGGCCTTCACCGAGTGATCGTAATCCTTAAGCTGGAAGTCAGAAGCGCCCAGGCCATAGGACAGGTCTTCCTTGGACACAGGAGGTTTCTCATCGGCCAGCAGCTGCTGGTAGGAGTTTCGCGCAGCCTCATAGCGACCACTCTCATAGGCACGCCGGGCGCGCTCCAGATCCATGGGGGTGGCACCGTGCAGGGAGCCGCCCAAAAGCAGGAGGCATCCCGCCAGCAAGGCGGTGGGAGCAGCGGTAGAGGCCATGGCTGGAAGGGAAGGAGTGACGGGATGGTGCAGGGTGGCCTGGGGATCCACGGGCAAAGGTGCGGCCTTGATACGACGCCGCGAGGAGGGGCGCATCATCAGGGAAAGGCAGATGCAGGCGATTCCCATTGCCAGAGGCCACTGGTAACGCTCGATGGGGCGGGTATCCTTCTGTGAGTCCAGCTTCTGTCGTTCCAGCTGGCCCAACAGGCGTGCGACAAGACTCTGGGTCAGCGCCTGGGTGCCCAGCGGCACATACTCCCCCCCGGTGATCTTGGCCACTTCCTGGAGCAAAGGGGCCTCGAGCCGGGTATTGATGACGTTCCCAGCTTCATCGCGCAAGTACCCCCCGTTGCTCTGTTCATCCGGATCTGGAATCAAGGCCCCTTCGGCGGTGCCCAAGCCCACTGGCACGACGATCAGGCCTTTCTGCGCCGCCATCCGTGCGGCAGTCAGAGTGGCTTCATCGGTTTCCTGGCCATCGGTGAAGAGCACCATGCCATGCTCACGGCCCTTCACCTTGTCGACGGTTTCGACAGCCAGCTGGATGGCCGAGGCAATGCTGCTGCCGCCGCGGGGAATAGTCGTGTGATCCAGTGACTGAATGCACTCGACCACCGCCTCGTGGTCATTGGTGAGCGGGGCTTGAAGGTAGGCGCGACCGGCAAAGGCAATGATGCCCACGCGATCATTGGGCAGCTTCTCCAGCAAGTCCTGGGCGGCCAGCTTGGCGCGACCAAGGCGATTGGGGGACACATCGTCCGCGAGCATGGACTTCGAGGTGTCGATGGCGATAAAGATGTTTCGTCCCGTCCGTTCATCGACGCGGGTTTCCAGACCGTATTGCGGACGAGTGAGCGCGATGACAAAGAAACCAAGGCCCAGCAACTGAAGGCCAAAGTGCAGGCTGGACCACATACGCGACGCGCCCCCGAGCAGCTGGTTTCGCAGCCGTTCTGAGGTGGCAAATGCCTGGATGGCCTTCAGCCCGTTGGCGTCTGCCACGATCTTCAGCAGCGCCAGCAATGGCAGCAGGAAGAGCAGGTAGGCGAAACTGGGCGCTCCGAAGTTCATGGTTTGCTAGAGGGGCTCAGGCAATGGACGGGGAAGTGTGACCGGCCGACTGCTTCCAGATAAGATAGACTCCTCCCAGCACGGCAGCTGCCAGAAGAAACCAAAAATAGACGTCCTCGGTTTCGACAATTTTGCGTCGCTCAATCTCGGTACGTTCCATTTCGTCAATCGTCTTGAAGATGCGCTCCAGGGTGGAGAGGTCCTCCGCCCTGAAAAAGCTGCCGCTGCCAATGTTGGCGACTTCCTGGAGTGTTTCGGGGTCGAACTCCTGGCGGCCCGAGTTGATGGGCGGCCCATTGGGCATGTAGATGGGGTGCATGCCCGGGGTGCCAATGGAAATGGCGTGGATGCGGATGCCGAGGGTGGCGGCCAGCCGCGCCGCATCTTGGGGGCTCAGCTTGCCGCTGTTGTTGGCGCCGTCGGTCATCAGCAAGATGACCTTGCTCTTGACCTCCAGTTGGTCCAATCGGCGGGCCGCTGCGGCGATACCTGACCCGATGGCGGTGCCATCCTCCATGATCCCGGTCTGGATCCGGTCCATGTTGTTGAGCAGCCAGTCGTGATCCAGCGTGGGCGGGCAGGGGTTGTAAGGAGCGCCGCCGAACGCCACAATGCCGATGCGGTCATTCGGACGCCCTTTGATGAAATCCACCAGTACACGTTTGGCCGCAGTCATGCGGTCCACCTGGCGGTTGCCGATGTAGAAGTCCCGGATTCTCATGGAGAGGGACACGTCGAAGGCCACCACGATACCGATGCCTTCGGACTTCAGTTCATCATAGGAAATGACCTTCTGGGGCCTGGCGAGAGCGAAGATGGCGGGAACCAGGGCCAGATGGAGAAGGTTGAAGGCCAGCCCTTTGGAACGGCTTCTAGTAGGGTACCCCAATTCTACGAGCAACCCAGCCATGGGGAACGACATGGCGGGTGCATCTCCGGCCCGCCCGCGCAGCCAGGCCAGAACTGGCAGAGCCAGCAGCAACAGCAGCCACCAAGGATTGGCGAGCTGATGTTCAGGCATGAAGGGAATGGGCATGACGCTGGGAGGAAGAGATCAACTCAAACTGGCTGGCTTTTCGACGTGATTTGGCAAGGGGGAAGCTGCTGGCAAGGGAGGGGGCTGCAGCGCGGTGGGCTCTGGCGCGAGGGAGATGTCCTCGTCCAACGCTGGAAGCGCTGCTGCACCCGCTGTCGGAAGGTAGATACGTTCCTCCTGCAGGGCGGCGATGGCATCCTGGATCAGTCTGCCGGCGTCGGCCGGGGTGGCGGGGATCCGGCCGAAGGACAGGCGGTCATAGATTCTCGCCAGAGGGCTGAATCGACTCCGAACGTCTTCCCGTGACTCCAGCGCGGTGCCACCGTAGAGCTCCTCGGTGGTCAGGTAGGGGGCGGGTACCCGGTATCGCGCCTGCTGGTAGTCCCGCAGGATCACGGAAACTTCATGCCCGGTTTCAGCGGGATCCATGGAGCCTACGGACGCTCGCAGCGTCTCCAGCCGCTGCAAGGCATGCTTCAGTGGGTGGGGCGGGGGCACCGGGGGACGGTTGCCCCGGGTCCGGAGGAGCAGAAGCACCAGGAGGGCCATCAGAGCGGTAAGGAGAACGATGCCTCCAGCGATGACCCACCATGAAAGGCCGGGCACCGGGAGCTGCGGGGTATCGATCTCAGGAAAGGGCAGCGGGGTGAGATTCACCGGCTCCCGTTGCTGGGCAAACACCGAGCCCCCCCAGGCTGCGGAAAGCAGCCCGCCCAGGATCGCCATGCTGGAAAGACGGTGGCTCATGGGGCGGGATCAGCGGCGACGCCGGGAACGGAAATAACTCCGGAGGGCCGGAAGGTAGTCCGAGTCAGTATGAATGACGATGTTCTCGATGTTGTTCCGGTTGAACATACCCGTCAGGTTTTCCCGCATGGCCTGGGCACGGGCGGCGAATTCACGACGGACGCGCGGGTTTGATGTATTAACAATGACCTGCTGCATGGTCTCTGGATCCTCCAGGCAGACCCGGCCCACACTGGGCAGTTCCATCTCGCGCGGGTCCACCACTTCCACGGCCACCACATCATGTTTGCTGGAGGCGGCACGGAGGGCCTTCTCCCACGGGGCGGGACCGCCGGGAGCGATAAAATCTGAGATCACAAACACCAATGCCCGGTGAGGGATGCGCTGGACAGCAAGGTTCAGCGCGGGTTCAAGGTCAGTACCGCGCCGGGTGGGCTGGAAGTTGAGGATCTCCCGGACGATGCGCAGTGCCTGTCCGGTGCCCTTGCGGGCTGGGAGGTAAAACTCAACCTCGCTGGAGAACATCGCCAGCCCCACCTTGTCCTGGTTCTGCAAGGCGCTGAAGGCAAAGACAGCCGCCACTTCCGCAGCGCGCTCCCGTTTGCTGTCTTCTCCACTGCCATAGTCACCACTCCGGCTGACATCCACGAGGAGGAGGACGGTCATCTCCCGTTCTTCCACGTACTTGCGGACGTAGGGTTCATTCAGGCGGGCAGTGACGTTCCAGTCGAGGAAACGCACATCGTCTCCCGGCTGGTATTCCCGGAAGTCGTCGAACTCAATGCCCTGGCCTTTGAACCGGCTGTGATAGGCCCCGCCGAGGGTTTCTTTTACCAGACCCCTCGTGATAAGCTCGATCTTCCGCACCCTCTTGAGGATGCGGTTGATGCGGGCTTCGTTGTCAGAGGGGGGAAGCATGGCAGGGGACTGGGCCGGAATCAGGGCACCGGCAATTTGCTCAGCAGCTGGGCAACGATGTCTTCTGTGGTGACCCCTTCGGCCTCCGCTTCATAAGTGAGCAGGATGCGGTGGCGCAAAATGTCGGGAGCGAGGGCCTTGACGTCGTGTGGCGTCACATAGTCGCGCCCCGCGAGGAAGGCATTGGCCTTGGCAGCAAGCGCGAGGTTGATGGTGCCACGCGGGGATGCCCCGCAGCGGATCAAATTGCGCAGGTGGCTGATGACCCCTTCTGGATGACGCGTGGCATAAATGAGGCCGACGATGTAATCCTTGACCTTGTCATCCATGTGGATGCCATTCACCAGGGCCCGGCTGTTGGCGATCTGCTGGATCTGAATGACCGGTGAGACTTCCAGGTTGGGCTTGGAGGTCGCCATACGATCCAAGACCAGGCGCTCCTCAGCGATGGTGGGATAGTCCACCCGGATCTTCAGCAGGAAGCGGTCGAGCTGTGCTTCCGGCAGGGTGTAGGTCCCTTCCTGATCGATGGGGTTCTGGGTGGCCAGAACCACGAACGGATTCGGAAGGCTGTAGGTGGTGTCGCCGATGGTGACCTGCCGCTCCTGCATGGCTTCCAACAGGGCACTTTGCACCTTGGCAGGTGCACGGTTGATTTCATCCGCAAGGACGAGGTTCGCAAACACCGGACCCAGCCGCGGGGAGAAGGTGCCTTCCCGTGGATTGAAGATCATGGTGCCCACGACATCGGCCGGAAGCAGGTCTGGTGTGAACTGAATGCGCTGAAAGCGTGCGTGCAAACAGGAGGCCAGGGTGCGGACGGTCAACGTCTTGGCCAGACCGGGCACACCCTCGAGAAGCACGTGACCGTTGGTCAGCAGCGCAATGAGGAGCCGGTCCACCAAGTCATTCTGGCCTACCAGAACCCGGGCAATCTCCTCCCGCAACGGCTCCACCCATGAGGATGCAGCGCGGATGTCATCGGCGGTAACGGAGCTTTCGGACGGAGCGGGAGAAAGTGAGGCTGAATCCATGTGACAATTTAGGAACGCTAGTGAGACAACGTCTCCAACGCCAGTGTTAGTTTAGATTGAGCAGGAATTTGCTGAAATTGAAGCGCATGTGCACTTTACAGCCCCTCTGGCTCCACCCGCCCGGCAATCATCGCCCGCTGCCAGACGTAGCGCTGGAACAGCACTTTCAAGGCGGCAGTCATTGGGACAGCTAGAATCGCGCCGAGGAGCCCCCCCATCACCAGGGACCAGGCGAACACGGACACGATGACCGTCATGGGGTGCAGACCGACAGATTCTCCCACCACTTTTGGGGTGATGAACAGGCCGTCAATCTGCTGGACGATGGCAAAGATTGCAGTGACGACGAGAGGGTATACCCACCAGGGGCTGGAGGCAGGAACCAGGTAGCTGCCGCCCTGGACCGAGGCGATGATGACGGCTGGAATCCAGCACACCACGATGCCCAGGTAAGGGATGATGCCCAGGACGCAGAGGGACAGCCCGATCAGCCAGCCAAACTTCAGACCCACGATGACCAAGCCAAGTCCCGTGGCGACACCATTGATGAGGCTGACCACCAACTGTCCCCGGAAGAACGCGATCAGGTAACCGTTGATCTCGGCGAGGGTGCTGACGACTTCGTCTTTGAACTGGGACGCCCTGAGCGGAATGTAGTGGGACCACCCTTCCGCGATCTTGGGGCTCTCCGTGAGGAAATAGTAAAGGTACAAGGGAACAATGACGAGTGAGAGGAGGAAGCCGAATCCTCCCAGGAAACCACCCACGCCGGCACGGATGAAGTTCCATGCATTCTGTCCGACTTTGGGCAGGGTGCTTTTCAGCCAATCCCCGCTGAGGAGGTCTTGAAGTGTGAAGTAGGATTCGGTGGTGGCCGCATCACGAAGAGTCGTCGTTCCAGTCACGAGGTTTTGGGCCTGTTCTTCGGTCAAGGTCGAGACGTCCACAGTCAGCGGGACCGGATTGGTGGTGGGCAGGGTAGGCGTTGTCGCTGGGGAGGGCAGGCCTGCGCCGGCATCGTTGGACGTCGGATGCGTCTGAGGTACGCTCCAGTGGAGGATGTCCACGCCGTAATCATTCATCAGTCGCGTGTTGAGCGAGGTGGCCCAGCCCAATACCTGGGTGCGTACCTTCTCGGCATACGCGGGCACTTCTTTGGCGAAGTCAACGCTCTGGCGGGCAAAGGCCGGGACGATGACCAAGGACACGCCCACGATCGACGCCGTGGCGAGGACAAAGACGAGCATGACCGCACGCTGCCTGCTCAGGCCCCACTTGATGAGGCGGGAGACCAGAGGCTCTAGCAGGTAGGCCAGCACGCCAGCTACCGCGAACGGGATGAGGAGGGGCTGTAGGAAGGAAATCACCCGGGTAAACAACCAGATGAGTCCGACGGAGAGGCTGCCAATCACCGCTATCGAGAGCGCCGTGATGGCGGCCCAAAGGGTGGCACGCTGAAACGCGTTGGGAATTTTCGTCACGGGCACGGAGTAAAGCGTTTTCCGGCCGAGGTGACAAGTGGATTGGAGTACGCAATTCAACCCGGGAATGTTCCTTTTCAGGCGTCCGTCAGCGGGATGGGGTTCGTTTAACCTTGAAACGGAAGGAGGTGATTAACCATGCCGTCACGCTACGCAACGACAGAACTTGAACAGCAGGCTGCGAAGTTCCGCAACGCGGATCAACTTCACCAGTCGGACCAGAGTCAGCATCAGGTCGAGATCGCCAAAGGGCTCGAGAAAGGCAAAGCCCGACACGAGCTTCCAGCCAACAAAGGCCGGGACAAGAAACACTGAGGTCGGGACCACCTGATGCCAATCGAGGCTCCCTAGGGGACTTCCGCAAAGACTCGCTGAATCGGCGGACCGTTTGTCCGCCGATTTTGCTTTCAGCAGCGTCCCTCAGTTGCTCAGTTGCGTCTGATCGGCGCGTCACCCGGGAAGCCGGTCACGGGCCGGACGTCGCCAGCACCTGGCAGGGAATCCAGCGTGGCACCTGTTCCTGTGGCAGCAGCGGGAATGGGCAGGGTTGGCTCCGGTTCCGGCACGGGGATCGCCACTGGTACAGTGGAGGTCACGGGATACTTCTCACCCAGATTGAGGAGCTGGCTGACCGTCACAAAGTGGTAGCCCTTGGCCAGAAGAGTGTCGAGGGTGTCCGGCATCGCATCAATGGTCGCGGCATGGATGTCGTGAGCGAGGATGATGGCTCCGGAGCGGGTCCCGGCCACGATATGCTGGGCCACAACCGAAGAGCCAGGTTGCTTCCAGTCCAGTGGGTCCACGGTCCAGATGATGCTGGGATAATGGAACTCCTGAAAGCAGATCTGCTTCACGCGCAGATTGGTGGCTCCGTAGGGCGGGCGCATGAGTCGCATCTGATAACCCGCGGCCTGGAGCACGGCATCGTGCGTCTTGCCCAGCTCCTGGCGCACTTTATCCGGGGTGAGGGTGGAAAGGGCCATGTGGCTCCAAGAATGGTTCCCCACCTCATGCCCCTCCGCGATGATACGACGCAGGATCGCCGGGTACTCACGCACGTTGCGCCCCACCACGAAGAACGTCGCCTTGATGTTGCGCTCAGCGAGGATATCCAACAACCGGGGGGTATTGGTAGCGTGGGGACCGTCATCGAAAGTGATCGCGATGTACGGCTGGGTCATGGGCACCGACGAGTAGCTCGCCTTCACGGAAGGCGGCGGCACCTTGGCAATCTCAAAATGGTCGGTATCCCTCAGGCCCGGGAAGATTTCCACGCCAGGGAGTATGGCGGAAGGTCTGGCGGCAGAGGAGGAGGCTGGCGCGGCTTCGGCCAAGTCCGGGAACCGGCGTACGGCAGGGTTTCCGTTCAGTCCAACTGAGAGAACGATGCCGAGCCAGAGAGAGGGTATCATGTGGGCTTTGGGGGGACTGCGCCGCTCGACGGAACCTCCGTGAGACGGGGGCGCAAGATAGCCACAATCGTGCCCATTGCCAGCGCGGAAACGCATTGTGAACGCAAACAAATCTGGGCATTCGCCCAGTGGTCGCGGTCAACTAGCTCCACTTTTCTTCCATGTGACCGCGCAAGAAGATCAAGCCCTGCCGGATCATCGTTTTCACGGTCCCCAAAGGCAGCCGCATCGCGAGAGCGATTTCGGAATGGCTGTGTCCTGAAAAGTAAGCGAGCTCCAGGGCCTTGCGCTGGAGCTCGGGGATGCCCGCCATGGCTTCTCTGGCCTTTTGCCCCAGTTCCCGCAGCTGCACCGAGGCCCCGACGACATCCGACGGAGGTTCTTTGGCGGCTGGATTGGAGTCATTCACCGCGGTCATCAGCTTTTCCCGACGATGCCGGGAGCGGAGGCGGTCCAAGCAACGGTTCCGAAGGATCAGACACATCCAAGTACTGGGTTGGGCCAGTTCTGGGTTGTAGGCCGATGCCTTCTTCCAGATGTACAGGAAGGTCTCCTGGACCACATCCTCCGTCTCTGCGGGATCCTGGAGGATGCGCATGGCCACTGCCCAGAGGAGGGCGGAGAACCGGTCGTAGAGTTGAACGAAGGCGTCCTCACTGCCGGTAGCGACTGCGGCGAGGATTTGCCGGTCTTCGTCTGCGACAATGGAGGGTTGGGGCGTCATGATCGAGCGAAGTGAATCGCGCGTTTACCCCCGAGGAGTCGGCCCAAACTTGTCGGAGAAACTAAAAGGTTTTTCAACCGAGCCACCGACAGTCTAGCTATTACATAAAATCATGCAATTGCAAAATAGTAGAAAGGGGGCCTGAGGCCCCCTTTTTTCTGCTTCCACCTGTGGGTGGCGATACTACGCCGCGCGGCCCGCGTCTTGGACGGGCATCGCGAAAGGCACCCGGGAGGTCCCTTTCGACCGGGGCTTGACCGGCTTGATGGGGGTGCTGCCGGGCAGGGTGACTTGTTCCCAAGGTACCTGTGCCTTGTTCCATTGCCAGGCAATTCCTTCCCATTGTTCATGGGGAGCCAGGCCGGCTTTGTGAAGGCGGGCAAAGAAGCCATCCCGGCTCCAGCGGCGGAAGGCGATGGCGGCTGTGCCGTAGGAGAGTCCAAAAGTGGTTTCAGGCAGCTCGTACCACGAGATCCGGTTCACGATGACGTGGATGATGGCTCGGAAGATATGCCGGGGGTGCACGGGCTTGCGACCTCGACCCGCGCCCGAGTGGACAATTTTCTGAAGATTGTCCAGCGCCACAGTGGGCAGCATGGGTTCCACCTGGCTCCAATACTCGTCGGTGACCACCTCAACGCTCAAGGGCGGGACATCGGAGGCAAGGTCCGAAGCGTTGAGTGGATGGGTCTCGGAGAGTGTGACCGGTGAGTTGGATTCAGGCGGAGCTGCGGGGCACATGGGCGAAGAGGGGAGTCACCCTGCATTTTCGCCAGCAACATGCGTCTGGATTTATATTGGCAAAAATAACTGGAATGGAAATCGGGGTATTGCAATACCCCGATCCCCAAAAAAACGACAGGGCCCGGGCTCCCTGCGGCAAATCAAAATGGCTTCTCGTGCCCGATTTTCTCGGAGAGAAAAGCATTGAGCTTGTCCATCCCGTCGCCTTCGTTGGCGGAGATCGGGATGATCTTCACCCGCTTGAAGCGATCCTTCAGGAGGGCGAGGTTTTCCTCAGCCTCAGGAAGGTCCATCTTGTTGGCAAGGATGCACCAGGGGCGTTTGGCAAGCTCACTGCTGTACAGAGAGATCTCCTCACGCAGAGTCGAGATGTCAGAGACCGGATCGCGTCCTTCACTGCCCGGGGTGTCCACCACGAAGAGGAGGATGCGGCAGCGCATGATGTGGCGCAGGAAGTCATGCCCCAGGCCGACGTTGGCGTGCGCGCCCTCGATGAGCCCCGGGATGTCTGCCACCGTGCCACGGCGGGTATCTGTGAATTGCACCACGCCCACATGGGGCTGCAAGGTGGTGAACGGGTAGTTCGCGATCTTGGGCTTGGCGTGGGAGAGTTTGGTCAGAAGCGTGGACTTGCCCGCATTGGGGAAGCCGACCAGACCCGCATCAGCGATGCTGCGGAGCTCGAAATGGTAGAAGCCTGATTCTCCCTCTGTTCCCGGAGTGAACTCCTTGGGAGCCTGGTTGGTCGGGCTCTTGAAGTGCACGTTGCCCTTGCCGCCCTTGCCGCCTTTGCACAGGACGTATTCTTGTCCAGTTTCCGTGAGGTCAGCCACAGGGGTGGTTTCAGCCACCATTTCCCCGGTTTCCTCATCAAAACGCTCCTCGATCCGGCTGACCAAGAGTCCGGGTGGGACCTTGTAAACACCGTGGGATCCGGAACGGCCTGTGCACTGGGCACCGGCTCCGGGCTTGCCGTCCTCTGCCGTCATTTTGGCATTGAAGAAGAAGGTGCGAAGGCTGTCGGTGCTGGGATCCACTTGCAAGATCACATTGCCGCCATTACCTCCGTCGCCGCCGTCAGGGCCGCCTTTGGGGCGGAACTTGCCGCGGTGGAAGTGTGCGCTGCCGTCGCCGCCTCTACCGGCACGGGCAAATACTCGGATCTGATCTACAAACATGGGAAGGTGGACTATCCCGAGATTTGAGAAAGGAACAAGGAAAAAAGGGAGGGTTGGCTTGGGACGTCAAGGAAGTTCGGCCAACAGGTCCCGGTCTTCCAGAGGATAGAGCTGCCAGCCAGGAGCGTCAAAGTGCCACCATTCGCTGGGCAAGGGCGTAAATCCCTGCTTCTTCATTGCCTGGTGCAGGATGGTGCGATTCTTCAGGGCTTGGGGCGGGAGGAGAGAGAAATCTGAGGCGGCCTTGGGACTGAAATCATCGAACCCAGTGGGCATGGGGAGTTCAATCCCGGTCCGCAGATCCACCAGCGTGACATCCACAGCAGCTCCGCGATTGTGTCGGGAACCTTCTTTGGGATCGGCGACGTATCGCGAATCGGGCAACACCTTCCAAAACTCCCACTGGACCCGGCGGGGCCGGTAGCCATCCCATATCTTCAGTCCCAGGCCATCTGCATTCAACGCCTTTTGAACCTGGGCGAGCTTCTCTGCGACACCCCGGCGGAGAAAGCAGCGATTGGCAGCATAGAAGCGCTTTTTGAAGAAGTTTTGCTCGGATGCGTACGGGAGTTCCACCACGAGATTGGGGATGATCTTGATGACCTCCACAAACTCCAGGTCTTGCTGGGTGGGGGCGGCGGAAGCTTTCGTTTCTGCGGGAAGCCTGTGCAGGAATGCCGTCGTGAAGACAAGCAATAGGGCAGGCAGGATGTTGAAAGGCCTCATGCTGCAATAATTCATCAACGGCGGGCGTTTGCCAGAAGGCTCAACTCGGGACGCAATAATGCATTCACGGAGTCTTGCCACTCGCGCTTCCTCTTCCTATACATATCCCACATGTCAAAACTCTGGCGTATTCTCATTTGGTTGGCCATTTCTGTACTGGGTGCAGTGGCCGTGGCGGTGTCAGCTTTCCAGCAAGGAGAGCCGGTAAATGCGCTGTGGCTGGTCGTGGCCGGGGTTTGCGCCTTTGCGGTGAGCTACCGGTTCTACAGCGCCTGGCTGATGGCCAAGGTGCTCGTTTTGGATGATCATCGGGCTCCTCCTGCGGTGACGAAGGCCGATGGCAAAGACTTTGTCCCCACCAACAAGTGGGTGGTGTTCGGTCACCACTTCGCGGCGATTGCCGGTCCTGGCCCGCTGGTGGGTCCGGTGCTTGCCGCGCAATTCGGCTACCTTCCTGGCACCCTCTGGATTCTGATCGGGGCCACGCTCGGCGGTGGTGTGCATGACGCGGTGGTCTTGTTCAGCTCGATGCGCCGCGAGGGCAAGTCACTCGGCCAGATGCTCAAGGATGAGATCAACCCGTTCATTGGTCTGGTGGCGATGATCAGTCTGCTGGCGATCATGGTTATCATCCTCGCCGTACTCGGCTTGGTGGTGGTGAAGGCGCTCGCCCACAGCCCTTGGGGTCTGTTCACCATCGCAATGACCATTCCTCTGGCCATGATCATGGGCCTGGCCATCCGGGCGGGCATGAAGGTCGGGACGGTTTCCGCATTCGGGGTGATTGGCCTGCTCGGGTGCGTGTGGGGTGGACGCCTTCTCACGCCGGAAATGAACGCCATGCTGACCTGGAGCGATACTTCGCTGGCCTGGGCGATCATGATTTACGGTTTCTGCGCCTCGGTGCTTCCGGTCTGGCTGCTCCTCGCTCCGCGTGACTACCTCAGCACCTTCATGAAGCTGGGCACGGTGGCTCTTCTGGGCATCTTCATCGTGCTGGTGGCGCCACCCCTGCACATGCCGCCGGTGACGAAGTTTGTGAACGGAGGCGGCTGGGTGGTGCCGGGCACGGTGTTCCCGTTTGTCTGTATCACGATTGCCTGCGGGGCCATCTCCGGATTCCACTCCCTTATTTCCTCGGGCACCACGCCCAAGCTGATGAGCCGGGAGAAGGAGATTCGCATGGTTGGTTACGGTGCCATGGTGACGGAAATGCTCGTCGCCCTGATGGCGATCATCGCCGCCTGCGCGCTCCAGCCCGGCCAGTACTTCGCCATTAACACGCCTGCCAACTACGCCAAGCCCGAGACCATGGTGGCTGCCGTGCAGAAGGTGAACGATGCCGGCTTCCCCGTGACCATGAAGGAGATGGAAGACCTCTCCCGGGACATGGGCGAACCCACGCTGATCGGGAAAGTGGGGGCGGCTCCGACCTTCGCCGTCGGCATGGCCGCCATGTTTGACCAGGTGTTCAAGAAGTTCAACATGGGCCACGGGCTGCTGGATCTCTGGTACCACTTCGCCATCATGTTTGAGGCGCTGTTCATCCTGACGACCCTGGATGCAGGGACCCGGGTGGGAAGATTCATTCTGCAGGACTTGCTGGGGACATTCTATAAACCGCTGGGGGACACGAGTTCCTGGCTGGGCAACATTGTGGCCAGTGCGGCGCTGGTGGCAGCCTGGGGTTATTTCCTGTACAACGGTGCCATCGATCCCTACGGCATTGCCAAGAGCCTCTGGCCAATCTTCGGGATTGCGAATCAGCTCCTGTCAGTGATCGCGTTCTGCCTGGGCACGACGATCATTATCAAGATGGGCCGCGCCAAGTACGCCTGGTGCACGCTGGTGCCGCTGGTGTTCCTGCTCTGCGTCACCTTCAGCGCTGGCTACCTGAAGATCTTCTCCCCGCAGGCGGCGGGATTCCTGCCTGAGGTGGTGAAGCAGGAGGCGATTCTCGCTGCGGGTGTCATCCACAATGTCCCGCTGACCGCAGCGCAGATCAAGGAAGCGCAGACCGCTGTCTTCAACGCCAAGGTGGACATCGGGATCACCTCGATGTTCTTGATCTTCGTCACGACGATCGTGATCGGTTGCGTGCTGGAGTGGGTGAAGATCCTTCGCGGGTTGAAGCCTTCCGTGCTCAAGGAAGGTCCGTATGTCCGGCTTCCGGACGCGGTGTGAGCGCGCTGAACTGAGTTCCAATAAGAAAGGGCGGTCTTCACGACCGCCCTTTTTTGTGCAGTGGATAGTCTCCTGAACCGCCGCCTATTAACCGGGAGGCCAGGTCAGATCGCGGCCCGCCAGCAGGTGGACATGCATGTGGGGCACGGTCTCTCCAGCGTCGCGCCCGTGGTTGATCACCAGACGGAAACCCTTGTCTGTGGGATTGACGCCCAGCTGGGCGGCGATCTTGCCAGCGGCAAGGAGTAGGGCTCCCAGCGTGGCCTGATCCGCTGGGACGGCGTCACCCACACGGGGAATGACCGTCTTGGGGATCACCAGCACATGGACGGGTGCCTGAGGGTTGATGTCCTTGATCGCGAAGCAGTCGTCGTCTTCGTAGATGATGGTGGCGGGAATCTCGCGGGCCAGAATCTTTTGGAACAGCGTCATGTCTGCCATTGGAGCAGGGAAGGGACGGTCTCGCACCTACATTTTGCGGAAGAGCTCCGGTTGCTTCACGTCACGTGGCACCCGGGTTTCCAGGGAGTTGATTTCACTGATGAACTCACCCAGTTCCTGGAACTCGCGGTAGATGGAGGCATACCGCACGTAGGAGATGTGGTCGATGGCCTCCAGGTGCTGCATCACCTTCACGCCAAGCACGCGGGAGGGGACCTCACGGTAACCGGCGGCGCTGATCTCCGTGATGATACCGTCGGCGGCGTGCTCCAGCAGCTCAATGCCGACGGGTCGCTTACCGCAGGCCTTCTTCATGCTGTCGATCAGCTTGTCCCGGCTGAAAGGCTGTCGCGATTCGTTGCGCTTGATGACCCGCAATTCTTCGTGCTCCACCTGCTCATAGGTGGTGAAGCGATGGTTGCAGGAAAGACACTCCCTGCGACGGCGCACCGAGCTACCATCTTTCGCTTCACGCGAATCGATGACTTTGTCTTCGAGAGTTCCGCACTTGGGGCAGCGCATAAGGGTTCGTTTCTCCGGAGTGTGTCATGGGGAATGACGGGCGCAAATGGATTCGTCAACGCTGGGCTATCCTTTGGGTGAACTTACCGATGATTTCTGTGACATCTTCGTGTCTTGCCAGCGCCTGGGTCCAAGCCGGTGGGATGGATTCTACGCCGTAAACCAGTCCCGCCAGGGCACCCGCTACGCAGCCGGTGGTGTCCGTGTCTTCCCCCAAGTTCACGGCGTGCAGGACGCATTCCTCAAAACTCTGACTCTTGAGCAGCGTCCAGACCGCCGCCTCTAGGGTGTGCACGCAGTAGCCGCTGCTGGGCACCTCCGCCTCGCCCATCTGCGGAAGCACATCGGGATGCATCTGGTGCAGAGCGGGCCACTCCTTGTGAAACTCCTCGTCCGTGGAGTAGAGCGCCTCGGCCTGTGACCAGGCCTGCTTGAGGGCTTCGAGAGGCGAGAGTTGCTGGTAGAGGCCCCGCACCATCAGGGTGAAAAATCCGCAAACCAGCTGAGAGCGCAGGTGGGCGTGGGTGATGATCGAGGCCAGATGCGAGGAGGCGATGGCTTCCTCTGGAGTGGTATTGCACACCCAGAGTGAGACGGGGGTCAGGCGCATGAGTGAGCCGTTCCCGTTGTCGAACTCCTCCCGGCCACCACAGCGGGCGAGAGGGCGCCCCTCGGCAAACCGCGCCAGGGCCTGACGGGTGGCAATGCCCAGATCAAACACTTCCCCGTAGGGCGTCCAGTAGCCGCGGCGCAGCCAGCGCAGGAAGCGTTCCGCCATGTCCTGGGCCACCAGATGATTGCATTCCAGGAGCGACTCCAGCGTGCAGAAGATCAGGGAGGAATCGTCCGACCAGGTGCCGGGGGGCTGATGGTGGGTACCATTGCCCGTCATGGTCACGACCGGATGCAGGGCCAGTTCTGCACGGCTGCGGAACTCAACCGGTACTCCCAAGGCGTCTCCCACCACGGCTCCCCACAAGGAGCCCGCAATTTGACTTTCCAACCCTGGCGTCTTCTCCATCATGTTCTTATGATCGTACCAGGATGCCAGTTTGCGAGTGACAACACCGCAGGAATTTGTCCCGAGGCTTGGGAAGCGCTCCAAGAGGCTAATGAAGGGCATCAGCCATCGTATGGGGACGATCACCTGACCCGGGAGGCCTGCGATGCTTTCCGTGAACTGTTTGAGACGGACTGCGACGTGTACTTCGTTTTCACTGGCACGGCCGCGAACTCGCTCTCTCTGGCCTCTCTTTGCCAGAGCTACCACAGCGTGATCGCCCATCAGGTTGCCCACGTGGAAACCGACGAATGCGGGGCTCCGGAGTTCTTCTCCAACGGGTCGAAGATCCTCCTGGCCCAGGGTGAAATGGGGAAGTGTCACCCCGCTGACGTGTCCCGGCTCATCACCCACCGGCAGGATTTGCACTATCCCAAGGCGAGGGCGCTCAGTGTCAGCCAGAGCACCGAGTTTGGCACAGTGTACCGGCAGGAGGAACTGAAGGAACTATGGGGCGTCACTCGCAGCAAGGGGGTGTCCATTCACATGGATGGCGCGCGATTCTCCAACGCAGTGGCGTCTTTGAACTGTGCCCCGGCCGACGTCACCTGGCGGGCGGGAGTGGACGTGCTGTGCTTTGGCGGCACTAAGAACGGCATGGCGATGACGGAGGCGGTGGTCTTCTTCGACAAGAACCTGAGCCGTGACTTTGCGTGGCGCTGCAAGCAGGCCGGGCAGCTGGCCAGCAAGATGAGATTCATCTCTGCCCAATGGCGTCGCCTGATCAAGGGCGGGGTCTGGTTGAACTATGGGCGGCAAGCCAATGGGCATGCCCAGACGCTGGCGGAAGGGCTGCGGAAGATTGAAGGGGTGCAGATTCTCCACCCGGTGGAGGCGAATGCTGTGTTCGCCAAGCTGCCAGAGGCGGTGGATCAGAAGCTCAAGAAGGCCGGATGGAAGTACTACAGCTTCATCGGTGGCGGAGCGCGGTTCATGTGCTCGTGGAAGACCACGGCGGCAGAAGTCGAGGCAGTGTTGCGCGATGCGGCCTGATGCCGGCAGCCTCAGCGGGCAAAGCGACCGTAGTTGGCCAGTGACAGCACATTGCCGGCCGCTTCATCCACCAGGCTGAGTTCGCCAATCTCGATATCAGGAGAGGGGAGGGCAAAGACCTGTCGCAACAGATTGTGCACGGAGTAGGCGGAGATGGAGAGGTTATACAGAGTCAGGATGAAAAGGGCATTCTTCTCCCGCAGGAGGGCCTTGCAGGTGGTGAGGAGCTCGTGCAGTTGCTCTTCGGCCTTCCAGATCTGGCCCTTGGGTCCCTTGCCATAGCTGGGAGGGTCGAGCAGGATCCCGGCGTACTGGTTCCCGCGGCGCACTTCCCGTTGCACGAAGGCGAAGGCGTCATCCAGCATCCACCGGACGGTGCTGCTGTGGGCGGTCTTGGGATTCAGTTCAAGGTTTTCCCTCGCCCAGTCTAGAGACGGCCTGGAGGCATCCACATGCACCACCTCTGCCCCGGCGGCCGCGGCCATCACGGAGGCGATGCCTGTGTAGCCGAAGAGGTTCAGCACCTTGGGTTTGGGATCTCTCATGGCCCGGATCTTCTGCTGAAGCCAGAGCCACTGGGGGGCCATCTCCGGAAACGCACCCACATGGCGAGAGCCGGGAGTGAGCCGGAGACGAACCTGCAGATCCTGAAGCGGCAGGGTCCAGGAGGTTTCCTTCCCGCCGACTGTGACGCCCGTCTTCGCATCCAGTTGGTTGATGGCTTTCTGCCACTCTGACTTGGGCAGGGTGGGTTTCCACCAGGCCTTGGGTTCATCCCTTTGAATGATGTGGGAGCCCCATTGCTCCAGCTTTCTGCCTGCCCCCGTGTCCAGCAACCGGTAGGCGGGCCACTGGGCGGTGAGCAACTGGTGCGGAGGAGGGGACGTGCTGGCAGACTTCATTCCTGGGAAATTGAGCTTTCCAGCAGAAGCCAGTCTGCTGCAATGTCAATGAAGATTGGCTCATGCGGTCTTGATCTGGTAGGAAGTTGATCTACACCTGTGCCCTGCCACCGCATGAAGCTTCTTGTTACCGCGGATCTGCATTACAATCTGAAGCAGTTCGACTGGCTGCTGCGCCAGGTGGCTGAGGTGGACGCTATGGTCCTCGCGGGTGATTTTCTGGACATCGGCTCGTACGTCAGTGTGGATGTGCAGAGTCAGGTGGTGGAGAAGTACCTCTCCAGACTCGTGCGGGAGACCCGGGTGCTGGCCTCTTCCGGCAACCACGATGTGGATCAGCCGGAAGAAGGTGCTCCGTATGCGGCCGCGTGGATGCAGGATCTGCGTGACTCGGGGATTGAGGTGGATGGTGATACGGTGACTCTACAGGACGTGACCGTGAGCATCTGCCCTTGGACTCTGCATCCCGATCAACAAGAGGCGGCGCTTGCCAAGTTGCGCCAAGCGAATGCAAATCGGCAGGGTACGTGGATCTGGGTCCATCATGGCCCGCCGGAACCCACGCCGCTGAGCTGGACGGGCAAGGTGCATTTTGGCTCTCCTGAACTGCAGGGATGGATCGAGGAATTAAAGCCTGATCTGGTATTCTGCGGTCACGTCCACCAAGCACCGTTTCAGGCAGAAGGGGCCTGGCAGGCCAGGGTGGGGCCGGCACTTGCCTTCAATGCAGGTTACGAGATGTCTTCCACGCCACCGCATCTCTGGGTGGATCTGGAGAACCGGACCGTGCGCTGGTGCAGCAGTGAAGGGGCGGAGACGGTGGTGTATTAGGGCAGGCAGGTGAAAGCATTGCATTGCGGGCGAACCCGGCCAGGCGGTGCTCGATTAGTGGAGCATCGAAAACAAATCCATCACAAGCGGGAACACCGCGATTGGCTCCGACGCGCAGCGCCCTGATGAGAATCAGCCCATTCGATGAAACAACGGCCACCATCCCTGATTGCCGAAGGCCAGGCTGTCGATCTCATCTTGAACGCATTGCCGTTCGAAGTTCCGCAGTTGCCAAACGGGCTATAACAAATCCAGCACATTTTCTGATGTTGACATAGCTAATGAATCTCAATATCAGATGATCGATTCGAAAAACTGCCACATGCAATCGAAACGATCGATCGGCGATGGCATCGCAAGAACCACCAAACATAAAAGAAGGAGATTTCGTAGATGAGAGTTTGTGTTGTTGGAGCAGGTCCGTGTGGACTGACTACGGTCAAACAGCTACGCGATGAGGGACACGAGGTCGTTTGCTACGACAAGAACTCCGGCCTCGGCGGGATCTGGCTCCGTGATGGGGACGACGGCACGAAGACGAAGGCGTTCGATCACCTGAAGCTGACCATCTCCATGCGGTTGATGGCCTTCTCGGACTTTCCCTTCAAGGGCGGCCGCAAATTCTATTCCCGGCAGGAGTACTTCGATTACCTGACCGAATACGCCAACCGCTTTGGTCTTTTGGGCAGCATTCGCTCCCACACGGAGGTCACTGATGTGAAGAAGACCGCGCAAGGTTATGTCGTCACATCCCGTTGCCACGGAGTCGAGTCCAGTGAGAACTTTGACGCGGTTGCGATGTGCTCTGGCCCATTCAAGACGCCCCAACGCCAGTTCCCGGAGTTGGCCAACTTCACCGGCGAGATCGTGCACTCCGCGGGGTATCGCAACGCCGAGCGCTTCCGTGGGAAACGTGTACTGATCGTCGGTCTGGCCGAGTCCGGGGCCGACATCGTGAGGGAGATCGGCGAGACCGCCGCCAAGACCACCCTGGCCATTCGTTCCTATACTTTCCTGCTGGCGAGGATCGTGGATGATCACCGCAGCACCGACAGCCGCACCGTGCGCGCGCATCACCATGAGATGTACGATCGCGCCACTAAACGCCCGGTGCCTTACAAGACTTTCTGGGGCGGTAGCCGGCTGGCCAAGACGGCATTCGGTGCCGTGTCCGTGGGCCTGGGGCTGATCTCGTCGATTGGGGGTATCATGCAGGCGCTGCGTGAGCGGATCAAACCGCGTACCTACGCGGACGTCAACCTGCTGGGTGAGCCCATGGTGCCCTACAAGATGGACGTGGGCTGTGAGGAGGAGAAAGCGAACTGGGACCTGATCAAGCAGTGGAACGAGAAGTCCCACCCGGAAGGCAGCTGGAGCCCCCGCGGCATCTTCTGCAAGAACGTCAGCTTCATCCCGAGCATTGTGAACGGCAAGGTGGTGGTGAATGACACCGGGCTGGCCGGTTCCGAGGGGGCCACTGTCCACTTCAAGGACGGTGCCTCAGCCGAGTACGACGCGGTGGTGCTGTGCACTGGCTACGAGCGCGATCTGACGTTGGGTGACCTGAGCATCGAAGAAGGCAACGTCCGCAACCTCTACCGGCACTTCCTGCATCCCGGTCATGATGGCAAGGTCGCCTTCATCGGCTTCCTTCGTCCGTTCTCGGGCGGCATCCCGATCTGCGCGGAAATGCAGGCCCGTTACTTCGCACGGGTGCTCAGCGGGAAGCTGCAGCCGCCTAAAAACCTTTCCGAGATTATTGCCGAGGAGAAGAGCTGGGAGGAGTACTGGACCGAGCTAAGCCCCCGGCACACAGAATCCCACCCTTCCCAAGTTCTATACCTTGATGCGCTCGCGCGGGAGATCGGCTGCCTCTTGCCGCTTCGCAAGTTGTTCCTCAACCCCAAGTTGTTTGTCCAGGTCTGGTTCGGAAGCTTCAACCCCTCAGCCTATCGCATCGTGGGGCCGCACAGCTTCCCCAAGGCGGCCCTGGCTGACCTGTATTCTGAGCCCGTCGAGGACCGTGGGAACATGTGCTACCACATGTCGGTGCTGCGGATGATGCCCACATCGGTGCATCCAAAACATATGATGCCCTAGTGACAGCCTCAGGAAATCTCCAGCACATGACACCTCTCACACGCAACGGCTCGGCCGAGGTCCAAAACGGTCGGCGCTACATCGATACGCTCTGCAGGCATTGGGCGCGCAAGTTCGCCATCCAACTCGATGACGAAGGTGCCAAGGTCGTCTTTCCAAAAGAAGATGATGACCCCGACTATCCAGAGGATGCCATCGCGATCCTCCGCGCGACAGAGTCCCGGCTTGACGTCCAGCTCACAGCGTTCACGCTCACCCAGCTCGACGCCTACTGGGGCGCGATTGACAGCCACCTTGACCGCTTCGCAGCTCGCGAGGGCGGCCTCCGCTTGGTTCCGGAAACAACCTGAAGCTTGCGCAGGGCAGGGGCGCTGCGGGGTGCAGGGGTGGCAATCTGCCCCTGAGGCCTCGCCGCGCCCCATGCGCCTGTATCCATTGGCATGTCTGCCCATTTCTTTCTCGTGATCACGGGCTTCCTGGCCGTGCCCGCTTTGGTCGGCAGGTTGCCGCTCGTGAGCAAGGTGCTGCCTCTCGTGTTCATCCAGCTCCTATTTGGCGTGGCTCTACAGCTCAGCGGCGGCCAGGCCTGGCTGTCCGCGCAGGGTGTGGAGCTGCTCGACGGTCCGCTGGCTTCATCAGTGCAGGGCATTGGATGGCTGGGAGTGGTCCTCCTGGTGGCTCTTTCCAGTGTGCATGCGAAGCCGGAGGGTGGTGAAGCCCCACTGCGCTTTGTCGCCATTAGCGTCGCGGGTTTCGGCGTCACCCTGCTCGTTGGTGGGCTCTTGGGATGGTTCCTCGTCCAGGCACAGCCGCAGCTCGCTGGCGAGCGTGGCACCCCTATGCTGTTCGGCGCGGCGGTGGGCATCTGTCTGGCCGTGACGGCCATGCCGGTGCTGGTGGCGATCCTCAAGGAGACCGGACTTCAGGAGACCCGCGTGGGCAGGCTCGCTCTGATGAGCGCGTTGCTTGACGACCTTTGGCTCTGGCTGGGGCTTATCACAGTGCTGTCGCTGGCGGGTGTGCGCTCGGGCAGTGCGTTTGGCACGCTGCTGCCGGTAGCGGCGTTTGCGCTGGCCATGGCCTTTGTGGGCAGGCCCTTGCTCGATCTCCTCTACCGGAAGGTGGATCGCGTACACGATGGCGCGCTGCTGGGCGTGTGCGTGATTCTTCTATCCGCCGCGGTGACAGACATGCTCGGGGTTCACGCGATGCTGGGAGCTTTCATCGGCGGGGCCATCCTGCCGCAGCGGGCCTTGCTGCAGTGGGGCTCCGACGTCTCGGAGACCATCAAATGGTTGCTTATCCCGGTCTTCTTCGTCTCGACCGGGCTGCGGCTGCACATCGAATGGGGGGATACGCGGTTCTGGGGGCTGGTGGCGCTGTTCTCCTTTACCGCCATGGCAACGAAGATGCTGGTGGTGGCCTGCACGGCGAGGTTGGGCGGACTCGCCTGGTCGCGATCTTTCCTGCTCGGCACCCTCATGCAGTGCAAGGGGCTGATGGAGTTGGTCGCGATCAACATCCTGCTTGAGGCGCGTATCATCTCCGTGGAGATCTATTCCGCCCTGGTGGTGATGGCGTTGTTCAGCACCTTCATGACTGCGCCGCTGCTCCGGCTGTGGCGAGGTGGGAATGAATAGCATGTATCGAGATCCGGACACAGTTGCCACGGCAAGAAACACAGCCAGAGGATGCCCATAACGAATTCAGGTGGCGTTGGCTCTAGCGCCTTGTTGGGCTGTTTGGGGTTCACAGTGCTTTCTCAAGCAGAGGAAGAAATCGTTCCTGCCCGTCCATGTCTGCTTGCCTACGACCGTAGATTCTCGCGCCCATTCGCATGTAGAACTCCACAGCGTGAGGATCACCTTCAATCGTCAAGTGAGTCGCCCCGACTTTCCGTGCGTGGTTCTCGGCGTGTTCGAATAACGCGCGCCCCACGCCTTTTTTCATCGATGCCGGCAAAACCCACAAATGGTCCAAGAACGCTTCGACACCGTTAATCTGCAATGCGCAGAACCCGACGATTTCACTTTCAGTGTTGGCGATGAACGTTGGATGCTCAGCGATATACTCCGAAGTGACGGTAAGTGCGTTCTTCCACTGCTGCATCCAGGTTGATGGGTAGCCCCAGTGACGTTTCGCCGCGATGGCAATTCTCGTCAACGCTTCGGCGTCTTTGGCGCGTGCTCTCGCGATGTTCATATTTTGCCCAACTTCAAGGATCAGGCACCGGCGGAACGCTGGTTGCCTGCATCCGCTTGTTCGCTGTTGGTTGAGTTATGCGACTGTTTAGCCACTGTGTTACCAATATAGTGCAGCATCGGAATCTACATGCTCAATTTTAAAATCACGGAAGAGCTGAGGACGGCAAGAGCATGTTGCCAACCGAAGGTATCGGGCCGAGTGCAAGGGGGCGGGGTGATCGTGAAGTGACATCTCGCCTGTGCCATCACGCCCGGTTCGCCCCCTCTTTCAGAGGCACGCCGCCAGTATGAACAGCAACAGGGACAGCACCGTCAGCACCCAGCCAAAGAACCCGAACTCCACCGTGATGCAGCATCGTGAGGGCAGAGCGGGGTCATGCCGGACCGTGATGGATGTTCCCTGGGGATAGCGGTCAAGGATGCGCTGCGCCCATCGCTTGCTTCCGCCGACATGCGCCCCATGCAGATACACACTGCCAAGGTGCTCCGTGCAGTCAACGAGGTAGCTGTAACGGATGACCGGCCGATGGGATCTGGCCGGACTCCTCGGAAAGTTCATCTGCCTCATCCCGGTGGAGAGCACCACGCCCGGGACGCGTTGCCAGCGGCGCACCTTTAGGAAATTACGCGCCATGATCACCACAGGTGTCGCAACCACCGCTGCAGCGCAAAGAGCGAGGAGATTCATTACGAGGAAGATGGGCCGTGCAGGGCACCTGCCGGATCGAGCAACGAGAACCACCATCGCTCAGTGAGAGAGCAGTGTTGGCTCAGTGCTTCAATCCTGACCGACGGGCTCCCTAGTGTCAATTTCACCGGACGGAAAGGTGCGAGACGGCGGTTCCGGAAGCAGCAGCTTCTGCTTTCGTGACTGCTTGCCAAGGAACCTCCGGGGGCTGACGTGGAGGTATTGATGTCGGTGGGGAGGAATCGGATGCTGTCGGCTTTTCCACCTGACCATCTCGTGTGACGGCACCCAAGGTTGACTCGTCCCGCAGAGCGCATGTGCGTCAGGTTAAGGAAGTGGCGGGCAACTGACTCCACCGCTTGGCAAGACCGGACGGCCACAAGGAGCGGCGGTTTGTGCTTGCACAACCGCCGACGGAAAACGGAGTGCTCGATCGCCAAACAGCCACCACGTTATGTGGTCTTGTCGCTGCCTTGTTGTTTGGAAGCATGCTTCCTCCGGCAACCACCGGCGGTTGTGCAAGCACAAACCGTCGCTCCTTGGACCCTTTGGCGTCACGGCCTTGAATCGGCGAATGAACGCATCAGACTCTTATCCTGACGCGCATGCACAGAGCGGGAC
Organism: Verrucomicrobium sp. BvORR106; assembly: GCF_000739655.1. Taxonomy (GTDB): domain Bacteria; phylum Verrucomicrobiota; class Verrucomicrobiia; order Verrucomicrobiales; family Verrucomicrobiaceae; genus Verrucomicrobium. Next base: position 67,088 of record NZ_BATR01000130.1, on the reverse strand, counting down.
TGGTCCAACCTTGGGCTGTGCTACAGATCTCATACTGGGATCAACTTCGGTCTGAGACAGGTCGCTCGAGGTGGTTTCTTGGCAGCCACCCCAACTGCGCACGGTTGGTCAGTTCTCCTCACTTGACGAGTTCGGCTTCGAGGAACTTCTGGACTGAGGGGAAGAGTTTCGTTTCGTCGTGGTAGGCGCCGGGGACGACGTCCATGGCGACCGGGATGCCGTGCTGCTCATAGTTCTTCTTGAGAGTGGCAAGGCGCTCGATGCGGTTTTTTCCAGTCGTGTTGTAGTCGGCTCCTTTCACGCCTTCACCCATCCAGTATTCGGAATCGCGGGTGATGGGTTCGTTCCATTCATCTGTGTCTTCAGCGCCGACGACCATGTGGACGCTTACGCGGCGCATGGCGGCGAGGTTTAGCTTCACGTTAAAGCGCCTGTAGAGGTCCCGCGTGCCGATCCACCAGTCGGCGGTGTTGTCAATAAGGGTGACCAAGCCGGGCGCTGCGATGGAAACGGCACGGAGGCGATGGGGATGGAGATAGAAGAAGCGGTGAGTGAAGTGGCCACCGCCGGAGAACCCATGCATGAAGAAGGTGTTCCCCGTGAGACGGTATTTCGAGGCCGCTTCATCGACCATGCTGAGGAGGACAAGATCGTAACGAGTGCCCTTGTAGTCGATGAGCTTGTAGTTCTCCAGATCCTGGCGGCCGTGGGTGTTGAGGGGGAAGAGCGGGGCGAGGAGGATGACACGGTTCTTATCGGCGAACTCCCGCATGTGCTCGACGTAAACATCGGGACGGCGCTCGGTGCCGTGGACGAGGACAAGGAGTTGGCAGGTTTCTGTGCCGTTCTCCTGGTAGCCCTTGGGAATGTAGAGCATGAAGGAGAAGCGGGGATCCAGCTGGCTGGCGATGTAGGGAGTCACCCCCTTGTCATGCCAGCCAAACTCCCTCACCTGCGCAGAGGCAAGGGTGAAGGTGGAAACGAACAAGACGGTGACTAACAAGAAGCTGGATCTTAGCAAAGCATTCATGTTCCTTTAAAAAGGATCCCGGGAGGGGGCTTCTCGGTTCTTCATGACAAGACGAACCAACTCGGGGCGCCAGGAGACCGGGTCAAACTGCTCCCGCCATCTCCAATGCAAGTGTTTCCGCCCCTGCGAATCCTCGCGCCAGCGGATTGGCAATCGGTACATAAACGGCGAGTTCGCATTCGGACTCGATTTCATCCCGGTCCTCAATGCGGGTGAGCAGGTTGGCCTTGCAGGGCAGGGAGTCGCTTTGCAAGAGGATGTCGATGAGCGTGGCACCGGGGCCGTCCATGGTGGCGCGCAGGGCCGCGAGTTTGGCTTCGACGCGGCAGAGAAGGTCCTGCTCGTTGATCAAGCCATCCGCACCAAAGCGGTGAACGATGGCAAAGAGGTGGTTGAAGATGAGATAATAGCCGAGGCCGTTGCAGACGATCTCGTCGGGTTCGAAGACTTTGGGAAGGTCGTTAAGTTCGGGAACTAGATCGACGAGGGCCTCGCGATGGCTGTCGGCCAGGGCGATGCCCTGGATGTCGCGGTAGTAGGAGGCCTCGGGTATTCCGTCGCCAGCAAAGCCGAGGACGACATTCTGCTGGTGCGCTTCGAGGCCGATGCCGTGGCGCTCGTAGATACCTAGAACTGGGGCGATGGCGACGGTCCAATAGGCATCGAACCAGCGGCTTGCGGCGTGAGCGAGGGACAGGCCATGCCGCTCGGCTAGCTGCCAGACAAGGTCGAAGAGGCGTGAATGACCCGTGTCATCAAGGGGATCCTCAGTGAGGGCGGCGATGGAGTGGACGGCTTGGTGGCGACGCGAGTCGCGAAAGGGATTGGTGCGGAAGATGGCCTCGAAACCTGTTTCTTCCATGCCTGGAAGGTCAAGGCCCAGATAGGCGGGGTCTTCAAGGACGAAGAAGCCCGGAAACTCTTCCTCGACGCGGCATCTCCGCAGGAGCTTGCTGACCCAGACGCTGTCGCCGAGCTCGCTTTTGAGGTTAAGGCGGAGGGAGTTGGTGAGTTTGACTGGAATGGAGAGTTTGAGCATCCAGTCGAGGTCCGCGGAATAGACGGTGCGGACCGAGGAGGTCGGGGTGAAGTAAGGACCGAGTTCGCCGAGGGCGATCAATGACTCTGCGGCGAGCAATTCCCGAACGTGGGGCTGATGGTGAAGCCAGTGGGCCTGGAGCGGATGGATGGGAAGCAGGGAGTAGCCGGAGCCAGCGAGATCGGCGAGACGTTGCCGACCGGTTTCGTCGAGTCCGTGGCACGCGATTTCAAAGCCAAGGATCTCAGCGGGTGAGTCGAGAAGAGAGTCCTGGATAACAAGCTGGCGGCGGACGGCGAAGAATTGCAGCCGGAAATGCGCGTTGAGTTCGGGAGTGTAAACGGGGTGTTGCCAGGCATGCATGCCCTGGCGTGACTTGGGTGTGGGATGGAGCCAGTGGCCAGTGACAACGGCCTGCTCGGATTCGATGAAGGAGGTCTGATGTGCGGGATTTCCTAGACCCATGCCGGAGACTCGGTGGCTCAGGTAACGGTCCATGACCTGATGGCTTTCAACGACGCGGGAGAGCAGCTCGACGCGCTGGGGGCTGGCGGGATTTTTTGCGTAGATTTCGTCGATGAGCCGGAGCTGAACGGTAAGAGCGTCGAGCTTCCGCCAAGCGGATGAACCGGTAGGGCGTTCGTGGACTTCGGCGATGGCGTGTCGTCCGACGAGGGAACGGTAGCTGACGAAGAGGGCGAGGGTCGTGTCGCTGTGCGGAAGTGATAGCTCCACGACATCGCGGATCCCAGCTCTGGCGTCGAGTCCGAAGCGGGCGGCGAAGGATGCGGGGTCGTGCCAGAGACCCTCGTCAACTTCACGGAGGTAGCAGTTGCAGAAGGCCTGGAGCGAGGCGTCGGCGGCGGTGAGGTGCATGGGGGCAAAGATCAGTCCTCGACGGGCTGGAGCGGGAATGCAGGTTCGAGCCCGTCAGGGCGAAAGCGGTGGTAAAAGACGATGGCGACGGCCAGGGTGATCCATTCGGCAAGTGGCAGCGCCCAGAGGAAGGACCACTGCGAGACGTTGTCCCGGAAGGGCGCTTGCCCGAAGAGGTGGGCGAGGCCGAGCAGGAAGCAGGCGGGCAGCACGAGGCCGCGCAGAGTGGCAACGATGGCTGATGGGGTCGGCTTGTGGATGGCGGTGAGATAGCAGCTTAAGATGACATTGACGCCGTTGACGAGGAAGAGCGGCCAGACCGCATAGGCAAGGCGGCCCGCTTCGGCCACGATGGCAGTGTCCTCGCCGCTCAGGAACCAGCCGGTGAGGTGGTCTCGGAAAAGCAGCAGGGAGACGGAGAGGATGAGACCGATGCCGCCTGAACCGATGAGGGCCGTGAAGAGGAACTGCCGGCTCCGCTGATGGTTTCCCGCACCGAAATTCTGACTGACGAGCAGATGGACGGCGTCGGCAAGCCCATAGGTCAGCATCAAGCTGAGGTAGATGTAATAACTGACGACACTGAAAGCAGCGACGCCATCAACCCCCAGGCGGGCGATGAGGAGGAAGTTCAGCAGCCAGATTATGAAGCCGGCGGAAATTTCATTGATGAACTCTGAAACGCCGTTGTAGCAAGCCTTGAAAAAATGGGACCAACGGGTCTGCCGCCAGACGAAATGCAGCGTCCGCTTGCGGCTGAAAAAATAGGCACAGAGCACACCGGCCTGCGCCACCTGGGCGACAGCGGTGGACCATGCGGCACCGGCGAGGCCCCATCCCCATTGGCAGACGAAGAACAGGTCGAGGGCGATGTTCCCCAGCGAACCGACGAGAAGCGAGACCGTGGCAAGAATGGGATGGCCGTCCGCACGCACGAAGTAGTACAGCACCATCGTCGTGAGCTGGATGATGAGGCCCCAGCGTAGGATGCCGAAATACTCGCGGACCATGGGCACCAGCTCGGCCGGCACATTGAGGAGCCGGAACAGCCAGGGCTCGAAGACAAGGCTGGCAAGGGCAAAGAGCGAGGTGGTCGCGACGGTGACGATGAGGGTCTGACTGAAAACGGAGGAGGCCGAGCCTGGATCTTTCGCGCCGATGTGCGTCCCCGCGGCCACCGAACCGCCGATGGAGAACATCAAGGCGAGGGCATAGAGGACGGTGAGGAGCGGCACAAGAAGCGTCACCGAGGCGAGGGCGTCTGCACCGACATAGTTGCCAACGAAGACGCCATCGACCAGGCTCGTCGTGGTAAGCGCGATCAATCCCACCATTGAAGGGATCGCGTAGTAAAAAAAGGTGGGCAGCACCGCGCCGCTCAGCGCGGGGTTTTTCTCGGAGGTCATCGGTTCGAGGAAAGTGTCAGGCGCAGATCAGCTCGTCGGGCTTGGGCGCGTCTGCCGCCGTGTCCTTGCGGATGGCTGTCGGGAGCCCGAGGCGCGAAAGCAATTTCAGGAAAGGAAGAGGGGGCAGTTCCTCCACGTTGGCCATGCCTTTTACATCCCAGTCACCCTGGGCTACGAGCATGGCGGCGGCGACAGGCGGCACGCCCGCAGTGAAAGCGATGGCCTGGGAACCGACATCGGCAAAGGTCTCCTCGTGGCTGCAGAGGTTGTAGATGAAGATTTCCTTATGCTCGCCCTTGCTGTGGCCCTTGATGAGGGTGCCGATGCAGGTCTTGCCCGTGTAGTCCGGCGCGAGGCTGGCGGGGTTGGGCAGGCAGGCCTTGAGCACCCGGAGGGGGACCACACTCTGACCGCAGGAGGTGGTGACCTTCTCGTGGTTGAGCAGCCCGGTTTTCTCGAAAACCTCCAGGCAGCGCAGGTAGTGCTCGTCAAAGCCCATCCAGAAGCGCACGGTATCGACCCCCTTGATGTGCTTGGAGAGGGAGTGCACCTCGTCATGCCCCATCAGATACAGCTTCTTCTCGCCCACTTCGGGGAAGTCGTAGTCGGTGGTGCGGGAGTGGTGGGGGAAGGTGCGCCATTCGCCGTCCTCAAGACAGCCGGCGTCCTCGATGATCTCTCGCAGATTGATCTCGGGATCGAAGTTCGTGGAAAAGAAGCGACCGTGACTGCCGTCATTCACATCCATGATGTCGATAGAGGTGATGGAGTCGAATTCGTATCGTGCGGCATAGGCGCAGTAGGCGTTGACGACGCCGGGGTCGAAGCCGACACCGAGAATGGCGGTGACACCTTTTTGGGCGAACTGCTCACGCTTTTTCCACTCGAAGTTCGCATACCAGGGATAGGGCGCGTTCATCACTGCGGAGTCCTCGTGGACTGCGGTGTCAATGTAAGCCGCGCCGGTCTCCAGGCAGGCATCCATGACCGACATGTTGACGAAGGCGGTGCAAACATTGATGACGATGTGGGATCCCGTCTCGCGAATGAGGCCCGCGACCTGGGCGGAATCGGAGGCATCCACGGTGCGGGCAAAGATCTGAAAAGACTCTTCGCGGCGGTAGTTTCTGGCCTCGATTGACCGGACCACCGACTGGCTGCTCTCAGCATTCCTCGAACTCAGGCAGATCGTACCGAACACGTGGCTGTTTTGGGCGCACTTGTGAGCAACGACAGCGCCCACGGCACCAGCTCCAATGATGAGAACGTTCTTTTTCATGACGGATTGCGGCGAGTAGAGAAGAGGGATGAGTTAGACGAGATGCGTGTGGGTGAGGGCTTCGCGGAAGTCCTCGTAGGTCGGCTGCTGCGCGAGGCGGAGCTCACCGGAGAGTTTCCGGTGGTAAATGGCAGGCATCTTGATGCCGTTGAAGAAGTTCTTCTTCACCATCGAGTAACCACCCACATTCGGAAAACGGAGCTCGTCGCCGATAGCGACGGGGCGGGGGAAGGCGTAGTTGCCGAAGTGGTCTCCGGCGAGGCAGGTGCGTCCGCAAACCCGATAGATGTGACCGGGGCGGCTACCAAGGTCCTTTGCGTCCTTGGCGAGAGGTTCGCTCTCGAAAAGTTCAGGCGTGAAGTTGTAGGTCAGCACGTCGAGCAGGTGTGTCTCCACACCCGCATCGACGACGAGAGTGGGCACCTCGTTTTCGACAATGTCCAGCACCTTGACCACGAGGCTGGTCGAGTCAGTGACGGCGGCCTCGCCGGGCTCCAGATAGATCTGTAGAGAATGACGCTCGGAAAAGTCGCGAAGGCGGCGGCAGAAATCGTCTATCGGATAGGATTCGTTAGTGAAGGCGATCCCTCCGCCGAAGCTCAGCCATTTGAGCTGGGGAAGGAGCGCGCCGAAGCGTTTCTCGACGACATCGAGCTGCGAGGAAAAGCTGCCGAAGTCGTCGTTGTCACAATTGACGTGAATCATCGCCCCCTGGATGCGGTCGCCGATGTTGTCCGGCAGGTTCTGGGCTCGTGCGCCGAGACGGGAGTATTGGCAGATGGGATTGCTCAGCTCGTAGCCGGAGTGTCCGACTTCCGGATTGAGACGCAGGCCCACCGAAATGTGGGCAGCGTGGTGGCCTAGGCGATCAAGTTGGCCGAGCGAATTGAAAATGACCTTGTCGCAATAGCTGACGACTTCTGCGATTTCGTCGTCGGCGTAGGCGACTGAGTAACCGTGCGTTTCACCCCCGAACTTCTCGTGGCCCAGACGCGTCTCCCAAAGACTGCTGCTGGTGGTGCCGACGAGATACTGGCGCATGAAATCGAAGGCGCACCAGCTGGAGAAGCATTTCAGCGCGAGCACACATTTCGCCCCGGATCGCTCTTGGACCAGGCGGATGCGCTCCATGGCGGGGAGCATCCGGGCCTCGTCGATCAGATAATAGGGAGTGGAGAGCCGCATACGTGTCCCGGTTGTCAGCGTGCGGTGGTGACGGTGGTTTCCTGCAACCCTTTAAGGCCGAGGGTTTCAACTTCGAGGAGCGAGAGAAGCTCGGCGTCCTGCTCCAGCGTCGCGAGGACATGGGGTCCGAACCATTCGAGCGAGGCGTCAAGCGTGGGCCAGAGCGCGGTTTCGTTCATGACGAAGGCGAGGAACTTGCGGTAGTCGAAGGCACCATTGAAGAGGCTCACCATCCCGGCGCGACTGCCGGCGGGGGCATAGACGTTTCCGGGCAGGAACTCCTGGAGGAAGGAGCGGGAGCGCACGTTCTTGAGGTGCATGTGGGCGACGAGCGGCTCGAACTCGCCAATGGTTTCGAAGGGGTCAGCTCCCGATTCCCAGACATGGAGGACGTCGAAGTTGAGCCGCAGGGCGGGGTGGTCGATCTCCTCAATGAGCTGCCGCGTCGATTCTCGGGTGTCGGCCAGGGTGTGGGGATGCAACTCCACGACGAGTTTCACATTGTTCCCATCGGCGATGGTGCAGAGCTCACGCATGCGGCGAGTCCAATCTTGTCGGTCTTCGACGGAGACTTCGTGGCTGGCCTTGTTGCCGGCAAAGGTGCGGAGTTTGTTTGCCCCCCAACTTTGCGCGAGGCGGCAGAGATCAACGGTCTTGTCGATGACGGTTTGGCGGTCTCCTTGCACGGGCAGGTAATCGCTTAGCATGGGGACGCAGAGTCCGTGGGACCGGAGCCAGTCGAGGTCGTAGCCCGGCCGGTCGCGCAGGTTCAAGGCATGCACGCCCCAGAGCTCGATGCCAGAAAATCCGCGTGGTGCGGCCCATTCCACCACTTGTTTCAGCGAGATCAGGTGGTGCCGGAAGGAGATGGTGCAGAGGGAAAGCTTCATCGTGCGGCCTCCAGTTCAGCGATGGCAGTTGTTTCCTGGGAAAAGTTTTGCTCGCACCACATCTCGAAAACCTCCTGCATCCGCCCCTTGATGCGGTTCTCGCGCTCCACTTGCTTGTCGAGCAGCTCGAAGATCTTGTCGCCGATACGGCGGTCGCCAGTGGTGGCCAGCTTGATGGCGTGGAACTGGATGAGGGTGTAGGTCTTCGCCAACTCGTCGATGACCTCGCACCAGTGGTCGAACTCAGCCTCCTCCAACTCCAGTTCGCGCCAGAAGAAGGCGAAGCCGTGCTCGTAGGAGTATTTGCGGATGGAAAGGATGGGCACGTCGTCGAGGGCATGCCGCAGGTTCGAAAGCGGCAGTTCGTCACCGTTCTTGTCGCAGCCTCCAAGATGGGCCTCGATGATCTGGCGTACCGCCTCAGTCAAGAGATGACGGTCGAGGAGCATGCTGTGCTCGTAGTAGGCGCGGATCTGGGTCGGGTGCGGTTCGTGCGCGTTTTTGTCAGAGAAAACGTAGCCGCCGCCCACGGACGGATGGCGTGCTGCGTGGAGGAGACGCTCCTTGGTCGTGACGCCTTCCCATCGGTAGTCAGGGTCATAGACGAACCAAGTGTCCGGCTTTTCGGTCGGACCCAGCATCAGGTAGTGCGGGAAGGGGTCCTTGTTGAACTCGTTGACGCGCTCCGGCAGGCGGTGCATGTCGAGCATCACCATGATGTGCTGGTCAGGGGTGCGATTCTCGACGAGCGAGACGAGCCGTCGGATGTTTTCCTCACGATCGAGGTCGTGGTCGAACCAGGGCGCGACCTTGATGCCAAAGAGTCTTTCGTACCAGTCGAGGAAAAACTGATGGCTGATCCGTTCGCTGTGGTAGGAGATCTGGCACTTCTCCGTGACGACGATTTCCGAATCCCATACGCCGAAGTAGAGAGTGCGCTGGTCGAAGTCGAAGCGCTTGATGACTTCGCTAAGGCAGCTCACGAAGCAGTGGAGTTTGATGTCCTCCTCGTATTCGAGCAGCTTGTTGGGATGGGGGCGCGGCTGCGCGTCGAAGAAGAGTTTGGCCACGGCCCGCACGGTGGAAAAATCCTTGTCCATGATGGCCGCTTCCGGCAGGGAGAGATCATAGGCGACCTCCAGGCTGACCAGCAGTTCGAGTGTGTCGGCAGAATCGAGCCCCAGATCCTCGCGCAGCCATGCATCACTTTGGAAGCCGCTCAGGTCGAGGTGCTTCATGTTGCTGGCGAGCGACTGATAGATTTGCTCGATGATTTGTTCTCTCGTTTTCATGTCAGAAGGTTAGATCTGGGCCGCGAGGGCGGGTGCGGCAGGCGCCTCGGAGATGGCGCGGCGGCTGATTTTTCCATTGGGCAGGCGGGGAATGGTTTCCACGCGTGCGATGTTCATGGGAATCTGGTGGGCGGCGAGCCGGCCAGCGCAGAAGTGCCGCACGGTGTCGGCAGAAAGTGCCTCGTCAGAGACGAATTGGAGGCAGACCTGGTCGCCACCGAAGCCGCGGCTCTTCTTGAAGACAACGGCGTCCCGGACCCCGGGCATCGTGAGAATGACCTCCTCGACTTCACCGGGATACACATTGAATCCCGCGACGTTGATCATTTCATCGATCCGTGAGACGAAATGGAGTCGGTCGTTTTCAAAGTAACCCAGGTCGCGCGTCTCGACGGCCCGGCCATCGGGCAAGGTGACGACAATGTCTGCGGGTTCCCCGGCGTTCGCTCCCGCAGCGATCGCGTTGTGCGGAAGAGGTTTGCCCTGATCATTCGCCGCGAGAAGACCCGTGCCCAGTGAAAGGCAGCCCGCTTCGGAACAGCCGTACTGCTGATAGAGATGGCGAACCTTTTTCCCAAGGCTTTCGAACGCCGCCTTCGGCAGAACCGTTCCCGAGGTCATCACGGCCCAAAGCGGTTCCGCCTCCTTCACGAGCATGGCCAGCGTGGCGATCATGGCCGGGGACGAATAGAGGATGGGCGAGGGAGCCTCGCGGAGTTTCCGGAGAATGTACTTTGGATTGAGGTTCCGGATGATGACCGGCTGTACGCCCCGCCGCAGCGCGACCAGGACTCCGCAAATGAGGCCGTAGGAATGCGTCACGGGACAGGCGACGATGGGAGTCCAGTCATTCGCCTCCGGAAAATGACGGACGTAGCTCTCGATCTCAGTGTCGATGCTAGACCAGCTTCGTTCGATGAACTTGGGTTCGCCAGTGGTGCCGGAACTCGTCTGGATGAGACCGGCCGGGGCGTCGGGGCGGGGAATTGGCGAATCGATTTCGACGATCTCCAGGGAGCCCGCGCCCGAGGCGACAATGAGCACCTCGCATCCGCTGCGTTCGGCACGGCGGCGTGCGCCGTCCAACGGCGTGTCGATGGGAAGAGGAAATACTGTGCCGCCCTTTTTCTGGATGTAGAGGCAGAGGGCAATCCACAGGGCGGTATCCTGCAGGCAAACCGCGAGGCGGCGTCCGGTGCACCCGGAAAGCACGGGATAGGTGTCGAACTGCGCGAACCGGCTCTCGAAATACCCCCGGTCGTGGGCTTGGTCGTCAACGTGGATCATGAGACTGCTCCGTGGAGGGTGTTGCGGACCTCGTGCTCGTAGTAGTCGAGCGTGCCACCGCGGTGGATGGTCTTTGTCAGAAGCGACTCCACGATGATGTCGGGTTTGTCCGCTTCGAGTCTCGCAATGCGCGAGGGTTCAGTGACTCCGGATGCGGCATAGGCATCCAGCTTCGCTCTGACCAGGTTCCAGAATTCCGTTTCGGTGAAGCCGTGGAAACGGGCCAGCAGGAACGACACGTCGGCGAGGTTGAAGACGTAAACCGTGTCCACGTAGAGCTGCCGCAGGGATTCGACCAGCTCCATGCGATAGCCATCATCGAGGGGGATCGTCTCGAAGAAGGGATCGACAGAGGCGAAGTCAGGCTCGGTTTCAGGGCGGCCGAGGAACTCGGGCACGAACTCGGTGTCCTCGTGAAAGTCACGGAGCACGATCCGTTTCGGCCAGCCGTTCTCATGCACGAGGATGAGGTTCTGCGCGTGCGCCTCAAAGGCGATGCCATGATGGACGAGCATGTGCCAGATCGGGATCACCACGGTCTCGACGAGGCGCTCTGCCCAACGTTCGACGCCATAGGATTCGATCCACTCCGCAATGAAGGGACGTCCATCCGATTCGACCAAGGTCAGGGCAGTGAAGGGGAGCGCGGCTTCACCCTCTCCCAATCGACCGATGATGCTCTCGCGAAAAATGACCCCGAGCAGCCCCGCGGCGTCTTCTTCCTCTTCTTCGTCTGCCTCCGGCTCGTACGAGACAGCGGCATACTCGCTGAGCAGTTGCAGGCGGTTGCCCTGCTGAAGGAAGGGATCTTCTGCGACGAGGGAGACGAGCCACCTCGAAAGAAGCGGGGCGGTGCATACGAAGTGTGGCTCGAGATTGCGGCGAGAGGAGGTGCAAACGATGTCGAGCGGCAGCTTGATGTTCGCCTTCTCCGGATGAGAGACGTTGATCAGCGTGCGCAGCGACTGGGAGGCGTGATAGTGATCGCCCGCCGGGCCGAGTGGAAGCAAATCCCCTGAGTCGAGCAATTCCTCGAAGCCCCGTTCACGCAGATCACCCGCCTGCCAGGGGTGGGCAGGAACGAGGGTATAACGCTCGAAATCGCCGCCGAGCTCATCGAGCCGCGCGGCAATCCAGTAGTAGGCGGGAGTACCCAGTTCCTGCTTCCAAAAGTCTTCCTCGTGCCCGGGCAGTGCGGTGCGAAGGAGGCCGCGGCTCACCGCCATGAAGTGCAACTGGAAGGTGCTGCCCGCCTCTGAACCATAAGCCTGATGGTCCGCAAGAGTAAAACCCGTCCGCGTCTTGAAGCTGGGATGGTACTGGTGGCCTTCGACAATGGCCGACTCCAGCGTTGGGAAATCGAGGGCCCGACGCGGGTTCCGATGATGATCGAGGTGGGTCCGGTTCCACCGGTGGAGTTCGATCGTTTGCGTCAGTTCCTCCAGCAGGCGTTGTTTCCCAGCGGGTGGTATCTCCATCGCCCGGAGGAGTTCGGCCATGCGGAAAGCTGTCGGCTTGTCATCGACCATCCGGACCACAGAGCCGTGCGCGATTCTCACGCGATCATAGGACGAGAACGCTGCCAGACACCGGAAATGCAGTTCTCCCACCGTGAAGTCCACCTGCATGCCGTAGATGGGCGCGGCGTCTGATGCTCCGGGGGAGGAGGCCGTGCGGGGCGTGACCTGATAGTTTACCAGCCGCTCAAACAACAAGGCTTCAACGAACTGGCGGATGACGCGGCGGTCTGCCTCGTCCGGAGTGTGTCCAACGCCTGCTTTCTGATTCTCAGTTGAAAGGGCGTTTTGGTTATCCAAGGAAATTGGAGAGGGTATAACCATTGAGTGAAGTTAGTTAACGCGACTGCGTCGCAGTCCCAGTCTCAATTGCAAGTCCATTAGTGCAATCTAAATGTTTGGTTAGTTGCTTATAAGATATAATCTTAAAAGGAAAATAACCCGGGAATGCTTTCCAGGTCTGAAATCAGAATGCGTGTTGGTGTCGATCCGGTGGTTTTTCTCTGTCGGACAGCCTTATCAACTTCACTTGATGCAAAGACCAAATGCAGCGCTGTATGCAGGGATCGCGTTGGGTGTCTCATGCTTCAAGTGGGTGCACGGGCTGCTGCGTCCAGGTATCCCTGTTGTTAGAATCTTACGGCCAGCTTGAGGCTGACCAACCAGCTGTGCTCCTGTCCATTCTCAGCCGTCGTAGTGCGGCCGAAATCGTAGTAAAAGCATTCCGCAGTGACGGTCCAGTTTCCGGCCGTGGGATCGATGAAACCAAGGGGGATGGATACCTGCGGGCCGATGGCGAAGTAACCGTAGTCCACACCAAAATATCCGCGCCCCAGTCCGGCCATGACCAGCAGTCCAGCGTTGATGGGGGCGTCGCTTTCCGGGAAAAACGTCACATTGGGGCGGATGCCTGGCTCGAAACAAAGACCAGGTGCGAGGTCGCTGCCAAACTCGTGCGCGATCTTGAAAAAGGGCTCCAGGGAAAAAGTCCCTGGAAAGAGTCCATGGTCATCAAACTCAAGCGTTGCGCTGATCCAGTGGCCGTCATCGTAGGCTCCCGCGGGGCTGGTCCAGCGGTTGTAGAAGCTGGAGATCGTCCAGCGTTCTGCGAAGGTGATGGAGGCGCCGAACCCGTAGTCTAACTCTGTGTATCGGCTGCCATCTTTGCCAACGCTTTCGTAGGGAGTAGAGCCGATTGCCGACCACAAGCCAACAAAGGCTGAGGCCGCGTTGATGAACCCGTCGCCTTCGTAGAGGTCGACATTGAGATCGAGATGCGGCTGAAAGGAGGTGCCCTCACCTTGTACGACAAATCCGCGTGTGATGTACTGGTTCGCCACCGTGATGCCCATTTCCCCACTGAGTAGGGATGCGGAATCGGGTTCAGCGACGATTTGACCTCCCGCCTGGAGGCAGGTGGCGGAAGCGGCGAGGACCGCCAGACAAGTGAGATGATGGGCTAACATGGTCAACATGCTGAATCACTGCACCAGATGGGCTTCCCGCTTGCATTGCGGGTGATATCAAGCGGATCGGATGCTGGCAAACTCGCCGGGACTTGCTTTTCGGGCCGGTAGAATCGAGGAAACCACCCAGGGGTGGTGGGGCGGCATGAGGAGGTGCAGCATCCTTGTTGAGGGATGCGTTTTGAAGACAAGCTGCGGCACCTGGTTCTTTCCAGGTGCCGCAGCAAGGGCGGCGGGGGTGAGCCCCGCTACGAATTAAAAGTCCACCTGAATGGAAAACACCGCCGAGATCGGTGATCCGTAGGACAGATAGCCAGCGTCTCCAGGATAGAACTCGCCGGATTCGTAGTAACGCTCATCCAGCAGGTTCCGGATGCCCACACGGAACGTCCAGTCTGCATCGGAGATCTTGCGCCGGTAGGTGGCACCGACATCCAGCACAACGTAGGAACCCGTGGCGAACTGCTCCGTCTGATCAAGGAACTGCTTGTCCACAAAACGGGCGTTGGCGTTCAGAGAGAGGCCTGGCACTTGCGGGATGTCGAGAATCGCCCAGAGGTTTGCCTGGTACTCAGGAACATACTGGGGTGTCCGACCGTCGAGTTCGGCATAACCAGTGTCCTTTTGCTCGGCATCCAACAGCATAAAGGCGAAGCCCGTCTGCAGGGAGTCGGTGATTTTGCCCCGAAGGGTAACTTCAATGCCCCGATGACGTTGGACGCCGGAGAACGATTCGATGCCAGTGGCCGGATTCATGGCGGCGAGATCCTGATCGATCTGGAACAAGGCAAGCTCGCCTGCGAGACGGCCTTCTAACAACTCAGTCTTCACGCCGAGTTCGAATTGCTCGGATCTCTGGACACCGAGAGGTGCAAAGGCATTCGTTGCCGCGCGGCTGGCGGTTCCGCCGTCCTGCACACCCTGAGTGTAGGTGAAGTAGGTGTGCACATTCTCGGTCGGCGAGAACATCAATGCTGCCGTCGGGGTCCATGCATCAACTGTGTCATCGGAGGCGGGATCCGTCGGATAGGTGTTCTCAAAGCGGCCAAAGCGACCGCCCAGCAGAATCGACCAGTATTCATTGAATTCGATGATGTCGGTCGCGAAGACGCCGATCTCATTGTACTCGAAATCGAGCGCCGTCCACCCAGCTGCTGCCGGGATGGGAAGGGCACTCAGCTTGTAGGCGTTGTTCGGCCCCACGTCAGGGAAACTGCGCTCGCCAGAGGTGTCGTAGGCGCGCCACTGAGCACCCACCACGGTGTTATGCTTCAGGCTGCCCGTGTTGAAGGTGCCGTCCAGGTGCGCGTGCACGCCCCAGGATTGCCACTCGAAGGGGCCATTGGTGAGCAAGGCACCGTCGGTGAAGTCACCGTTCTCCAGCACGGAGTAGGGATAGCTCAGGCGGGATTCCCGCTGGGCATCCTGATAGTTCACAGCGAGACGCAGCTTCCAATCGTCGTTGAGCTTGGCGTCCATGCCGATTGCGGCGTCGAAGGTCTGCTGCTCATTCTTCGCCCAGTCCTGCATGATGTTGGTCTTCACGCCAGTGTCCAGCACACGGCCGTTGGCCGTGATCATAGGACCGTAGTAGCCGCTGCGCTCGAGATCCTGGCCCCCGATCGCGGTCCAAATGTTCACCCCATCAGTTGGCTTCCACTCGGTGTACAACGAGCCCATGAAGCGGTTGCCGTCAGCGTTGTCGTAGAAGCTGTCGAACTCGTCGGCAGCTAGTACCAGACGGTAGCCAAACTTTCCTCCGGCCACGATGTCGCTGGTGTCAATCTGGCCATACACGCTGCCGAAGGTGTCGACATCGAACTGCAGGCTGGTCGCGTCGGCCTGGGGATGTTTACGCACAAGATTGATGGCACCGCCGGGAGGCATGAAGCCAAATTGAAGTGCGGAGGGGCCTTTCAGCAGTTCTACCCGCGCCTTGTCGTCGAGGGTGGGGGCAACCGTGTTGATGATCGGCACGCCGTCCATGCGGTAGCCGTTGAAGTTATCCACCCGGAAGCCGCGCAGGCCGAAGTTCTGCGTGCCGTAGAATCCGCCGGGCATCTGAATCGCGATGCTCGGGTCGTGTTGGAGGATATCCTTGAGGGTGAAAGCACGCCGGTCTTCGATCAACTCTTCATTGTACACGCTGACACTGAAAGGCGTCTCAATCAGCGGAACGTCCGAGAACAGCGCGGCTGTTGTGGAAGTCTCCAGATAACGAATCGGGAACTCTGAGGTGACAACCACCTCTTCCATCGTTTCGGTGTCCTCAGGCTTTGGCGTCTCTGCGGGCGGAGCGCTTTGACCAAGGAGACTGGAGGCTGCCAGACCACAGCAAACGGTGATGGCGTTGGGAGTGCTTAGTAGGTTGTTGTGTTTTCGTTTCATGATGAAAGGAAGGGGAAGAATTCGCCTCACGCGGCCTGGGGGCGGGGTTTGCGGAAAAACCGGCGCCAGCTCAGAGCGATGCCGGTCCAGACGAGGACGAGCAGCGCGGCGGTGGCCAACGAGGCGACGATCTTGCCGGGCAGTCCGAACGCTGCGCCGGTGTGCAAGAAGCGAATCCACACGCGCGCCTGAAGGCCAGCGCTGCGATCTTGAAAGCGGACTTGCTGGAGAATCTCTCCGGTGAACGGATCGGATTTCACCGGGATGTAGGCCCGGCTAGGCATGTGGTCAGGCACGGTGACTCCGAACTCCAGCGGGTCCAACGGGCTGCGGGCGGGATCTGGCATCGCTTCCAGAGTGATGGATTCCCAATTGGGAAATGCGGCGGCGATGCGGGCGAAGCAAGTATCGAGGGGAACGGGGGATGTCCCAGGGGCTGGGGGAGGGACAACGGGGGACGGCACGGCCATCATGCCATAGTTGCGAGACTTCGGAGGTTCCTCGCCAGCCAGGATGAAAACCAGCCGGTGGCCCCATTCGAACGAAATGGCCACCGCAGTGAGTGACAGGGCGAGGACAACGGGCAGCGCCCAGAAGCCGAAGGCGCTGTGCCAGTTGAAGTCGCGGGCTTTGCCCTTGAAGCCCTTGACGAGCAGGAGGAGAGGGCGCAACGCCCGCCAGCTCCACCGGCGGGGAAACCACAAATAGAGGCCCGTCACGCAGAGGATCACGAGCGCGAGGTTCGAAACGCCTGTAACGATGCGCCCAGTGGAGTTCAGCCCATCGTCGGCTCCCAACCAACGGTGCCATTCCTCCAGCTTGTGGATGATTTCGTGAGCATCATGGGCCTGCGATGCTCGCGTGCCGCCGGTGAATGGATCCAGATAGAAAGGCCCGTCCTCGCCGATATGCACCTCCCAGGCGCGCCCGGGATCGCTGAACATCGCGATGGAGGAAACCTTGTTTCCTGCGCTGCTCGCTTCGATCTTCCGGGTGAGTTCTGCGACGGGCAATGGAGTCCTTGCTTGTCCCGAAGTGCTTTCCAGGCGGATCGCCCGCCGGTCATGCCATCGCAAAATCTCCTCCTCGAAGGAGATCGCAATCCCGGTCACCGACATGATCGCAATGATCGGTCCGGCAATGAGGCCGGCGACGAGATGGCACCAGAAGATGCTTTTGCGAAGAGTCATGCGGATCTCACAGGAAAATCTAATGAGAACGCGAATGAGACGCAGTTGCAAAGAGATTGCAAGCCCAGTATTAACAAAAGTGACAACCCAAAGACACCTTCGCCAACCAGCTTTCGTTCGCAAAAAAAGCCAGGGCACAAGCACTTCGTCAGCAGCGGGTGATGGGACCGCTATCTATCGATTTGAGCGCGTCAAATGAGGCGAGAGGCGGCTTTCAGTCTGCCTCTTGCACGTGCGATTGCTTTGGCCTTTTGCGACTGGCAATTGGCCGCAGGCTGACCTGGGACGGAGGGTTGTCTACGCTTGACGTTCGGTCCCTCTGCTAGGCGGAGGCCTTCGGTTGATGATGCATCAAGGTGTCCAGGACATCGCCGATCATGCCCATGTGGCCTTCTTGTCCCTCAAACTGGTGTTTAACATCCACCAGATAGCGATTCAGTGCGTCAATGCGGCGCGCGAGCAGGCGGCAGAGTTCTAGGGCCGCTTCTGGATGGGCTCGGAGAAACTCCATGGGATCATCCAGCACGTAAAACGAGGATGGCTGGGTGGTGCGGACGGTGGCGGTATGTGGGCCGCCCAGCAGCAGAGACAACTCTCCGAAGACGGCGCCCGGTTCGCGGGAGCGGGCTACGCGTACATCGTCCTTGATCACCTCCACCGCGCCCTCGATCAGCACCAAGAGCCGACAATGAGGCTCGCCTTGGGTCATGACGACCTCTCCGGCAGGCAGACTGCGAATCTCCAAGTGCTGGAACGGCGCAAGAATGGGTTTCACGGTGAGGGAGGATACTCCCGATGTCGGAAAACTCACCTGAATTGTCGCCAGGCGTGATCGAAGGTCGTTCACACAGCATTTCCCGCAGCTCTCATCGGCTGACAGCGGAACGTCCCGGCTAGCCCCTTGGTGCGGCTTTTGCCATCATGAGGAACTGCTTTTCCTCCGGCAGCATCTGGGTGTCATCCGGAATTCTGCCTGCCAGTGAGCGGGCCTGGTCGCCGTAACCCGCCGCCTGCATGATGCCGCAAAGCACCGCGCCCTGTCCGGGGGTGAGGTCTCCCAAGTCAATCCGCTGGAGCGCCGTGGCCGCAGATTTGGGGTTGGACATCCGGATCTCGCCCAAAGCCACGATCAACTTTCTCATGGAATCCGCAGGGCGGGTCGAGAGCAGGCGGGTGGCCCGGGCGATGGATTGCTCCATATCCACGCCGGAGATCAGCGCGCTGTACAGGTAGCGTTCCTCAAACACCTCTTTCTCAGGCCAACGTTGCACGGTCTCCTGGGCAGCCGCCAGGAATCCGGCCGTGTTGCCGTTCCGGTAGGTCAGTCGGAGGAGGCCCTCGTAGCCCGCCAGATCCGCCCGGTTGCTGCGGGAAGCCAGTTTGTAGGCTTCTTCCGCTACCTTCATGTGATCGCGCTTCTCGGCATAGTCAGCGAGGGTCAGAAGCATGGGTTGCCGCCCCTCGCTCTGGATGGCTGCAAGGGCTTCCTTGAGAAGTTCGTTCACCTTCTCCCATGATTCTTTGGTGACAAAGGCCAGGTGGGCCTTGTGAAACGCGCGGATGGCGGTCGTCAGTCTGGTGCGAGGGTCATTGATCAGAGCGGCAAGCTCTTCGTTTCTACCCAGCAGGGTGAGGGCGTTGAGATAGTTCTCAAGGAGCGGGGGATAGTCCCGGACCATGTCAGCATCGAGGTAGGAAAGGAGTTTCTCGTTCTCACCTTCCGTGGTCAGCCAGCGGGCCAGCGGCACCAGATCTTCGCGTTTGGCACCACGCCGGGCTTCCATGGCCTTGGCGATGATCTCCTGCTTGCGGGCGGGCTCCAGTTCCACCTGACGACGCAAGGCGGCGATACGGTGCTCCTCCTTCACCATCGGATGACTGTCGAGCAGTTCGATGAGTTTCTGTTTTTCCTCGCTGCTGATCGTTTTGACCCGGTCGAGGAATTCCAGTGCGGCCAGGCCGTTCGCCCCCTTGTCGGAGGCGAGTTCCCAAAGCAGCTTCAGGCCTTTTTCGATCTCATCGGAGGTGCCAAATTCCACCAAGCGACGGCCATAGAGCAGCTTGATATCCATGTTGTCTGGCTCCTGCGCTACAAACGTGTCCAGAATCTGCAGGAGCTGACGGCTGCGCTGATTTTTCCTCAAGACCACGTCAGCAAGCTCCACGACTTTCTGGGTCGGCTTGGAAGTCCTCAGTACCTGCTCGATCTGGTCTTGGGCCTGCTTGTTTTCCGCAATGGAGGCGAGGGCCTCGATCTCAAACGTGGTGTCCTCATCGGTCATGGCCCCTTTCTGGCGCAGCCGGTCGAAGAACCACCCGGCCTCCTTTTTCTGCATGTAGGTGTAGAACTGGGCCATCACGCGGAGCACCCGCACGTTGTCAGCGTCCTTGGCGTACGCTTCATGGGCCTTGAGCCAGGCATCCACAAACTTGTCCTGTTCCTTGAGCTGGATGGCCTCATTGATGAGCCGGTTCGACTGCCAGGTCTGAAAACCATCATGCCACTTCCGGGCATTCATGACGGTGAAGACCATCATGCCGATGCAAACGAGCAGGATCAACGAGCCAGCCGCGATCCGGGCAGTCCGCGACTGCCGGTCGATATGGGCCTGGGTGGGAGGGAAAAACCAGTGCCAGGCGGCAATCAGCGGGCGCAAAAGGACAAACGGCCGGGACGCAGTAGGATCTGGGTTCTGGGAGGTCAGCATTGGGGGCGGGAGCGGGGCAGAAAAGACGCCCAGCATACGAACTGACGCATCCGGTGGCAAGGATGTTGAATTTCCGTTTTGTCAGGTTCGGGCCCCGGGTGAGGGTGAAGGGGAAAGACACCCGCATTTTTAGCTCGTTTGGACAGGCTTTTTTCTGAAAGCTGAATGAAAGAAAATTCTTGCGCAAAGAGGCCTTTTTGCTTTGAAAGTTGTAGTTCCCGGCGCTTGAACAAGGGAGCAACAATCCTGTCTGACCGCCGTTTGTAACCTCCCGTTTGCATTGCACATTTCAGGAAGAGACCAGAATCCCTAAAGTATGATCCAGGTAAAAGACCTCCGCAAAGTGTTCGGTCCGAAGGTGGCCGTCGATGGAATCACCTTCAATGTGGAAAAAGGTGAGGTGCTGGGCTTCCTAGGGCCAAACGGTGCCGGCAAGTCCACCACCATGCGCATGGTGACGGGCTACTTCCAACCCACGGCAGGGTCGATCAGCGTGGGCGGTGTCGACATGCTCGAGAAGCCGGAGATCGCGAAAAGGGCCCTCGGGTACCTGCCTGAGAATGCTCCGCTGTATTCGGACATGAGCGTGGTGGGATTCCTCGGCTTCTGCGCAGAAATGCGTGGTCTCTACGGTTCCGCCCGCTCGAAGGCGATCGACAAGGCACTGGAGACCTGCTTCTTGGAGCCGGTGCGCAATCAGAGCGTGGACACCCTCTCAAAGGGCTATCGTCACCGCACCTGCCTGGCCCAGAGCATCATTCATGACCCCGAGGTGCTGATCCTGGATGAGCCCACGGACGGCCTGGACCCCAACCAAAAGCATGAGGTCCGGAACCTCATCAAGCGGATGGGCCAAAACAAGGCCATCGTTTTCTCCACCCACATTCTGGAAGAAGTGGAGGCGGTTTGCTCCCGCGCCATCATCATTGACCGCGGCAAAGTCGTGGCCGATGGCACGCCGAGTTCCCTCAAGAATCGGGCTCCGGGTGCGGATTCAGTGCGAGTTACGGTGCGTGGCTTTGTCGGGTCCGGTATTCGTGCCGAACTTGAGAAGCTCGCTGGGGTGGACAAAGTTGAGGCCGCAGCGATGGATGAACTCGGGTTCAGCGGTCGGGTGTTCCCTTCTCGCAAAGCGAAGCCTGAGGACTTGGTCCGTGACATTGGCACGCTGCTGGCCGCCAAGTCATGGAGGGTAGAGGAGTTGCACCGTGAAGAAGGGCGCCTCGATGAGGTGTTCCGCACCATCACCCGTTCGGACACCGCCGCCTGACCGGCTGAAGTCCCACCAGAATGAAGACGGGTGCCCTCCCAGAGGGGCGGATACCCGCTGAATCTATTTTTCAAAGCTGACCTGATTTGCTCACCATGAGTCCAACGAAAAACATCATTGCGGTTTTTAAACGGGAGTTCTTCTCGTATTTCAACTCGCCCCTAGCCTACATCATCCTGTTCATCTTCGTGATCGCCGCCATGGGCTTCACGTTCATCGTGGGAGGATTCCTCTCCTCAAACAACGCCACGCTGTCTGGGCAGGGGAGCTTCTTCATGTGGCACCCCTGGATCTACCTGGTACTGGTGCCTGCAGTGGGAATGAAGCTGTGGTCGGAGGAGCAACGCCTCGGCACTATGGAACTGCTGGCCACCATGCCGATTTCTCCCTGGCATGCGGTGCTGGGCAAGTACTTCGCGGCTGCCACGGTCTGGGCGATCGGTCTGGCGCTGACGTTCCCGATCATCCTCACCGTTTCGTATCTGGGCGAGCCTGATCCTGGTCCGATCATCAGCGGCTATGTCGCCAGCTATCTTTACGCCCTGGCGTGCCTGGCCATCACCAGCGCAGTGAGTGCGTTTACCCGGAGCCAGGTCATTTGCTTCATCATCTCTGTGGCCATCTGCCTGCTGCTCTTCCTCTTCGGATTCCAGCAGGTAGTGGACTTCCTGCTGAAGGTCACCCCGGCTGGGCTGGACGGAGTGGTGCGTTTCATCGCCGAACTCTGCTTCATGACCCACTTCTACGAAATGTCCAAGGGCCTGCTCGTCTTCGACGACGTGCTTTATTTCCTCAGTGTTGTCGGCGTCTGCCTCGGCATCACCCACTACGCCATCCAGGCCAAGCGTGCTTGATGCGCCTCTGACACTCAATTGCCCACTTTCTTTTCGCGCATGAAATCGAAAACTACTCTCAGCGCCCTCGTGCTGCTGCTTGTGATCGCCATCGTTGTGGTGGTGAACATCTTGGTCAGCGGCCTTGGCTTCCTCAACTTCCGCATGGACCTCACCGAGAAGGGGATCTTCACCCTTTCTGACGGCACCCGCCGTATCGTGGAAGGCCTAAATCCAGACAAGCCGGTCACGGTGCGATTCTACGCCACCACCGACAGTCGCCTGATGCCCCAGTGGGGCCAGACGTATGGCAACACGGTCCGTGACCTGCTGCTGGAAATCACAAAGGCCAGCGGCGGCAAGATCACGCTGGAAAACATCGACCCCCGCCCGAACACGGAAGAGGAAGACAAAGCCGTGGCGGATGACATCCAGGGCTACACGGTCAACGAAGAAGGGGACAAAGCCTACTTTGGCCTCGCCATCCAGTCGCTGGACAAGAAGGAGATCATTCCTACGCTGACTCCTGCTGAAGAAGGCACCTTGGAGTACCAGATCGCCCGTGCTCTCTCCCAGGTCACCCGCACCAAGCGCAGCGTGATCGGCGTGATGAGCCCAATGCCCATCTCCGGTCCGGCCTTCAACTTCCCGCCCGGGATGCAGCAGAACCAGCAGCGCCCCTGGATTACGATCCAGCAGCTCCGTCTGGACTATGATGTGCGGGAGGTGCCGATGTCCAGCGAAGCTGTGGACTCTGACATCAACATCCTGCTCGTGATCCATCCTGCCGACATCACCCCCCGGGCAGAGTTCGCCATTGACCAGTTCCTACTTAAGGGCGGAAAAGTGATCGCCTTCGTGGATCCGCACTGCCTCGTCAGCCGGGCTTACAACAACCCTGGCCAGATGGGCCGCGCACCCACTACGTTCGTTTCCCCGAACTCCGACCTGCCGACCCTCTTCAAGGAGTGGGGCGTGGGTTATGACAAGAACCTTGTCGTTGCTGACATGACCTTCCGCACGGCCAACAACCGCCGCGCGGTTCCGACATTCCTGAGCATTCCGAAAGAGGGGATCAATAACAAGGAGCCCATGACGGAGCCCCTGCAGCTCGTCCAGATGTTCTCCGCAGGCTCCTTCAATGTGGCGGCCAAGGGCAACGTGACTGCGACCACGCTGGTGCACTCTTCCGAGAAGTCCCAGCTGATCGACACCACCGATGCCGAGAAGGCCATGCGTGAAGACCTGAAGGACTTCCAGGCCAGCGGCAAGTCCCAGGTGATGGGTGTGCGTCTGACCGGCCGGTTCAAGACGGCATTCCCTGATGGCCAGCCCAAAGCAACCGCTCCGGCTGCGGAAGGTCCTGGTGGCATGCCTGGAATGCCAGGCGGTTTCCCCGGTGGATTCCCTCCGGGCATGCTTCCCGGCGGCACGGGTGGTGAAGCTGACAAGCCTGCTGGTGCACCTGCAGCGGACAAGAAGGAAGAGGCCAAGCCTGCGCTCAAGGAGTCTGTCAACAACGATGGCGCCGTCTTCCTGTTCAGCGATGTGGACATGGAGTACGATGAATTCGTCGTCGAGCGTGACCCGATGGGCGGCGCTTCCATGCGCATGAGCAACTCGAACCTGCCCCTGCTGCTGAACACTGTGGAGCTCCTGTCCGGCGGTGCCGACTTGATCGCCGTGCGCAGCCGTTCTTCCGCGAACCGCCCCTTCACCAAGCTTCAGGAACTGAACGCCAACATCGAGGAGCAATATCGCCCGCGGATGCAGAAGATCGAGCAGGACCTCAATGACGTGGTGCAGGAGATCGCCAAGGGCGGCGGCGTGAAAGCGACGCAGGGCCTGATCATGCTGAACCCGAATGAGGCCCAGGCCAAGCAACTGCAAGACAAGCAGGTGGAACTGATGGCGAAACGCCGGGAGCTCATCAAGGAGCAGACCCGTATGAAGGATCGTCGCGAGTTTCTCATCACCTTGCTGAACATGGCGGCAGTTCCGCTGCTGATCATCGCAGTCGGCGTCAGCATCGCCGCCCGCCGCCGCTCCCTGCAGGCCGCTCACTAATATTCGTCCACGTGACTTGGTACCATTTTTCTTGAATCACTGACCATGAAAAAGCCAGTTGTATTGTTGATCGTCCTCGGTGGACTCGTCGGATTTGCCTTCTTCTACGGCAAGCTGCGCGACAAAAGCCTGAACTCCGCCCGGCTGGTCGGGGTGAAGGACCGCGCCACATTGTTCACTGATCTTCCTTCCAAGGACATCCGCCAGGTGGTTATCCGTGAAGGCAAAAACACCGTGACCCTTGTCGTTGAAGGCGACAAGTGGGTGGTGAAAGAGCGCGAGAACTATCCTGCCGCCTATGACAAGCTCTCCAAGGCTGTGGCCGCAGTCTCGAACATCAAACTCCTGAGCAAGCAAAACGTCGGGAAGTCCGTTCTGGGCGAAGTCGGTCTGCTTCCTCCAGGGGAGGCAGGGCCGGAATCCACCGGCCTGCAGGTTGAGTTGAAGAATGAGAAGGGCGAAGTGCTCGGCTCATTTGTCGCTGGGAAGTCCGTGGAGAGCACCGGCGGTGCCTCCAGCGGCAACTTCATGGGGGGCGCTGGTCAGCAGCGCTATATCCGCAATCCCAAGGATGGTGACACCGTGTGGTTGACGGGCGAAAGCCTCTTCGAACTCCAGGCGGATCCGAAGGAGTGGCTCGACAAGTCCTTCATCGACGTGCAGGAGATTAAGTCCGTCACCATCGTTCCTCCGAACACGGCGGATGGCTGGAGTGCCGCTCGCAAGGATCTGCAAAACCCCTTCCTGTTCACGGATGCGAAGGCGGGTGAAGAGCTGGACACCGCGAAGGCCGACGTTCTCAACCGGGCTCTCTCGGCAGTCGTGTTCAACGATGTGCTGACCAAGGAACAGGCCACGCCTGAGTTCATGAAGGGAGCAACCAAGGTGAAGCTGGAAACCTTCAAGGGCTTCACCTACGAGGTGCAGATTCTTGAGAAGAAGGAAGGGGAGGCTGAGCCCAAGTACTTCATCACGGTGCAGGTGTCCGGAAACTTCCCGAAGGAGCGCAAGCCTGCCGCCGACGAGAAGCCAGAGGACAAGAAGCGGTTGGATGACGAATTCGCCGCGACAACCAAATTGCTCGAAGACAAGCTGGCCAAAGAAAAGGCTTCCGAAGGCAAAGTGTTTGAAGTGAGCAGCTATGGTGTCTCAGACCTGCTCAAGAAGCGCTCGGAAGTGTTGCGTGAAAAAACCGCTGAAGGTGCGCCTGAAGGTGCCGGAACTCCGGCTGCAGGTGCCCTGGGTGCCTCTCCTCCTCCGCTCTTGAGGGCACCGGCGGCACCTGTGCCTGTTGCACCAGCACCAGTGCCCGCTCCGACACCTGCCGCCGAAGAGAAGCCTAAGGTGGCTCCCAAGCCAACGGCCGCGACTCCCGAGGCCAAACCGGCTGCCGCTGAGGCTCCGAAAGTCGACGCTCCAAAGGCTCCTGAGGCGGCCAAGCCAGCCGAAGCGCCCAAGGCTCCCGAGCCACCTGCGGCAGCTCCCGAGGCCAAATCGGCTCCCGCAGAAGCTCCCAAGGTCGAGGCACCAAAGGCCCCTGAAGAGGCCAAGCCTGCCGACGCTCCCAAGGCTCAGTAAGGCATCCTTCGCTTCTCAAAGTTTACCAAAAGGCACGGCTATCCGCCGTGCCCTTTTGTTGCAACACCCTCAGGGCGTTCTGGGAGCGGTAGGCCTTGTGCGGGTACTGCCTGTTTGGGTGGAATTGAACGCGCTGATGGCCTACCGCTCCGCGGTAGAGTTTCTGCAGTCCGGTTTCCATGGGTTTCACTCGCTGCGCTCGCTTCACCGCATGGCTATTCATGGTGAACCCTCCGGGTTCGAGTGCGAGTGGCGCGGAGTGTTAGGGTGATTGCGCGCACCCAGGGGCTCATTCCTTCTCCAACGAATGCCGCCACCCTGACTGCCTGGTCAGGGAATTTGAGGCCCGTTTTTGTACTCCCTCCGGACAATTGTTGAGTTTACGCTGGTTGCGTGATGCGCAAAAAGAGGTGAAAGACCTCGTGCATGATTTTGACTCGATTCCTGCACCCCTTGGGCACGACCAGTGCTGCTTTAGCGTTCGCCTTGCTTGCCTTGGGCGGTGCTGGCAATGCAGAGGCGCAGTCAACCCTTGGCTCCTCCAGACTCAAACTCCACAAATGGTCTGGAGACATCAACGTGCCGGATCCAGTGGCCTGCACGGTTGATCCTCAGGGGCGGGTTTACGTGACGCAGACGACGCGCCGCAAGGTGGCGGATCTTGACATCCGGGAGCATACCCAATGGATACCCCGTGACGTCCGCCTGGAGAGCATCGAGCAGAAGCAGGCTTTCTACCATGAAGTGCTGGCACCAGGGAAGATGCTGAAGCCCGAGGGGAGTCTCAAGGACCACAACGGTGATGGCTCGATCGACTGGAAGGATCTGACCGTGCATTCCGAAAGAATCTACCGCCTCGAAGACAGCGATGGCGACGGAGTGGCGGACAAGAGGACACTGTTTGCGGAAGGGTTCAACACCGAGGTCACCGGGATCGCCGCCGGGATCCTCTGGCATGACGGCTGGGTGTACTGCACCATCGCTCCGGACCTATGGCGTCTTCGGGATACCAATGACGATGGCGTGGCGGACGAGCGCGAAATCGTCGCGCATGGTTTCGGCCATCACATCGCCTATGCTGGCCACGACATGCACGGCTTGTGCGTGGGGCCGGACGGTCGCATCTACTGGACGATCGGTGACAAGGGCACCAACGTCATCACCAAGGAAGGCAAGCGGGCCGCGGCACCGCACCAGGGGGCGGTGTTGAGGTGCGAACCCGATGGCAGCGGGTTCGAGATCTTTGCGCACGGTCTTCGCAACGTGCAGGAGGTCGCCTTTGACGACTTCGGCAATCTGTTTGGCGTGGACAACGATGCGGACAAACCTGACGAAAAGGAACGGCTCGTGTACATCACAGAGCAGAGTGACTCGGGCTGGCGTTGCAGCTTTCAGTACATGAAGGGCTACTGCCCGTGGGTGGATGAAGGCCTGTGGCAGCCGTTGCATGCCTCCCAGCCAGAGTACATCACCCCGCCTCTGGCCAGCTCCCACGACGGCCCCGCGGGTTTTGCGTACAATCCCGGCACGGCACTTTCGCGTGGCTGGAAGGATACGTTTTTCCTGAACCAGTTCCCCTCTGGCAAGATGAATGCCATGCGGGTGACTCCGGAAGGAGCCTCCTTTGGGCTGAAAGAAGACAAGACGGTGGCCAGTGGCGTCATGGGCATCGGCATGAGCTGGGCTCCGTCTGGAAAACTGTTCATGGTGGACTGGGGTGGGGACTATCCGCTCAACGAAATCGGTGCCGTGTGGACCGTGGATGATCCCGCCGGGGAAGGGCAGTCGGACCGCCTGGAAACCGCCTCGATCTTGAAGGCTGGCTTTGAGAACCGCGAGGTGCCGGCACTCTCCGCACTTCTGGGTCATGCTGACCAGCGAGTCCGCCGTGGGGCGCAGTTTGCGCTGGCAAAGCGGGGCGCTCATGAGGCTCTGGAAACGGTGGTTCTCGACAAGAAGCAGTCCCGTCTGGCCCGCTTGCATGCCCTGTGGGGACTGGGGCAGTTGATGCGCGCTGGCAAGTATGCAGCCACCACCATTCTCGATGATCTGACCCAAGACCAGGATCCTGAAATCCGGGCGCTCACGGCCCGCGTGATGGGCGACGCCGCAGCCCACGATCCCCAGAGCGGCCACTTGGTGTCTCTCCTGTCTGACCCTCATCCCCGGGTGCGATTCCATGCGGCCATTGCCTTGGGCAAGTGCAAGACCAGCGTGGCCACGCTGCCGCTTATCCAACTGGCCGCATCCAATGCAGACCTCGATCCCTGGATTCGCCACGCCTGTGTGGTGGGCCTGGTGGGTTGCACGTCACCGGATGCCCTGGCGGGTGCCGCCGCCCATCCCAACCGCGCGGTGCGGATGGCGAGTCTGCTCGCTCTTCGCCGTCTGAGCCACCCTGACGTGGCAGGTTTCCTCAAAGATCCTGATCCCAAGATTGCGTCCGAAGCTGCCCGCGCCATTTACGATGACGAGTCCATCGTGGCTGCCCTGCCGCAACTGGTCAAGCTGCTGGATCTGAACACCGCACTGCCGGACGCGGTGACCCGGCGGGCGCTCAATGCCTGCCTGCGCATTGGCAGCAAGGAGAATGCCGAGCGGTTGCTGACGTATGCGCTCCGCGCGGATGCGCCGGTCGCGCTGCGAGTCGAAGCCCTCGAACTGGCCATCGTCTGGAATGATCCACCGGTCCTCGATCGTGTGGACGGACGGTACCGGGTGATTGTGGGCTCTGCAGACCCCAAGACGCTGGCGACCGCTGCGCTGGCGAAGATCGACCCCCTCATGAACCTCGCGGAGAAGGAGCTCAAGGCCAAGGTGGTTCAGTTGCTCACCATCCATCGGGTGCCCGTGGAGTCCCGTGTAGCGAAAGTCGCCGTGATGGAAGAAAGCGCCAGTCCCGAGGTGAGAGTGGAGGCGCTCCGTCTGCTTGCAGATCAGCACCCAGGCTCGGATGATTTGGTGGCAACGTTGGACGCCATTCTGGGGGCAAAGTCTCCAGAGTTGCTCCGAGTGGCGGCGCTGGACAACGTCCTGCTGCGTGATCGTGCTCAAGCCGCAGCCGAAGCGAAAAAGCTGTACAAAAACGGGACCACCCTAGAGAAGCAGAAAGCGCTGGCGATGCTGGGACGCGTGCAATTGGAAGATGGTGACCAGGCGTTGGCCGAGCAATGGGACGCGTGGAAGTCGGGCAAGGGTGGCAAGGTTCCGCCTGCTGTGCTGCTCGACCTCATCGAGGCCTGTCAATCTCGTCGCAGTAGCGCTCCGTCGCTTGAGGAACGACTCGCCGCCTATGAGAAGTCCATGGCGGACAAAGTCGGCACCGCAGCTGCCTATGAGGAATGCCTCGAAGGAGGAGATGTGAAGTCGGGCAAGGAAATTGCCCTTCAGAATCTCACGGCGAACTGCATGGCGTGTCACAAGTTCGAGAGCAAAGAAGGTAGCACGGTAGGGCCGGCCCTGAACCTCATCGGCAAGCAAAAGGAGCGGATCTACTTGCTGGAAGCGTTGGTCACGCCCTCCAAGACGATTGCTCCGGGCTTTGGGATTATGACGGTGACTTTGAAGGACGGCAAAACGCTGACAGGTACGTTGGTGGCCTACACCTCCTCGACGCTTCAACTGCGACTGGCGGATGGTGCTCTGGAGAAGATCGATACCGCCCAGGTTGAGTCAAAGACCGACCCGATCTCGGTCATGCCGCCGATGAGCGCCATGCTCAACAAGCGTCAGGTCCGCGATCTGGTAGCCTATCTGGCCAGCCTACAGGGGAGCTCCTCCAAGAAGGAATCCAAGTCCAGCGGCTCACCCAAGTGACATCCTGTTTTCAGTGGTGGTGGACCCTCACCAAAACATTTACTTCCAGCCCCGGACATTGTATTTCATGCGCATGAATTTCCGAGTTATTCTCATGCTTCTGCTGGCCTGCGTTGTTCTTCCCTCCTGTTCGACCACGAAGGATGACTCGGAGTACTATTACAAGCTGAAGCAGCGCAATGAGAAGTATGAGGCCAAGATGGACCGCCGCAAAGCGCGCATTCAGGCCCGTCAGGAGCGCACGGACATGTGGTTCGACAGCGTGCTCAATTAGGGGGCGCAGTTCGACGATCGCGTCTCTGCTAATCGCGGCCCCTTCAGGCCGCAACTTGAGGGAACTCATATACCCAGGGCTCTGTCCGCTTTGCGGCTTCCGCCCGTGGGCTGGGTTCTTTGGGCCTTTCAGGCCCGGAAAACAGCTAGCCATGAACTCTGTGCGTCACGATGAGGCTCATCTTCATGGCCTGCCGCATTTGGGCTCCAACTCGTCCCAGGTCCCTCGCTTTTGAGGGTTCAGCGCCGGGCAACGCAACCTGTTTCCAATCTCCAAGACCCATCCAAGATCAAGCTGTTGACTCCTTACAGCTGGTTTTCGGAATACTCTAGTTGCGTTGCCCGTGCTGAAATTGTGACTTCCGCACCAGCGTCCCATTCACTTCCCATGCCCGAGCAGAGACCGACACCATTCAGGCGGCGGGAGCTTGCGGCTTTTGGGGAAGGGGACATTCGGTGGCGGAGTGATGATTTATTTCTTTCAAACTGATGCCTCACTCTATCCTATTAGCTAGTTTAATGGTATTGGACTTTGGTCCAATACTGATTCAGAAATCTGAATAAATGGGCCAAAACAGGGCCCGGAGGTACAGCAGCATGCATTCATCGTGGCTTCAGCTTCTGCCCCACGCACAAGCACCCTTGGCAGCCTGAACTCAGGCGCGACGCTCGCCCAAATACGAGGCGCGCTGTAGCTCCAGCACGCTCAGGAACTGGTCTGCCGTCCAATGAGATGAGGCATCCTCCGCAGCGAGTTGCATTTCCTCCCACTCCGAGAAAGGCTCAAACAAATCCAACTCCGAGGAGGCGTCCGGCTCGATTTCCAAAGTGGCCAGCCAGCGGGTGTGCGCGGCAAAGACGGCCAGAGCGTCATTCTGGGAGCAGGCGTCACGGAGCTCCCGGAAGGAAACTTCTTCGTGGCCCTGACGAGGGGACTTGAGCAGCCAGATGCCCGCACCAAAGGTGGAGACGACTCCCACCAAGCCAAAGGCCCAAGCCGTGTTCGGCTGAAGTGCCTCGAGAGGCAACACCGCGAGTTTTGGGGCCATCGTGAGGACGATGAACGCTGATACTGCGCCAAGGCCCGCTCCCACCAGGGTGAGAGGGGTGCGGAGCAATGACAACGATGGAAGGACCCGCTTCAACGCCCGCAATATGCGGTGCTGCGTACCTCGTCGCTATTGGACCTTGGTCCAATGCCTGGGAGGGGTCACATGAGCTTGGCTGCCTTCTGCGTCCCCACCATGGTGGCGATTGCTTGAACGAAGGAGTCGGTGTCGAAGGGCTTGACGAAGAACGCGGCCACACCGCCAGCCTCGGCCTGGGAGCGGGTCGCGGGATCCGTGTTGGCGGTCATGATGATGACCTTTGTGGTCGGGGATATGGACCGCAGACGGGACTGCACCTCCAGCCCGCTCATTCCTTCCATCCACACATCAAGTACCACCAGCGGCACTGAGTTGGAGCTGACGTGGGTGAGAAACTCCTGCGGCAGACTGAACCCGAGAATGTCGTAGCCTTCTGCCGCGAGCAGCCAGGAAATGGCCCTCAAGACGGTCGGGTCATCTTCGACCACGCAGATCGGAGTCTCGGGAGCCTGGGCACGGTTGGGGAAGCGGGTCATCATAAGGACCGATGCTTGGGTTTTTCGGGGAAAGAGGGGGAGCGGGTTGAAACTGAACTGGGTTCAGCAGATCTAGGAGGAGAAGGCTTCTTCACGGCCGGCTCCTGTTTGACCGGGTTCGAGTCCGATCACAGCGCACTTACGAACGAGTTCGGCGACGGAGTGGACCTCCAGTTTTTCCATGACCCTGCCGCGATGCACCTTGACGGTCTTCTCGGTGGTCCCCAGATCTGCGGCGATCTGCTTGTTCAGGAAGCCTGCGATGACCCCCCGCAGGACTTCCAGCTCCCGTGGGGTGAGGGTGGCCAGCAGTTCCTGCACGCCTTGTTTGCTCAGGGTCTGCTTCAGGGCGCGCTCGGAGTAGGCGAGCGCTTCGTCCACCGATGCCAGCAGCTGGTCGTCTCCGAAGGGCTTCATCAGGAAGTCCACGGCACCTTGTTTCAAGGCCCGGGCACAGGCTGGCACGTCACCGTGACCGCTGATGAAGACGATGCCCTCATGCGAACCGCGGGCCGTGAGCTCATCCTGCAGGGCAAAGCCGTTCAGGCCCGGCATTTGGAGGTCGAGCACGAGGCAGGCTGCCCGGGTGGGCAACTCCTGCTTGAGGTAGCTCTCCGCACTGGGGAAGGTGAGGGCATCGTGACCAGCCGACATGAACAGTCGCTGCAGGCTTCGGCGGACGAGTTCGTCGTCATCCACCACATAGACGACGGGCGGGGAGGAGTTGGATTTCATGCAGGCCTGGAGCTGGGCGGTGCGGGTCTTCGGATGGGTAAAGTGAGGGTGAACTTGGCGCCGCCATCGGGGTGGTCACAGCCTTCGAGGGTGCCGCCGTGGCCTTCTACGATGGAGCGGGCGATGGCGAGGCCCATGCCCATGCCATCGGGTTTGGTAGAGTAAAACTGGTCGAACAGACGGCGGCCGGGAACGTCTTTGGGCAGCCCGGACCCGAGATCGCGGACGGTGATGCTCACGCTATCATCACCGGGACTGCTGGAGGAGATGGTGATCCTCCGGCTGCTGACTGGCAACTGCTGCATGGCCTCCAGTGCGTTCATCAGCAGGTTCATCAGCACCTGCTGAAACTGGACGGCGACGGCATTGATCTGAGGAAGCTGTGGAGCCAGATCCAAGTCCACCGAGCCCGATTTAGCCATAATGTCCGTCTTCATGAGGCGGAGGACCTCAGAGATCAGGTTGTTCACGTCCAATGCCTCCCTGCCGGCTCCGCCGGGCTTCACCATGCTGCGAATGCCCCGGATGATTTCCCCAGCCCGCTGGCCTGCGGTCGTGATGTCCTGCAGGAGGTCGTTCATCACCTCAGGGTCGGGGTTGTCCCGGCTCATGAAACGACGTGCCGCCGAGGCGTTGGTGACGATGGCGGTGAGGGGTTGATTGAGTTCATGAGCCAGCGAGGCGGTCATTTCTCCCATCACGGCCACCCGGCCAAGCCTCGCCATTTCTTCGTGCTGGCGGTGCATGCGCAGCTCCTGCTCGCGATCTTTGGTGACGTCGATGCTGACGCCGACGATCTCCTGGAGGCGGCCGTTGGGCTTGCGCACCAAGCGTGCTCTCACGACCACCCAGCGAATCTCGTTCTGCGCAAACAGCAGGCGATACTCGTGCTCAAAGCTCTCATCTAGCTTGATGGCCCGGGCAAAGCGCGCCAGCGCTGCCGCGCGGTCTTCAGGGTGGATGCGCTTCAGGTAGTCTGCGTGAGTGCCGCGGGTATCCTTGTCGAAGCCGTAGATGGCCCTGGCCTGATCTGTCAACCACGAGCGGTTCTCGTCAGGATACCAGCGCCAGAATCCAAGCATGGCCGACTCTGCCGCCAGCGTCATGCTGGTCTCCGTCTGGCGCAGCGCGGTCTCTGCCTGCTTGGCCGTGAGGGAAGAAAGCAACACATCCCCAATCAACTGGAGGCTTGATGTCAGATCGTCTGCCCACTGGCGGGTTTCACCGGTCGTGGCGTAGGCGATGCCGCGCACCTCGGTGTCAGTCGTTCGCAACGGAATGATCAACACGGACTTGAGGCCATGCTCATCGCAAGCCTTCCGCTCGCGTTCCGCCTCCTGAGGGAGGTCTTGCGAAATGTCATGCATCCGGATGGTCCCTCCTTTTGCGAGTTGAAAGAGGAGCCAAGGGAAGGTGGAACCGTTGATTTCCGACAGCGGGGGGCGTTGCAAGTCGCCTGCCTCATGGGTGATCACCACGTCTTCTGCCTTCAGAATGCAGGTAAACAGGAGGCAATGCTCGATGGACATGGCGCTGCGCACCCGCTCCAACGCGCTGATGACCACTTGATCGACCTGATCGGCAGATACGTTGATCAAAGAGACCGACAGTTCAGAGATAAACTTCTCAGTTCGAAGTCGTCCTTCCAGAGCGATCTCGAATCGCTTGCGCCGATCCCGATGAACGAGATAACCAGCGATGGCTCCCGCTCCCAGCGCCGCGACCAGTCCGGTGGCCCATGAGGTATCTGAGCGGGCCTGCCAGACAAAGGTGGAGGTGGTGGCCAGCCGGGCCTCGGGCAACTCCTCTGCCGCCAGTACCCAGGGGGCCGCACAGGCAAGTGCCAACAAGCCGGAAGACCGGCTGAAAGAGCCCGTCCATCGGATAAGTCTCGAAGTAGAGTTGGCCAGGGCAACACCCATCGTCACAGGCCTCTAAACACCAAATTCCTCGCCGCGGGAATGACAAAAATCACTGCGACTATGGCAGATCGCCAAAAGTACCGGACAATTCTCCCGGCGTCGAGGAAGCATCTTGCAAACTGCACGCGAGACCGTGCCAATTGCTTCGTCCTGAGAGCAATTTGCCGGAAGCGGCATGGTGTGCGCTTGCATGCTAAGTGGCTCACTATGAGTCGCTTGAGACTTGTGATATGAAGATGGCATGCGCATTGCACTGGAAAGGGCATGCGATTCATCAAATCCGTTCACCGTGAGTTCCCCAGTTTCCTGCCTGACTTCGTGCGTCCTGGCAGCTCCGCCACGGAGACCAAAACCTTTCCCACGGAGCTGAGCCCTCAGTCCGCCAGTGGTGGGAATCCGGACTCGAACCGCGCTGAACATGGAAGCGATGCCAGTCGCCCCAATCCAACCCCCGACTTATCATGAAAACCCCCTCCTTTCGTTCCCAGCTATTTCATCGCATGCCTGCCCTCGGGGCCGTGGCTCTCGCGGCCGTCATGATGAGTTCCTGCGCATCTGGCCCGAACGCCCGGACCGGCACCGTCGTGGGTGGTCTGGGTGGGGCCGCCGTGGGCGGCATCATCGGTCACCAGAGTGGTCGTGGTCTGGAAGGCGCAGCCATCGGCGGTGCCTTGGGTGCCCTGGGTGGCAACATGATCGGTGATTCCCAAGACCAGCGGAACTATGACCGCCGCCGCTACTACGCGAACCGCGGGCACTACTACGATGACAGATATTACTATTGAGGTGTGAGCCCTCAGCCAGTTTCAGTTGCCAGGCTAAGTTGTTGTTGTGTTGTTTGGAAAACCGGTTCCCTAGCGGGTGCCGGTTTTCTTTTGCTCAGGTGTCGCGCCACTGGGGAGGAAGAAACCTGCGGTGACCACGATCTTTTGCGCCTCGGGCGAGGTCACACACCATTCTGCGAATGCCTTGGTTGCGGGGGACACGTCATTGCGAATGTAAAAGTAGCAGGGCCTGATCAGAGGATATTCGAATGGTTGGGCCGGGTCGAAAGGCTTGCCGTTGATGGGCAGAATTCGGATGCGTGAAGCTTTGGCGTAGGCAATCGGCAGGTAAGTGATGCCTGCTGGCAGGTTGGCGAGAGTGTGCGCGGGATGATCCGCTGAACTCAATAGCTCGCCCGCCTTTGCGTACGCACGACCCGACATGTCCAAGGCGCTGAAGTCTTTGTAGCTCGCCGAGGAGGTGTTGCGAGTGAGCACGGTGATCGGCAGATCTTTGCCTCCGACTTGGTTCCAATGGGTCAGGTCACCGGTGAAGACCCCTTCAAGCTGCGAAGAGGTAAGATTGGATACGGGATTTGACTCGTGGACAGCGATGGCGAAGGCATCGATCGCGAGGGTGATACGGTCGAGCTTCAGCCCCTTGGTGGCAAAGGCTGTTGACTCCTCGGACCTGATCAGACGCGTGCTCATTCCCAGATCCGCACTGCCCTCCAACAGTCCGTTAAAGGCCGTGCCGGAGCCCTCAGCGGCGATGTCGAACCCCTGACGAAGTTCGGGATGGGCACGCCGGTAGCCCTCGCAGAGGAGGGGCACCAGCTTCGCACCCAAGGTGTCAGAGCCGCGAATCCGAATCGGTTCCGCGGCTGGAACGGTTGCGCTACATAGAGCGACTGCTGCCAGCAAGAGCCAAGTCTTCATAGTCGAAGCGAGTGGGATTGATGAGGGCCGTCAGGGCAGGATCAAGCCGAAGTCATTGCCTCCGTGTGACGAAATGCTTTCCAGCCACTGAATGCGGCGCTCCAGCTTGCTTTGACGGTCCGCGTTGGGATTCGGGTAGAGGACAGGATACCACGCTGTGATGACGGCGGCGCGGGCGATCAGGCATTGGTTCATGGCCTCAAGGTTGAGGGTGCCTCCAGCACGACAATAGGCCGCGACGATTTCGTTCGCAGTTCTGACGTCGTTGTCCAGAAGCAGGGGATTCCAGATGAAAGAGGCCACGTCCCACTCCACCGGACCGGCAAAGGCGTCCTCCCAATCGGTCCAGAGGAGACCGTCTGTGGTGTTCAGGAGGTTGCCGGGGTGGGCATCGCCATGCAGCGCCTGCTGGGGGTAGTGGGCGAGAACTTGCAGGGCTTCCTCCAGATGGGCCCGGAGCATCTCGATGGTGGAGACTGGGAGAAGCGCCCTGTCCCGGAGTGTCTGCAAAAGATCGATGCTTTCCCTGACGATGGCGAGACTGGGGAGGGGGGACGTGAAGATGCTCAGGATGGCGTGACACTGCTGCATCGTGCGGCCTATGTCCTCGTTGGTGGGGGGCTCGTCGATGATGTTGACGAACTTCCAGAAGTTCAGGGTATAACCCAAATGCTCGTGAGGGCCGGGAGGCAGATCCGGATGGAGGGGGATCGCGGGTGCACCGTGACACGTGAGATGGGCGGCGATGGCATTTTCCCGTGCGAACCATTCTCCGCCCTTTCGGGGCCCGTCCACATCGGTGACGACGCGCGCCACGAGATTCTCTGTCAGCCGGAGCACCAGGGTGCTGGCATTCTGCAGGATGTCGCAACGATCAGGCTGAATGCCGTGTGCTTGAGCGGTCTCGGTGGCAGCGCGGGTGGGGAGGTCGATGGACGACATGAGTGCGATACTAGGGCACGAAACCCGTGCCGATGCCACTGGGATGTCAGACCTTGAGAGCGAGACTCTTGCGCTTGGGCGGACACTTGACCACGACGGTGCCCGCGAGCCAGTCATGAAGAGCGCGGCGGCGGAAGTTGGCGGAGAGCACCATGGCCTCAGCGAACCACCAGGTGATGTAGCTGAGATCAAGCGCCTGGGCGAAGGTGCTGCGGTCCGGCTGTTCAGGTTGGTAGATGCCACCCCGGCACAGCTCGATCACATGATAGGCGGTCAAGGTGGTGACCAGATACTCTGGCAGATCCCGCAGCAGACATTGCCCAAAGGACGGGCCTTTGGATTCGGAGGCATCGAGGATCTTCACCCGCGCCACCATCTTCCCGATGGTCTGGCCAAAGCGGGCATGCATAAGCGTGCGGTAGAGGACCGGCAGGACTGAAGTGAGAGCCAGCCCTGAAATCACCGAGGACAAGCCGCGTTCCGGACGCATGAGGTACTCCCCCAGACTGATGGCCGGGAGTACGATCAGGGCATCCAGCACCAAGGCCCACAGGCGGGGCCAGAAGGTGTGGTACTTGGTGGTTTCGGGGGTGGAGGCTATGGCCTGCCGTGCCAGTCCGCGTGGGGCGTCACTCATCGGGAGGCCACCTTACTTCGGCACGTGGGGCACTAGCAAGTCAGGGGACTGCGCCCGGGGGCGGTGACGGCGTGCGGCCTGTTTGGCAAAGTACTCCTGGGAGCGCAGAGGTTTGCGTTTGAGCGTTTTCACTGGGAGATACCCGCCATCCCTGTCGAGTTCGCGAGCCTGCACGGTGTCTGCGAACTGGGTGTCGAGGATCTCTTCCAGACGTTTGCGGGCATCGGCATCCTCAATGGGCGTGAGCAGTTCCACCCGCTTGCTGAGGTTGCGGTTCATGAAATCCGCACTGGCGATGAAGACCACGGGATTGCCCCCCTGGCGGAACCAGAAGATGCGGCCGTGCTCCAGATACCGGTCGATGATGCTGATGACGCGGATGTTCTCGCTCAGGCCCTTGACGCCGGGGCGGAGGCAGCAGATGCCGCGCACGCAGAGATTCACCTTCACACCAGCCTTGGAGGCGGCATAGAGCTCCTGGATCATCTGCGGATCCTCCAGGGAGTTCATCTTCAGCTTGATCTCGGCAGCCTCGCCCTGGCGGGCACGCTCTGTCTCGCTCTGGATCATTTCCACCAGACGTTCCCGCAGGCCGAAGGGAGCCATGCTGATGCGCTGGAAGTGGACGAAACGGGAGCGGCCCGTGACGGTGTGGAAGAAGGAGGTTGCATCCGCCCCGTAGTCCGGCCGACAGGTGAGGTAGCTGATGTCGGTATAGAGGCGGGAGGTGGCCTCGTTGTAGTTTCCTGTGCCGAAGTGGCAGTAGCGCATCATGCGCCCCGACTCGCGGCGGAGCACGAGGCAGATCTTGGCATGGGTCTTGAGCCCGCGCACGCCATAGATGATCTGGGCACCGGCGTTGAGCAGGTCCTCAGCACGCTCAAGGTTGCGTGCTTCATCGAACCGGGCCTTCAGTTCCACGAGGACTGTCACGTGTTTGCCCGCCTGGGCCGCCTTGATGAGAGCGCTGATGATGCGGCTGTTCTTGGCGGTGCGGTAGAGGATCTGCTTGATGGCGATCACATTCGGATCTGCAGCTGCCTGTTCCACCAGCTGGAGGACCGGCTCAAAGGACTCGTAGGGATGATGCAGCAGCACGTCATCCTCGCGGATGAGATCGAAGATGCTTTCCGCATCCTCGGCTTCCTGGATCTCCGAGGTGGGCCAGGGGGCGACCTTGAGATTCTCAAAGCCGGAGAGGGCGGCCAGACCGAAGCAGGAGCGCAGATCCAACTCGCCAGGGATCATGTAGGTCTGGCTGGAGTTGACATCACAAAGCCTCTGGATGGCCTTGACCAGGCTGGGGGTGACGTCACTCTCTTCCTCGATCTCCAGCCGGATGGTGCTGGAGGACTGGCGGGCCACGAGGATCTGCTCCATTTCGGCGGCCAGATCTTGGGCGCTTTCATCGTCCAGGGTGATGTCGCTGTTGCGGCTGATGCGGAAGCGGGCGGTGCCGTGGACTTGCTCCTGGGGGAAGTACTGGTGGATGAACATCTCGACCAGATCTTCGACATTGATGTAGGAATGCGTGGCACCTTCCACATCCGGGATGACCACATGGCGCGACAGGCTGGGTGGCAAGGTGAAAACCACATAGCGGACCGTCTCCGGTGCCTTCTCCTCATCACGGGCGCGCACTTCGCTCATCAGCAGAATCTGCAGAGCGGGCAGGGCAATGCGCTCCTCATCGGGATCCACGGCGATGGGGGAGAGGACAGGGAAGATCTGCTCGTTGAAGTACTCGTGCAGATACGTGCGCTGGCCGGGAGTCAGCTCATCCGGCATCATGCGGCGAATGCCCTTGTCACGAAGTAGGGGCCGCAGTTGGAGGTTGAGGATCTCGTACTGGGTGTCGATGTAGTGCAAGGTCCGCTCCCGGATCTGCGCCAACTGCTGCGTGGGCGTAAGGCCGGCCAGATCTCGCACGCGCTTGTTGGCATCCTTCAGGAACTGAAGCCCTCCCACTCGGACCATGAAGAACTCATCCAGATTGGACGCAGTGATGGCGAGGAACTTGACGCGCTCCAGCACGGGCAGGGAGTCCTTGGCGGCCTCCTCCAGCACGCGTTCATTGAACGCCAGCCAGCTCAGTTCACGATTGAAGAATTGATCAGTTTTCATGCTCACTCTGGCAAAAGGGGTCTAGTTTAGACTGGGGCGGAGCGCAGCATCACTTCGTAGCCGTAGATCTCCTGGAAGATGTCGCACTTGGCGCTAATGGCGTATTGTTCCACGGTTGTGTCCTCGACCCCGGGGGTCTCGATGACGAAGGAGTCTGCCTCCCGGCGGAAGCGGGCGACTTTGATACGTTGGGAATGGCTGCGGTCCAGGGAATCCGCCACGCGGAGGATGCCGGCCAGCTTGAAGATGGTCATGCGGTCGGCTCGCGAGAGGTCGGAGAAGTGCGGGTGGTTGTTGTCCGGGTTGTACCGGCGGTGGTACCGCGCCAGCAGGGCCACGATGGTGCGATCTTTGGCACTGAGACCAAAGATCTCTGTGTTCATGATCAGGTAGAGGCTGTGTTTGTGGTGCTCCCGTGCACTAACGAACATGCCGGTCTCGTGCAGGATGGCAGCCACGCGAAGCAGCAGTTCGTACTTGGCATCCAGTCCATGCAGATCTTGCAGTTCCGTAAAGATTTGCTGGGCCAACTTGCCCACATGCTCGGCATGCCGGTGGTCGGTCTTGTACTTCTTCGCGATCTCCCGTGCCGCCTGCAACACTTCATCCTGGAAGGTCTTGGTCTGCTGGTTGTTGGCCAGCAGATCCATGAGGAGGTCTTTTTGAAAGTCGCCTTCAGGAACGACAATGACCTTGTCGTTGAATCGGCGGGCCAGCGCCAGGTTGGTCTGGAGGGCGGCGGTCATGCCCTCACTCCCGGTGTAGTGCAGGTGCAGCTTGCGCACCATCTCATCAGCCGACATCGCGGCAATGCCCTCGGTGAACTTCTCCAGCTGCTTGAGCGTGATCTGGGAGGCTCCTTGCTCCGGCTTCACAATCAACGGAGCGGCCGACTGGATCTCTGAGCCGATGGCCACGTGGAAGTCCGGGGTGGACTCTGAGTAGTCCGTGGCGAGGTGGTCCACCACGCCGCGGATTTGTTCCTCAATGTGAGCCAGATGCTGTGCGGCACCTGCCTCGCTGCGGGACACGGCCTCACGCGTGCGGAAGATGCCCAGGCGATAGCTGCTGTAGGCAATGATGCGGCCCTTGATGAAGTGCAGGGCGCGGGTGTTGCCGGGCCCGATGTGGGAGACCAGGGTGTTGGCGTTGGCGATCTCGGGATTGCTCTTCAGCAGCCGCACCGCAGTCTGGTAGATGAGGCGGGTCATGTCGCCGTCATCGATGAGATCCACCGGCGTCCCGCTGGTGATCTGCATGCGGTTCAGGAAAATGTCATGATTGGCGGCTTCCGCGAGAATGTTGGTGGTGAAGCAGCGCAGGATGGAGGCGGGCACACCATACTCCTCGAGCGTGAGCTGATACTCCTTGAGGATGGTGGCGGCCTGTTCCATGACCGGCCGGGACACCATGCCGTTCCGGAAGATGTCCCTGGCCAGAGGCAGGGGTTTCTCCAGGTAGTCGAGAACGGAGACTGTCCCTGAGGAGTCTTTCTCGCCGACAAGGAGGGTCACGGAGGTGGCACCGAAGTGCACCACCGCCGAAGTCTCCACGGCAACCGGGGAGACGGGGGGAGACTTGACTTGGGACATGGATCAGGACGGTTGATTGCGCAGCCAGGCCGCCGAGCCGATGGCGACAGCGTTGCCGCCGAGTTTGGCGACGGAGAACTTCACACCCGCAAAGATCTCGGGCATGGAGTAGTGAGCCACATGCTCGCGAAGTTTTCTGAGATAGACGGCGGGCATCTCTTCCACCAGGCCTCCACCAAGAGTGATGTGATCTGGGCCGAGGAGGTTCACGACCATGGCGATGCCCATGCCCAGGAAGTGGAGGGAGTTGTCGAAGACGGCCACGGTGCCGGGTTCGCCTGCTTTATAGGAGCCGGTGAGGGCTTTGCTCTTCATCTCCTTGAGCGCGGCACCCGTCTTGGCTTCGAGAGCAGGGGACTTGCCGCGGTAACACTCCACGCTGGCGGCGGAGGCGATGCCCAAGCGGCTGGTGAGATCTTCAAGAAGCACGGCACCGGGCTTCTCTGAGCCGAGGTGGGTGCCGGGGAGCCAGAGATTGCCCAACTCCATGCAGGAAACATTGCGACCTTGCACAATCCGGCCGTCATAGACGAAGCCCGCACCGAGCCCGGTTCCGGGAAACACACCCAGCAGGGAGCGGGAGCCGCGACCTGCACCCAGCGTGTACTCGCCATAGGTGCCGGCATCCACATCATTGAGGATCATCACCGGACAGCCGAGGGCCCTGGTCAGATTGGGCCCGAGGGAGACGCGGTTCCAGCCCAGATTAGGGGCATGGAGGAGGATGCCTTTGGCAGAGTTGACCGTGCCAGGGCAGCCGATGCCGATGCCTTGGAGATTCTTGCGATCCACTCCCGCCGCGAGGATGGCTTCCTCGATAGTGGTGACGATGCGCTTGAGGCCTTTGACGGCTCCTTGGGTGCCCTGGGTGGACTTGCGGGCGGTCCCCAGCACCTGATAATTCTCATCCAGCACGCAGGCCAGCATCTTAGTCCCCCCAAGGTCAAATCCGATCCAGAATGGCTTCGATGATGGACTGGCAGAGCGGACGGCGGCTTTCTTTGGCATGAAGTGGTTTTCCCAAAGGGAAACGCAAATGGCAAGTGACAATGTGAACCAAGTGAGGCTGGCGCAGTCCTGGTGTGACTTTGAC
Source organism: Verrucomicrobium sp. BvORR106 (assembly GCF_000739655.1). Taxonomy (GTDB): domain Bacteria; phylum Verrucomicrobiota; class Verrucomicrobiia; order Verrucomicrobiales; family Verrucomicrobiaceae; genus Verrucomicrobium. Next base: position 25,326 of record NZ_BATR01000130.1, on the reverse strand, counting down.
GCCAGCCTCTGAGGGCAACATCAAGCGATCAGCTTGGCGTCCATCGAGATCTTCGCGTTCAAGAGCTTGGAAATGGGGCAGTTGGCCTTGGCTGTTTCCGCCGCTTCCTGGAACTTGGCCGCATCGGCGCCGGGGATCGTGACGGTCACATCAAGGTGGCTGGCGGTCACGGAAAAACCGCCTGCGACTTGCTCCAAAGTGATGGTGGCAGTGGTCTCGATCTTCTCAGGAGTAAGACCCACCTGACCCAGGATCATGGAGAGGGCCATGGAGAAACAGCCGGCATGGGAAGCGCCGATCAGTTCTTCAGGGTTGGTTCCCTTCTCACCCTCGAACCGGGTGGAGAACGAATAGGGCGTGGCGTCGAGGACGCCGGATTCCGTGGTGAGGGTGCCTTTGCCGTCTTTGAGGCCGCCGTTCCAGATTGCTGATGCTTTTCGCTTCATAAGGTGCATCAGATACGCATTCCAGACGGGGCTCAAGTGCAACTTTTTGCAGATCGGCTTGATGACGTCATTCGCGAAAACTTCGTAACTTTGAAGGCGGAACGGGGAGTGATAGGAATGTTGGCGGCTCGTCCGTCGCTTAGATCTTCAAACTCGATCCTCTTCCTGCCATGCCCTCGATGCCTACCGTTATTGGCCAGTTCAATGCGACTCCGTTGAATACGGGATTCGGAGATCACGCCCTGGGCAAACTCGGGAAGCGCCGGGTGGAACAGGCGCAACCCCAGGCGCCGCGTTCGTTTGGCGCGTCCTTGCAGAAGTTTGCGAACAAGGTGAGCAATCTGGCGAGCCGGGTGCTGAATGCGATCACGCCGAGTGGCGTGAGGACCGAAGACAAGTTTCGCCGTGGTTTGGCGGCTACGAGCAAACAAGTGGGCAACCTGCTGGGAGCGCTGAGTCAGGCCAATGATCATCCGGTGGATCAAGCCAAGGTTCGTAGTGTGTTGGCAAAACTGCCAGAAGTGATGGGACCGGTGCTGCGCCGGGGTGGCGAGTACACGGAGGTCTTTTCGCATCGCCTGGCGGTGAATTTGGAGAACATGACTCCTGCAGAACTGGCGGGGCTCCGTGATGGGGTGGCTCAGGCTCAACTGAGTGAGCTTGCAGGCGACGAAGGCATCAAGTCCCATCTGGACCTGATCCAACAGGCGGTGACGCAGGAGATCCAATCGCGGGTGCTCGAGAGGACGAAGACCGCATTCGCTCCCGTGCTGGAAGAACTGCGTCAACTGGTGGTCACCGAGGGCGTGACGCGGGATCCGGTGGAGGAAGAGTTCGCCAAAATGAAGTCCTTCGCCGAGGACGCGCTGCGCCAGTATGGCGAGAATACGGATCTGGCGCTCGCTCTCGTGACAGAGACGGTGAGTGAGTTGGTCAACACGCCGGAGAATGGGCCGGTGCCGCTGGCCCAGTTCAAGCATGCGCTGACTCATCTGAGCAGTGAAACGCTGCTGGAACTGCGTCAGGCGCCAGACACCTGGACGGGTGCATCCACGTTTGAGGTGCGCCACACGATTGGCCGTGTGGTTGAGAGCAGGCAGATCGACGCTGAGCAGGGGTTCATTGCCGGAGCCACCAGCATCCTCGGCCGCGAGAGTGTGACGACCGCAGAACTCGGGGAGCTGATCCGGGATCTGGACGCCACCACGCGCCATCTGGGGGTGCTCAAGTCTCACGGTGAAATCCATGACCTGGTGGAAGATGGTCAGGTGGAGACCCAACGTCAGGACCTGAAGCCACATCTGGAGAAGCTGCTCACAGAGGGGGCGCATGACCTGGCTGGCCTGACGAACCGCGAGCTGCATCAACTGAAGTCGTCACTGAAGGCCCTCGGCGTGACCGGCCCTGAGAAAGCGCTGACGGCCGAGATCCGGAAACGCGAGGTGGAGCTGGAGAAGCAATACACCGCAGGGTTGCTCCTGGTCGCCAAAGTAGTGAACTCCGGCGACTACGCGGGGGTGATCGCGGCGCTGACAGACTTCGCCACCATGGAGGATGAGGTGCGGAATGGATGGATGCAACTGGGCCGCAAGCTGGATGATCCGGATGCGATCTACCGCTGGCGGGCTGAGGCGGGCGCGGCCGCCCTGGCTGGGGCTTCCGATGAGGAGCTTGCGGAGGTCTTCAAAGCGTTCCAGGCAAAAGGCATGCAGTCCTTTGGCGAATGTCTGGTGGATGCTGGCTCACGCTTTGCCGGCTACGATGAAACGGATCTTCGCCATGATGCGCTTTCCAAGGAACTGACCAATCTGGGGACGAACCTGGCCCGGATTAAGGAGAAGGTAGAGATCGAGGTGGAGCGCCGCGGTTTGCCTGACCTCCAGAAGACGGATGAAGTCCCGTTGCAGAGAGATCTCCCCGACGTCGCACGCGAGGCGATCAAGGGCATGTTGGGCGTGGAAATGGGGTTGGAAAAGGGCGTCCGGCTGGTCAAAGGCTCTGTGCCTGATGGGGCGCTGGAACGTCTCCAAACGTCCCTGACTGAGCCTCGCTCTGGGACGGAAGTCGAAAAAGGCAAGCTTTTCAGCGGCGAGGAGTTGGGGATCTCCACGATCTTCAAGCGCGACCTGGAACGCGGGGCCTTCAAGATCAAAACCGCAGATGGCGTGGAGAACGTCTACAAGTTCCCCGTGATCCCTAAAGATGCGCCCGAATCCGAGGTGACCCGGCTGAAGGATGAGGCCATGAAGGAGGCGCTGACCCGGCTGAGCGAGTTCTTTGGGAATGATGACGAGATGCTCTGGGCGGTCTCGCAATATGTGCACCAAGGCACCGTGGCGTGCTTCCAGCTCGCGATGGGTTCACCCGTAGACGGTTTTATCCGCCTGGAAGATGGCACGCCCGTGATGCTGAGCGGGGAGGAGCATAAGAGCTTCACCTTCGAGAAGAAGCCCGAGGGGGGCTTCCGCGCGGTGTATCATCAGTCCGTCGACGAAGCCACCCACTACTATGCGCTGGATGGTTCACCCCCCAAGGAACTGGAGCAGGATCAGAGCCACTTCAGCCTGGGGTTCGCCATGGACATCGCCCCGGACAAGTCGGTCTCCATGGTCGGTCGGCCCGAATTTGAGTACAACCTCAAGCCCAAAGACTAGCCTCTCCGTCTTGTCGCATCGTTAGCACGTTTTCTTCATTCCTTTCACATGAACGCAGTTTCGCTACTTTCAGAACTCGGTTCCCAGATGGGGATCTCCGGCCTTCAGTTCGACGATCAAGGATGTGCCCGTCTCGTTTTCGACGGGGCGGTGACCCTGAACCTCGAACATGAGCCTGGCAGCTCCAAACTCCAGATCTACTCGGTCATTGGCAAGGTGCCGGTGGAAAACAAGGAGCACGTGTTCCAGATCCTCTTGGAGGGCAATCTGTTTGGTGCGGAAACGGGCGGTGCCGTGCTGGCGGTGGACCCGCTGGAGCGGGAGATCGTCTTGTTCAGAACACTGGAGGGCGAGGGGATCACCGGAGCCGCTTTTGCGGAGGTGGTGGGGCACTTCGTGGATGCCGTAGAGGACTGGACCGCCCGTCTGGCGACCTCCGGCACGACTGCGCCCCGGAGCCAGCAGGAGTCCGCCCACGATGGGCTGGCGGCGAGCATGATTCGGGCTTGATGGCGTCCCATCCGCGGGTTCGCGGCCATTGAGAGTCAACCTGGAAACGGCGTCGGTCAGGTGTGGAAGTTCAGTTCTCTGAACTTCCCGCACCTTCCGTCCTTGTGGAGCCGTACTTCCTGCGTACGATCACCATCGCAATGACGCCCAAGATTGACCCTGCGCTGCACACGGAAAAGAAGCCTGACTGGATTCGTGTGAAGCTCCCGCGTGACCCAGTATTCTGGAGCACGAAGTCCCTGATTTCTGACTTGCGCCTGCATACCGTCTGTGAGGAAGCCCAGTGCCCCAACCGCTGGGAGTGCTGGAGCCAGGGGACGGCAACTTTCATGATCGCGGGTGATCGCTGCACACGAGCCTGTGGATTCTGTGCGGTCAAGACGGCCAAGCCCTTTGCCCTGGAGGCAGACGAACCCCAGCGGGTGGCTCAGGCGGTGCAGCGAATGAAGCTGAACCACATCGTGATCACCGCTGTGGCCCGTGACGACGTGCCGGATGGCGGCGCGGAGCACTTTGCCAGAACGATCCAGGCGGTGCGCGAGGTTCAGCCCGGCATCACCATCGAGATTCTCGTTCCTGACTTCAATGACAAGGACGACGCCCTCATGACCGTGATGAAGGCGAAGCCGGAGATCTTCAATCACAACCTGGAGACCGTGGAGCGCCTGACGCCGCTGGTGCGCTCCCGAGCCAAGTATCATCGCAGCCTGAACGTGCTGAAGCGCGCCAAGGAAATGGCCGTGGAGCTGGGTGGCAAGGTGGCCACCAAGAGCGGTCTGATGCTGGGCCTCGGTGAGACGGAGACGGAACTCTTCCAGGCCATGGACGATCTCCTGGAGCACGGCGTAACCGTGTTGACTCTGGGGCAGTACCTGCGCCCCTCTGCCAACCACCTGCCGGTGGTGGAGTATGTGCACCCCGACACGTTTGAGAACTACAAGCAGATCGCGGTGAAGAAGGGTTTCCGCCACGTGGCGAGCGCTCCGCTGGTGCGCAGTTCGTATCACGCTGCGGACTTCAAGCCGGAGCTGGATCTGGATTGAGTTGGTTTTTGGATCGAGTTGAGGGCGTCTGGAACGCCTCAAGATCATGGAGAAGGTCAACGTGCACTCGGTACCGGTGGAACACCGCCGGTCTCCGGGCGGTCGCTTTGAGCTTCGGCGGCAGAATGTTTCGCTCGCCCTGGGTGGCATCAAGGACACCGGCCCGTGGGGCGGGGGACACCCTTTTGATGTGGAACTGGTGACGCTGCCCCCGGGCAAGGCCAATTTTCCGCTCCACTCGCATGCGGCGCAGACGGAGTACTACTTGGTGATTTCTGGTCGCGGACGACTGGTCGGTGAGGGAATTGAGACGGCGATCGGACCGGGAGATCACGTGATCTGCCACCCTGGAGAAGCGCATCAGATCATCGCCGATGAGGGCGCTGAGGCGCTGGTCTACTACGTCCTGGCGGATTACCATCGGGCGGATGTCATCACCTATCCCCGCTCGGGGAGGAAAATGCTCAAACCGGACTACCGCGTGGTGCAGGTCGCGGATGCCGATTATTACGAGGGAGAAGAGTAGGTGGGGCTTGCGCAGGGGCGTGAGGTTTGCGACGTTGAAGTTATGCCGTCTCCAGAGGACACACTGCTTAAAGACACGATCACCCGATGCCGGGAGGCAGGTCTGCGGAGAACTTGGGCCCTTGAAGAACTTCTCAATCTGTTGATCGCCACCGCTAAACCGCTGACGCTGGCGGATCTGGCGGATTCACCCACGTTGAAGGATCGTTGTGACCGGGCCACCGTGTTCCGGTTGCTGGTGCGCCTCGAGAAGCAGGGCATCCTGCGTCGGCTGGGACTGCATGACCGCTCCGCGTACTACACTCTGAACGTCCCAGGACAGCACAGCGACTATCTGATTTGCACAGAATGCGGCGTGATCGAGAAGCTTGATATCGCCTGCCCGGTGGAGGCGCTCGAGGCGAAGATCTCCAAGCAGTCGGGGTTCAAGAAGTTGTACCACGAACTGGAGTTTTTTGGAGTGTGCCCGTTGTGTGCTTGATGGGGGCGGGGGATGCGGGGGATGCGGGGGGGGGAGTGATGGAGTAGTGGAGTGTTGGATCACTTTGCTGGCTGCGCGGATTGAATTGGAGATGGGAGGCGCTGGTGAGGCGAGAGCTCCAGGGCTTTGCAGGCCTGGGCTCGCGCAAGGAGCGGCGGTTTGTGCTTGCACAACCGCCGAGGGGAAGCGGAGCGCTTGATCGCCAAACACCAACCACACCCTATGTGGTCTTACCGCTGACTTCTTACTTGGAAGCACGCTTCCTCCGGCAACCGTCGGTGGTTGTGCAAGCACAAACCGCCGCTCCTTGGGTACTTGGGCGTTACAACCTTGAGAATCGGCGACTGGGCGCCTCAGACTCTTGACCTGACGCAGGGAAGTGCTGGACTACCTTGCTGGGTACGAGGACTGAACTGGAGATGGGAGCGGAGGTCGAGGTTGCTTGCGATGTGGGCCAGCGATGTCGGAGGTTCGTGCCACATCCCTTGGTGTAAGGTGCTTGAACCATTGCGTTTGATTCCCCCCAACAAAAAGGCCGGGGCACTTTGCAGTGCCCCGGCCAGGGAGGGAGAGAGTGTGGTTGAATCAACGAACGCCAGATCAGTGGAGCTCGTAACCAGCCTCGCCGTGCTCGGGAATGTCGAGACCTTCTTCTTCCACTTCAGGAGTTGGGCGAAGGCCCACCACCACTTTCACAATCAGAGCGATCACCGTGGTGGCAACCACGCTCCAGACGATGGTGAGAACCACTGCTTTAAGCTGGGCAACCATGAGACCTTCCTTGAGAGGACCAACGACCGCGTTGGCTTTCTCGGAGGCGAAGAATCCGGTGAGGATGGCGCCGAGGGTACCACCGATGCCGTGCACACCGAAGGTGTCTAGGGCGTCGTCATAACCAAGAGCCTTCTTGAGGACTGACACACCGAAGTAGGGAACCACACCAGCAAGCACGCCCATGATGACGGCGGAGTTCATGGTCACGAAGCCTGCAGCAGGCGTGATGACCACCAGACCACCCACGATGCCGGAGCAGAAGCCGAGCACGCTGGGCTTGCCACGGAGGATCCACTCAAGGACACCCCAGACGAAGCCTGCGACGGCTGCTGCGAGGGTGGTGGTGGCGAAGGCGTTGGATGCGATGGCGTCAGCGCCAAGAGCGGAACCAGCATTGAAGCCGTACCAGCCAACCCAGAGCATACCGGTACCGACCATGCAGAGAACCATGCTGTGCGGGGGCATCGGCTCTTTGCCGTAGCCTTTGCGCTTGCCAAGGATGATGCAGAGCACCAGGGCGCTCCAACCGGAGGTCATGTGAACGACGGTGCCACCAGCGAAGTCGATGGCCTTGATGCCAGCGTCAGGGTTGAGAGGTCCGCACATGAAGCCTGTAGTGCTCCATACCATGTGGGCGAAGGGGAAGTACACGGCGAACATCCAGAGGGTGACGAAGAGCATCACGGAGATGAACTTCATGCGCTCGGCGATGGCACCGACGATAAGAGCCGGGGTGATGATAGCGAAAGTGAGCTGGAACATGCACCACATGGCATCCGAGATCCAGGCGAAGCCGGCACCGGTCTTGGTGGCGTCCACACCATCAAGGAACTTGTATTTCAAGTCACCGATGAAAGCCTTGGTAGCACCAGCACCCTCACCGAAGGAGAGGCTGTAACCGACTGCCCACCAGAGGATGGTGACCAGACCGGCAATGCCGAGGCATTGGGCCAGCACGCTCAGGACGTTCTTCTTGCGAACCAGGCCGCCGTAGAAGAGAGCCAAACCCGGAAGGGTCATGAAAAGGACCAGGGCGGTGCTCGTCATTTGCCAGGCGTTGTGGCCAGGGCCAGGGCCGGAAACCAGGGAGTTGTCCTTGGTCACGCGTGGCACGTTGTTCATGTAAGCCTCAATATCGGCAAGACGCTCTTCGATTGAAGGCGCAGAAGAGGGAGCAGCTTCGGCGGGAGCCGCGGGAGTTGCAGGGGCCTCCACAGCAGCGGCAGGCGCGGGTGCGGGAGCCGGGGCTTCAACGGCCGGGGCGGGAGCAGGAGCCGCAGGCGCTTCAGCCGGAGCAGGTGCCGGGGCCGGAGCATCCTGGGCAAATGCCCGCCCGGAGTTGACGGTCATACAGGCGAGGCCTGCTACCGCGACAACGGTTTCTAGTATGGTCCACTTCTTCTTCTTTGTGAGCATGGTGTCGTTTGGGTTGAGTTGCATGAATCCGGCAAGTGCCGCCTTCGTAACGCAATTCAGCAAACGCCGTGCCAACTTTTCCCAGTTGAAGAAGTATGTATGCCGGATGCACCTTTTTTAGATCGCAGGTGCAAGGGAAGCCCTAGAAAATCGGGGCTTCCACTATTTTTGATAAATCGGCAAAAAGTGGTAATGGACAGACAAACTGAGTAGTCCCAGCGCGGTCGCATAGATGGGGCCAGCACTACGCTCATTCCCGTTTCTGGGCTGCCAGGCTCCATCAGGCTGTTGGAGCTCAACCAGAAGTTGTTCCGTCTTTTGCCGACCTACGGCGGCGAAGTCTCCGCCCCGCTGATACATGGCCTGGGCGTAGTAGTAGTTTCCGTAATAAAACCAGGGCTCCGTAGGGGACGGAGGATTCTTCATCAGGTAGTTCCCGCCGCCGATGACTTCGGGGGCCTCATACTGGGCGCAGACCTGGAGGGAAAGCATGCCTGCGGCGGTGGTGGAGAAGGTCTGCCGGCCGCCGTAGGGCTCGTAGCTGAAGGCGGCCTCCATGTCCACGGGAAGGCCCTGATTGTTGCGCTCGGAGCGGTAGCTCCGCTTCATGTACTCCACCGCACGGTCGATGGTGCTCTTCGGCACCTTCACTCCGGCGTTGTTGGCGGCGCGGAGGGCCATCACCTGCCAGACGCTGACGGAGATATCGGAGTCGCTGCTGCCGGGCTCATAGCGCCACCCGCCGCGGTTGGCCTCGCTTTTGACCACATCCTGGGAGCGCATGATGAGCTCGACAGCACGCTCCACCCGGGTGCGGAGCTTGCGGTCCATTTCCTCATCCTGGGTCTGGCCGACCATCTCTGCGTACATGAGGGTCATGATGCCGTGGCCGTACATGCGGGAGCGGTCGCTCTGGCCCAGATAACCCTCTTCATTGGGGACGATGTTGTCCGTCATGAACCGCAGGCCCTTGGCCACAGCGCGGCCTTCTGGGGTGGGATCAGTGGGCATGTGGCCCACGCTGGTGAGCCCCATGATGGCCATGGCGGTGAGGGCACCGCTGTGCTGGGGCACGGGATCCCCGCGGTTTTCATCAAGGAAACAACCCTGGGCGCGCTGCTGGCCGATCAGCCAGCGGCAGGCCTTGTCCACCGCCTGCTTGACGGCAGGGGAGACGGCAGTGGGTGAAGGGGAGGTCTGACCGAAAGACAGCGTGAAGGGCAGGACCAGCAAGCCCTTGAGGGCGAGCTGCAAAACGGGCATGAGCGGTCTGCGGTGTGGCATCATTTTTTAGCCTTCTCGGCAATGGCCTTGTAGTAGCTTTCGATCGCGGCGCGGTACTCGGGCGAAGGCTCCTGACGGGAGGCCTCGCTGAGGTCCTTGGCCATGCGGGTGGGCAGGTGGCCCCAGTCGCCTGCCTGGGTCGCGCCGAGCACGGGGACGACGAGATTGGCCTGCCCCTGCGTCATATTCCCGGTGGCATCGGGTGCGGGCTCTTGATTGGGCCCCTTGGCCGTCTGGCTGGCCTGTTGCGGGGAAGCCGGGGGCTTCTGGCCGGGGACCATGCCCTGGGCGCGGGCTTGCGCCATCTGCTGGGCCTGGGCTTGATTCGCCTGAGCCAAGCTCTGTTGGGCGTTTTGCTGCGCGTTCTGCTGAGGATTCTGTCCCTGACCCTGCTGGGGCTGCTGGCCGGGTTGTTGCCCCGGTTGCTGACTGCTGGCCTGGCCCTGCTGAGCCTCGGGTTGGGGTTGCTGGGCACCCCCTTCCATCGGGTTCACCGCTTGATCGAGCTCATCGAGAGCCTGAGCCAGCATGGAGCCCTTGGCAGCCTCCGAGAAGGAGTTGGGTGCGGGAGTGGACTCCGCTTGGGATGACGCCGTCTCCGCTGCCGCCTGTTGGGCTTCCTGACCTGCTTTGGAAGCTTGTTCCGCCGCTTGCGGCGTCATTTGGGAGGGATCCTTCTTCACTGCGTCAGCCAGTTTTTTAATCTGCTCGCTGGCCTGGGCAACCTTCTTGGCGGCGGGTTCTTTCTGGAGCCGCTCTTGGTGACGGGCCACGCGGGCCAGGTCATGTGCGCCCATGGAGGTGGCCAGCGGGGCCATCTGCGGCTGGCTCTGGGCCAGTTCCAGATTGGACTGGGATTCCTGGGCGGTCTTCTCCGCCAGTTCACCTAGGGCCCGCTTCATCTGGGGGTTCTTTTGCAGTTCCTGTTCCAGCGCGGCGAGGGCCTTCTTGGGGTCCTGCTGGGCCTGCTCCATGATCTTCGCGATCTGTTGCGCCTCCTGGTAGCTCTCATCCAGGGGTTGTTTGATACCGAGCGCCTCCTCGACGGCCTGCTGGGCGGCCAGCGCGTCCTCGGGGAGCGCCTGACCCTGCTCCATCTTCTGTAGATTTTGAGCGAGCTGGTCCAGCGCCTGAGCCGTTTGTTTCTGAGCCTGGGCGGCGTTCTTCAGCGCCTGGGCTTGTTGCTGCGGAGCCTGTTGGGCCTGAGCGGCTTGTTGGAGGTTTTGCGCAATTTGCGGTGTTTGCTGACGGATCTGCGCCATGCCCACATCGGCCGCGCGGGCCATCTGGCGGTCCGCCTCCTTCTGCATGTCTGCGGCATTGGCTTCCTGGCGCAGGGCGGCCTGCAGGTCAGCCAGCTTCTGCGCATCTTCCTTGGCCTGGGGCATCAGGGCGTTGGCTTGTTGCGCAGTCTGTTCGGCAGGCTGGTTGTTCTCGGCCGCCTGGGCAGTTTGTTGGGTTTGTTCTTGAGACCGCTGAAGGGAGTCGGCCGTGTTCTTGGCCAGCTCGCTCAGCTTGGGGGTCATCGCATCCACCTGTTCCCGGGCCGCGGCCACCTTGGGGGCAAATTGGTTGATCGCTTCTGCGAGCTTGGCTTCGGCTTTGGCATTGGCCTCCAGAGCCCGGTTTTGCTGGGGCGGCACCGGCTGGGGCTGTTGGCCATTCTGCTTCTGGTCAGCGAGCTGACGGAGCTGGTTCTGAGTCTCGTCGCGCTGCCACTGGGCATTGTTCGCGGCCTCTTGTGCGGCGCTGGCAGCTTCGTTGTTGGACTGGGCACGACGGAGGGTATCCGGGAGCTGGCGCAACTGATTGGCGGCGGCTTGCGCGGCCGGCAGTTGCTCTTCAGGAGCCTGCTGTGCCAGGGCGGACTCCTTGGCCTGTTGCAGGGAGGCGGCGGCGTCTTGGGCCATGGCGTCTGACTCCAGGGCGCGGGCGGATTCCACAAGCTGTCGGGCCTTGTCGGAGACGGCCTTGATCTGCTCCGGTGACTCGGTGCGGCGGAGTTCCTCAGCGAGATTCTGCAAGGCGCGGCCCATCCGGTTCTTGTCCAGCGCGGCCTGGTTGTTGGTCTGGTGATTTTGCTCCCGGAGTTCGCTCTGGTCCTTGAACTGACGGGCGGCAGCTTCGAGCCGGTCGGCGGCCTGATCCTTGGACGGCTCGCCTTGTTTTTTCTGCTCCTTCTTCTCATTGGCAGCGCGGGACATCTGGTCACGAGCCTGGTCCACGGCGGCGAGGGCTGGGTTCTGATCTCTCAGCAGCCGCTCCCGCATCTCCTGGGCCTTCTGAGAGGTTTCATCCGCGAACCAGCGGCTGGCGTCACGTGCCTGATTGGCGGCATTGCGCAGCTCATGCGCCTGACCATAGAGGTACTCGGGGGCCTGGTGCTGCTTGGCGGTATCCAGTGAGTTCTGAACCGCGGGCATCTTCTTGTCGAAGTTTTCGATGTGCTGGTTCACATCCCGTTTGCGGTGGTCTTGGATCGCGGACTTGAGGTCTTCCAGGTCCTTTTTCGCACTGGCCGCAGCTGCCAGCGCGGCACGCTGTTGCTCCTGCCATTTGCCGCGTTCTTCAGGGTTGCGATTGGCGTCAATGGCCTTCTCCGCAAGCTTCGTCTGCTGAGGGGCGAGATGCTCCATGGCCTCGCGCACCGCTTTGGCGGAGTCGGCAGCGGCGAAGGCTTCCAAGGCTTGAGAAACCGTTTCCGCATCGTTGGAGAGCTGGTTGGCGGCGTCCTTGAGCTGACGCTCGTCCATGTCCTCCGCCTGACTCTGTTCCTGCAACTCCTTGAGGTGTTGACCGCGCAGTTCGGCGAGACGCTGGCCGGCAAGATTGAGCTCCATGGCCTTCAGCGGATTGTCGGCTTTTTGAGCGGTTTCCTTGAGTTTGTTCCAGAGTTCCTCAGACCTTTCATTCACCGCGGCCAGATGTTGTTTCATCTTGGCCAGGGCCGCCTCCGCCTGCTGTTCCTGCTCGTCGTTCTTGCGCTGCTTTTTGTCAAAGGCACGAACCTTTTCCGACTCCTTGCGGAGGTCACGCACTTCCTCGGCCAGGGCCTTGGCGCTGGCGGCGAGGCGACGCTGTTCGGCCGCAAGCTCGCGTTGGGCGAGGTTGAGCTTGTCTTCAACAATCAGCAGACGGACGGGATAAGACTCGGCCTTCTGGCCCTTGAGATCCACGGCTACGAACTTCACAATGACGGAGTCGCCGGGTTTGACCGGGAGCGGGGCCAGTTTGATGGCAGTGTGAATGTCCAGCCGCTTTCCCGCCTTCTCCTGCACGATGGTCTCTTTCCAGTCGGCCCCGTTAATGGCATGGGCTACGGACACTTTGGCGAGGCCAATATCGTCATCGGCCAATCCGACGAGCTCGACGGTGTCATCACTGCGCGTCTCAATCTGCTCCTGGGGCTGGGTGATGCCGACACTGGGTGCTTGATCCACGACAGTCTTAACGCGCCAGGGCGAGGCCTCGTCATTGGTGAAGCCGGTGGCCCGGGCCGTGAGGGCGATTTGCCAGGCATCCGATTTTCCATCGAAGGGAACATTGAGTGCCAGCATCGAGGGAGTCTCCTGCGTGACGGGCAAGATGGTGCCGGTGGGTTGGAGATAGGCGGCGGTTTTCTCCAGCGGTTGATTCGCCTTCATCGAGAGCTTCACGGTGGAGCCTTCCAGAGCGGTCAGATCACCGTGGTCTTCCACCAGCTTTTGCTCCTGGAGACCTGAATACGCCGGGGGGATGATGGTCTTGGTGAACTCGAGAATGCGAGGGCGGGGCCGGGCATGGAAGGTGTGCCAGGCGGTCATGGCATCTCCGGCGATGATGCGGTATTCTACGCTCTCCTGACCGATGCCGACGGTGCCTTCATAGCGAGAGCCGCCATTGTGCGTCAGTTCCATCTTGGAGGTTTTGGCGTCTCCAATGCGGGTCTCCACAAGGATCCGCTTGGGCATCTTCCCCGTGATCTCCACCGCGAGCGGGACGCTGGAAGCCAGTGGCACCACCACATCGGCCTTTACAGGGGTGACGATCTTCACCTTGGTGCTGGAGGGGCGAGAGAGATTGGCAAAGGGCAGCGCGGCGCGTGCCATGAAGCCCGCCAGGTGCAGCTCGGGAACAAAAGACAGGGCGACAATGACGACGAAGAGGAGGATCAGCCCCTTGAACCAGGGCAGCAGCAGGGAGGTGGGGAGGATTTTTTCCGCCTGGAAGTCCTTGAGCTCACCCGCGACATCTTCCTGAAGCTGGGATCGGAACTCAGGGGAGTCCGGAAGGTTCTCGGTGGATTCCCGGGACAACTCCACGGCCGAGAGCAGCTTTTCGTGCATGCGCCGGTCGGCCACCTCCAGGAGGCGAGCCGCACCGAACAACCCGCGCGCCTCCCTGACAAAGCGCATGCCGAGCCACCAGGCGGAGATGAGGGCCACGCCGTACCCGGCGTAACTCAGCCCGTGCCGCAGACTGTCTGGCATGAAGGTGGCGCGATCCAGCAGGGCGACCAGCAAGAGCAGGACCAGCAGGACGAGGGCCGCTGCGATGCCTGCCTTCATCATGAGCAGCCTGGTGCGCCGTTCCCGGAAGCTGGCCAGTGCATCCACGGTGGCAGGGCGCAGGGTGGTGTTCATGGGCATTAATACGGTTGAGGGCAGTTTATTCTTGGAGCGTTCGTCGGGCTCAGACGAGCCTCCAGACCTTTCGCAGGATCCACTCCAGGGTGAGGAGCAGCATGACGGCGCCGAACCACCACCAACTGTGCCACAGCTTGGTCTCCGTGGTGCGGGTTTCCATGCGGTCGAGCTGCTGCAGCAGATCTGGAAGCTGGGAAATATCTCCCTCACGCAGGAAGCGACCCTGGCTCACGCGGGCCATGCCTTCCAGGAGGGGACGGTTGAGGGTGAGCTGGCTCCATTCCTTGTTGGCCTGGCTTTCCACGCGAAAACCCAGCCGCAGGTCATGAGCGGGAGCGCTGCCCTCGCTGACAGAGAGCTGATAATCGCCCGCTGGCAAGGTGCCGGTGATGGCGCGGAAAACGCCGCCGTGGGAGGGATCGGGCGCGAGTTCCAGACTGGCGATCTCCAGCCCGTTCCGGAAGACGTGAGCCCGTGGGCTGCCCTCGGTGACAGTGGTGCCAGTGGCGGTGCGCAGACGCACCCGAAGCTCTGCCGTATCCCCCTCCTGATAGCGCAGGCGGTCTGTGCCGAGGCTGAGGCGATCGTTCTCCACCATGAACGGCGGAGCTGCCACCCAGGTGGCGACCTGCATCCAGAAGCGCTGGTGATGCTGGTCCGCGACCTCATAACGCCAGCGCCAGAGCTCATCCGTACCCAGCCAGACCACGCTGCCGGCACCGAAGCGACGCCACACCAGGGCGGGCAGTGGTTCGACTGTGTTGTTTCCCAGTTTCGCCAGCACGGCGGCATCTGGCAGGGGCTCCGCCGGGGAAACCCAGAAGGGCTTGGGAAGGCGGGTCCAGAGATTGGGATTGGTGCTGGGGGAGTCACTGAGGCGCAGGGCCTCCATGGTCTGGCCCTGCTCGGTCAGGCTGTAGTCCAGCGCGGCGGCCGGGGAGCCCTGCTCCTTCCACTTCACGGGAATAAGAGTGGCGGCCTTGGTGCTTTGCCAGGCCTGGAGATGGTTCCGCCGACCGTCGATGAAGATGAGCCCGCCGCCGCGTTTTTCCACGAACTCGACCAGTTGCGACTGTTGCTCCTCGCTCAGGGCATCCGGGCGGAGGTCGCCGAGGATGATGAGGTCGAAGTTCATGAGATCGTCCTTGGTCTTCGGGAAGGCCTCGGCCACCTGGCCACCCTGGCCGCGGGTGAAGGTATCGAAGGCGGCCACCACGTCCCAGCGCTCGTCCCGGTCGAAGTGATTGTGAATGTAGCGGGTTTCCCAGCGGGGACGGCCGTCCAGCAGGAGGACCCGCCGCTTCCGGCTGAGCAGGTGCAAGGACAGGGTCTGGCTGTTGTTGTTGGCGATCTTGTCCTGCGAGGCGTTGACGCCATTCACATCCACCCGTGCGGTCAGCGTGCGGAGGGACTGCTTGGGATCACCCACGAGGTCCCGAACGGGAAAGCTGAAGTCAAAACGGCGTTCTCCCGCGCCGGTGGTGGTGAAGGTCTGCTGCCAGAGGACCTTGCTGCCCTGCAGCACGTTCATGCTGGCACCGAGTCCGGCGGGAAGGGTGTCGCTGATCACCAGGGTGCCTTCGGCGCGGTCTTCGGCGAAGACGGCTTCCGGCATCTGCACGTTGAGGATCGCGAGATCCGGAGGCGGGAGTTCGCTCCCATAACCCACGGTGAAAACCGGGATGCCGCTGTCCCGCAAACCGGCTGCCATCTCCTCCGGCGAGCCGGGGCCATTGTGCTGGCCATCAGTCAGGATGACCAGGGCGGTTCCAGCGGGATTGGGGCCCAGGGCATCGCGCAGGGGCTGGTCCAGATTGGTCGCGGTGGCCTCCGGCTTGAACTCGAAGTGGTGCGGCAGATCGCCTGAGACATCGCTGCCTTCCTGGCGATGCCACCAGAGGCGCTCCGCCCGGTAGCCGCGGAGGGCAAACAGCTCGACATCGTGTTTCTCCGCCAGCTTCTTCACCATCGAGTGATTGGGGTCCAGCAGGGCCGTCTCCATGCGGTCGAAACGGGTGCCTGCGTTCGAGGAGGCAACGGATCCGGCGGGAAGGGCGGGGGCTGGCGCCGGGGCGGGTGGTTTTCCCGCTTGCGGCGTGTCGTCAGAGAAGCTCATGCTCGCTGAGGCATCCGCGACCAGGACGACCCGCCCGAGCTGGCGGTAGGTATCGATGTGCCGCAGGATGGGGCCCGCCAGACACAGGACCGCCAGGACCACGGCGAGCGAGCGGAGCAGCGGCAGCAACCAACGGGCGGCGCCGGTGTGAAAGCGCAACTCCCGACGATAAAGGAAGAACATGAGCACGCCCAGAGCCAACGCCACGCCGAGCACCGGCATGGCGGGCCAGTCACCGGTGAAACGGAGTTGAGTTTCTGTCTGGGAAGGCGTCACGAAGAAGTACTGTCAGGTGTCAGGATTAGGGAAACTACGCACGGGAGATGCGCTGCTGGAGGAACACCTCCGCAAAGAGGAAGAGGAGCAGGGCAAAGAGCAGGGGTTGCCAGGCTTCGGCTCCGTGGCGGCGCGTGCGATCCAGCCGGGCGTACTCATCCTGGCTGCTGGCATAGGATGCGCCGAGTCGCTGGGCCATCGCGCGAATGTTCTCCTCCGGCATGGCGGAAAGGTTCGACTCCGCCGGATTGAGGTTGAAGGCAAAGCGGCGCACGAGTGCTCCAGGAACGTTCTTGGCGCGGAGTTCGTAGATCCCGGGGACCGCAGTGTCGCTGTGGTCCACGAAGATCACGCCGTCCCGGTCGGCCCGCGGGGTGACCTCCCGGGTGCGGCTCATCGGGTCCTTGAGCTCGTAGTTGCCCTTGACCTGCTCCGTACCCAGAGAGGCGCGCAGTACGGTGCCGCACATCTGGCTCTGTGGAGCAGCATTCTGGGTGGCCAGATAAGTGACCAGACGCTGGATGAGCGGGACAAAGGCGGGCTGCAGGGGCAGATTGCTCCACTGCGCATTGGCCGTGGTGGCCACGGCAATGACACGGCCCTTGCCGCGAGGCTTCTCCACCATAAGGGGATCCCCGCGATCGAGGTTCAGGATGGGGCGGGCATCTCCCTCCACCTTGTCGAACTTCACCCAGTGAGTGAAGGCGGCGTCCTGGAGGCGCATCCCGCGGGCTTCGTTGAAGTAGGTGATGGCCGGGTGCGTGTGGCGCTGGTTGAGAATGCGGGCGGGAGTCTGCCCCTCGTCCACATGGCCGAAGCCGTTCAGCGTGCAGGGCAGCAGGCCTTTCCCGTTCTGGTAGAGTTTTTCCTGGTACCAGCGCATGTCCATGTCCGGGCCCATGAAGATGATGAGGCCGCCGCCGCGTTGCACGTACTCCTCAAGTTCCTGCACCTGGCGGTCGTTGAGGCGATTCACGTTGGCGAGGATCACAACCTCGCTGCCGTCGAGTGTCTTGTCCCGCATCGCATGGTCATCGATCACGCCAGTGCGGATGACATCCTTGAGGGTGGTGGCGGCGCTCTGATGTGGGGTGAGACCGATCTCCAGGAAATCGGTGGCGCCTTCTAGAGGTCCGCTGCGTGATTTCCCGCGCACCAGCAGGCAGTTCACCTGCTCCCGTACGGGGATGATGACGGAGTAGGCATTGTCATCGGGGAGGGAGTCCCCCTCCACCCGCACGGTGAGGGCCTGATCACCCGGTGCGTCAAAGGTGTGCGTGAGGGTGATGACGGACTCCGAATTCGGCGCAACGCTGACGCGAGTAGAGCGCAACCGGGCCCCGTTGGCCTCCAGATGGACGGCGACATCCTGATAGGCCTGCGGGCCGTGATTCTGGATGCGGGCCCGGAGGGCGATCATCTGACCGCGGGCCACGACAAAGGCCGAGGGCTCGACGGAGACCACAGCGAGGTTCGACTCCGTGTCCCCGGAACTGCGCAGGAAGGTGACCAGCGGCGGGCGCTCTTGTTTCAAGATCGACTCCAGCGCCGGCAGCGTGCCGCCCTCGGCGAGTTGACGCCAGTCGGACCACTTGAAGTCTGAGACCAGAAGCACCTCCCGGGCGGGAGTGGCCAGCTTGCCAAGGTCTGCCTGCACCAGTTGGAAAGTGTCCTGAAGGGCGAGCGGACCACCCAGGCTGGGCTCATTCTCCAGCAGCGTGGGCACGGCCTCAAGATCTGAGGTGGGCTCGGCCGTGAGGCGATGCGGTGGCGCACCCGCAAGGATGACGGCGGTGTCTGAACCGCGACTGAGCGTGGTGTAAGTCTGGCGCAGATCGTTGCGAGCCTTGTCCCGGGCGGTGCCTCCTGTGCCGGGGGCGCGCATGGAGAAGCTGTTATCCAGCACCACGAGGAGGGAGGTCTTGTCGAATCCTGGGAGCTGGCTGAGTGCGCTGAGGACGGGGAGCGCGAGGCAGAGTGCCAGCAGGATGGGGATGCTGATGCGCACGGCGAGGAGGAGCTTCTGCTCCATCTTCACATTGCGCTTCTTCTGCCGCAGTGCCTCGTGCAGCAGGTGCATGGGCCCCCAAAGCACCGTGATCACCTTGCGCTTGTTCAGCAGGTGAATGATGAGCGGTATGAGAAACGCAGCCGCCCCCGCCAGGAGAATGGGGTTGAGGAAACTCATGAGGCGGCGGGTCGTGGCGGACGCACGGCGACGGGCTGGAAGATGATAGAGGAAGCCGGGATCATTGGCGCATGCGGAGGGCCAGATAGGCCTTGATGGCTTCCGTCAAAGGTTCGTCAGTGATGATGGGGACCAGGTCCACCTGATGCCGGCGCAGCCCTTCCAGCAGCTGCTCGCGGAAGGTCTGGAGCACCTGCAGGTAGCGCTGACGGATTGCCGCAGGATCCAGCAGCAGGGAATCCTCGGTCCGCTCGGCGTTCTCAAAACGGGCCCAGCGGGAGAAGGGGAAGTCCAGCTCATCCCGGTCCCACACCTGGAAGACGATGATCTCATGCCCCTGCTTGCGCAGCGCGCCCACGGACTGGATCAGGCGCTCGGCGTCGTCAAAGCAATCCGATACCAGCAGGAGGAGGCCGCGACGCTTCAAGCGGGACGCGAGATTCCTCAGCACTGCGGAGAGGGAAGTCTCGCCGCCGGGCTGGGTGCGCTGGAGGGTATCGAGGATGTGATGCAGGTGACTGGTCTTGGTGCGGCAGGGGATGAACTCCCGCACCTTGTCATCGAACGTGACCAGGCCCACGGCATCCTGTTGCCCTGTGAGAACATAAGCGAGAGAGGCGGCGACCTTCCGGGCGTGCTCGAACTTGATCGCGCCCTTGGTGCCTCGGTAGGCCATGCTGCCGCTGGAATCCAGCAGGACGGTGGCGCGCAGGTTCGTTTCCTCATCGAACTCGCGGATGTAAAAGCGGTCGCTCCGGCCGAAGATCTTCCAGTCCAGCCGTTTGATCTCATCCCCCTGCACATAGGGGCGGTGCTGGCGGAACTCCACGCTGGAGCCCTTGTGCGGAGACGCGTGCTGACCGGTGGAGAAGCCCTCCATGACCGTCCTGGCAAACAGCGGCAACCCCGTGAGCTGGACGAGGTCTTCTGCTGTCAGGAGATCGGAGAGTTTGGCCATGAGGAGCGGAAGGGGATCTAGGAAATCCTGGAGCAGCGGCCCGGCGTGACTGGGGCGGGAGGGTCGCCGCGGCGTACGGATGACGGCTGCGCGCCGGAACTACAGCACGCGGGAGCCCTGAGGACGGCGGGTGTTCTCCAGCAGGTGCTTCACGATGTGGTCCACGGTGACGCCTTCAGCCTCGGCATGGAAGGTGGGGACGATGCGGTGGCGCAGCACCGGGTAGGCGAGCGCTTCGACATCATCCACCGTCATGTGCGTGCGGCCCCGCAGGAGGGCGCGGACCTTGCCAGCGAGGATGAGGTGCTGGCTGGCACGAGGGCCTGCGCCCCAGCCAACCATCTGCTTCACATAGCTGGAGACGCCCGCCTCAGTGGTTCGGGTGGCGCGGACAAGATCCAGGACAAAGTCCGTGACGTGATCGGGCACCGGGACGCGGCGGGCGAGCGTCTGCGCCTGTTGCAGCTCTTCGCCGCTGAGGACGGGCTCGATGACACTGGAGATGGTGCCGGTGGTGCGGGCGAGGATCTCGCGCTCGTCATCCCGGGTGGGGTAGGCGACCTTGATGAGGAAGAGGAAACGATCCTTCTGCGCCTCTGGGAGAGGATAGGTGCCTTCCTGCTCGATCGGGTTCTGCGTGGCCAGCACGAAGAAGGGGCGGGGCAGGGCGAAGGTCTCCTGGCCGACCGTGACGCTGTGCTCCTGCATGGCTTCCAGCAGAGCGGCCTGTGTCTTGGGCGGCGTACGGTTGATCTCATCCGCCAGAATGATCTGGGAGAAGATCGGCCCGCGCATGAAGATGAGCTTGCGGCGTCCGGTGTCCGCATCCTCCTGAATGATCTCCGTGCCAGTGATGTCGGCCGGCATGAGGTCCGGCGTGAACTGGATACGCCGGAAGCCGAGGTGCATGGCATCTGCGAAGGACTTCACCAGCAGGGTCTTGGCCAGACCGGGAACGCCTTCCAGCAGCGCGTGTCCGCCTGCGGCCATTGCGATGAACACCTGCTCGATGACGTCGTCCTGGCCGACGATTCTTTTGCTCAGCTCTGCCTTGAGTCTTTGATAGCCGGTGACCAGGATGTGCGCAGCTTCAGTATCGGTAGGGGTGGACATGGGGTGAGTGACAGGAGCGAGGTCGGCAAGAAGGATAAAACGATCTGGTTGGGTGACAACTTGCACACGCAGGGCCAAATCCGAGGAGAGTTTGGACAAGAAATGTCCAAATACCAAGTCGGAGGGTGTCGCAGGTGCCGTGCCCTGAAACACTAGAATCCACACAGGGCGTCCTGTCACCCTATAGCGGCGTTGCGGCGGGACGCCAGCGCGACCTCAGGAGGAGGTGGAATCAAGGAGGGGACGGATCCTTTTTGCCCCGATGGGAGTGTGCTTGCCGCGCCCGGTGCATCGGCAGACGGCAGCGATCAACTCGGCAGGATCCACGGGCTTGGACAAGAAGTGATCAAACCCCGCCGCGAGAGCCCGGTCGCGGTCTTCCGGGCGGGCGAAAGCGGTGAGGGCAATGGCGGGGATGTGGCCGCAATGCTCCGCATCAAGCCGACGGGCGGCGACGATGAGGTCAAAGCCATCCATCTCCGGCATGGCGATATCACTCACCAGCACGTGGTAGATCTGCGCCTTCAGCGTCGCCAGTGCCTCGGCTGCGGAGAGGGTCGCGGTGACGGTGGCCCCGCGACTCCGCAGCACGCGGGCCATGAGTTCGAGGTTGTCTGGGACGTCATCCACCACGAGCACCGCAGTCCCGGTGAGATCGACGCTCTCCTCCATGGCGGCAGAGGGATCGGAGAAGAGTTCGCCGCCGGACTCGGAGGTGGGCAGGAAGAGGGGCAGGGTGATCTTAAAAGTGGCGCCCTGTCCGACCCCGGCACTGAAGACCTGTACGGTGCCGTGGTGCATCTCGGTGAGGTGTTTGACGATGGAGAGCCCGAGGCCCAGACCGCCGTACATGCGGGTGGAGGAGGCATCCCCCTGACGGAAGCGGTCAAAGACATGCGGCAGGAAGAGCGGATCGATGCCCGCACCGGAGTCGGTGACGACGAGCTCAGCCCGATCCTGCCCGCAGATGATGGAGAGTTCAACGCGTCCACCGGGCGGGGTGAACTTGACGCCGTTGGTGAGGAGGTTCCAGATGATCTGCTGGAGACGGGCGCTGTCGCCACTCACGACGACCGGCGGAGCATCCACCGGAGCGATGACGGTGACGTTTTTCTCCTCGGCCATGATGCGGATGGTCTCCACCGCTTCCTTGGCCAGGGAGATGAGATTGGTGGGCTTGAAGTCGAGATGGACCTTCCCGCTCAAGATGCGGCTCATGTCGAGCAGGTCGGCGATGAGTTTGGCCTGGAGCTGGGTGTTGCGCTCGATGACGTCCAGCCCGATGGCAAGTTCTTCCTGGTTCGATGAATCGGCGCGGAGGATGCTCGCCCAGCCGAGGATCGCGTTCAGGGGATTGCGTAGCTCGTGGGAGAGGGTGGCGAGAAACTCGTCCTTGATGCGGTTGGCGCGATCGGCCTCGGCGCGGGCTTCGCGTTCTTTGACGAGCAGTTCTTCGCGTTCGCGGTCGCGGTTTTTACGGCCTGTGGCATCGCCGAGAGTGCCCACGACAGAGAGGATGTTGCCCTGGGCATCATAGACGCCGCGCCCCTTGGCATGTACCCAGATTTCTCTGCCGTCGTTGGGGCGGATGACGCGGTATTCCAGATCGTAGTTGGTCCGTGTCCGAATGGCCTCGTCCACCACGAGCCTGGCGGGTTCCCGGTCGTCTGGGTGGATGTCGGTGCGAAGGGATTCCCGCGTGTGGCGATCCTCTGGCACCACGCCCAGAATCTCTGCGGCGCGCCGGGAGAAGGTGACAGTGTTGGTGGCGGCATCCCAACTCCAGTCTCCCAGTTGGGAATGCTCCAGCGCCAGACTGAGGCGGATGGAAGACTCTTGGAGAGCAGCTTCGGAGGCCTTGTGGTCGGCCACTTCTTTGATCAGGTCGTTGTTCAGCCGGACCATGCCGGGCAGGTTTAGGGCCGTGGGCAGGATCTTGATGAGGGCGATGACCGTGGACCAGGAGACCACGGCGGTCACCAGTTTCATCATACCGGAGAACCTGTACCAGGGGTGCCAGAAGATGGTGGCCTCAATAAGGTGGGTGAGGCCGCAGGAAAGGATGAAGCAGGCGAAGAGCCAGTACAACTTTGGGAAAGCCACTTCCCGCCCCTTGGCCATGACGAAGCAGGCAATGGAGATGGGGATGGCAGCGTAGGCTCCGAAGATAGCAAGGTCTGAGAGGATATGGAGCCAGCCATGAATGTCACTCCAGTCGCCGCAATGCCAGCGTGCAGGGAAGCCGGAGGTGTCAAAAAGCTGTCGGATTGGCTCGATCACTCGAAGGTCGTGGGCGCGGTTTCTGCGTTAGCGTTTAGTGCGATGAACGGGAAAAGCAAATTAATGCAAGATTCAAAATATAGGGCGCGGGGGAGGGCGGCAAGTGTTGTTGGGAGACAATATAGGAGTAAGGGCGTGGGGCGGTGAGAGGTGAGGGGTATGAGGTAAGTGGTGGACTGAGGTGCGGGGTGGGGTGGAGTGGGGAAGGAGTGATGGAGGGGTTGAGTGATGGAGGGATGGAGGGGCGCTGGTGAGGGCGGGTGGGTGTGAGGAGATCACAAGGGCTGCGAAAGCGGTGATGCTCACCGCAGTCCCAAAAGCGCTGCGCGCTCAGGTGTTGTTTCCGGGAGCACGGGGGATGCGATGTAGGCCAGCGATGTCGGAGGCTCGTGCGATTCGGAGGGAAATGAGAGGTGCAACGCCTGGCGACGAAGTCGCTTCGGGAGTGCGGCGAGAATCGCCGCTTTCGGCAGTCCTGTGTCGGGATCGAACCGGAAATGGGGAGCGGAGGCGGTCACCCTACGTGCTGGATGGCTTGGTTGCCGGAGGTTCGATGAGACGTCATGGGACGTTTGGGGCGAACCGGGACAGGAATGTCCCTCGCTCCTGTTACCGAGGGCGCTCAACAAAAAACCGCCGCAAGCGAGGGGCTTGCGGCGGTTTTGAAATAACAGAGACTGGCGCTGACCTTACTTGGCCGGGGTGCCGTACACCTGAACTTCGATGTAGTGGTTCATCTCGTTCGCGGTGTTGCCGTTGCTGGAAAGGCGCACGTAGCGGGCCTTGGTGCCCTTACCGTCGATGAGGCGGCCATGGTTGGTTTCCACATAGGCTTTGTCTTCGCCCTTGCCGAGCTTGGAGCTGTCGTCGTGGTCGTTGTTGTAGAGGGTGGTGACGCCGGTCTTGAACTCGGGGTCATTGCTCACCTGCACGTTCACGTCGAAGTAGATGGAGGTCTGCTTGTGGAAGTGCCAGGCGAGGATCTTCCAGATGTCGTACTCCTTCTCGAGGTCGATCTGGACCCACTGGGCGCCAGGAGCGAGCTCGACGTAGCAACCATCGGAGCCGTCGGCGTCGCCGTCGGTGACGAGGTCAAGCGTGCCGATGATCGGAAGGGGGTCGGAACTGGTGACCTTCTTGCCCTTGGCCACGTTTTCGGTGCCCTTCGGCACTTTCAGCGTGAGGCGGGCCTTCACTGCTTCTGGATCAGGCTTCTCGAGGTTCGGGATGTCACCCGTAGGGACCGGGGTGCCAATGAACATCGGCTTGGGATACTCGGGAGTCAGGTCCACGAGGTCACCAGCAGGTG
The DNA here is from genome assembly GCF_000739655.1 of Verrucomicrobium sp. BvORR106. Lineage (GTDB taxonomy): Bacteria > Verrucomicrobiota > Verrucomicrobiia > Verrucomicrobiales > Verrucomicrobiaceae > Verrucomicrobium. The sequence continues at coordinate 1,328 of NZ_BATR01000130.1, read as the reverse complement.
TGGTGGCGGAAGCTGCGGGGGAGGAGGTGCCGTTGGCAGCAGGTGCGCCGTTGGTGGCGGTCTCTCCGCTCTTGCCGCAGGAGGACATCATGATCGAGGTGGCCAGGAGGCCGCCCAGGAGGAGTGTATTCGACTTCAGTTTCATGTTGGGTTCAGGGATCGTTAAGAATTGAGGAGGGCAACTGCGGGGCGTCGCCACCCCACAGTCCAAGGGGGCATCAGGCCACGAAGTCCTCGGGTTTGAAGGTGACTTTGGCACCTTGTTCAATGGACTTCAGAGCGGTGAGCACCGTCACACAGGACTCAAACGCCATCTGCACGGGGCAGGTGAGCTTGTCCGGAGTCTTGGCGCGGGTACACTCGATGAAGTTCTGGATGTGGGGGGAGTGGGGGAAGCGGCTGAGCGTGACCGGGATTTCCCAGCGGGCCAGCGGCTTGCTTTCGCGCACGTCGGCGAGGGCCTTGGCCAGAGGGCCAAGATCGTACGACGGGGGCTTGGGCTTGTCCCAGTTGCGGGACTGTTCCCAGAACTTGTTCTTCACGTCGTCACCTGCCTGCACCACGGCGGGATGGTCCCCGGTGGAGTACTGGGTCCAGTCGTTGTCCGGCTCGGCGTAGATCTGGTTGTACGTGGGGCTCTCGGAGATGATGGCGCTGCCGTTGATGCCCATGAACTTCTCGTAGTAGCCCTGAGAGCCGGTGGTGGTGAGCACCTGGTAGTAGGCGCGCGCCGTCCCGGTCGGGAGCTGATACTCATAGATGGTCATCACGTTGTCCGGGTACTCGAACATCGCGCGGCCTTCCTTGCCGTCATAGTAGTCTATGCCGCCTGCGGCGTACACCGAGGTGGGCTTGGACTGGAACACCCAGTTGAACATGTCAATCTGGTGAGCACCGAGGTCAGAGATGGCGCCGCCGCCGTACTTCTTGTACCAGCGCCAGTTGAGGAAGGCCTCCATGCTGTCGTAGCCGTACTTGGCCAGGATGTCCGAGGGGATTTCCTGGTTCTTCGGCGGGGAGAGGGGCTTGGAAGCGGAGACGCCGCGATTCCACTGGCCGTAGGCGTGGGTGACACGACCGAGGAGCTTGGGCCCCTGGTAGATGTTGTCGCGGAAGTGGATGTAGCGCGGGTTGCTGTGGCGCTGGTGACCGATCTGGAAGATCCCGCCGGTTTCCTGCTGGGCTTTGACCATGTCCCGGGCACCTTCGATGGTGTTGGACATCATCTTCTCGCAGTACACGGCCTTTTTGGCCTCGAGGCACTGGCGGCTGAAGGGGGCGTGCAGGAAGTCCGGCGTCGCGATGAAGACGGCTTCGATGTCGGTCTG
>NZ_BATR01000131.1 GCF_000739655.1 Verrucomicrobium sp. BvORR106 | reverse complement strand
GCCCCCAACACCTCGACCACTGCCCACTGCCAACTGCCCACTGACTCATGCGCTTCCTCCTCACCCTCCTCACCGCTGCCGCCTTCGCACTCCCATCGCACGCCAATGACTCCCTGAAAAAGGTGGCCGCGGAGCTCGATGGCTACCGCTTTGAATTCCCGTGCCAAGACCCCATGCCGGAAAATCCCAAACCCGGGGCGGATGGCATTTCCGCCCGCAAAACGGATGACCCGGCAACCAACGACAAATTCACCGACACCAAGAAGTTCGGGGGTGAGCCGGGCAAACGCTACAAGGTCACCCTGCGGGTACGTGGCGTGGTGGAGCCCATGATGTACAAGGACGGTCAGCAGGTTGGTGAGCGATTCTACGTCGGAGGCAGCCCGAACAACGCCACCTACAACATCTACCAGCTCACCGTTTCCTCGCCCGCCTCACATTTCTTCTTCAACCGCGATGACAAGGTCGGCCACCGTATCTTCACCATCGACTATACCGCCACGATCGAGATCGAAGGCGGCGCGACGCTGACCCTTCATGGTAACGGCCAGAACGGCCGCATGATCACCAACTTCTCCAAACTCGTCGTCCCCGACATCGCTCCGGCTCCGCAGCCCTACAACGGCCAGTTCATCCAGCTCAATGTGCTGGATGTCGTGGAGGTAAAGTAGGTCGCTCTTGATCATTTTCCGCCAGCGCATGTTCAGTCTTCACCCGATCATGCGCTGGTACTTACCTCTTTCCGCGAACCCCGTAAGCGTCAGTGAGCGTCTGTCAGCGGTTCCTCGTGATCCCCTTGACCCTTACCCCTCTTCCCTTATCCCTTCTGCTATCAGTGGTTTCAATTCACCTTCAGAAGTTCCACCTGGAAAATCAAATCGCTGTTCGCCGGGATCTTTCCACCCACGGCGCGGCTGCCATAGGCAAGTTGGGAGGGGATGTAGAGCAGCCACTTGTCTCCAGGCTTCATGAGCTGCAGGGCCTCGGTCCAGCCGGGGATCACCTGGCCCACGCCAAAGCTGGCGGGTTGACCGCGATCCAGCGAGCTGTCAAACACCGTGCCATTCGTCAGTGTGCCCTTGTAGTGCACGGTCACCATGTCCAACTTGCCGGGAGACTGCCCGGTCCCTGGGCCTGAAGCCAGCACTTGGTAGCGGAGCCCGCTGGAAGTGGTCACCCAGCCAGAAGCATCGACCGAGGCGGTGGAGCCGAAGGGACTTTGGCCAGTGGTTGAGCCGGAGGCTGCGCTGGGTGCCGCCGGGGCACCGCTGCTGTCAGGTTCCGACTGGCAGCCAGTCACCAGGAGGGCCAGGGAGGACGAAAGCGAGAGGGCGAGGGGAGTGAGTTTCATAGAGGGGTGCGAATCGGAAAAGAGTATTGCGCGGGCGCCTGTTTGTTGATGTCAGAATTGAGGGAGAACGGGATGGGGTGCAACCATAGTTTTTGCGCATTGAGGCGAGTAGCAGCGAGATCATGCGTGGACAAGCCTCGCAGTCAAAAAGGAGTGGTAGGCTTCAGCCTGCCGGTGCTGAATGGGAGCCGCGCGGCTGCACAGGTTGAATCCTGTGACTACTTCTTCTACCGCCGCGTCGGTTCGTCGACGCACCGACGCACCGACGCGCTGACGCAGCGCCCTTACCCCTCACCGCCGGCTGCTTTTAGCTCTTCCAACCTCTTCCTCTCCGCCTCCAGTGCGGCCTTCTCTGCCGCCATGGTCGCCAGGGAAGCGGCGCGACGAACCTTTTCTTTGGCTTCCTGTTCGGCGCGAATCTTGGCGGCGGCGGCTTCGCGCTTGGCGCGAGCTTCTTCCTCCACCAGACGCGCGGCTTCGGCCTCGGCGGCCTGCTTGGCCTTTAGGGCCGCAGTCGCAGCTTTGAGGGCTTCCACTTCCAGACGGGCCTGCTCGCGCTCGGCCTCGCGTGCGGCTTCGCGTTCCGCTTTGGCCTTTTCTGCCGCTTCCTGTTTGGCAATACGTTCGGCTTCCCGCTCTGCCAGCAGTCGGGCTTTTTCGGCGGCGGCGGCTTCTTTGGCTGCCTGCTTCTCGGCCTGGAGGCGGGCCTTCTCCTCCGCGGCGGCGGCATCGGCCTGTTCTTTGGCGAGTCGGGCGGCCTCTTTCTCTTCCAGGAGCCGGATGCGCTCCGCAGCCTTCTCGGCATCGGCCTGTTCCTTGGCCAGCTTGGCGGCGGCTTTCTCGGCTTCCGCCTGCTCCTTGGCCGCCTGCTTCTCCGCCGCGATGCGGGCTTTCTCTTCCGCTGCAGCAGCCGCAGCCTGCTCTTTGGCGAGGCGCGCGGCTTCTTTCTCTTCCTGAATCCTCGCCTTCTCAGCTTCCTTCTCCGCGGCGGCTTGCTCCTTGGCGGCGATCATTTCGGCGAGGCGCCGCGCCCGCTCCGCAGCCTGCTCGGCGGCAGCTTGCTCTTTGGCGATCCGTTCAGCCTCTTTCGCCGCTTGGAAGAGGGCTCTTTCGGCGAGGAGTTCGGCGATGGCTTGTTCCTTGGCCAGTTTCGCTGCTTCCTTCTCGGCCTGGATGCGGGCTTTCTCAGCCTCTTTGTCCGCTGCGGCCTGGGCCTTGGCGGCTTCCCGCTCGGCTGCCAGACGGGCCTTCTCGGCGGCTGCGGCTGCGGCGGCTTCTTCCTTGGCGATCCGGGCGGCTTCCTTCTCAGCCAGCAGACGGGCTTTCTCCGCTTCGCGGGCTGCGGCCTCTTCCTCCTTGGCCTGGAGAGCTGCCACCTTGGCTGCCAGTTCAGCCGAAACCTTCGCCTCCTGGGCTTCCACCAGCGTCGTGGCGAACTCCCGAAGCTGCTGCGCCAGATCGACCGCCGTTTCCTGCAGGGCAGGGGCCGCGTCCGTCAGCACTCGAGGCCAGATCTCCAGCGTTTCCAGCTTGGCAGCGGTGTCAGTGAGGAGAGCGGTAAATTTCGGGTCGAGTCGGGTGGTCATCGCGTGAGTCGGAAAGGGGGAAGAGAGTATGAATGGAGACGGATTCGGCGCTGTAAAGTCTCTTGCGCGCCGGATCTCGAGTCTCTTGGTGTTCGACGTTCCCGGGGGGGCGTGCCGTGGCGAAAGGGAATTGGAATAAACCACAGAGGCACAGAGGTATGATTCGGGATAGCCGTCTCGGCCCAAGGAGAAACCCGTGGCATCGATTGGCGGGCCAGCGGCGGGTGGGGGCATTTGAGCCAGTGCGTGGGAGCAAACGATTATGAGTCCCCTGGTCTAACCACAGGCCCGAAGCCATTGTTGGTTGTGCGTGATCGAGCCAGCGCATGACGAACAACCCTGAATGAGGCCGGGCTTACAGCCCTCAGGAATTTTTTGTCATCATGACCGTGGGCGCTGCCCACGGCTGGTATGACGGCGGGCCCTTGGCCCTGAGCTTCTGTTCTCTTGAATGCCGTGGTTGTCGATCATGATCGCGTTCTCAGTTCCCAGCCTACAGGGCCGAAAGAGCCCAACCCAAGCGGCGGAGGTGACGAAGAGGTCGGATCGGAGCCCCGGAATGATTGCCTTCAGCCCTGACCTTCCCATTTCCACGGTTATTCCATTAGCGTTTCGTTAGTGTCAATTAGCGGTCCCCCCTTCAGTCCTTCCTCCTTTCCCTCCCGCTTCGCGGCTCTCTTCTGCACCTCCTCCGGCAGGTCCTCCATCTCCCAGATTTCCCGCAGCTCGATTACATCGCCATCCGAGGCCGGGCATCGCTGAGCCCATTCCAGGGCCTCCTGCTTGGACTTCACCTGGATGATCCAGAAGCCGCCAAGGACTTCCTTGGTCTCGATGAATGGCCCGTCCGTTACGGTGGGCTTGCCCTTGGCGAACGCCACCCGCGCCCCTCGGGACAGCGGATGCAGACCGTCCACCGTCAGAAGGATCCCGGCCGCTTCCATCTCGTCGTTAAATCTCCCCATGGGTGCCATCTCCTCTGCCGTCGGCTCAAAGCCATCCTCCTGCCTCTCGGACGCCGGCGTATCGGGTTGGTAACCGCGGGGAATCATCATCATCAGGAATCTCATGGTGGTAGGGGGGAGAAATTAGGTGTTAGATGTTATGCGTTGAGCGTTCGAGCGGCAGCCGGCTCAAGATGCCCGCTTCACAGGGTAGTCGACTGGGATCGTTGGAACTCGACATGCCTCCTCATTTTCTTTTTTGAGGGAAGGGGGTGGTCTTGTCCTTGTCATTAAGGAGACACGCTACATCGTTTGCCTTACCCTTACTCTCTTCATCGAACCTGAAACGAGCTGTCTGCAAAGGCACAGTCTGCAACACGAGTGATCAACTTGAACTATTCGGGGGGAAATCCTTCGGGGCTCGAAAGCCTTCGCAACAGCCGCGAAAGGCTGACCCGCGAACACCGCCAAAATTCAATTTGTTCCTGGCGGTCCTGCCAGATCGATTCACGGTGGAGCAGGTGCCCGGCATCGGATCCTCCTTTCTCAAAGAGCATCGTACGAGTGGCCGGTAGCGCCCCGTGTCCAAGTTACGTGTCTCCTTGAACGGCAACAGCTTTCACACCCTACCATGAGGATCTACTGAGAAATTCAGCTCGGCGATGAAGCGAGCCGCAGAGGCGATCGTTCTTCACACACCTTGACACCTTGTTTTGAGATCCACTTGGTTGGATCACCTTGACCCTTACCCCTCTCCTCCAACCATGCCCGGTCTTGACCTCAGTTCCTGGCAGAGTCTTCTCTCCACCCTGTTGACGCTGGTGCAACCATCCAACAGAGGCGGGAGCGATCGAATCGGCAGGTCAACGAACGCCTGCGCGTGCTCAGCGCCGCGTACGAGATGCTGGGGTGGCTCTTTTTCACTGGCGACCTTACGGTTGATCCCATCCATCAGCGTGAATTGCAAAAATGCGGCCAAGGGGATGTTCCGTATCGTTTGCTTGCAATAGACCTGTTCAAGTAGCTCCGTTTATCGTAAACTCCCGTTGCTCCCGAGATTCTTGGGCGGGCGTTGAAAATCAAGCCCCCTGATTCGATGAAAGTCACTTCCTCCTGGCAAACCGCCCGCCGGTGCGCGCTGCTCCTCTCTCTTGTGGCCGGATGGTCCGTGAGCGGCATTTCTGCACCTCCGCCCGCCCCTGCGCCCAAGGAGGAGGACCCTAACATCTTCAAGAAGATGGGAAGCTTCCTCTTTAAGAAGACGCGCGACTTTGAAAAGTCGCAAGAGCCGCCGCCAGCCGTGCCACCTCCCAATGCGGGGCAAAACAAACCCAAGACGGGCAGAAGGCCACAAACGCCGGGGAGTGCCGCTTCGCAGCCCATCCCTGGTACCAATTCGAGTCGGCGTGGGGAGACTCAGTACCTTCGAGAAGATCCCTCACGCCCGGGTACCGGGACTGATGGCAGTGATTCCAAAGGCAAAGGAGAGAAGGGGGCTGGGACGACGGAAAAGACAGCGGGGGCCAACGAAGTGATGGGGCCACCTGCGCCCCTGAGCTACGCCGTGCCCGTCGCCGGCCGGGTCGGATTCGTTTATCCTCCAGGTGCCGAAAGGACAGAGGCGAATATGCTCGACGTGCGCGGCTTGGCCCCAGGCCAGAAGGCCCGGGATCCCCGCACTGGAAACACCTTCCTTGTCCCTTAAGATTTCCTGAGGGATTTGGGAGCGCCGGGATGGTGCAGTGAACTACAAGCCCATGTCGTAGTACACATTCATTACGGGCTCAAAGATGTCTGTGGAGCGATGTTCACCGGAAAGCTCCGGGTGGTTGTCGGCCGACTCCAGTTCCAAGCGATAGACGTGTCCTTCTTCACGTTCCGAAGAGGGGAGCGTCTGTCCCCCCAGCACCACCCATTGCAGGACGATGATCTCCGTGTCTTCCAGGTGTCCAGACAACACCCGCTTCACCTTGTAAACGTTTTCTCCCAAGCTCCGCACGTAGGGGGCAATGGTTGCAGGTTCATCGGGCTCTGAAGCCTGAAGCAACTCGGCTTCCACCACAACACGAGCGGCGGGTTGTCGTTCCTGTCTTGTTTTGACCGAGCGTTCCTGGAGGGCGGCTATCTCTGATCCAGATAGCTCACGGTCCAGCAGGCGGATGTTTTCCATCGAACCCTCCCAGGGTTTTCCTCGAAGGACATCGTTGCCAAAGACCAGGTTGGCAGCTTCCCATGTTCCGGGATCACAAACTGCGGCGACTCGTGCCTTCTCCTTGCCATCGCGATATCCCACCAACTGTCCCGCCCCATAGGAGACCGCGACTTGGGTGGGTTCACCCGGAGTGACATCTCCCAAACTGAGGTTCACCAGCTTCCGATCTTTGCCCAACAGGGAAACCGACAAGGCGGACTGGTTCTGAACCAATTCGAGAACGGGCTTCTGCTTGGAACTGGCCAGGGACAGTACCGCAGACTCCTGTCTTCCGGCGCCTACGGACGGTTCGATGTCCAACGCCAGCGAGAAAGCGCCCGACGACTCGGCTGCCTTGGCGAACACCGGGGCGGCATCGTCGTCGGGAAGCAGGGAGCCGTGCCGGATCATCGCCCCAAACCAGCGGTTGGGGCGGGTGGCTCCCTCATAGCGTGCGGACCAGCTGCGTAGCACCTTTGCGTCTGCTGCGGTGATGACATTTCGGGAGCGCTCATTCTCCCAGATGAAGACGGTGCCGGGTAATCCGTTGTCGTTGGACTGTGCCAGCAGCGCTGGCGTGGGGGTGCCAGGCGCGCTGGGGGCATTGTGTTTGCTGGCTGCGGCAAACCATGCGTCCCCGAAGAAGTCCGCCGTGTGGTTGTAGGTCACGCGAAACCAACTCTCAACCTCCGTGAATCCTTGATCAAACCGACCAATGTACAGCTCGGTCTCTGGCATCCATTGTGGCGCAGTAAGGGTGACGAAGCGCACATCGTTCGTCCATCTCGGGTGGTAAACTTTACGCCCTGTCCATCCCGGCACGGTGGCGAGGTTGATTGTGCGTGGTGTCGCTTGGGGCGTATCGAAGAACTGCACCCCCGTATGCTGGCCAATGAAGTAGAAGGACCGATGGCTGCTGTCTGGGGCCACCGCGGGCCAGCACCCTTTTCCCATCACCTTGAACTCGCCGGTACCCATGTCTGCCAGTCCGCACTGCGGCCACGGGAAGGCATCGGCGGCCAGCTTGCCATCTCCGGAAAGATGAAACCATGCCGTTTGCGGCTGCCCGGTGCCAGATTTGGTCCAGACTTCTTCTGAAACCGATGGATCATCGAGTCTGAAACGCCTGACCGGAGCCCTTACGTCACGCCAGCCGGTGCGCACATACACCCAGGTCACTCCCGTGGCCGGGTCCGACCAGATGTCGGACGCATAGCCCGCCGAGAGTTCCCGCAAATTCGCTCCATCGAACCCCACGACGTAGCACTTGTGCTTCGTTTGGTGGGTGAAGACCACCTGCCTGCCGTCAGGGGTGAGCATGGGACTGGCGTAACTGCGGAGTTCCGAGAGGATGGCCCGCTCGCCTTTGCCGTCCTCTGTGTCATAGCCAAACAGCGTGCCCGTGCCGCCCTTCAGGTAGAAGTCCTCTTCGTCCTCGGTGCGGGTCCAAACGACCCGTGCGGGCCCTTCAGCAAAGTCGCGCAACTGCTGGGCGAGATCGGCAGGCGCGCTGGGACTGGCCAATGGCGGACGGGTGAGGGGGGCTCCGGACGGGGCTGGCAGAACTTCGATACCACTGAGAAACACATCATCTCCGCGGCCACGGGTGCCTCTGATCTCCAGGCCATTGCCGTCTTTGACCTGCACCACGGCTTCATAGATGTAGGCCCGGTTGGGTGACCCCGCTGCTTCTCTGGGGCTGAAGTTTTGCAGGAGATGCTCGCCTTCGATCCAAAAATCCATGCTGCGTTCAGCCTGCTGCTTGCCATCGACAAAGTGCAGCCGCACCAAGTAGGTGCCATCAGCCACACTTCTGATCCGGTAGGTGACGTTGGCTCTCCGCACCGATTGATACACTGGCTCCGGTGCGGGCTCTTCAGTTCCCTTGAGGTTGAGCCTCTGGCTGAAGCGGTACTTCTTCCCTCGGACCACGTAGTTCTTGTCTGACAACCACACGTGCCCGGTGAGCCGGTCTTTGATGGTGCCACCTCCGCAGTTGATGCGCAGGGCTTCAAACGGGCGCGCGACGGCAGGCGCGGCATGATGGGTGCTGGCAAAACAAGCCAGCAAGGCCGTGGATAACGCCACGGTAAAGGCGGTGGAGCGGAAAGTCATGAAACTGGCTTGAGATACGAGACGAGAGCCCTAGGCATCGGGTTGCCTGAGGACAGCTCGATACAGGGAAGTTCACAGAATCATGCACCCATCAGAAAACGCGCGTGAAGCTGTTCTCGGATGCGGGGGCGACGCTGTGGTCAGCGTTCATGCACCTTCATAGAAGGTCAGCACAAACGCGGGCAAGGGGTCTCGTTGGTCTCAGCCTGGAATGTTCATGGAAATTGCGAGCGAGCTGGGGGTGAAAATAGAAAGCGGCACGTCCTTTAGAGGAGTGCCGCTTGTTTGACAACCACGAACGCAATCAGTTCGACTTTGGCGTGGCGGGAGCTGTTTTTGCCTTTGGTGCTGCAGGCTTTCCTGCGCCTTCAGCTTGTTTCTGCGTCACTTCTGGGGTGGGAGCGCTTTTCCCTGTGTATTCGTTCCAGGCTTTCTGGATCACCTCGGCGGAGGGCAGTCCGCCTTCGGCGATCAAGAAGCGGACCTGCAGGGTCAGCGTTTCATCCTTCTTGATGCTCGTCTTGAAGAACGCCCCGAACCGGCCGTAGTCACGGTAGGCGGAGATGCGTGTGCCCGTGGGATTGGAGGCATGGTTCAGGTAAACCACGCTGTAGGTCTTCCCGTTGAGCGAGTAGGTTTCAGCGAACCAAGGATAATCGAGATCCTTGTGGGCGTCCGCCTTGGCCACGGGATAGAGGTAAGCCGTCTTGGTGCGGTCTACTTCCTGTGCAGGGCGGAACTGGAGGCCGGCGTGTTCCGGATCGCCATCGAAGGTCGTGTCGCCAGCGATGGCCTTCAGTTTCGTCGTCACGTCGATGATCGAGTAGAACTGACCCGAGGGAGCGAGGAATTTGAATGTGCGCTCATCTTCCAGCACCGGCTCTGCCGCTTCGCCCTTGCCCTGCCAGCGGACGAGGGAGGTGAAGGTGGCCCCGTTCGCGTCAGCGGACTGGTTGAGGTACTTCACATGCACCTGCGCCCCGTCCTTCATGTGCCAGCGGTCATAGGTCTTGTCTCCCACCACCAGTTTGTTCCAGCCTTCAAAGATGCCGCGGTGGTGGGTGAAGTCGCCCCCCGGTCCTTTGGTGATTGGCCCGGTGCCGTCGGCGTCGAAGACGTGCAGGAAAGGCTTGTAGGTATCGTGGATCTGCTCCTTGCTGGAGATGTCGTACGCCGTCATCCAGCGGGCGATTACCTTGCCATCCCGCAGGATGTCGAGGTGCTTGGAGGGCGTGTCCTTGAAGCTGTACTCCGCACTGAATAACGGAGAGGCGCAGGCGAGAAGCCCGGCGAGAAAGGGGAGATGATGCAGTTTCATGAGAAGTCGTGAGGTGCGAGTGTTGTTAACGACGGCCGGACACGTTCATTTTCACGCCGTAGAAGCCGGTCTTGGCGGTGATGTAGAGCATGTTGTCGCGGCCAAAGGTGCAGTTGGCCGGGTTTTCCGGAACCTTGATCTTGGTCACTTCCTTGCCGGTGGGATCGAAGACCCAGACGAATTCCTGTGCAGTCACGTAGACATTGCCAAACTGGTCGATCGTCATGCCATCGCCCCCGGTGGCCTGGCCTTCTGCCATCTTCGCAAAGTCGCGGCCGTTCTTCACAGTGCCATTGTCTTGGACGTCGTAGGCGCGGACCTTGTTTGAGCCATTGTCTCCCACATAGAGGGTCTTCTTGTCGAGAGACAGCACGATGCCGTTGGGCTTGAGGCAGTCGTCGATCACCTGGGTGACCTTCCCACCGCGGTCCACGTAATACACGCACTCTTTCTCCATCTGGATGTCGTCCTTCTGGCCGTAGTTGGGGTCGGTGAAGTAGTAGCCGCCCTTGCCGTCCAGATCGACGTCATTGGACTGATTGACCTTCTTGCCGCCCACCTTCTCGACGATGGTTTTGATCTCACCGTTGGCTTCGCGGGTCACCTTGCGAGCTTTCATCTCACAGGCCAGCAACGCCCCCGTAGGGGTGAAAATCAGGCCGTTGGCACCGCCGGTGTTCTCGCGATGCACGCTGGTCTTGCCGGTCGCTGGATCATAGATGTGAATCCGGTTGTTGGGAATGTCGGTGAAGAAGATGCGGCCGTCCGGAGCCAGAGCAGGGCCTTCCGTGAACTTGAACCCGCCCTGGAGGAGCTTCACTTCGGCACCTTCAGCCACCAAGGATGCGGGTGCCTTTGGAGCCTGGACTTCAGGGGTGAGATCTGCCTTGGACGGGTTTTCCAGCAGGCGGATGTTGCGCCAGCGCACCTGCATCTGGGTATCATTTTTGCCAATGCCGTGCACCTGTAGGGCGATGAACCCCTTCGGGGTCATGCCGTCCTTCAGGCTGGCAGCGGGTACGCCGTTGAGGAACGTACGCAGTTGATCGCCGATCGCCTCTACGCGGGCCTTGTTCCATTCGTTTTGCTTGAAAGCAAAGCGGGCGGCGTCGTTGGTTTCCAATGGGGCCAGCCAGGCACGGCGGCCTTCGTCATAGATGCCGGCCGTCCAGGCGCGATCTGCGGGATCGATCTCGAACTGGTAGCCATGGACTTGCCCCGACTTGTAGTCGGGCTTGGATTCACTGCGGAACTGGATGCCGCTGTTCATGCGGGGATCCACCTTGAACTCCAACTCCAGGACGAAGTCCCCGTAGTCTTTTTCCGTGCAGAGAAAGCTATTCGGCGTGTTGGGGGCGGTAGTTCCCACCACGGCTCCGTCTTCCACCGCATAGGTGGCTTTGCCGCCCCGCTGAACGAATCCGGCAAGATCCTTGCCATTGAAGAGGTTCACCCACTCTCCGGCGAAAAGAGGAAAGGCGGAGAGGAGACAGAGGGCGGCGACGGGTAGCAGTTTCATGAGGTCAGAAAAATCCAAAACGCAGGGGGAGTGATACTGCCCGAAAGCGTGATTTTCTGACAACCGAATTGATAATTTTTCAGCTTACCGCGTTCTGTGGCACCCCGGCCAGGAATGCTTCCACATTTTCCGTGGCCACCTGAATGAGCCGTCCACGCGCTTCCAAGCTGGCCCACGCGATGTGAGGGGTGATGAAGCAGTTGCGAGCGGTGATCAGGGGATTGTCTGCCGCAGGGGGCTCTGAGGAAAGGACATCCAGTCCGGCACCCGCGAGACACCCGCTGTTGAGAGCCTCTGCCAAATCGGCCTCGTTGATCAACGGACCCCGCGCCGTGTTGATCAAGAACGCGCTGGGTTTCATCTTGGCGATGTTCTCGCGGTTGATGATGCCTGAAGTGTTGGGTGTTAAGGGGAAATGTAATGTTAATACATCTGAATCATTGAAACAGGACTCAAGGTCCACTTTCTCAACGCCTTGAAGGGGTTCAGTTGTCCAGGTGCGGCGATTGGCGATGACTTTCATCCCCATGGCGAGGGCGATTCGGGCCACGGCCTCACCGATCGCGCCATAGCCGAGAATGCCCAAGGTGCGACCGCTCAGCTCCACCAGGGAACCATCCCAATAGCTGAAGTCCTGGCAGGAACTCCAGCGACCCTCGCGCACGGTCTGTGCGTGATGGCCGACCCGGTGGGTCAACTCCAACAGGAGCGCAAACACCGTCTGAGCCACTGAGGCAGTACTGTAACCTGGAACGTTGCACACAGTGATCCCGCGCTCCTTGGCGGCGGCAATGTCCACGACATTGTAGCCAGTGGCGAGCACGCCAATGTAACGCAGCTTGGGCAGGGAGCGGATCGCTTCGCCGCTGATGACGGTCTTGTTGGTCAGGATCAACTCACAGTCTTGGGCTCGATTCACCACTTCGCTAGCAGGCGTACGATCATGGAAGGTGCACTCCGCCAAAGCGTTCAAGCCATCCCAGGAGAGATCGCCTGGATTGGCGGTGTAAGCATCGAGAACGGTGAGTTTCATCAGGCTGTGAAAAGGGAATTGCAGGGCTGTTCGAGGGCTCGGTCAGAGCTTTTCGGGAGTCTGGAGAAGCTGAGCCACGCGTGCCAAGAGCCGACCTGCGCCGCCACCATCGAGAATGCGGTGGTCGAAGCTCAAGGTCAGTTCAGCCTCGGTCACGGGGATGAAGGTCTTCACTTCCTCACTCCAGACGGGAGCCTTGCGCCCGGCACCCAGCCCCAGCACCAAGTTTTGCTCGGGAAGGGGAATCGGAGTCGCCCACACGATGCCGAACGTTCCGAAATTTGTGACCGTCGCGATGCCAGGGCGACTGGCTTCATTGGGCAGGCGGCGGGTGCGGGCCTGTTCCACGAGCTTGTTGTAAACATCCACCAGGGTCGCCAGCGGTTTTTTTTCCACCTCACGGAGAGTGGGAACCAGCACGCCGTCTGCCACTTCCACGGCAAAGCCGATATCGATGGCCCGGGGGTGGACGATGCGATTTCCCACGAGGCGGCCGGCCACGGCGGTGTCTTCACTGAGGGCCAGGGCGAGAGCCCTGATCACGTAGAGAGCGGGACCAGGTTTGGGATTAGCCTTCTTCCGGTGGGCCAGCAGCGGGTCCAGTACCACGGGAGAACCCACGGTCGCGAGTGGCCGGCTCCAACTGCGACGCATGGAGTCCGCCACTGCGATGCGCATGGGGGACGCATTGGTCATGCGATGAGCATCCAGGTTGCGCAGGAACTGTTCGAAGTCCTCCACCGTGACGCGGCCACCTGCGCCGGTGCCAGCCACAGCAGAGAGGTCGGAGGCGTTCAGACCCAGTTCATTCATCCGGGCGCGCATGCGCGGAGAGATGTAATGAGCGCCAGTCGCCCCGGCGGGTACGGGCAGGCCGCCCACCACGGGCTCGACGGTGGGAAGGCGCTCCTGGATGGTGTCGGCGTCGCTGATCTTGAAATGCAAGTTGGCTGGCTCGCCGTCGTCGTGATGATTGGACGATGGTTGAGGCTTGGGCGCGGACTTGATGGGGTCCACTCCCATGTCTTTAGCCATTTGGGAGGAGACTTCCAGTGCTCCCAGATTGGAACCCACCGGGTAGCTCACATTGACCTGGGCGGTGAGTTCGCCCACCTTGCCCTTGCAGGGGGCGGTGACGGTCATCACGGCCTTGTTCGTCTCCACCTCAAAGATCTCCTGGCCCTCATCCACATCCTGCCCAGGCTCGATGAGCACTCTGACAATCGTGGCTTCGGCAATAGACTCCCCAAGTTGGGGCATGAGAATCGGGATGGCGGGCATGTGGGCTGTCGAGGAAGGGAGAGTGATGGAAGCGCAGAGGGTGTCTGCGCACCGTCGATAGAGACTGGGAAGCGGCTAGAACTTCAAAAGTTTGCGAAGTTCGGCCACAATGCTTGCGGCCGTGGGCCGGTGGGCGCGCCAAAGATTCGGGTGGTAGGGAATCGGGGTGTCTTTGGAGTTCAGTCGCTGAGGCGGGGCATCCAGAAGGTGAAATCCATCGGCCACGACGCGAGAGATCACCTCTGCAGTGACACCACCCCAGGGGAAGGATTCGCCCACGCAGAGTAGACGACCCGTCCGGGCCACGGAGGCCAAGATCGTGCCGGTATCGATCGGCTTGACGCTCCGGAGGTCCACCACTTCGATCTGATAGCCGTCCTGCTGCAGTTCCTCTGCGGCACGGATGCTCTCATGCACCATGGCAGAGTAGGCCACTACCGTGGCATGACGACCTGGACGAGCGATGCGCGCCTTGCCAATCGGCAAGGTGGAGCTCGGCAAGGCATCGGCCTTCAGGTGGTAGTAGAGAAACTTGTGTTCACAGAAGATCACCGGGTCTTCCAGTTCCACGGCATCCAGCAGGAGGTGATAGGCATCCTCCACGGTTGCAGGAGTCAAGATCACCAGCCCCGGATAGTGGGCGTAGATGCTCTCCATGCTCTGGCTGTGAAAGGGACCGCTGCCCGGGGTGCCCCCACTGGGCAGGCGGATCACGATCGGGCACGGTACATTGGTGCGCCAGTACAGCGTGGCTGCCTGGTTGACGATCTGGTTGAATCCGACGCTGCTGAAATCGGCAAACTGCATCTCAACGATCGGACGGCTTCCTTCCACGGCGGCTCCGATGGCCATGCCGACCATGGCGTCCTCGCTGATGGGCGAGTCCATCACCCGGCCGGGAAATTCCGTGCTGAGGCGTTTGGTAGCCTTGAAGGCCCCGCCGAATTCTCCGATGTCCTGCCCGTAGATGAAGACGCGCGGGTCACGGCGCAGGGCTTCGTACTGGGCTTCGCGAATGGCTTCGAGGTAGGTCAGACTCATTTCTCTTCGTCCACCAAAGCCGAGGTTGCGAGGGCGCGCCACGATTCTTTGTAGGGATCGGGCGTTGGTTCACGGCTCGTCTGGGCGAGGGCCCGATCCACTTCCTTCTGGGAGTTTTCACGCAGAGTCAGCAACTCCGCCTTCGTGGCCCAACCGCGCTCAAGGGCGCACTCCTCGGCCAGATGGAGGCAGTCGCGACCATGTTCGGAATGCTTCACTGTATCGGGAATGTAAGAGGCGTCATCGTGCTCACCGTGCCCGCCCAGGCGGAGCAAGGAGCCAACCACCATCTGCGGACCGTGCCCGGCTCGGGCGCGACTGATGGCGTGCTGAAAGACCTGCAGGCAGGCCAGGAGATCTTTGCCGTCCACCTCATAGCCCTCGACGCCGTAACCTTTGGCGCGATCGACGA
>NZ_BATR01000132.1 GCF_000739655.1 Verrucomicrobium sp. BvORR106 | reverse complement strand
GGGACTGAGGGGCGCGTTGAGGAGCGACTGCGCGAAGGTTTTGTGAACCTGCGCCTGACCCGTCAGGTGGAGGTCATGCGGTACCCGTTTCCTCCTGCGGAGACGGTTGACTTCTTTCGCAAGTACTATGGTCCAACCCTCCGTGCCTTTGAGTCGCTCTCGGCAGACGGCCAGATCGCGCTGAGGGAGGACCTGGTCGAGCTGCAGACGCGCCACAATTCTGCGAAGGAAGCCGGGACGACGGCGGTCGAGGCGGAGTACCTGGAAGTCGTGGCCACCAAGCGTTGAGCCAGCTCCAGACTGGACAAAAATCGCCATCCATTCACCTATTCACAGGAGGAATTTGAACTGCCATGTACCATCAAGACCATTTGAAAAACATCCCCAAGATGAACGATCTGGCCCCTGAGGCCATGAGAGCCTTTTGGGCATTTGACCGGCTGGCCGTCGCTGACGGTGCCATTCCCGTGAAGTACAAGGAACTGATCGCGGTGGCCGTGGCCGTCACGACGCAGTGCCCATACTGCATCGAGATCCACACGGCCAACGCCCGCAAGGCCGGTGCCACCGATACCGAGCTGACGGAGGCGGCCATCGTGGCTGCGGCACTGCGTGCGGGAGGAGCCATCACGCACGCGACACATGCCCTGGGGTAGAGAGTATCAGGCCAGATGCGAGGGGCCTGCTGAGCGGGCCCTTCGCGGCTGTCGCGCTCCGAGCAATCCTCTTGATCATTTGCTCCGTTTCATTGCAAAGTAGGGCATGAACCCTCTTCATAAAGCCGTCCTCGTCCTGTGCGCAACGATTCCGAGCCTGTCGCAGGCCTGTCTATGGGATAGCGACACGCTCGCTACGGAACGGGCTCGTTTCCCGGAAGTTCAGGGAACCATGAGCGGCGTTTTTCCTCGTCATTCGAAGGAGTATCATACTTGGCGGGTGAAGCAGAAGGAACCACTTGTTGAGTCAGGCAAGGCTACGGCCAGTGACTATGACGATCTGGCGGTCTCGCAGCATAAGCTGGGTTTCCATCAGAGCGCCATCGACATCATGATGGCAAAGGAAAAGAAGTTCCCGGCGCAATATGAGACATACTCCAACTTGGGGACGTTTTACATCTACACCGGAGATTTGGTGACGGCCAAAGGCTGGATTGAGAAGGCTCTCTCGATCAATCTAAATGCCCATTTTGGGCGTGAAAAATACCAACTCTGGCTGGTGCAATGGCTTCTTGAAAGGCGTGAGGCGACTGAATCGCTGGTTAATCCTGGAGACGAGAGTATTGACCAATACTTCGCTCGTACCAAGGGTTTTGCCAGCTTTGCGGCGAGGAAAGAAGCCGGGAGCTATCGCGGGAGTAGTGATCAGCCGATTTCATTCAGCGAAGATCAGCGTAAGGCGGCCATTGGTGGTTTGACGGGGATGATGTACTTTGCAGATTTTGACAACCCGATCTTGCAGGAAGCATTGGGGGATCTTCTGAGCTTTGGTAGCGGGGAGGACAATGCCGCCCAGCTCGCAGGCTTGTGCTATTTGCAGGCTTCCCAGCGTGTCGTTGCGTCCGAAGAGAAGAAGCGGTTGATGGACAAGGTGCTTAAGGTGATTCAAACTTCCAAGGGTGTCGATGAAACCAAACTAAAAACGGTTCTCCGTAAGTCTCTGGAGCAAGGCGAGGCTTACGCCAAAAAAGTGCGGGCAGACGAGTTGGCATGGATCGCCGCTGGCAAAGATGTCTCCGCAGAGTTTCAGAAGAAGTACCTTGGGCAGAAGCGCTAGGAGTCTACGAGAAATCAAGAGCGTGGTCGGAAGGGGAAATAGAGGCCGATTGCCTTTGTTGATGCAGGAGAATAGATGGCATCTACAGCCATTCTACAGAAGTAGTTCAACGGATCTCGTCGGTTCTGGCGGCGGAGCGGGCGGGTGGAACAATGACTGCGTTTTGGGCAATTTTCAGGCTTCCTGGCACTGCGTAGCAGGTTGTCGCGCGTGCTGCTCTTGACATACTCCAACCTCCCTCGCTAGCCCCGCCGCTAAATGCGCATCCCGGCGAACAGTGGGTCGTTTTCGACCGGTCGGCCCAGGAACGGTTCCGTGCCTGGAACTGTCTCACTGAAGCGCGAATGCCACCTGATGGCGAGTTCTAGGAATGTGCCAAGGCTGTTCTCAAAACTGGCGGCATCCAGTGAGATGAGCGGCTGGCCGAAGTTCAGCCACACCATTCCGTCCACCGGGTCGATGGCGAAGCTGGCTCCGCCTGTATCCAGCAAGGAGAGATTGTGGGAGAGGAGTGCGGCATAGAAGGCCTCCCGGGCATTGTCTGGTATGGGGCAGATCTCGGCTGTGAAGAAGAGGTGCGGGGAGTCGGCGGGCAAGTACACCGCGCAACGATGATCTTGCTCGAAGACAAGCTGCCACTGACCAAATTCGTCGAGCTTGCCAGCTCCAAGAGCATGGCTTTCACAGAGCCTGGTGATCCAGGTGTTTACGAGGTCGGTCATGATATGGCGATAGGTGTTGGAGAGGTGAATGCTCAGTTGAGCTCGGCTCTAATTTCCTCAGAAAAGAAGTCGGCCCCTGGTGTTGTGCGGCAGAGGGCAGCGAAACCTGAACCCAGTTCCAGCAGGTACTCATGATACCCATCATCGTTGGCATGGAGGCGGGTGAAGACGCTTTGAATGGTGACCAGCCCATTGTCGGCAAAGAAGTCCAGATTGCCCGCTTCAAGATTTACAGGGATGGCGTTCACTTCATCAACGTTGTGATGATGCAGCAACTCGCGGTGGTCGTCCCCCAAGACTCTGGTGAAGTACGCTACGTCACCAACACTGATGTCGGACACCATGGCATCGAGGATACGTGTGGCCACCATCTGGTCAGACTCGGGAATGGCATTGAGACGGCCTGCCCTGGTTTGCCCCCCAGCGGCCATCTGGTTGAGACTGGCGTCCAATCGTCCCTCCAGAAATTGATCTCGGGCCTGAGCCTCGTCCCTGAGGTGGTCGGCGATGAGATCCTGTCTTGGCGTGAGCTGGAGGGGCGTCGAGAGGGGATGGTAGCGCAGGTGAACCCCAGCCAGATCGTCGATGTAGGCAGTGATGCTGTCCTGTGCGTCATCCTGAGCCAACGCACGGATGACTTCGTGGAAACCTTGTTCGAACGCATCGGCACCAAACTGCTGGGCGGAGCCCAAGCCATCACCCGAGGGGGACATCGCGTTGTCAATGTCAAGATGCTGGTCCTGGTGCATTCCTTGAATCCAGACAAAGCTCTCCCATGCAATTTCTGATTGGGTGCCTGTGGTTTCGTCCAGCCGGTCCGTGTCGCCATTCACGGTGAACTTGGTGGTCCTGACGGTTTCCCCCCGATTGAAAAGGCCGCCCTGTAGTTGCATCGCACGTGAAAGTCCTCTGGACTCCTGCCTGGCTTGATTGACATCGCACAGGCCGTCTACCAAAGGAGGGTGCGTGATGAAGTCCAGGCACTGGGGGTCGACGCTCAGTTCCAGGTCGGTGAAAAAGGGCCTGCGATTGCTGACATAGATGTTTGTCTGGTGCAGGTCTCGCGTGCCCATGAGCATGAACATGGCAGCCTGACGGCCATACTCCCTGTAGAAGGTCTCAGCTTCAGGCGGATTCATCTGGAAATGTTCCATTCCTCCATGTGGCAGATACTCGACGTACCCGTACTGCTCTGGACCTTCGGGACCCGGGAGAAAATTGTAGGTGGGTACCGCATCGTTCCCCAGTTGGGCGTTGACGATGTCGGCAAGGCTCGCGCTTTCTCCATGGAACGCGCGGTTGCCCACCAGCATGGCATCGATACGCACATCCCTGGGTTTGTAGACAAGCAGTCGCTCGTCTCCAGCCAGGTCGGTGGGACCGAAGTTGAGGATCAAGACGCGCTCTCCTCCCTTGTGCGGATCGCTGCTGGTGATGGTGATGTCGGCGAGGCCGGGAGTGAGATCGTCACCCTCAAAGAAGCGGGTGCCAATTGGGTTGTCCTGATGATGAAGGTCCTGGTGGAGATGATGGAAGGTCCTGTTCAGGAAAGCCATTCCGTTATCCGCTCCGCTTTGCAGCAGATGTCCCAAGGTCGGGTAAGTGACTGTTTTGATCTGTTCAAAGGTTTGGCCCCCTGAATCCACGATGTTGCTAATGGTCTCCCCGTAGGAAAACTTGCCTTTTCCGGTGGTGCGCCACTCTGTGCCGAGCATCTCCAGAATCTTGTCATCAAATTCCTTTGAGGCCATTTGTCCGGCCACACTGGTTAGCAGGCTGTGGTCGTCAGTTCCGTCCACCCTGTAGGTGGTCAAGGCGATCCCTTGAAGCATGGAGAGCATTTCATCGCGATACAATTCAGCTCGCTCCGCATCTGGGAATCCACCTGACTGGGCTGCGTGATTGAAGGCTTTGAGCGCGGCCTGTGCTATGGCGTAGGCGGCAACATTTTCATCAGGATTCTCCATGTCGTGGAGTGCTGCAGCGGCATCTTGAAGCTCCCGTGCCGCGGCGATCGTTGCCTGCATCAATTCATAGGAGAGAGGGATGTTTTCCTCTTGGGGAATCTGCAGATAGGCGACGAAGACATTCTCGGCAATCTCCTCTCCAAACTCCCGTGCCAGCAGATTACGGAAGGAGTTGATCAGTTCATGATTGTTCTGATTGTCGTCGGGTATTCCCAGGTTCCCGGTAATGATGCCACCTTGCTCGATATCCTGGCGCACCTGTCTGGCAAAGCGGGATGCCAATCCTGGATCGGCCCCAGGATGCTGTCGCTCGATCTCGATCAGCGCGTTCAGGGATTGACCCATGCCAACGTTGTGAGAACCCACCGCGGCGAGACGGTTGATCGCGGCGGTGGATGCTTCATTGTGCATCAGGTCACCCAGGGATTGGATGAAGTGTTGGGCAAGCAGAGGCTCTTCTTGATGGTCGACAAGGTGGATGAGCCTGCATGCCGCAGTCGGCAGATTGACTGCGAGTTCGAAGATCAGGTCGGCGGATTCCTGGTGAGGGTGTTGGCCCAAAGCAATCCGAGTCGAAAAGTCGGCGAGCTGAAGGAGTTCTTCCACATACCCCGGATAGGCATCCATTAGAGGGGCCACAGCTTGCGGGTATTGTTCGGAGATCCTCGCTAGGCCTTCGGCCACCTGGATCGCTTGCGCTTGATTGGCACCCTCGCGGGCAGCTTTGTCCGCGAGGGAGATTGCGGCCGGCAGATCCTTTACGGCAAGACGGGCGATGGCCTCACATGCCCCTGCAGAGAGGTTGGGGTGATCCAGCAGATCCATCAGGACCCGTGTGCGAGCTGGATTCTGAAGGGCAACAATCAGCAGTTGACTGGTGATCTTTGGGGCGTCGTCGTTCGCTTCATGTTCAGCTGGGGCATAGATCAGCTCTGCGAGGCCATAGTCTTCGGATGCCATCAATCTGGCCAGGCGAACCTGATCCCGGTCAGTCATCAAGAGGGCTTCTCTCATGTCGGCCGATCTGAGAATGGCCCGGGCAGTGTGCATCACTTGGGGAAGGATGTAGCCACCGTTGTCATCTGCTTCCCGGAGTTTGCGGAGATGTTTCTTGGAAACGCCGGTTGCGATGAAGCCTCTCGCGTCCAGGTCTGCTTCGCCCCTCCTGTGCACGGCAAGTTGCTTGTCTTCGGTGGTGGCGATCCGGATCTTGTTCCAGACGCCGGTCGTTCCGCCGGCATTCCTTTCCTGCTGAAGGGTTGCACCTTGATCAACCGAGTTGGCGACGAATACTGCTCCAAAGCGGTCGATTTTCATGGATTGGCTTTTGTGTGCGAGGTTGGGCGGTGGATTCTGGTGGAATCCGGGGCCGGAATGAAGGTGCTCGCAGGTACATCAGCCTTTCTCCGTGGAGTTGTTACACGGCAACGGAAAGTTTTGCCACGGGGTGACTTGATGCTGACACGGCGTCTCGATAGAGAAATCAGCATACGCGCCTGGGCGGCGCACTCGGTCATGCTTCTGAGCTACTTTGCTCTCTTAAACCTTTTCCTTCTCCGCTCCCTCTCTCTTCCTCAACTGCCCACACGCCGCATCGATGTCCGGGCCACGAGCGCGGCGCAGATGCGCCACGGCTCCACATTGCCGGAGCGTGGTCAGGAAGGCCTCCGTCTGCTCCATGCTGCTGGGGGCATAGGTGCGGCCCTTGAGGCTGAGGCCGGTGGGGTTGTAGCGCAGCAGGTTGATGTGCATGCGCCGGTCCTTCATCAGGCTGGCGAGATCCCGGGCCTGGTTCAAGGAATCATTCACGCCCTCCAGCAGGCAGTACTGGATGGTGGTGATGCGGCCGCTCTTTTCCTGATAGCGGTCGGCGGCAGCGAGGATGTCCTGCACCGGGAACCGGCGCCCCATGGGGAGCAGGGCCGTGCGGGTAGCGTCGTCCGGGGCATGCAGGGAGACGGCAAGATGCACGCCCAGACTGGTCTCTGTGAGTTCCTCGATCCCGGGAACGATGCCAACAGTGGACACGGTGACTTGCCGCCAGCCCAGGGCACCCAACTGGGGATCCGCCATGCGCCGGACGGCGGGGAGGACGTTGCGGAGATTCAGCATGGGTTCACCCATGCCCATGAAGACGATGGTGCGGAGCGTGCGCCCTGCTGCCGCGGCCTCGCGCCGAAGATGAAGGAACTGCTCGATGATCTCGCCTGAAGTGAGATTTCGCTCGAAGCCCGTCTGGGTGGTGGCGCAGAAGTCACACCCCATGGCGCAGCCCACCTGGCTGGAGATGCAGCCTGCCGCTCGCTCCGGGCGATAGTCGGGCATGAGGACAGTCTCCACCGTGCGACCGTCCGGAAGGCGGAGGAGGAGCTTGCAGGTGCCATCCTCCGACACTTGGCGCTGGGCCAGGGTCGCAGCGGTGGAGGGGAACGCCGTGGCGACATGGTCCATGAGCCCGGCCGGGAGTCTGTCCTTGGGAGGGGCGGTCACTTGGCCGGCTCCGTACACGGAACGCAGAACCGGCAGCGTGTGCCCCGTCTTATACCCCTGCGTCGCCATCCATGACGACAACTCCTCGGCGGAGAGGTCGAGGAGAGGGCGCGGGGCAGGGGAGACGACGGGCATCATGGGCAGGGCGAGCCCGCAGGGTAGCACCAACCCAGCCGGGTCCAAAACGGGAAATGAATGGGGCAGTCTTGCCTGCGTGTCGGTGTCTCCTGCAGCGGCGCTGCATCGTCTTTGAGGCAGCCCGTAAGAAAAGCTGGCAACAGAGACGGCCAGCCCCTTATCCTGCCGGACCATCACCTTCCTCGCATAAAATCATGATTTGGATCGCTTCCGCCAAACGCACACCCCAGGGGCGCTTTCTCGGGTCCCTCGCCAAGACTTCTGCCGTGGATCTCGGCGTCGCCGCTGCCCGCGCCGCGCTGGCCGGAGTAGACCCTGAACGCATTGATCAGGTGATCGTGGGCAACGTGCTCGCCGCCGGACAGGGTATGAACATCGCCCGACAGATCGGGGTGAAGCTGGGACTGCCGCTGCGGGTGCCGGCTTTCACGGTGAACATGATGTGCGCCTCCGGCATGCAGGCCGTGCGGCTGGCGGTAGAGTCCATCCAGGCAGGCAACTCGCGCATGATCCTTTGCGGCGGGACGGAGTCGATGTCGAACGCCCCGCACCTCCTCCCGCGCTCCCGTACCGGCTATAAGCTGGGGGACGCTGTGATGGTGGATTCTCTGCTGCGGGATGGGTTGGTCGATTCCTTCAGCGGTCAGCACATGGGGCTGACTGCGGAGCGTCTGGCCGTGTCTCACGGCATCACGCGGGAGGCCCAAG
Organism: Verrucomicrobium sp. BvORR106; assembly: GCF_000739655.1. GTDB lineage: Bacteria > Verrucomicrobiota > Verrucomicrobiia > Verrucomicrobiales > Verrucomicrobiaceae > Verrucomicrobium. Next base: position 15,250 of record NZ_BATR01000132.1, on the reverse strand, counting down.
ACCGGTTTGCGGCGACGAGCCAGCAGAGGTGGTTCGCCGCGCGCAATGCGGGCCGCTTTGCCAATGAGATGGTGACTATGGAAGAACTGGCCGAGGACGAGCATCCGCGCGGGGACACGACGGCGGAGAAGCTGGGGTCGCTGAAGCCCACGTTTCAGAAAGATGGCTCCGTCACGGCGGGCAATGCCTCGGGCTTGAATGATGGAGCCGCCATGCTGGTGGTGTGTGATGAAGCGGCGGGTCGGGAAGCTGGGCTGGAGCCGCTGGCCTTGATCGAAAAGACATCCGTCGTGGGCTGTGAGCCCGATTTGATGGGGCTGGGGCCGGTGTATGCGACCCGGGCCCTGGGGATCGATCCGGCGGTATTCGATGCGATTGAGCTCAATGAAGCGTTTGCCGCGCAGGCGCTGGCCTGCATGCGCGATCTGGAGCTGGATGAAAGCAATGTCAATATCGACGGCGGGGCCATCGCACTGGGGCATCCCATCGGAGCCTCCGGGGCGCGGTTGCTGGTGCATCTGGCGCATCAAGGGCATCAGCGATCCCTGGCCACGCTCTGTGTGGGCGGCGGGATGGGCTGTGCAGTGGCCTTGCGGAAACCCTGAGACCCCTGTATTTCATGAACCATCTGTCTGAACCCGCCTGGGTTCCCTCTGAGGAGTTCATCTCCAGCACCAATATCGCCTGGCTCATGCAGAAGGCAGGAGCGGGGAGTTGGGAGGAGTTGCACGCATGGTCGGTGACCCATCGCGAAGCCTACTGGGAGCTGGCCATCGAGCGATTGGGGCTCACCTTCCAACAGCCGTGGGAGCGTATTGCCGATCTCTCACGCGGGCCAGAACATCCTGAGTGGCTGCCTGGGGCTCATTTCAACATTGCAGAGAGTTGTCTCAAAGACGAGCCGGATGCCCTTGCCATCCTGCATCAGGATGAGGGAGGTGCGATGAAACGCATGACCCGTGGTGCCCTGGCGGAGCTGGCGGGCCGCGTTGCGGCAGGGTTGGCCCGGCTGGGGGTGGGAAAGGGGGATCGCATCGCCCTCTTTCTGCCGATGAGCGCGGAAGCCGTGGCCATCTATCTGGGGACTATTCAGGCGGGATGCGCGGTGGTGGGCATTGCCGACAGCTTCTGCCCGCCTGAGATCGCCGTGCGGTTGAGCATCGCCCCGGTCTCCGTGGTGTTCACCCAGCAGTCTGTCCTGCGTGGCGGGAAGGAACTTCCACTCTATGCCAGCGTGGTGGCTGCGGCCACGCCCCGTGCCGTGGTCTTGGGGGCGACCGAGGCCCTGGCGAGGACTGAGGACATCACTTGGTGGGACTTTCTGCCAGAGAAGGGAACTTCCGCCTTTGAGCAAGGCGTTCCGAGTGACGCGATCAACATCCTCTTCTCCTCCGGCACGACCGGGGAACCCAAGGCCATCCCGTGGAGCCAAACCACGCCTATCAAGTGCGGTGCGGATGCCCACTTCCACCATGACATCCGACCAGGGGACGTGCTGGTGTGGCCTACGAACATCGGCTGGATGATGGGCCCCTGGTTGATCTTTGCCAGTCTGCTGAACCGCTCCGCCATGGCCTTGTGGCAGGGGGCTCCGGTCGGCGCGGGCTTCGGCCGGTTTGTGCAGGAGTCCGGGGCCACCATGCTGGGGGTGATCCCCACGCTCGTGAAGACCTGGCGCAAGACGGACACGTTCAGCGGTTCTAATCTCTCCCGCATCCGGGCCTTCAGTTCCACCGGTGAGTGCTCCAATGCGGACGACATGCGCTGGCTCATGGCGCAGGCAGGTGGGCGACCGGTGATTGAGTACTGCGGAGGCACCGAGATTGGTGGCGGGTACATCACCGGGGTGGTGACGCGCGCGTGCATTCCTGGAACCTTCAATGCCAAAGCGCTGGGAGGGGATTTTGTGATCCTCAATGAAGCCGGGCAGGAGACGAAGGCAGGGGAGGGGGAGGTGTATCTGCTGCCTCCCTCCATCGGGCTCTCCCTGAGCTTGCTCAATCGGGATCATCACCAGTCCTACTATGCAGGGTGCCCGGAGGGGCCTCAAGGGGAGGTGCTGCGTCGCCACGGCGACCAGATGAAAGCCCTGTCGGGCGGCTACTGGAGCGCCCATGGCCGGGCGGATGACACCATGAACCTCAGCGGGATCAAGGTGAGCTCCGCCGAGATCGAGCGCACGCTGCAGAGCGTGGCTGGGGTGACAGAGACAGCTGCCATCGCCGTTGCGCCAGGGGGCGGCCCGGATCACCTCGTCATCTACGTGGTGGGGAGCGGGGTGTTGGAGGCGGACAAGACCGCTCTGCAGGCCGCCATGCAGGAACGAATCAAGCATGGGCTGAACCCGCTCTTCAAAATCCACGACGTGGTGCCCATCGAGGCGCTGCCCCGCACGGCTTCGAACAAGGTCATGCGTCGCGTGCTGCGGGACCTCTATCTTTCCAATCTATGAAACAACTCATCGTCATCACTGGCGCGGGCGGAGGGATTGGCCGGGGGCTGAGCCTGTGTCTGGCCGGGCAAGGGCACGCCATCATCGCCACGGATGTGAATGCCGCGGCGGCGGCAGAAACGGCCGAGCAAGTGAAGGCCGCAGGCGGGGAGGCAGAGTCTTATGGACTGGACCTCACGCAGGAGGGCTCGGTGCGCCAGTTCTGGGAATCCCTGGAGGGCCGCCCCGTCAGTGTGCTGATCAACAACGCCGGCCTGCAAAAGGTCGCCAAGGTGGACGAGTTCCCCACGGAGCAGTGGGACCTGCTCACGAATGTGCTGCTGCGGGGCACATTCCTGATGACGCGCGGGGTGCTGCCGGGCATGCGGGCGCGCGGTTTCGGCCGGGTCATCCATCTGGGCTCCATCCACTCGCTGGTGGCCTCCCCGGGCAAGTCCGCCTATGTGGCGGCCAAGCACGCGTTGCTGGGTTTTTCCAAGACCCTGGCGCTGGAGACGGCAGGCACGGACATCACGAGCAACACGATCTGCCCCTCCTATGTGCACACGCCTCTGGTGGATGCCCAGATCAAGGATCAGGCCAGGCTCCGAGGACTGACCGAGGAGGATGTGGTGAATCGCATCATGCTCGAGCCCATGCCGAAGAAGGTGTTCATCACCTTCGAGGAGATCGCCGGAGCGGTCGCGTACTTCATGAGCCCCGCGGCGCGGAACGTCACCGGGCAGCACCTCGCCATCGATGGCGGCTGGACCTCCCAGTGAGTTCGTGGACCCTTACCTCACCTGATACCTGACCATGAGCGTGTTGATTGTCCTGGGAGCTCTGATCTTCCTGATGTGGATCGCCTATCGCGGCTACAGCGTGATCCTCTTCGCCCCGGTGGCGGCGCTGGGGGCGGTCTTGCTGACCGATCCCAGCCTGGTCGCGCCCATGTTCAGCGGGCTCTTCATGGAGAAGCTCGCCGGTTTCCTGAAACTCTACTTCCCGGTCTTTCTGCTGGGGGCGATCTTCGGGAAGGTGATTGAGCTTTCGGGCTTCGCGCAATCCATCGTCACTGCCGTGATATCCCTGGTGGGAGGAAAGCGGGCCATCGCCGCCATCGTGGCCGTGTGTGCGCTGCTCACCTACGGCGGAGTCTCGCTCTTCGTGGTGGTGTTCGCGGTGTATCCCTTTGCGGCGGAGATGTTCCGGAAGGCGGACATCCCCAAGCGGTTGATCCCTGGAACCATCGCGCTGGGGGCCTTCACCTTCACCATGGACTGCCTGCCCGGCACCCCGCAGATCCAGAACATCATTCCCACCACGTTCTTCAAGACGACCATCTATGCTGCGCCGTGGTTGGGCACCATCGGCGGACTGTTCATCCTGGCCTTTGGTCTGGTGTACCTGGACTGGCGTCGACGCCGTGCTGCGGCGGCAGGGGAGGGCTATGGCGTGAATCTGCTGAATGAACCTGCCTCGCTCAATCATGAGAGCCTGCCCCATCCGCTGATTGCCTTGTTGCCACTGTTGCTGGTGGGGGTGTTGAACAAGGTGCTCACCGCCGTCATTCCCCACTACTACGGGGAGACGCATTCCTTCCTGCCCACGGCGATCGGCAAGGCGGCCCCCGTCACCCAGGAGATCTCCCGCGTCACAGCGGTGTGGGCGGTGCAGGGGGCTTTGCTGGTCGGCATCGCGGCTGTGCTGCTGCTGGCGTGGAAGTCCGTTTCCAAGCACTTCCTGGAGGGTTCGAAGCCGGCCATCTCCGGGGCCTTGCTCGCGGCGATGAACACCGCGGCAGAGTACGGGTTCGGTGCCGTGATCGCGGCGCTGCCGGGGTTCGTGGCCCTCACTCGGGCGCTGGAAGCCATTCGTAATCCGCTCATCAGCGAGGCCGTCACGGTCACCACGCTGGCAGGGATCACCGGTTCCGCATCGGGCGGGCTCAGTATCGCCCTTGCGGCCATGTCGGAGACGTTTATCCCGGCCGCGCTGAATTCCGGCATCCCCGCAGAGGTCATGCACCGTGTGGCCTCCATGGCCAGCGGTGGCATGGATACGCTGCCTCACAATGGGGCGGTGATCACGCTGCTGGCCGTCACCGGATTGACCCACCGGCAGTCTTATCGGGACATCTTCGCGGTCACCTTGATCAAGACGCTCGCGGTGTTTGTGGTTATCGGCGTCTATTATCTGACGGGGGTGGTTTAGGGCAGGCTGGCAGTCTGCTTCCGGGGCAATTTGTTCATTCACGTTGTCGATTGCATTATTGGGTGTGTCCCAGACGTCTTCTTCACCTGTGAGACTCTTTTCTTGCCTTGCCCTGCTCACGCTCCAGATCCCATTATTCGCGGGATCGCTGCACGTTGACAATGTCCGTGGTGTTGACAGCAACGACGGTTCGAGCACGACCCCTGTGAAGACCATCCAGAAGGGGATCGATCTGGCCAAGCCGGGTGATACTGTTTTCCTGAAGGTGAATCCGGAGCCCTACAGTGAGCCGGGGATCAACTTCAAGAAGGGCGGGGCACCCGGGGCACCCATCGTGCTGGATGGTCAGGGGGCCACCCTTTCAGGGTTGGTGCAGTATGGGATTGAGGAGTGGAAGCCGCTGGAGGGGGCCTCGGGAGTGTACGGCACGCGCTACGACTTCCCTCTGCGTTTCAAGCAGGTCTCGGCGACCAAAGACTACGAAAAGTCCGCGTTTTCCATCGTCTTCTTTGACGGGAAACCTGGCTCGTGTGCGCAGTCGCTTGAAGCTCTTGAGCCGGGGCAATATTTCCTCTCCCTGGAGACGGCTGACTCTGGCGGCACGCTGTATCTCAAGTTACCTGAAGGCAAGACCTTGAGCAACACCCAGATCCTCATGCCGCGCCGTGCTCATACAGCCCTGCACGTGGGGAAGTGCTATGTGACAATCAAGAACCTCACCTCAGCGTGGGCATCGCAGGACAGCTTCTCTACAACAAAGTCGCATGACCTTGTCTTCGAGAACGTCCGCGGCTGCTACAACATGGACCAGGGCATGTCCCACCATGGCTCTCAGGTGGTGACCCGGAACTCGATCTTTGATCACAACGGTGCCACTGGGGTGCGAGACGTGTACGATGACTGCGACTCCACGTACGAGGACTGTGTATTCTTTGAGAACCTCGTCGCGGGTGTGGATGCGATGGGGCGATCGCATCGTTTTGTTCGCTGCCTGTTTCTGGACAACTTCGGATCGGGACTCTCGGTGTCCAAGCAAGTCGCGGCGGAAGTCGAGGACTGCGCGTTCAAGGGGGCTCCCGACCGTGCAGGAGTCCGTGGGTGGAGGTGCGTGTTCTCTGTGAAGAACTCGAGCTTGGAGAAGCTGAAGACTGGCATCAGCATTGCGGAGTCGAAGGCCGTGATCACCGGCAATGTCTTCCGCCACTGTGAGGTGAACGAGGACTGGTACTTCCCAGAAGGGTGGGCGGCGAATCTTGCAGAGGGGAGGCTACGATCCGGCGAGAATCTTTTCGTGGGCGGCGTCTTCAAGCTCTCCAACAAGGAGCCAGTGGTTCTCTGGGAGGCCTTTGCTGCGCGCACCGGGCAGGACGCTGCCTCCCGATACATCGGCACCGTCAGTTCCAGCATGGAACTCGCCTCCGGCAGGATTGAGAGCGAGGGCAGGACTTTTGGCTCCGCGATTCCGGCGACACTACCAGAGAAGTACCAGAAGCTCTCCAGCCCGGATCCCCGGGTACCTGAGCCACCGAAGCCCCGTTAGCCGACGACCGTCCTCCGCTGCACAAGCCACCCCTTGCTGTTTCCACGGTTGCGTGGGAAAATGCCCGCTTGCCGCCTTGCCCCGGCTTGCTGCCATAGCGATGTCCTATGCGTGTCATAGGGACAATCAATAGGACTTTCAGTTTCAACCCCTTAACTTCGGGTTCTGTTCCGGGCGTTGCATTGCCGAAATGGCAAATCCAAGCCAGGAACCTTGTCTGAAATTGCGCTGCGGCACGTATTTCTGGACTCACGTCATCGCCATCTTCTCACCCCCGTCGCATTCCAACTCCTCACGAAAACAAATCCATGAGCACCGAAGCCAAATGCCCTGTTCTCCACGCCACCTCCGGTGGCGGTACGACCAACCGTGACTGGTGGCCCAACCAGCTCCGCGTTGACCTTCTCAGCCAGCACTCCTCCAAGTCCAACCCCATGGACAAGGACTTCAACTACGCTGAGGAGTTCAAGAGCCTGGACCTCGCCGCAGTGAAGGCAGACCTCGCGGCGCTCATGACGGACTCTCAGGACTGGTGGCCGGCCGACTTCGGTCACTACGGCCCGCTTTTCATCCGTATGGCCTGGCACAGCGCCGGCACCTATCGCACTGGCGATGGCCGTGGCGGTGGCGGTCGTGGGCAGCAGCGCTTTGCCCCGCTCAACAGCTGGCCGGACAACGTCAGCCTGGACAAGGCCCGCCGCCTCCTTTGGCCCATCAAGCAGAAGTACGGCCGCAAGATCTCCTGGGCGGATCTCATGATCCTCACCGGCAACGTCGCGCTGGAGACCATGGGCTTCAAGACCTTTGGCTTTGCCGGTGGCCGTGAAGACACCTGGGAGCCTGACAACGATGTGTACTGGGGCCGCGAGACCACCTGGCTGGGTGGCGATGTGCGCTATGCCCACGGCTCTCCCGGCGTGGTGGAAGACCACGGCGTGCTGGTGTCAGATGACACGGCCGATGGCAAAGTTCACAGCCGGAACCTGGAGAACCCACTGGCCGCCGTGCAGATGGGCCTTATTTACGTGAACCCGGAAGGCCCGGATGGCAATCCTGACCCCGTGCTAGCTGCCAAGGACATCCGCGACACCTTCGGCCGCATGGCCATGAACGACGAGGAAACTGTCGCGCTCATCGCTGGCGGTCACACCTTCGGCAAGACGCACGGTGCCGGCCCGGCCGACAACGTGGGCAAGGATGTGGAAGCGGCTGGTCTTGAGCAGCAGGGCCTCGGCTGGAGCAACAGCTTTGGCAGCGGCAAGGGGGGCGACACCATCACCAGCGGTCTGGAAGTCACCTGGACCAGCACGCCGACCAAGTGGAGCAACAACTTCTTCTGGAACCTCTTCAGCTTCGAGTGGGAACTCTTCAAGAGTCCCGCGGGTGCCCACCAGTGGCGTCCCAAGAACGGTGCTGGCGAAGGCACCGTGCCGCATGCGCATGACAAGACCAAGCGCATCGCCCCCTCCATGCTCACGACCGACCTCGCTCTGCGGTACGACCCCGAGTACGAGAAGATCGCCCGCCGTTTCCTCGAGAACCCCGACCAGTTCGCCGACGCCTTCGCCCGCGCCTGGTTCAAGCTCACGCACCGTGACATGGGTCCGCGTGCTCGCTACCTCGGGGCAGAAGTGCCCGCTGAGGAGCTCATCTGGCAGGACCCCATCCCGGCCGTGGATCACGCGCTGGTGGACGATGCCGATGTCGCTGCCCTGAAGGCCAAGGTGCTCGCCTCCGGTCTCACCGTCTCAGAGCTCGTCGGTACCGCCTGGGCTTCCGCCTCCACGTTCCGTGGTTCAGACAAACGCGGTGGTGCCAATGGTGGCCGCCTCCGTCTGGCTCCGCAGAAGGACTGGGAAGTGAACAACCCCACCCAGCTTGCCAAGGTGCTGGAGAAGCTGGAAGGCATCCAGAACGAGTTCAACGGCGCCCAGACGGGTGGCAAGAAGATCTCCCTGGCTGACCTCATCGTTCTCGCCGGTTCCGCCGGTGTGGAGCAGGCGGCCAAGAACGCGGGCAAGGACATCACCGTGCCCTTCACGCCCGGCCGTGGTGATGCCTCCCAGGAGCAGACGGATGTGGAATCCGTCGGTGCGCTGGAGCCCATCGCCGATGGTTTCAGAAACTACCTCAAGGGGCGCTACACCATCCCGGCTGAAGCCCTTCTCATCGACAAGGCGCAACTGCTCACCCTCACCGCTCCTGAATTGACGGTGCTGCTCGGTGGCCTGCGTGTCTTGAACATCAACACTGGCGGTGCCAAGCACGGCGTTCTCACCGAGCGTCCCGAGGCGCTGACCAATGACTTCTTCGTGAACCTGCTCAGCATGGGCACGGAGTGGAAGCAGGTCTCCCCCTGTGGCAACGCCTTCGCCGCGATCGATCGCAAGACCGGTCAGCCCAAGTGGACCGGCACCCGCAATGACCTCGTCTTCGGCTCGAACTCCATCCTCCGCGCCGTGGCCGAAGTCTACGCGACCGCCGACTCCGAGGAGAAGTTCCTCAGCGACTTCGTCGCCGCCTGGACCAAGGTCATGAACCTGGACCGGTTCGACTTGGCGTAAGCCCCAACCAATTGCGTCCGCTTTATTGCGGATGTTGTGAGAAAGCACCCCGGGTCTCCATGAGGTCCGGGGTGTTTTTGTTTTTACGGAGAAAAAGGTACCTGCACTCCAGGCGTGACATCGTCTGGGGCTCCAGCTTAGACTTCTTTCATGAAGTTTTTGCTTTGCGCTATTGGTCTTGGGCTGTGCTGGTCATCGCTCGCGGCTGAGGAAGTCAGTGCGGAGGCAAAGGAGTGCTTTGAGTGGTTTGCCACCTTGGGACACCCTGATCCCAAAGACGCGACATGGGCTGAGATTGGGACGGGTGTGTACTACTATGAAGATGGCGATCAGCCCATAAGGGTGACTTCGCCGGGCTTCCTCCTTGGTGGCGAAGGTGACAAGTTTCACGTGTTGTTTCCTGACCTCACTGAGCGGACTTTTACCAAAACTGGACCTGGTGCGAAAGCGTATGAAAAGGTGGGGGCGGAGCCGCGAGATTTTGTGGAGATGGTGAAGGGCCTGCTCGGCGAACTTCAAGCGCCACCCGAGAGCCGAAAAAGCAGGTTCAGAGCCAAGCTGGGACACAAGGCTGAGACGTTCCACTACGCCTACATCTGCTGGCGAAAGGGGGAGTTCGTGCTCGCGCAGCAGATGTATGACGAGGCTTCCAAGTTGGAATGCTCCTTTATCCGTGATCAGCGCGCGTCCAAGCCTGCCATGCGCGAGGCTTTGGAGATCGAGTTGGGGCACGCTGCCACGTGGGATGCGGTGCTTCACGCTGGCGGCTCCAGCCTTGGCGGCGAGATGTGGGCACGTGACGAGGAGCTCGTCTCACGGGGAAAGCTGCTGGAGATGTTTCGCCGGATCATCCGGCTCTATCCTCACAGTGTGCAGATTGACCGGGCCAAAGCGAGCGTCGCGATTCTCGAAAAGATGGTCAAAGAAGACGCGGCGCACGCCTTCGTGAGCCGGGATGACCTCGCGAAGCTGCCGGTGGATAGACAGGTTTCTGAGCTCATTTTCCAGTTGCGGGATCAAAACGGCCATCAATCGAGTCAGCCGGGCTGGTGCGATATTTTTGAGATGAATGCGGGGGAGGAGAGTCCGGCTCATCAGTTGGTGAAACTGGGGACTGCGGCGGTACCCCAGCTAGTTGACGTGTTGGGAGATGATCGATTCTCCAGATCTGTCGGATTTCATCGCAACTTTCATTTCTCTCACACCATCCTGACGGTGGGAGATTGCGCGGAGGCGATCCTATCTCGCATCGCGCGGAAGAACTTTTATACGCCGCGTTCCACATCGAGTTACATGTCCCGCGATGATGATGTGGCCGCCACCAAGAAGGAAGTGCGGGAGTGGTGGGAGGGCTTTCAGCGCAAGGGGGAAAAGCAGTCTCTGATCGATGATATTGGATCCGGAGAGGTGGATCCGGGTCCGCTCTATGTGCGGCTTCGCGAGTTGGATGCGGCTGCTGCAGACCGGGCAGTGTTGGAGGGCGCCGTCAAGGTCCAGGAACCGTGGCTTGTACGTCGATTCATCGATGTCCTCGCCAACGTCAAAGGTGACGCTGCCACGAAGCAACTGCTGGCGAGAGCCAGGGGCGATGGGGATCTCAATGTCCGCCTTTCCGCGATGACGTGCCTGCTCAATGACGATCATCCGGAGGCACTGCCTCTTGTCATTGAGCAATGGAGGAGGCTCGGGCGGGCGGATAGCAATGGGATTCGCGACGGTGTGGAAGTGACCATCCGGCTTCTGGTCGCCAGTGGCAATACCGTTGCCATGCAGGAATTGGTGAAAGAGTGGGACCTGCGTCCCATCTACGAGCGATTCGAGATAGTCAGCATCCTTGGTGAACTTCTTCACGCTGACGCCAAAGATGATTTCAACTCCATCCGTCTCAAACCACAGGAGGCTGAAGCACGGGGCATTGCGATCCGGCTTTTGGTTCATGCTCTCGAAGACTCCGCTATCCGTGCCGGATCGACCGGGGCGCGAGGGAACTTCAACTACTCGAATCCCCGCATCTGCGATTTTGCCCTATGGGCGCTGAACCGGATGGATCCCAAGACGTATGCGTTCTCCCCCAAAGCATCCCGTCGCACGCGTGATCGTGAAAGGTTCATTGCTGCGAACATCTGGCGCCGCGACCATGGCTCAGCGTTGCTCGCGGTGCCGGAGATCAAGGCCTTGCCGAAGCTTGCTGAGAGCGAGGCTCTGCAGATCAGTCTTGTCACTATTGAAGGGGGCGAACTGATCGCGGGAACGGCGTTTGCCCAGCAGGTGAATGCGCTCAAGGGTGCGCGACTTGTGCCTGAGACCGTTCCCAATCTGCTCGTACAATTCGCCAGCCAGCGTATCGAAGGGGTAGGAGGCCTCACCATCGATGCTCTGCGGGAATCTGACCTCACCGGGGTTGAGATTCACGTCAAGGTGGACGCAGGCTCCTACCCGACCACCGGGAGCTGGGGGCTACATAACACGGGAAAATTTTCCACCATCCGCCTCGGAAGCCGGTCGGGTTCGTTCAGTGTAGAACATGGTCGCCCTTTGGAGAGCTTACAGGACTTTATCGATGACGTCAGAAAAGGGCTGCAATCTCCTCCATCCACCGAGTTCGAGTTTTGCATCGGAATCGGTGAAGGGAGTGATTGAACTGCACCCGGAGTATCCGGAGGGGCGAGGCCCCCTCACTTGGTAAAGACGACATGCATGGCGGACTCGCTCGTGGCGTGTTCGGTGCACTTGTAGCCCAGCTTCCGGAGATCAATTCCTGCCAAGAGGTTCTCCCCACGGCCTAGAGCAGCGGGGGCGACGGCGAGATGCATCTCATCCACCAGGCCTGCCTCCAGATACTGGCGGATCGTGGCTGCCCCACCTCCTATGCGTACGTCCTTGTCACCTGCGGCCGCTTTCGCACGCTCCAGCGCAGCGTGGATGCCATCGGTCACGAAGTGGAAGGTAGTGCCTCCTTCCATCTCGATGGAGGGGCGGGCGTGATGGGTGAGGATGAAGACAGGCACGTGATACGGCGGGTTCTCGCCCCACCAGCCCTTCCATCCATCATCCACCCAAGGCCCTCGGGAATGGGCGAACATGTTGCGTCCTAGAATCCACGCGCCGAGGTTCGCCAGGCCCCGTTCGGCATAGTCGTTGTCGATCCCGGTGGTGCCGTCGCCTTCACCCTGCATCTGCTTAAAGGTGCGGGTCGGGAAGAACCACTGGTGGAGATCAAAACCGCCCACTCCCAGGGGATTCTCAAGGCTCTGATCAGGGCCGGCCCCAAAGCCGTCGAGGGATACGCCAAAGCAATTAACGCGAAGCTTGGACATGTTGGTAAGATAGTTCTGTGATTGGAGTTCGTTGCAGGGGCGGCCCTCACGCATCGGCGCGGCGTTCTTCACTCTCCTGCACCATGCCGCTGAGATCTGCGGCGGGACGGATCTCGAACGGGCCCGCCTTCACACCGGGGTGCTTGGACATGAGCTGGATGGCGTGATTCAGATCGCGCGCCTCCAGGATGAGGATGCCGCCGATCTGCTCCTTCGTTTCAGCATAGGGACCATCGGTCACAGCCACCTTGCCATTCTCCCAGCGCAGGGTCGCGGCGGACTGTGGACCCTGGAGAGCCTCGCCACCGGCGAAGTGACCGTTCCGGCGCAATTCATCGTCATACGAGAAGCATTCGTCCACCATCGCGTTACGCTCGCTTTCCGACATGGATTCAAACTTGTTGGGTTCGATGTATCCGAGGCAGATGTATTTCATAAAGGGTAGGGGAGAGGAGTGTGGGTTTCCGCGGCGCGTTGATTGGCCGTTTCAAGAGCCAGTCGATTGGCATCGGAGGAAATCGACAGCGGGCTGAACTTTTTTCTGAAACGCACCAGAAGGCCTGGATGAATGCCTTTTCAGAATTCGCACGGTGGGGGCGAGGAGGGATGGGAGAGCTCGGGTGGAAATCGCTGAATACTTCGTAGCGGACAGTGCGTTGATCCATCCGCAACTCTTCCTCCCATGGTTACCCTTCGTCAGATCGTCTGTACCGGCCTGGTGGCCGTCTCTCTCCCGGCTTTTAGCCAGCAGCCCCCAAACCAACCTCAAACTCCGCCTCCAGCCCCGGCCCCGGCCAAGAAGCCCGAGCGGCCGCAGCCACCCACGCGGCCGTTGGATGGACCGGGCGCACCCAAGTTCACCCGCCTGGACGGCAAGCCGGGGGTGAACCCGCCCGTGAATGTGAACGGGGACTTCGTCATCGGTCCGGACTACATCCCGGCTCCTGAGGCCAAATCCGTCGAGGGTGTTCCTCAGGGGAAGGTCCAGCAGTTCCAGATGGATTCCCGGGAGTGCAAGCTCTTCAATCCCGGCATCGCCCGCGATGAGTTCGGCACGGTCGATCCGAATAATCCCAAGACTCTGATCGTCAAGACCCACCCGATTGATTACAAGCGGACCGTCACCGTGTACGTCCCGGCCCAATACAAGGCTGGCACCGCTGCGCCGTTCATCGTCACGCACGATGGACCCGGCATGGGCAAGCCGGACATGAACCTCGTCCGCACGCTGGATAATCTCATCGCCCAGAAGCGCGTGCCCGCCATGATCGCCATCATGATCTCCAGCGGCGGGGGCGATGCGCAAGGCCACGAGCGGGGCAGGGAGTACGACACCATGTCTGGGCTGTTTGCCGAGTTCATCGAGACCGAGGTGCTGCCTCTGGTGGAGAAGAACTACGGCGTGAAGCTGACCAAAGACCCCGAAGGTCGCGCCACCATGGGCAACAGCTCTGGTGGCTCCGCGGCTCTGGCAATGGCCTGGTATCGCAATGATCTCTATCATCGCGTGCTCACCACCTCTGGAACGTTCGTGAACCAGCAGTGGCCCTTCAATCCCGAGACGCCTGGCGGTGCCTGGGACTTCCATGACAAGCTCATCCCCGCGAGCCCCGTCAAGCCCCTCCGCATCTGGATGGCCGTGGGAGATCGTGATCTCCTGAACCCCAACGTCATGCGCGACAACATGCACGACTGGGTGGAAGCCAACCACCGCATGGCCAAGGTGCTCAAGGCCAAAGGCTACCCGTATCAGTATGTCTATTGCCTGAACACCGGCCACAGCGTCGGCCCCGCCAAGGCGCAGTTTTTGCCGCAGGCGCTCGAGTGGTTGTGGCAGGGGTATCCGGTGGAGAAGTAAGGGGTGGGGTGTGGGCAGGCTAGCAAGAGCGTCGAATGGGAGTGATCTCATTCGGAAGCTCTTTGGTCACAACTTTGGTTGCGATTGACAAGCAATTCTTGAAGATTGCCTTTAAGCCAATGAAATTTCGTCCTACCTCCCCGTCACCTGTCGCCTCTCTTTTGCTCGGTGCCTTCATGGCGCTCAGCAGTGTCATCCCTGGCCGCGCCCAAGCCCCTGCCGACAAACCCACCGTCAGCGGCACCTTCCTGAGCGATGGCAAGGACGGGAAGATCCAGTACCTCGTGGTCCAGACCCGCGAGCCCTTCAGCGACAAGCCCGCGATCCGGTTGGTGTTCACGGAGAAGAACCCCTCCGCCTCCAAGAAGCCGGACTTCGACGCCGGCTTCAAAAAACTGGGCAGCGCCTTGGTGATTAGCGTGTTCAAGGATGGCGGCATCTTCGGGTGCGAGGTCGCGCACAGCGCTCATTCCAAGTCGCCCTTCTCCTCTGTCGGCGCCATCAAGATGGAAGGCTTCACAGTCACTGATACCCAGGTCTCCGGTCGCCTGACCACTGGCAAGGAACTGGAGTTTTTCGGCCAGACGTGGAACGTCGATCTCAACTTCTCGGCCCCGCTGCCCAAGGGAGCTTTCGCCGCCGAAGCCGCTGAATCTCCGACCGCCTCCAGTTCCAAAAAGATGGAGAAAGACAAAGAGGAATCCGAACCCGTCCCCTCCGGCCCGAAACTTCCTGTCGCCGATCTGCCGCTGCCGACCGGTGCCCGTGACATCGAGTACAAGTCCGTCGTCGGTCACATCCTCTTCAAGGCCGATGGTTCCGTGGGCACTGTGGCCAATGCCTTCTCCAAGAAGCTCCAGGCCCAGGGGTGGCAGGACGGGGCAGGGAGCCTCATCGGCAAGAACAACGCCATCCTCAAGCGCAAGCTCAACGGTGCGGATCTCACCATCATGATCCAGCCCGAAGGCACCGGCAGCAACGTCAAGGTCTTCACCCAAGGCCTCGACTGGTCCACGACCCCTGCCTCCACAGCCGGTGCAGGTGCCGCCCCCGCTTCCAAACCCGCCACGCCCAACGTGGAGGACATCGAGAAGGAAGCCAACAAGGCGCTCCAAGATGCGCTGAAGGGCATTCCGGGGATCAAGTTGTGAGGGAAGGGTAGGAGTTAAGAGTTATGAGTTAGAGGTTGGACGTCGACGTTAGGCATTCAGCGAGTGGTCTGGTGAGGTGTTCAGTTCACGAAGCTTTCACAATTCAGACTCTTAACTTCTAACTTCTAACATCCAGCTTCCGCAGGCTGAAGCCTGTACTCCGTACAATTTCGCC
>NZ_BATR01000133.1 GCF_000739655.1 Verrucomicrobium sp. BvORR106 | reverse complement strand
TTGTGCCTCAAGCACAACCGCCGATCGTGGCCGGAGGGAGACGTGCCTCATACTTGGGTGACGGTCGCCAATGGCCTGATGCACCGCTTTTTTAAGTTGGCGATCGCCTGCTCCGCTCGCCACGGCGGTTGTGCTTAAGGCACAAACCGCCGCTCCTTGGACAAACGGGATTTGGTACTGCTTACCGCAGCCGCGGCGCGACCTCTGTCCCCAGCAGCCGGATGGACTCCAGCATCTTCTCATGGGGCACCGCGGCCACGGTCATCTGAAAGTTCAGGCGGGAAATACCGCCCAGATCCTTGCTCAGACGGACGACCTTCTCCGCGACCGTGTCGGGATCGCCGATGAGCAGCGCTCCATTCGGTCCGGCCACGGCTTCGAACTGCGCACGCGTGGTCGGAGGCCAGCCGCGTTCTTTGCCGATGCGGGTGAAGGACTCGGCATAACCGGGGAAGAAGTCGTCTTTGGCAGCGGCCGTGGTTTGACCCACGAACCCGAGGCAGTGCAGTCCGACTTTGAGCGCTTCTGGTTTATGCCCTGCCTCGAGGCCTGCCTGGCGATAGAGATCAATCAGGGGACGGAAATGTCGAGGATCACCACCGATGATGGCCACCATGAGCGGGAGGCCCAGCGTGCCAGCCCGTACAAAGGAGGCAGGAGTGCCGCCGACTCCGAGCCAGATGGGAATGGACTCCTGTAGGGGACGAGGATAGACGCCCTGCCCGGTGAGTGGGGCGCGATGCCGCCCGGACCAGGTGACATGGGTCTCGGCACGCAGTTTCAGCAGGAGGTCAAGCTTCTCGGCAAAGAGCGAATCGTAGTCGCGCACATTGAGGCCGAAGAGGGGAAAGGCCTCTGTGAAGGAGCCCCGACCCACCACCAGCTCCGCGCGCCCCTTGGAAATGAGGTCAAGGGTTGCAAACTCCTGGAACACACGGACCGGATCGGCTGCGCTGAGCACGGTGACAGCGCTGTTCAGACGAATGCGCTGGGTGCGTGCGGCAGCGGCCGCCAGGATGACAGCGGGTGCGGAATCAAGGAACTCACTGCGATGGTGCTCGCCAATGCCAAAGGCATCCAGACCGGACTCGTCCGCGAGGGTGATTTCCTCGAGCAGGTTGCCCATCCTCTCGGCTGGAGAGATGGCGTTGCCGGAGGTGGTATTGGTGGACGTGGCCACGAAGCTGTCGATCCCGATTTGCATGGTGTCCTAGGGATACGTGTCGGCAAACGGGGTAGAGACAGAAGACTTCAAGACACAAGACGCCTATCCCCGGCGGCGGCGCAAGGCCCAGACCACCAAAGCGGAACTCAGCAGCAGCATACGCCCGGGCTCCGGAACCGCGGAGTACTGGATGAATTCGACCGATTCGTAGTAGGCAGCCCGGGCCGTCTGAGTGGCGGACTGCGCGTTGTTGTCACCCCAGTAGAGCAGGCTTGAGCCGCTGGTTGCTCCTTGATTGCTGCCCGCATAGTCGGTGAGCCAGACCGTGCCATCGATGGAGACCGTGGTGAGTTTTGTCGTAGGGTCATAGACCATGGAGTAGTCATGGTATCCTGGGGCCAGAGTTTTGTTGGTGCCTCCAAAGACGGAGACGATGGTGCCTCCCGTGGCATTCCGGCCAAACATCAGCGCCCAGGCGCGCCGGTTGCCTGATCCGTCGTTGGCAGCCAGGAAGCCCACCCAAGTGTTGCTGCCGGTGGTCCAGGCCGTGTTCTCGTTGGGGTCGAGCGTGGGGACCTTGATGGTGGCAATGTACTCCCAACCCGTGCTCAGGATGTCTGTGACCTTCGGTGCGGTGAGGGTGGTCTGGTAGTACAACCCTGTGCCACCAGAGGTGGCCCCCGGGTCGTAGATCCGCCAGGACTCCCTGTTGCTGTCCGCCGTGTCCGTGTAGTCAGAGGTGACGATGGTGGTGGCCCCGCTCGCGCTTTTGGCCCAGCCTTCCGTCGTGGGATCAGTGGCTCCCTGGTGGGAGGAAAGGACCGTGGCAGCCTGGAGGGTTGTGGAAACAACCATCAGGGCCGGGATCAAGAAGGAACGCAGGCAGGGCCATCGCATGATGGCGCTGGATCATGCACGACGCATGCCACGGAGAGCCAGCGGGTACATAAGTACCATTGTCCGTCAGTTTGTGAAACGGCATCTGTAGCAGGGGCAGCTCACCTCTTCTGGAGACGCCCCTTCAGCATGCCGGGAGAGTTCCACTTGATCACATGATACGTGGCCGGGGTGTCTCCCACATTGCGGATGCTGTGCATCTGGTTGGCTGCCTGGAAGATGACGGATCCTGGGCCGATGCGAACCAGTTGCCCGTTCACGAGAGATTCTACCGTGCCCTCCTTTACCACAATGAGCTCCTCGTCGGGGTGCTGATGGGGCGGGTGGGCTTCCTCACCGGGGTTCAAGGTAGTGATGTGGCACTCCAGTTCATCCAGAGTGGCGGTGGGGGCCTGGCAGACTTTTCGTACCTGCCCCTTGGCAGTGTTCTTGGCGGTCATCTTTTCCCAGTCAAAGACCTGGGAACTCATCGGCGGTGCGGCGACTGGGGGCGACGCAGCGACTCCAGGGGCTGGCTCCTGTGCAAGGGACATGATGGCCACTCCGGCGACCAGAGAACCGGCGGCAATCCAATGACGTGGGGCAAATCGGGAGTGGCTCATGAGCAGAATGGGGAAGGGGTTTTTGTGAAGCTGCGTCCGGTTCGCCTTACTTGGCGGGTGCGGCATTCCACACCTTGATGTCGTCGTAGAAGCCGTCCTTGCCAGCCACGCCAAGTTCGATCTTGGACTTGGTCGCATGCGCGATGCCGGAGGATTTCAGGTAGCCGGCTGGCTCGCCATCGATGGTGACGCGAATTTCGTCGCCGACTGTCTCCACCACCAGATTGTACCATTTGCCCGTCTCCAGCTTGGCCGGGTAGGTGACCTGACGACCCACCAGCAGCTTGTTGGCCTCCGCCTTCTTGGCAGGGTCGGTGCTGTTGCGCATCTCGCGGATCTCATTCTTCATGCCGCCGTCGCGCTCATCGATGATGGTGACGCCATTGAGACGAACTTGGGCCCGGCACAGGTGGCCGTAGTGGGCGCCGGTGTACTTGCGGTCGTCAAACTCGACGTCGATCATGGATGCGCCTTCGAACTTGATCTTCACTTCCACCACGCTGTCCTTGGTGGGGATCTCCAGGCCGTGCACGGCGGCGTGGGCGGTGACGGCAGGTTTGCCATCGGCGGCAGGAATGTTCTGGTCGCGAGTCTGGGTACCCTTCAGCGTGCCATTCTCCACCGCGAAGGTGGGGACCACCTTGTGCCAGACAGCGGCCGGTGTCGCCCCTTGGAAGTCATCGGAGAACAAGAGCTCCTTCTTCACGGCGATCGACTTGGAGGGGATCTTGGGCAGCTTGGGCGCGTCTGCCGCCGGGGCGGAGGTGAGTCCCGCCAGGAGGAAAGGGAGGGCCAGGAGAGGCTTGCTGAAATGAAGGGTGCGTGAATTCATGGAGGATGCTATACGCCGGGGTGGCGGGTTGCTCTATCGGGGCAATCTCGGAGGATCAGCGTTCGCCTCCCCAGGTGAAAATGAGTTCATCTCGGACCAGGTTCTTCCGTCCAAAATCCGGCATTTCCGACTTCTTCAACGCATGAAACTTCCTCTCGCTTCCCTTGCCCTGACCCTGCTGTCTGCGCTGCCCCTGGCCGGGCAGGAGGCGGTCCAGACGGATCTCGTCATCTATGGCGGCACCAGCGCCGGGGTGGTGGCGGCTGTGCAGGCAGCCAAGATGGGGCGCAGCGTGGCCTTGATCGAGCCGAGCCAGCACTTCGGCGGCATGAGCGTGGAAGGGCTGGGGGGATCTGACATCGACAACCACAAGCCCTTTCAGAACAGTCCGGCCGTGGGCGGGCTCACGCTCCAGTTCTACCGCAAGGCGGCGCGCCGATACGGGAAACTGGCCGAGTTCGATGAAATGCTGAAAACGCGGGAGAAGAAACCGGCGCTGTGGCGTTTTGAGTCGCATGTGGCGGAGGAGGTGTTCTCCACCTGGATGAAGGAGTTTCCCAAGATTCGTCTGTTTCCGGGAACCCGGCTAGCGGACGCAGGCGGCGCGGTGAAGGAGGGGCCGCGTCTCGTGGCGCTCAAGGCGGAAGGGGGGCAGGAGTTTCGCGGGCGGATGTTTATTGATGCCACCTATGAAGGGGATCTCCTGGCGGCGGCCGGTGTGAGCACCACCGTGGGTCGGGAGGGCAACGCCAAGTATGGGGAGACACTAAACGGCATTCGTGCCAACACGACCTACAACCAGTTCAGCGTAAAGTTGGATCCTTACAAGACGCCCGGGGATCCATCCAGCGGCCTGATTGCCTGCATTCAAGACGGGGTGGTGGGAGAGCATGGCGCTGGGGATAAGAGCATCCAGGCCTACTGCTTCCGTCTCTGCTTCACGAAGGATCCTGCCAATCGCATTCCCTTTGCCAAGCCGGATGGCTACAATCCCGATGAATACGAGATTTACCGCCGCTACTTAAAGGCGGGTGGGAAACTCTGGAAGCCCGGCCCGGCCCTCCCCAATGGCAAAACGGATCTGGGCTCCTGGCATGATCTCTCTGGCAACATGATCGGCTGGAATCACGACTGGCCCACGGCAACCCACGCGCGTCGGCAGGAGTTGTTCAAGCACAGCCTGACCTTCATCCAGGGGCTCTGCTGGTTCTCCGCCAACGACCCAAGCGTGCCGGAAGATGTGCGTCAGGCCTGGTCGCAGTGGGGCGTATGCAAAGACGAGTTTCAGGATCACGGCGGCTGGCCGCGCATGTTCTACGTGCGCAACGGCCGACGTATGATCAGCGACTTCGTGCTTACAGAAGCGCATGGACGGAAGGAGAACCAGGTGGCGGTGGATGACTCTGTCGCGCTGGTCTGGTGGCCGTTTGATCTGCATAACGCCCGCAGAATCGTGAAGGACGGAGCGGCCTGGAATGAGGGCACCGTCTTTGGCGGGGACAAGTGGGCTCCGTTCGGCGTGAGCTATCGCTCCGTGGTGCCCAAAGCCGCAGAATGCGTGAACCTGCTCACCCCCACCTGCCCCTCCTCCAGTTATGTGGCGTACGGAGCCATCCGCCTGGAGTGGACCTTCATGGTGATGGGACAGTCCGTGGCCACGGCCGCCGTGCTGGCCATGGACAGCGGGGTGCCGGTGCAGCAACTGGACTATCAGAAGCTCAAACTGCGCCTTGAGAAGGACGCGCAGGTGTTGGACGTTCCCTGATGCAGGCGACGCACGATCCTGACGGCAGTAAAGGTGACATGGGATTCGAGGGAAACATTGCCCGGTTTACGGGATTCTCCGCCCACTATGATGAGGTACGGCCCTCGCCTCCGCCGGCGCTGGCCCCCTTGCTATGTCGCATGGCCGCAGTGGAGCGGCCCCGGCTTGTGGTCGATCTGGGTTCAGGCACCGGGCTGTCCACTCGCTACTGGTCGGGCAAGGCAGATGCGGTGGTCGGGGTGGAGCCGTCCGACAGTATGCGGCAGCAGGCCGTGCAGACGTCTCTGCCAGGCGTGAGCTATCGCCGGGGCTTCTCCCATGAGACGGGGTTGCCGGGAGGCATCGCGGACTTGGTGACGTGTGCGCAGTCGCTCCATTGGATGGAGCCGGAAGGGACCTTTAAGGAAGCGGCCCGGCTGCTGCGCCCCGGCGGGGTGTTCGCCGCCTTTGACTACGACTGGCCTCCGGCCACGGGAGTCTGGCAGGTGGACCAGGCTTATGAGCAATGCATGAAGACCGCGCGCGATCTGGAGCGCCGTCACGGCGTGACGGCGCAACTCCGGCAGTGGGAGAAGGAGGGGCATCTGGGGCGCATGAAAGACTCCGGGAACTTTGCCTACGTGCGGGAGGTGCTGGTGCATCACGTGGACGATGGCACGGGGGATCGCCTCTTTGGTCTCTCCACCAGCCAGGGGCATGTACAGACACTGCTGAAGCTCGGCATTGGAGAGGACGAGATCGGGCTCACCGATCTACGCGAGGCCTGCCGGACGATGCTGGGAAACAACGTCCGGCCTTGGTCCTGGAGCTGTCGGGTGCGAGTGGGAGTGGCACCGCTGTATTGATTTTCAGGCCTCTGCGGGGAGTTGCTCCACCGCGCGGGATACACCGTGCTTCCGCGCGATGCGTCGGAACTGGCGAAATGCCAGTGGGGTCTCTCCCGTGTGAACACGAAAGTGCTTGGTGAAGGAGCTCTGATCATAAAACCCGTGCTCCAGCGCGATGTCCGCCACTGACTTCTCCGTGGAGAGCAGATCATCGCTGGCGGCCTGGATGCGGGTCCGCATGATGAACTCCTGGGCGCTCATGCGAAAGGTTTCCTGAAACCTCCGGTTGAGCTGCCGCTCGGAGAGGTGGGCCAGTTGAGCGAGCTGGGCCATGGGGATGCGATCCCGATAATGCTCCTGGATATGGGCGACCACCCGCTGAAGCTGGATGTCCTGCACGCCGCTGCTGGTGCCCGCACGGTAAGGGCGGACAAAGCCCATGACGCCGATCACCTCCCCGGCGGTGTCATAGAGGGGCAGCTTGGTGGTGAGGAACCAGTCGCGGGCCCGGGTGCGGGCGAACAGAGCCTCCACGCGGTCGATGATGGGTTTGCGCGAGCGCATGACCTCCAGATCGTCCCGGCGGATTTCGCGGGCAATAGAAGGCGGGTGAATGACAGCGTCTGAGACGCCGAGGTATTCTTCCTCGCTGGCGGCACCAATGCGCCGCAGCATGCCGGCGCTGATCGCCACGAATCGGCTCTCCGTGTCCTTGGCGAAGTATTCCACGTCCGGCAGGAAGTCGAACAGCTCCCGGAACTGCTGCAGGCTGCCCATGCGGCGGAAGAAACTGGCCTGGAAGGCCCGGGGTGGGTTGGGCAGGTCCTCTTCCTCCGGGGCCGGGATGCTTCGTTTGCGGGGGATGGCCAGGGTGGTCCCTTTGGGGCTGCCATTGAGGAAGTAGTCCATGGGAGGATCAGGGGTGATGGAGCGTGCGACTCCAGTTGCTGAAGGGCGAGGGCCGAGCTGGTGTCCACGTGATGGACGAAGCTCTGCGTCACCCTTCTCATTCCGAAAGCTGCCTGCCCGTTAGCAGATTATCTTTTCGGATCGTCGCGAGCCTACGGGTGGCCCGCCTCGTAGAGAAGGCGGATCTCAGCCGCAGGCAGCGCGATGCTGTGGGCACTCAGCTCGTCCATGCGGCCGCGGAAGTTGGGGCGCAGGGTACGATGCCGGTCTGAGTTCCCGATTACCAGGCTGCCCAGGCTTAGCGGCGTGCGGCCCTCAAGGAATCCCTCGGTCACCAGGACGCCGTCGAGATAGAGCGAGGCCTTCCGCGCCGGGGTGTCCAGTACCGCTGAGAGCATGTGCCACCGGCCTGGGGTCAGGCCGGCCGGGGCGAGCGTGACGCGCCAGTTGCGTGCGGGATCGCCGGCGGTGCTCAGGTGCACGCCGATGCCCCAGGTCCCGTCGGAGTTGATGATCCAATCCATCTCGCCCGGGCGGTAGTCCCCGGAGGGGGCCAGCAAATGCTGGCGGGAGGCCAAGTCGGCTGACTTGATCCACGTGATCAGCGTCATGGCCGGGTAGGTGCCATTCACCGTGATGCGGAGCCGGTCCTCCGGGGAGCTGAACTCCAGCCCCCCTTTGCCCGTCCAGCGCCCTTGGGTCCACCGACAGCCCTGGATGATGGCCTCAGCACCGGCATGCACGGGATTGGCCCGGTTCATCAGTCGGGTGTCGCTGCCGGTTTCGAAATCGAGGTGGAGCAGGGTGGATGCGTTTGCCGCCAGCTCACGGCTCGCAGTACGCCACGCGGCAAACTGGGCCTCCTGCCGGGTACGCCGCTCCAGCGCGAACTGTTCCTGGCCGAGGAATCTGGCTGGCTCGCTGGCAATGGCCGTGGCTCCTTCTGGTCGAATGCGGAGGGCCTGATGCACGTTCAGGGTTTTAGGAGTGAACTGGGCATCGCGGGGACGCACTTCCACGCTGCCTTCCATGACGTGCACCTCGCCCGAGCCATCCGGCAGGACCTGGCAGCCGAACTCCGTGCCCAGATCGACCACGGTGAAGTGCGGGGTGATGACGGTGAAGCCGTGTGCCTGGGTGGGGACCCGGGCGCGGAGCCGCCCCTCCTGAAGCTCGATGCGATTGGCCCGGTCGATCCGGATTCTGGCAGGACCTTCCAACACCAGGCTGGCCCCTTGGGATAAGGAAACAACAGCCGAGCCTTTCTCCAGGATCAGCGTGCCGCGCTTCATGGCGCTGCCGGGCTCAGGCACCAGTCCCGCCGGGCTCCAGACGGCATCGGACTCCTGAACAACGGTTGCGACGGGCGGAGCGAACCACAACGGGCCGAGCAGGAGGCAGGCTGCCACAACGGCCCCCAGAGTGGCCAGGGCGAGCAGGGTCAGCTTGCGGGAACGACGGGCTACCGGTGGAGCCGGTACGGTCACTTCCTGCAGCATCTTTTCCGCCGCCTGTCTTCCCGTAGTTTCCTCACCCCATTGCCGGAAGAGGGCGTGCCATTCCGCCGCCTTCCAGTAGGCTGTGCGGGCCTCGGGATGTTCGCGGAGCAGGCCTTCCATCTCCTGGCGTTCTGCTTCCGCCATCCCGCCGTCAAAGTGAAGCTCCAGCAGGTGCTGCAACCGGGCGCCGTTCATGCGAGACCTCCGGCGAGTTTTCGTTCAATGCACTCGCGCACCACGGACCTGGCCCGGGAGAGGGTCACCTTCACGGCTCCGGGGGTCCAGCCCATGCAGGCCGCGATCTCTGCCGGGCGTTTGGTCTGCTGGTAGCACAGCTCCATGGCGTGGCGTGCCTGCGGGGCCAGTTTTTGCAGGCAGTCGGGCAGGTGGCGGAGGCGTTCGTCGTTGCTGGAGAAGTCGGGCTCCACCGCGCAGAGGGCCTCGATCACATCTGGACTCAGGGACGACGCAGGCTCCCGGCTGGCATCGCGGAAGGTGGCCAGGAGCTTGTAGCGGGCGATGCTGTAGAGCCAGGCGCGGAAGTTGGTTCCCTCCTGAAAATCGGCCGCCTTTTTCAGGGCCGTGAGAAAGGTCTCCTGCACCAGATCATCCACCCGGTGGAAGTCCGTGGTCAGGCCGAGCAGGAAGCCGCGGAGTGGGACAATGTGCTGCACGAACAGCCGCTGCACCAGCGCTTGCTGGTGCTCTGCGGAGCCGGGGACTGGTGCAGGATCTGACATGACCCAATCTCCATTCCGGGAGTTCCGCGAAGGTTAGCAAGAAAAATCGCCGACGGCTCCCTGCGTCACCGCTGCAAGGGATAGACCCGGACATCCACGCCCGGAGAGCCCACCACGTGATCGGGCGGGCGACCGGGGCTGGCAAAGCCCTGCATCTGGAGGATGCGGTCATCCCAAGCGCTTACTTTCGCAGGGACAAGCGGGTAGGGCTCATGATGCACCTGACCGCGAAGGATCCCGCGAGGGGTGCGGGAAAAGAGGAGGTAGCGCTCCGCCAGGAAGAACTCCAGCGTCCCCAGCTCGGCCAGGGTAGGAGTGGCTCCCAACTGATAGCGGAATTCAGAGCCCTCTGGGGCGCCGGCCCGGTGGCAGCGGTAGTTAATCTCCTGCCCGACGCCAAATTCTGCTGACATCCGGGCATGCTGGTAGGGCAGGTGGAAAAAAGTTTGTGCCGTCCACACGGCGAGAGGCTGGTTGCAGTCCAGCGAGTAGAACCAGACCCCCGGGCGACCCTCGTCATCGTGCACATAAGTGCGGACATTGAGCTCGAGGAAATAGCTCACCCAGGGCACGGCAGGAAGGTACCTAGGGCGGATGTTCCGCATGAAGAAAGGGACCAGGCCCACCCAGGCGTTTCCGCCGAAAGTATCCACATGCAGCCCTGGGGGCAGGGTGCGCTGGATGGCCGCAGCATCCCACTCCCAGTGGAGGAAGAGCAGGTGACTCCACGTCTGGTACATGACATGGGGGTGCGGCGGTCGTGCGCGCACCCCCAGGCGGTGATCCAACGTGGGCAGACCCATGGAAAACGGAGTGATGGCCGGACAACCTCCGGCCTGAGATCAGGCGTCGATGATGTTGCCGCAAACGGACTGCTTGCTGAGAATCAGCCCGGAATCGGCACGCTGACGGAACAGCAGGAAGTGCGGGGTGAGGCGGTGGGCCTCCAGGGCGGCCAGATCATCGTAGCCCTCGGTGAGGGTAAAGAGGTTGGGCTTGTCCACGCTCTGGCTGATCTCAAAGCGACGGCAACCGGGCTCCTTGGTGCGGGCGTCAGCGGCTTCTTCCGTGATGTACTGGATGAACTCGTCCACGCGCTCAGGGTGGACTTCAACGGTGACAATAAGGGAGATCATAGGGAAGTGGGTGGGATGGAAACGCAGGCTGCCTCTCGGGCAGATGTGCAGGCGTTCTTTAGCCGGGGGCCAGATGGCGGTAAAGCGCGAATCCCAACAAGGCCGCGCCGATGGCCATGGAGCAGGACATCACCAAGAGGCTGGCGCGGGTGTTTACCGGCTCGTCAGGCGGAATCAGGTAAGTATCCGGCGTGGTCCCCGGAATACTTTGGACCAGTCCGCCGAGACCGCCACCCAGCGTGATCAACCCGAACAACACCGAATAGACGATCAGGCGATCCGGGTTGGCGAAGACATACGGGCATTTCCAAAGCGCCAAAAACACCCCGGTACCCGCACCGAGGATGTAGTACATGATGACAACTGCCCAGGAAAAGCCGCCCATGGAGGTCAGGGTATGATGATTTCGAGATTCTGTTCCGGCGCATCCAGTGACAGGGAGCTGACATTGGGAAGCGTGACTTGATGGTCACCTTCACCTACGACAACGGTGTAACTTCCGGCGTTGAAGATCTTGGGCCGAAACTGGTTTCCCTGAATCCGCAGAGCATAGACGGTCTCGCCTGAGGATTCTTCGACGATGCGGACGACCGGATCTTTGGCACCTGAGATTCTCAAAGTGGGGAGCCAGCCGAGGGGCGCGCGACCGTAGTTGTCCTGCTGGCGGATCGTGACCGGCCACCCAGTGACGGGTTTGTCCTTGGTGACGTCTGCACCGCGCTTCCAGAGTTCAAAGGTGATTTCACGTGTACTCTTGCGGAAGCGGGCGATGCCGTAGCCAATACCCATGTTGTTCTCCGGCACCGCATTGAAATAGGCGCGCATGGTGAGCTTGTTACCGAAGCCGTCGTAGTAGTCGCCGGTGGCAGGGAGGGTAGACGCAGCATCGTGTCTCTTCGGCTTCTCAAGCGGATCCCAAGAGCGTGGATAGATGTTGGCAATGGCCGGGGAGGCGAAGGCCCAAGGCGCATCTCCCCAGGCATTGATGCCGTACTGGCACACGGTGGAGAGATGCTGGTCTCCGCAGAGGTGCACGGCGAAGCCTCGGCGAATCACCCGCAGGGCGGCGTTGCGCCCGCTTTGCGGCCAGCCATTGCAATCAAGATCAGCGAGGAGCCGGTCCGCTTTGCCACCATGCAGGTGTGCCGTGCCCACGAACGGGGTTTGGGAAAGAACACACTTCATCTCCACGCCATTCCAGGAGTTGGCCCAAGTTTCCAGGAACTTGAGCTGGCGGTCTCCGAGAAGCTGCGCCTCCGGCACGTCGATGCTCTGGCGGTCATAGTTCGGGTCGTTGATGTGATCCGGGCGGGGGCCCATCTGGGGCACCAATCCTGCGGGGCCGGTCTTCCACTTGCGATCTTCGAGGATGGCAAAGTCAATGCCGCCGAGCTGGAGTGAGGTGTAGTACACGGTGATGCCATTTTTCACCGGAGTAGGATCCGCGGGATCTGGCAGGTGCCCACACTGAGCCCGCTGCACCATGTTCACATAGGGCACTGGCATGAAATAACCGCCATCGTTGCCGGTGGGGACCCGGGAGATTTCACCGCCTTCACCCCAGAGGTTCGGGTGCCCCACATCGTGGTCGTCCGGAATGGTCACTACCGGGCGGTCCCGGCATATTTCCCCGAACTGCCGGCCAAAGAGCAGCCAGGCGGCATAGTGTTCCTTGTGATCGTAGCTCTGGTCTCCCGCGAAGAAAAGGAGGTCAGGATTCTGGGCCTTGATGTTGCGGATGATGTCCTCCCGGGGACCGCGGTCGTTGTTGCCGTTGCAGGAAAAGTTCGCCACGACGATCTCGTCCTTGTCCACCGGATTGCGCCGGATGACGCCTTCGTAAATGGAGCCGCCCGCATGGGTGATGCGGTAGCGGTGCTCCTTGGCATCGTCCCAGGGGGAGACGCGGAACTGGGCCATCCACCCCAGTTCCTCCACGGGCGCTTCCGAGAGAGGTTGCCACTTTTCGTCCCTCATCACCTCGAGGGTCAGCTTGCGCTCCTCACCGTCCTTCAGCGGGTAGAGGAAGGTCGACATCTTGAGGACGCCCCGGCTGGTGGTGTAGAGGGCGAAGCAGATGAGTTCGTTTCGCGGGACGTCCGGGACGATGAGCGGCTCGCGTTTTCTGGGCGGCGGGCTCTCAGTCTTGGCGGGAGACTGGGCGGAGAGCAGGAGGGAAGACGAAAACAGCGTGACGAGGACGGGAAAAAGTCTTTTCATGGCGGGAGCCGGGCGTTGCCTCACGGGTGACTTTCCTGTGTTGGGTGGCGAAAGTTTGCCACGCGTGATCACGTATTGGCAAGCCACGAATAAGGAACCTCCCATTGTCTTCGACATGAACTTCCGTCTCCTCACAGGAATCACCGTTTTGTCCATCGTAGGATTGTCGCGTGGTGCAGACAACCCGCCTGCGGCCGCGCCTGCTGCCCCCGCACCCGTGCCTGCTCCGGCTCAAGCACCCTCAGCGACTCCCGCTCCAGCTCCAGCCACCGCGGCTGCGGAGAACAAGCCTGCGGAGCCAGCCAAGAAGCCGGAAGAAAAGAAACCAGCGGAGGCCAAGCCCGCAGAGCCCAAGAAAGAAGAGAAGAAGCCGGACGCTCCCAAAGCCGCCGAAGCCAAGCCTGAGGAAAAGAAAAAGGATGAGAAGCCCGCTGCTCCTCCGCAGGTGCCGGTCTTCAAGGACAAGAATCTGGAGACAGCAGTGCGCAAGCAGGTGTTCGCCAAGCGGGACAACAATGAGCCTCTCTATGCCGCCGACGTGGAGAACATCTCCTTTGTCCAAGGCAAGGGCCTGAAGATCACGGATCTCTCCGGTCTGGAGCAGTGCAAGGCTCTGGCGCAGCTGGAACTGGCCAACAACGAGGTGAAGGATGTGTCGCCGCTCAAGGGCCTGGAGCGTCTGCAGTTTGTGGATCTGGCGGGGAACCAGGTGGAGGACATCACCGCGCTGGGTACTCTGAAAGGACTGCAATACCTCGAACTCACCGGCAATAAAGTGAAGGACGTGACGCCGTTGGGAGGCATTCCCGCGCTCACCTCCATCTACCTGTCCGGCAACCAGATTGTTGATGCGAGTCCTCTGTTCAAACTGCCGAAGGCCTCGTCCCTCTATCTGGATGATAACAAGCTGACCAGCATCGCCGGCATCGGCGCCTTGAAGTGGCTGGGCATGCTGTCGCTGAAGAACAACCAGATCGTGGATGCGTCCCCTCTGGAACCCCTCACGGAGTTGCGCTGGATTTTTCTGGATGGCAACAAGGTGATGGATCTGGCGCCGTTGCATCGCATGCTGAAAAAGGACCTTGATGGTCCCCGGCGCTTCGCTCCCTATCTGAATCTTTACCTGGGCGGCAACCCGCTCTCGGATGACTCTAAAAAGCTGGTGGAAGAGCTGAAGGCGGCCCACCTGCGGGTGAATCCCTGACGGTCGGAGCAGGCGGGCGGAAGGGCCCTATCGGAGGGCACATGGGGCTTGTCAGGCCCGGTGCCTTCGCTTATAGATGCGGCGAACTCCCATGAGAAAACTGAATCTGTCTTTCCGCTCCATTGCTGCATCTTGGACACTGAAAACCGGTGCGCTGCTGGCATTGGCGGTCGCTTTGGGATTGTCCTCTTGTGCGACAGGCAAGCGGCACCAGAAACCTGCGGCAGAGCCTGCCAAGTTTGTGATGTACCACTGGGAGGGGGACGGTGTGCAAGGGGACGCGTCCATCGTGATCTATCTGGATACCCAGAAGGCAGAGTTCTACCGCGGCAAGAAGCTGGTGGGCTGGACCTACGTGGCCACCGGGAAACCTTCCCATCCCACACCTGCTGGCAATTTCCGGATCATCGAAAAGACCCCGGACAAGATCTCCAACTTGTACGGCAAGCTCCTGGATGTGGACGGCAAGGTGGTGGATAGCGATTTCAACTTGAGCAAGGAAGAGGTGCCGGAAGGGCATCAATTTTCGCCAGCTCGCATGCCCATGTTCCAGCGCCTGACCAATGATGGCGTGGGTCTCCACGTGGGACCAATTCCGCGCCCCGGTGCGACCGCCTCCCACGGCTGCATCCGCGTGCCCCGCTACATGGCGCAGAAGTTCTTTGCCAACACGACGATCGGCACGCCGGTGACGATCCTGGCGAAGTCGCCGGACAAGAAGGATTGAGGAGTGGCGGGCTGTTTCTCCCGTGTTCTAGAACAAGGAGCGGCGGATTGTGCTTGCACAACCGCCGATGGGAAGCGAAGCGGGCAATCGTTCAGTCCGCCCTATGCCTCCAAAAACAGGGGGCTCGACCGTTATTCATCGGTTGTGCACCGGATCCCTCTGGTCACCATCGGCGGTTGTGCTTGAAGCACAAACCGCCGCTCCTTGGGACCCGTCGTGTAGCAGGAGGAGTTTCTCGTAATCCATTCGCCCCTCTTTAACTTCCAACAAAAAAAGGCGAACCTTGCGGTTCGCCTTTTTCATGAAATCAAACTCAGACCGTCAGCTTAGTTGCTCTGCGTACGGCTGTAGCGGGCCTGGGAAGTGAAGCCGAGCTGAGGGGGGAATTCCTCATAGCCATACCAGGTGTCGAAACGCTCGTCCTTGTAGTACGGGGGCTTGTAGCCGCCCTTGTAGGCCGGGAAGGGGAAGGTGACCAGTTCGAAGAGGCCATAGCCCACGCGCACCAAGGTGCGGGAGGTGCCTTCAACAACCATGGACGTGGCGGCTGCATTCACGCCGTCCTGACGCTCAACTTTGCTCCAGGTCGTGGGATACTCCGTCACGCCGTAAGCCAGGTTCGCCAGTGAGCGGGAGAGCTTGCGGCTCCAGTTCCACTTAGCCCCGGGAGGAGCCTGAATGTCCGCGAAAGCGAGGCTGCCCAAGGTGAGGGCACCGACAAGCATGAGGGTGATACGATTTTTCATGAAAGAATTAAGTGAAAGTTAGCCAATTTTGCCGTGGTTTGGCAAGCAGGAAAGGATCAAAAAGTCCAGAAAATGAGCAGGTGGCGAATTCTTCAGAATCAAAATCGTCAAAGGTGCCTCGTCTGGTCGTCGCCTCCTATTCCACATCATCGCCAGCTTCAGTGAGCCGGACCATCGGAAGCTGCTGTTCCTCGATCTCGACCGGTGGATGGATGAGCTCCTCAAGCCGCTGCTTTAGCGCCTGAAATTCAGGCGAGGCGAACTGCGCCGGGCTACGCGGGCGGGGCACGGGGTTCTCAATGAACTCCACCACGCGGCCGGGATTGGTGCCGAGGACGAGAATGCGGTCGGAAAGGTAGCAGGCCTCATCAAGATCGTGGGTAATAAAGAGGATGGTGACATCCACCTTGCGCCAGATCTGGAGCAAGTAGCTCTGCATCTGGGCGCGCGTCTGGGCATCCAGGGCACCGAACGGTTCATCCATGATGAGGACCCGGGGTTCATTGGCCAGGGCCCGGGCAATGGCCACCCGTTGCTTCATGCCGCCCGAGAGTTCGTGCGGGTAAGAGTTCTCAAATTTGGAGAGCCCCACCATGTCCAGCCAGAGCCCGGCCTCGTTTTCTGCAGTGGATTTGTCCTTGCCCCGCATCTCCAGGCCGAACATGACATTCCGCTTCACGGTGAGCCAGGGGAACAGGGTGTACCCCTGGAAGACCATGCCGCGATCTGGCCCTGGGCCGGAGACAGGTTGCCCATCAAGCAGGATCTGGCCGCCGGACGCGTCGTCCAGACCCGCGGCGATACGGATGAAGGTGGACTTCCCGCATCCTGATGGCCCAATGACCGTGATGAACTCTCTCCGGTGGATGTTGAAGCTAAGGTTGTCGAAGACGGTCCGCGTGCTGCCGTTGGACCCGAAGTCCTTGCGCAGGTTGTCCACGCTCAGGATGACGGGGCGCTGGTAGAGCCGCTTGAAGCGATCTGCCACCGCGGGTTCCTGCGTACGATAGTCGGTAGAAGTGGGCAGAGGGGAAGCGCTCATGCGGAAGGAGGGGTGTCAGCAGCGGTCGGGGTCGGCGGGGAGGTGGTGTCAGGCGTCGCCGAAGGAGCGGATGAACCGGCGTTACTGATGGATTTCTTCAGCGGCTTGATGAGGCGGGTAATCATGCTTCCCAAGAAGGAGGGGCCACGATTGCGGCGACGCCAGGGGAAGATCAAGGTGCCAAGCTTGGCCAGGAGGATGTCCGTGCCCAGACCGATGAAGCCGATCAAACAGATGGCGGCGTACACATTGTCGAAGTTTCGATAGCGGGCCTGCTGGTTGATGAACCAGGTGAGTCCGGAGGTGGCCCCGATGATTTCTGCGACGATGAGATAGGTCCACGCCCAGCCCAGCAGGATGCGCATGTCTGTGAAGATCTCTGGGATACTGGAAGGAATGATCACCCGGGTGACCAGTCTCCGGCGGGAGGCGCCCAGCGTCTGGGCCGCCTCAATCAGGCCTGGGTCCACCTTCCTGACGGTGTTGGCGATGACGAGGACCTGCTGGAAGAAGGTGCCGATAAAGATGATCGCCACCTTGGGCGCATCATGAATGCCGAGCATGGCCACACACAGGGCTCCAAATGCCGGTGCGGGGAGATAACGGAAGAACTCGATGAACGGCTCATGGAGACGGGAGAAGAAGCGGAAGGATCCGCACAGAATGCCCAGTGGGACACCGATCAGTGAGGAGAGAAGGAAACCGGACGCGATCACCTTGACGCTGTGCCAGAGACTCTGGTGCAGCCAGGGTTCCCCGGGCAGGCGGGGCGGGGTGGTGAAGGCGGTGTAGAAGGCGCGGGCCACCTCGTGAGGAGCGGGCAGGTAAACGGGATTCACCCGGACGCCATTACCAGGAGCAAGCCCTTCTTTCACAGCCTGGGCATTGGCGCGGTCAAAGTCGGCCCGGGGCAGGTCCATCCCCTCAGAGAACATCTCCACCTCGCCCGCATCGGTGATGTGCACCAGGGGATGCCACAGCCACGGGACGTAGGAGACGATGGACCACAGCACCAGAGGGAGAAGAAACGAAGCTGCGCCGAGCAGCCAGTTCCGCCGGGGCGGCAGTTCCTTTTTGAGGCCGAGAAAGTCCGAATCGCGCTTGGGGAGAGGTGAGGGAGAAACCATGAGTGCGCCGGGAAATCAATGAAATGACATCCGCACAGGACGTGCCAGTCCCGGATTGGAACTGGGCACGTCCGGGCGGTGGAAGGGAGCCTTACTCCAGGCTCTGCAGGAGGCTGGGGGCGACGTAGGAAGCCGGCTTCTGCGACTCCTTGTACACCTTGTTGTCCACATTGAACTTGTCGCCAATGGTGAGGGAGCCGTAGAGGGAACCCAGGCCGTCGCCCTTTTTCATGACGGCCTTGGCCTCCTTGAGCGTGAGGAACTTCGTGCCGGGAATGTTCTTCTTATATTCGGCAGGGTCAGCACCCACCTTGGCGGCCATGATTTTCACGGCGTCTTCCTCAGTCTTGGGATCGAGGATGTAGTCGATGCAGCGGAAGTACACCTTGAGAAACTTGCCCCAGTCGTCCTTGCGATCATTCAAGCTGACGGGATTGACGGCGACCACATCATAGATGAGGCCAGGAGCATCTGCGCTGGTGAAGAGCGGGGTGGAATTCGCCACCTGGGTGAGCGCCTGCCCGGCGATGGGATACCAGGCACCGATGGCATCCACCTGACCAGAGGCCAGTGTCTGAGGCGTGTCGTTGGTGGCGGCGTTGACAAGCTCCACATCACCCTGCTTGAGGCCATTCATCTCAAGGGCCTTTAGCAGAAGGAGGTGTTCCACGAGGGTCAACTCCAGGCCGACCTTCTTACCCTTGAGGTCCTTGATGGACTTGATGCCGGGTTTGCCAATGATCTTGTCGTTGCCATTGCTGTAGTCCGTAGCGGCGATGATCTTGCTCTTCGCTCCATTGGCACCAGTCACAAGGGCGTCCGTGTGCACGGCCAGCACGGCATCCACCTTGCCCGCCGCAAACGCATCCAAGGAAGGCAGGTACTCGAACCAGAGCAGCTCCACATCCACCCCGGCCTCTTTGAACCAGCCCTTTTGCTTGGCGACCTCCAGCACGGTCCAGCCCGGCCAGTCAGAGTAGGCCACCTTGAGCGGCTCGGCCTGGAGCTGGAGCGCGCAGCCCAGGGCAGCGAGAAGAGAGAGGATCTTGATCTTCATGATGAGAGGGTCGGTTTCGAGTGTGTTACCTTTTTTATAAAACGTGTGCACTTGTGAGCCTGCACGACGACGGTGGAGAGCTCGGAGCTATTTGTGCAAGCAGGTGGCAGGCCAAGCTCCCGCAAGTTTTTACGGGAGTCTGCGAATGCAGAAGATGTGCCGTGCAGACAGGAAATCGGGCATTGGCAGGAGGAATCTCTGCCATGGCCTGTGGACACGATGAAACGCTCCCCGAGCGTTGCGCTCTTTCCTAGGGA
Source organism: Verrucomicrobium sp. BvORR106 (assembly GCF_000739655.1). Classification (GTDB taxonomy): domain Bacteria; phylum Verrucomicrobiota; class Verrucomicrobiia; order Verrucomicrobiales; family Verrucomicrobiaceae; genus Verrucomicrobium. The sequence continues at coordinate 39,286 of NZ_BATR01000133.1, read as the reverse complement.
GTTGGATCAACCTTGAGCGGCGAGTGCCTTCGTTATCAGGTCCCCTGAGAATCTAGTGACGCGGACGACGGCGGCGCGTCAGCATCATCGCCCCAGCAAGCGTCAGAAGCAGCGCGCGGCCTGGCTCTGGAACCGCCCTCAGAAACTGGTCGCTGGTGAGAACCGAATCCGTGAACCGGAACTCGTCCATCCAACCGTCAAATGCGCGACCGCCACCGCCTTGTCCGATGAGCAAAGGGTTGTCATCATAGACAAGATTCAGTTCGCCACCGCTGAGCGTGCCGGTGCCGATCGAGACGTAGTCCAGGTAGATCGTGAATCGCTTTCCGGTGGCGTCATAGGTGACGGCGAAATGATGCCAGTTGCCATCGGCAATGTTTGGCGTGCTGCTAATGGACTGGTTGAACCCGGGAGGGGCGGGACTGGTCGCGACTCCAATCGCCTGATGGTCGGTGCGTACGCGCAGGGTGTTGTTGCTGTTCGTGTCCACGAGCCAGCTGGAACCTCCGCCGTCCACCCGGCTCTTGGAGACGAGGGTGGGGTATTGAATGGAATCTTGAACCTTGATGAACGCCTCGACAGTGAAGCTGCTGGGTTCTAGGAGAGAATCGTTGCCCACTGGATCTTGAACAGTGATGCGTCCGCCATCGCCACTGGTCACAGTGCCCGTGTTGTCAAACTTCAGGGACGAGGTGTTGTTGGCGTTGACGATCTCGCCCCCGATACCGTTGGTGATGACTGAGCCGACCGTTTGGGAGCTGTACTTGGGCGCTTGACCGGAGCCCGAGGCGCTGGCGGTTCCGTTCAGACCATAGGTGGACGAATCCGCAATGGCGGAAGCCGACGCTCCATCAGTGCCGTTGAACTGAAAATAGATCAGCGTGGACGCCCGACTGGGCAGCGGTGTGGCCAGCAGCACTGTGGCCGCCAGGGTCGCGGCGGCAGGAAGGAGTCGGGGTATTAAGAAACAACGCATTGCAAAAAGATGGGTCCAACCTTACGGCTGGTAGCCACCTTTTATTGCATGTCGATGCTATTCTCTCGTCCTCTAGGCGAGGAGATGCTTGTACACCGGGTTGCTCATCTGCTCAGCGATCTTCTCCGCGAGGTTGGCGGCTGGAACCTCCATCTGGTCGCGGGTGGCGAGATTCTTCAGTACCACGGTGGGATACTCGCCGCCGATGATGGCGGCGAAGCGGGCCTTGGAATTCTCTGCGGCCTGGAACTGCTTGTTCACCTTCTGCGGGGTGAGGCTGTAGTCCACACGCCAGCCCGCGCTGCGGAGCTGGGTGACGGTCTGGAGGCACTCGCGGCGACGTGATTCATCCGCCAGCAGAACGTAGACGTCCACGGCCACGGACTGGTCCATGTCGCGCTTCATCTGCTCCTGCGCGGCAGGGGTGGCCTTGATGAGTTCGCCCAGGACGACGTCGCCCATGGCGAAGCCGCAGGCAGGCATCTGCACGGCACCGTCGCTGAGGTGGCCCACGAGGTTGTCATAGCGGCCGCCGCCGGCGATGGCCCGGAGGCCATGCTTGATGTCGAAAGCTTCGAAGACCGTTCCCGTGTAGTACGCGAGGCCGCGCACAATGCCGGGATCAATCTTCACGTACTGCCAGAGGTCACGCGCTTCGAGATTCTCCCGAAGCTCCGCAAAAATGGGATGGTCAGCGCTGATGCTGCTGATAAAGGCATGAACCTTCTCAAGGCTCATGCCCAAGGCCTCAAGCTTGGTGTTGGTGACCTCAGCGGGCGTGCGCTCCATCTTGTCGATGATCTGGAGGAATTCGCCGCTCTGGGTTTCATTGAGCTGATAGGAAGCCTGAAACTCGGTCCACAGGCGGCGGTCGCTGAGGCGGATGATGAAATCACCTGGCTCCAGGGCAAAAGACCGGAGGCTCTCGATCGCGAGGGCGACCAGTTCCGCATCCGCTGCAGGAGATGCCTCACCCAGGATGTCCACATTGAACTGGTAGAACTCCCGCAGACGGCCACGCTGCTGGCGCTCATAGCGATAGCAGGGACCGATCTGAAACCATTTCAGGGGCTTGGGGAAATCACGCTGACGGGCTGCGGCCATGCGCGCCAGAGTCGGTGTCACCTCAGGGCGCATGGAGACTTCCTCGTCGCCCTTGGTCGTGAAGCAAAAAAGCTGCTGGGTGATCTCGTCCCCGCTCTTCTTCTTGAGCAGATCCGTGCTCTCCAGCGAGGGGCCTTCATATTCCACGAACCCATGACGCGAGGCGACACTGCGCCAGCGTTTGAAGATGGAGTTGCGCAGAGCGCACTCTTCAGGGAAGAAATCGCGGAAGCCTTTGACGGTCTTGAAGCCAGACATGGAACCCTACTGATGCAGCAGAGCAGGGGTTCACGCAAATGGATTGGCCGCTTTCGAGCGAGCGGGACCCAGCAGGGCGTCGCCAAGGGCGCTACTCGGCGGGGGTGCTGGCCTTTTTGGCAGCTTTCTTTGCCGGGGCTTTGGCAGCGGGCTTGGTCTCCTTGGCTGGCTTGGCTTCTTTGACGGCCTTTGGTTTGGGGGCTGCCTTGGGCGCGGCCTCCGGAAGCGAGGAAAGAAAATCAAGGGAGGGCACCCAGGCGCTGCTGCCTTCTTCTCGGATGAAGTCTCCGTCCAAGACGATGCCGCGTTTTTTGAAGTCGAGGATCTCTGCGACGGTGAAGGCTCCGAATTCGGTGAAGTTGCGGCTGAGGTAAACTTGGGTGCTCATTTGGTAGGTAAGATATTTTGGGTTCAGGGGATAGCCCTGAGGTGAGGGAACCCCAATCGAACAAATTGTCACTCACCGGGGCTGAATTCGGGCCAGACGGCCGCGATGATCGTATTTTTAGCATATTCCATGCCGAATTGACAGGAGGAGGGGTGAAGAGAGCGCTGGACAAGGGCATTACCCCTCGCATCATCGCTGCACATGTTGCTGGAATGGATGCAGGTGCGGGATTTTCGTTGCTTTACGGAGGCGCGTCTCCAGCTGCATCCAGAGACTACCCTGCTGGTTGGAAAAAACGGCCAGGGCAAGACCTCTCTGCTGGAGGCGGCGTGTGTGCTGATGCGGTTGCAGTCGCCTCGTACCTCCACGCGCTCGGATCTGATCCGATTTGGTGCCCAGACCTGTGTGACAGAGGGGGCAGTAGGAGGGCGAAAGCTGAGGGTAGCGCAGAGCCCGACCGCTCGCAGGGTCGCTGTGAATGACTCCGTCTGCCCAAGGGCGGGGGATTATCTGATGCAGTCTGCCCGGGTGGTGTGGATGGACCACTCTGACATGAACCTCGCCCGGGGCGGGGCGGAACACCGTCGCCGGTACCTGGACTTCGCTGCCGCCCAGCTCTTCCCAGAGTACTTAAACGCCCTCAAGAGCTACGAGCGGGCGTTGCGGAGCCGGAATTTCCTCTTGAAGCGTGATGCGGCCATCTCTTGGCGACAGGTGGACGCTTATGGTCGCATCCTGGCTGAGCATGGCGCCGTGATCCGCCGATGCCGGGCAGACCTGATCCAGAGGGTGCAAGAGCCAGTAACGACTGCGCACTCGGGGTTGAGCGCTGGCGCAGAGCCAGGGGCTGTTGCTTATGTCCCTGGGTACTCAGGGGAGGATCTGGAGGCGGCTCTCTTGGAAGTGCGGGACAGCGAAGCTCGGCTTCGGACTACCCAAGTGGGGGTGCACCGGGACGATCTGGCCCTGACGATCCACGGGAGGCCAGCGGGAGCCTTTGCCTCCGAGGGGCAGCAACGGACACTCTGCCTGGCTCTCAAGCTGGCCCAGGCCCGGGTGCTGGAGGAGGCGCAGGGGGAGCCGCCGCTCCTGCTGATTGACGACATCTTTGGAGAGCTGGACAAAACGCGGCGGCAGGCGCTTCTGGCCTATCTACCTGCGCATGGGCAGAAAGTCATCACCACTACGTTCACGGATTGGGCCAGTGAGACCGGAGTCGGTGGGGTGGTGTACGAGGTCGAGCACGGGTGCCTGAATGAGCGCGGCATTTGACCCGGGTGAAATATGATTTTTGGCTGCGTCGGCAAAAAAGGCCCTTCTTTTACAAGACCGTGGATTCCGCTTGCAAACCAAAGAGGGAGAACGATAGGCGGGGGGAAAATTCGTCGCGCAATCCCGTTGCCTGTAGAGGTATCCGCCCTGGGAATCTTTCCCTTGAAGAAAATTAGCAGGGGTTTTTACTTGAAGGTCAACGGTTTGGAATTGGGCGTGGTTTTCATTTCCTGATTTTTCGCTTTTCTTTGATATCCTTCTCTCAAGCTCACGCCTGACTGCCCTTTTTTCGCTCTTTCCACCCTTTCAATTTCAACAACCACATGTCGTTTTTCAGAAGCTTGTTCGGATTTGCATCCAGTGATATTGGCATCGACCTCGGCACCGCCAACACCCTCGTGTATGTGAAGGATCACGGCATTGTGCTTCGTGAGCCCTCCGTGGTGGCAGTGAAAGCGGGCACCAACGAAGTGGTGGCCGTAGGGGATGATGCCAAGCGCATGCTGGGACGCACTCCCGGAAACATTGTGGCCATTCGTCCGCTCAAGGATGGGGTCATTGCAGATTTCAAGGTGACGGAGGCCATGCTGCGTCACTTTATCCTCAAAGTTCACAACCGTCGCAGCTTCGTCCGGCCACGCGTGGTGGTCGCGGTGCCCTCCGGCATCACCGAAGTGGAGAAGCGTGCCGTCAAGGAGAGCGCTGAGCAGGCTGGTGCCCGTGAAGTTTATTTGATCGAAGAACCGATGGCGGCAGCGATCGGCGTGGGCCTGCCTGTGCAGGAAGCTGCCGGTAACATGATCGTGGACATCGGTGGGGGCACCACCGAGGTGGCGATCATCTCACTGAGCGGCATCGTGTACAGCCGCAGCGTCCGTGTGGCGGGTGACGAGCTGGATGAAGCCGTGATCAACTACATGAAGCGTGCGTACAACCTCATGATTGGTGAGCGCACGGCGGAAGAAATTAAACTTCGTATCGGCTCCGCTTACCCGCTGGGTAAGGAGACGACGATGGAAGTGAAGGGCCGTGACATGGTGGCAGGTCTGCCGAAGACGATCACCATCACGAGCCAGGAAGTTCGCGAGGCCATGCTGGAGCCTCTGAACACGATCATTGACGCGGTGCGCACGACGCTGGAGCGCTGCCCCCCTGAACTCTCCGCCGACTTGGTGGACCGCGGCATCATGCTGGCGGGTGGTGGCGCGTTGCTGCGCGGCCTCGACAAACTGCTGCAGGAAGAGACGGCTCTCCCGGTCCATGTGGCCGATGACCCGCTCAGCGCAGTGGCGGAAGGTGCAGGCCGGGTGCTGAGCGAGATTGAGTTTCTCCGCAAAGTCAGCACCAACGACTAGTCGGTCATGGACACCAACGGCCAGATCCCGTGAACGCTGAAAATTCGGCGTTCCCGGGCTGGCGGCTATACAGGGGAGTGCTGCAAGCATGAAGAAGATTAACGTCATCGCCCTGCTGCTCTTTTTCGTGGCACTGGTTGCAGTGTTCACGCTCAAGACTCCGCAGACGCGGGCGATCCAGACCTCCGTGATGAATGTGCTCTCGCCCTTCATCCGGATGGGAGCTCATGCACAAAATCAGGTGCATGAGGTGGTGAGCAATCCCGTGGACGCTGCCCGGCTTCAGCAGGAGAATGAAAGCCTGCGCCGGGAAATGAACCGGCTGATGATCTTCGAGCAGAAGTACCACATGACGCTCGAGGAAAACAACAAGTTCCGTGCGATGCTTGGGTATCGGCAGCAGTCTGCTTTCAAGCTGACCGCCGCCCATGTGCTGCGCCGTTCCGCCTCCAACTGGTGGACGACGGTCATCATCGACAAAGGCTTCATGGATGGCGTGGGCACGGACAGTCCGGTCATCACCGAGTCCGGCTTGGTGGGCAAGACGAGCAAAGTGGCGGCTCACACGGCCGAGGTGATCCTCCTCACGGACGAAGAGTGCCGCGTGGCGGCCCGGATCGAAGGGACGCAGGCCAAAGGGATTCTTAGTGGTGAGCGCGGCGGGTTTGAGACGCGCCCGGATTTGCGTCTGCGTTTTCTGGATCGCACGCTCAAGCTTGAGCCGGGAGCCAATATCTATTCCTCAGGCGACGGCGGCGTTTTCCCCGCAGGTCTGGCGCTGGGCAAGGTAAAGGCATTTGAATTCAAAGACATTTCTGGCGAGGCCGTGGTCGATCCCGCAGTGAATTTCGGCCTCATCGAAGACGTCTTTGTTGTCCACATGGATTCGTTGGTCTCCCCATGAGTTTCTTGTACAACATCATCGTCGTGCTGCTGGTGGCCCTGAGCTTTGGAGCGCAGGAGTTTTTGCCAGCCATTGAGTTTGCCAATCATGCCCGGGTGCTTCTGCCGCCCGTGCTGTTTTTCTCTGCTTCGCTGACGGTGTCATTCCCGATGATGCTGTTTCTCGCGCTTTTCACGGGTCTGGTGTGGGACGCCCGCCACCTGCCGTACAAGCCGGAGAAACCCGTTGCGGTGGAGTCCGCGGATCTGGCGCGGGAGCTGCCCGTGGAGAAGCAGCCTCCCACAGGGACCTCGCTCCCGGTGGGTTACTCCATGTTCCTCTTTGGCGTCACAGGGACGCTGATGCAGGGCATTCGGCCGCTTTTCAAACGTGGGCGCTGGGAGTTGCCGGTCATCATGGTTGGCATTGCCACGCTCCTGTGTCTTCTGATAGAGTTTTTAATGATGTCATTCCTGAGGGGCAGTTTTGAATTCCATCCCGGCCTGTGGACGAAGCTGGTGACGGATGCACTGCTGGCCATGTTGGTCTCACCGCTACTTCTGTTCATGCTTCATACGCTTGCGCGACTCGTCCACTATGAGGTGCGGACAGAAGGGCTAGTTTACCGATTCTATGGTGGTTAAGTATCGCTTCCGACTGTACCTCTTTACCGTGGTGATCCTGATTGGATTCGGTGCGCTGTCCCAGCGCCTGTGGAATCTCAGCATCGACCACCACGAAGAACTGAAGAACAAGGTTCCGGGAACCAAAAACCTGCGGGCTCGTATTCCGGGCTCGCGCGGGGAGATCCGTGACCGGAACGGGGTGGTGCTGGTATCCAACAAGCCTTCGTTCGAGGTTCGCGTGAACCTGAAGACGCTGGTGGAGGAGTACACCAAGCAGGCGAGGGCGGAAAAGCGGGACGTTCCTCTCTACACCTACAAGTACACCGAAGGAGGCATCCCCCGAAGCAAGGATGAGACGGACATTGTCACCATCGTCAATGAAGGCATCATTGAGCCGCTCAACAAGCTAGGGCTCGCGGCGGACTTCAATGCGAAGAAGCTGCGCATCCACTACCGTACGAATCGTGGGGTGGTGCCGTGGGTGTATCGCAGTGACCTGACCTTTGAGGAGTTCAGCCGCTTCGCGGAGCATCGTCTGGGGCTGCCGGGTATCTCGGTGGAGGTGCGGCCGGTCCGCCAGTATCTTTTTGACTCATTTGCCTGCCACGTTCTGGGCTATGTGAACCAGCCCGATGTGCAGCAAGCTTCGAAAGAGGAGATCAATGAATGGGATTTCTTCGTGCCGGACGACTACGGGGTCTATGGCGTGGAGAAGACCTTCGACCAGGATCTACGGGGCAAGGCCGGGATGCGCATCTGGCTGCAGAACGAAAAAGGCCGCCTGGTCAAAGAGGTGGACTATCAGGAGCCGCGCAAGGGGCATGATGTGTACCTTGCGATTGATGCTCGCATCCAGATGATCGCGGAGAAGGCCTTGCGCGAGGGGACGCCGGCGATCGGCCGAGGTGCGGTGGTGGTGCTGGATCCGTCCACTGGCCAAGTGCTGGCCATGGCGTCGGTTCCTTCCTATAACCCGAACAAGTTCATTCCCTCGATTAGCAAAGATGATTTTGCCGGCTATCTGGAGAATCCTTGCGTGCCCTTGCTGAATCGCTCGGTGCGAGGTTTCGTGCCCGGCTCCACCTACAAGATCATGACATCCTTTGCCGGGATCCTGGCGGGTGTGGAAGGGGACATGGTCAACTGCCCGGGGGGCATTCAGTTTGGTGGCAAGTTCATGAAGTGCTGGATCGGCCAGAAGGGCGGCGCCCACGGCACATTGGGCCTGAGTGAGGCGATCATGCGTTCGTGCAACTGCTACTTCTACCGCTACGCCAACCACGCTGGCAATGCGGCCATGACCAAGGCGGGTGACATGTTTGGCCTGGGCCAGCGCACTGGTATTGAGCTGGAAGAAGAGGCTCCGGGTATCCTGCCTGTGGAGCGCTGGTGGCGCGTGAACAAGACCGCGGCCGAGCGCTTCTCTGAGGCCAGCATCGCGAACATGGCGATCGGCCAGGGAGCCGTGGAGGCCAGCCCTCTGCAAATGGCCGGAGTGGCCGCAGCGGTGGGGAACGGCGGTATCGCTTACCGTCCGCACCTGCTCAACAAGGTGATGGACGGCACAGAGCTCATTCGCGAGCAGATGCCGGATGTGCGTGCGAACTTCAAGGACTTCGGGTTGACGCCACAGAAGCTGGAGCTGGTGCGCCGTGGGATGTGGCGTGTGGTCAACGACCAGGGCGGCACGGCCAAGGCGGCCAAGATCGCAGGAACAGAGGTGGCCGGGAAAACGGGCACTGCCCAAAACTGGCGCAAGAATGGCAAGGAGTTCGTGAAGGATAACCACACGCTCTTCATCACCTTCGCCCCGTACGAGAACCCCAAGTTTGCCGCCTGCATCCTCGTGCAGGGTGGCAAAGGTGGCGGGGTGACAGCTGCTCCCGTGGCCAAACGTATTTTGGAACAGGCTCTGGCACTCGACAAGGGATACGAGGTCGAGCTCGCCAAGGTGAATGAGGTGCAAGGTAACTTCAACCCTGTGGACACTGTCTCATATGACGGGCTCCCCACTGCGTTCCAGCCAGGGACGGAGGAAGAGGAGGCCGTGGTGGACAACGATGATGAACCGCGTCGTAGTGCGAAGCGTGAGGATGCACCGAAGGCGCGTCCCACCATTCGCGACGAAGCCGACGCCGAAGGTACGAAACAAAACAAGAATCAAGCGCCCCCACCGCGCCGGGCCAACTTCCTGAAGAGATTGTTCGGGAGGGATGGTTAGCCTTGTGGGCTTAACTTTAGCAATTTACGATCAATTTTATGGCTTTGGGATTTGTGCAAAGAATTAAGGAGTTTTTCACCGGACACAAGGATGTGAACAGCGGAACGCGAATCGTCATCAACTGTGAAAAGCTCGAGAACCGGGTGGCTCTGCTTGAGAGCGGAGTGCTCGAGGAGTACTCCGTGGAGCGGGTGGGCACGACTCACCTCGTGGGCAGCATCTACAAGGGGCGCATCAAGAACATTGAGCAGGGCTTGAAGGCCATGTTCATTGACATCGGCCTCGAGAAAAATGCTTTCCTTCACTTTTGGGATGCCATCCCGGCGGCCCTTGATGCCGGCATGGAGGAGATCAACCGGGGCGGCAACGGAAAGAAAAAGAAGGCCATCACGGCCAAGGACATCCCTGATCTCTATCCTGTGGGCTCTGAGATCCTGGTGCAGGTGACCAAGGGGCCGGTCGGGAACAAGGGGCCGCGAGTGACCACGAACATCTCTCTGGCGGGACGTCTTCTGGTGCTCATGCCATTGAACGACTCCTGCGGTATCTCCCGCAAGATTGATGATCCCAAAGAGCGCCTGCGCCTGCGCCGCATCATTGAAAAGCTGAGCCTTCCCGAAGGCATGGGCGTCATCCTGCGCACGGAAGCCTCCGGCAAGCGGGCCCGCCATATCATCCGGGACTTGAGCATTCTCGTGGAGCAGTGGAAGGACATTGCTGAGCGCCGGGATACCCAGAAGGCCCCCGTGTGTTGTTTCGAGGAGCCGGACGTGTTTGAGCGTACGGTGCGCGACTTCCTTACAGAAGACCTGGATGAGATCGTGTGTGACGACCAGGCGGTGGTGCAGCGGATGAAGGAGCTGGTGGCTCCGATCTCACGCCGTGCCCAGCGCCGGATCAATTATTTCCCAGGACCGGGTTCCTTGTTTGAGAAGTACCACATCCAGCGTCAGATCGACTCCGCTTTCTACCGTCAGGTCTGGCTCAAGTGTGGTGGTTACATTGTCATCGACCAGACCGAGGCGCTCATCTCGATCGACGTGAACACGGGCCGCAACAAGGGTGCCGGAAACAACGTGGACAAGGTCATCCTGGACACCAACATGGAGGCGGCCGCTGAAGTGGCGCGCCAGCTGCGGCTGCGCAACATGGGCGGTCTGGTGGTGGTGGACTTCATCGACATGAAGGGCCGCAAGGAGCAGCAGGCGGTGTACAAGGCGATGATCGACCATACCCAACGGGACAAGGCAAAGACCCAGATCCTGCCGATCTCCCAGTTTGGCCTTATGGAGATGACCCGCCAGCGTCTCCACGAGAGCCTGAGCGACGCCATGTACGAAGAGTGCGCGCACTGCAAAGGACACGGCCAGATCAAGACGCCGCTTACGATGAGCGTGGAGCTTCAGCGCCGGTTGTCCTCTGTGATGTCCCGTCTTCCTGAGCATGATCGTGATGTGCTCGTGGTCATCCACCCGGATGTGATGCAGCGTCTGCGCACCTCTGACGACCAAATCCTGGTTGAACTGGAGCGCAAGTATCAGGCCCGCATGACCTTCCGCACGGATCCCAACTACACCCGCGAGCAGTTCCTGATCGCCAACGCGAAGACTGGCGACGAACTCAAGTAAGTCTGCCGAGCCCGGCTTTGATCAAAGGCCTGTCACGGAGCACCGTGACAGGCCTTTTTGATTTGTGAGAGGGCGGGAGTGGCATCCCAGGCCAAGGGCGCGCACGAGACACTCAAGGGCGCGTTTCCTGGCTAAGATGCTTTGCTGTTCGGTGGGGGATGGCAGGACTAGGCAAACTTTAGTTTGCGGTATGGATGGGGGCGGAGACTCCACATCCGTCATCTGCGGCCACTCTTGCGAGTGACCCCGAGGGTGTTCATCCGGTAACCGACGCGGAGAGGGCGAGCTTTGCACAGGCATTTCGCGGACTATGCTGAGTGGACTCGCTTCACAAAAAAGGGAGCGGCCCGAAGGCCGCTCCCACCAAACACAATGAACTAGCAATGACACAAAAGAGCGTCGGCAGGCCGACGCCTGAATGGACTAGAAGCGGATGGTGATGCCACCTTCCAGGACGGAGCCCTGGGCGTCATCAAGGCCGCCCACGGCGTCCTGGCCGTAGTAGTAGCGGTAACCCACGTTCAGGCTGGCGGCTTCGGTGACCTTGAAGGTCAGACCGGCCTTGGCCTGAGCGGCGAAGTTCCATTCGTCGCTGGAGGTGAAGTCGGTGTTAAAACCGCCCACGGAGTCGATCTCGGCTTCGCTCCACACGAGGCCAGCGCCCCCACCGATGTAGACGCCGAGGCGGTCGGTGAGATCAATGGTGTACACCACGTTTGCGAAGATCGGAACCTGACGGAATTCACCGTCCACGTCTGCGTGCAGGCCGCGGTAGGAGCCTTCTGCACCGTCCACGCCGATGTAGCCGGATTCCAACTCAACGGCGAGGCCGTTGCCGAAAGAGTAGCCGACTGCTCCGAGGATGGAGAATCCAGTGTCGAATTCGAGGTTGGCTCCGTATGCGCCGACATCGTCAAGCCAGACGGCACCGCCGTTAAGCGAGAAGTACAGGCCGCCAGCGGGAGCGGGCTCGAGCGGTGCGGGAGGAGGGGAGACGGGAGTACCAGCGAAGCTGGACGCCGCGAGGGTCAGGCTGGCCAGGGCGAGGAGGCTGTTGCGAACGATTTTCATGTTTCGTTGGGTGTTGTTGTTTCCAGTTTGGTTGTTTCCACCGGAGGACGGAACCCGTCCGCCAGTAGCGGACAATGATGGGCAAATTAAAGGTATGCGCAATGGACATATTTGAATTTTTTCCTGATGATATGTGAGACCAAATGCCTATTGATATCGTATATCTGCCTTCCCGTGATAGGTCCCTGAGTATCGCATGGGGGCGTGAACTCGCTGAAAGATGCAAACCGTCCGGACGTCCGGAGTTATCCCGCCAGCCCGGCGAGGGCGATCGTGAGGCATCCTCCCGGTGGAAAATGTTGGAGGATAGTACCGTTGCGGCGTGATCCGGCGCTGCGACTTGCCTCTGGGGGATTTTGGGCGATCATGCCAGTGGTCTAAGATCGTGTGGCTTTTCTCAAAGGGCTTTCAACTTGAAGAGTCGAAGGGAAGTTTCCTTCGGCTGAAGCATCGTCCCAGTCTTCTGATGTCTGTGGGGTTTGTGGGGTTTTCCCTGTTGGGATTGGGCTGTTTGATTCCGATGGAGTGGGGGAGCTTCTTTGCGGCCTTTGTGATGGGGTTTCCCAGCTTGATGATGGCTCCGCTCCTGTGGGAGGAATGGCAGGAGGTCAACATCCCGGCCCGGGGTGGAGTGCTCCAGTGGCGCGATGGATTGAAGCGAGGTGAACTGGTCGCGGATCGTGTAAGAGCGGTGATGGTGGACTATGACGTGACGCCCAAACTGCACAAAGGAGCTGGCCGCACGGCCTATGTCAGGGTGTGGGCGGCGGATGGTGATAAGGTGGATGCAGGGCTGAGCTACCCGTGGGTCTATCTCTTCAGCTATGCGCCCAATGCTTATCCTGCAGATGAGGTTGTGAAGATGCTGCAGCAGAAGATAGATGCGCTGGGATACACCAGGGAGTTCGACCGAGAAAAGGGTCGTCCATCCTCCTCCGTCAAACCAACGCAGCGGTAGATGATCATTTGTCTGCGATCTGCAGGGGCTGAGCTGCGTGTAGGAATCCATCCAACTGTGGATCAGTGCTCCTGGTCATGTGTTCTTTCAGTTGTTCCACAAGCTTGACAGCATCATTGCGATAAGCCGGATCGGCAATGACGTTGACGCGTTCGTTAGGATCCTTATCAAGGTCGTACAGGGCCAGGGGGATGCCCTTCAACAACTGGGTGACCCTGGCTTCGATCTTGGGGTCGGATTTGGCCGCTTCCGCCAGGGCGCGAAAGCTCAAGCCTGACATGGCTTCGACTTTGAAGTCTCGCGGGCCTCCGGACCAGGCCGAGAAGATCAGGGAACGGCTTTTGGTACGTATGCACCGCTGGGGAAAGCTCTGGCCGCTGGAGACGGTGTTGACGTGGGTGACGACTGCCTCCCGGTTGGGCTGGCTTTCACCGCGCAAGAGAGGAGTCCAAGTACGGCCATCGAGCCCTTCTGGAAGAGGTACTGAGAGAAGCTCCAGCAAGGTGGGCAGAAGATCTACGCTGCTGACGAACTCCTCGTGGACAGCTGGCTTGGTGAGCGGGTGATTCGATGGAAGCCTTAAAATGACGGGGGACCAGGTGCCATTGCGGTAAACGGTGGCCTTCGAGAAAGGGAAGGACATGCCGTGGTCAGAAAGAAAGACGACCACTGTCCTGTCCTCCTGTCCTGAGTCCTTCAGTGCAGCGAGGATCCTGCTGAAGCTCTGGTCCAGCCTGAGGACGCTGCTGTCATACTGCGCCACTTCTTTGCGCACATCGGGAACATCCTCCAGGAATGAGGGAACCTGTGCCGCCTCGGGCTGAATCGGAGTGATGATGGCTTCATCCTTGTCGGTATCTCCCTCCGCATCGGTGCCAGCAGTTTTGGGATTCTTTGCTGCCTGACGCTTCTTGCCTCCGCCAGCCTTGGTGGTGCCGTAGAAAGGGCGGTGGGGATCAGTGATGTTGGCGTTGATGAAAAAGGGTTTGCCGGTCTTGCTGGCTTCCTGAAGGGCTGTGGCCAGGTCTTTGCCAATCTGGTCGGGATTCTTTCCTGAACCGTCCGCCACACTGTTCCATGGGAACTTGGTCCGCGGTGCCATGTGCACGACCTTGTTGATGCAGGCGGCAAAGTAGCCCTGTTGTTGAAGAATCTCCACGAGGGTGGGGACATCCTCCCGAACGGGATTGAAACCCAGGGCACCGTTGCGGTGAGGCACGCGACCGGTCATGAGCGCTGACCGCGAAGGCTGGCAGATGGGCGCGGTGACATGGTGGTTGATAAAGCGATGTCCCGTTGCCGCAAAGGCGTCCAGATTCGGAGTCTTGATGACAGTGTTCCCCATCCAGCCCGGGGAGTCGGCGTTCATGTCATCGGCCGTGATGATGAGCAAATTGAGCTTCTGCGGCTCTGCCGCGTACGCTCGTGGCTGGAGCGCCCATAGGGCCAGCAAGGCCAGCAAGGCCAGCAGGGGGACAAGGAGCGAAGGGCGAAAGGGGCGTGATCGATTCATGGGCAGGGGGCTGAGAAGTCTTCCAGAAGGCCTGGAGGCGCTCTGGAACGTCAGACTGCCGCCGATGTTTCATCGAATGCCGGACCAGAGGGCCGAGGTGGGCTCTGCGAGACGCTGGCCTCCTTACCGCTAGTGACCGCCTTTAAACAAGAGCCAGAGGCCCGGTAGGATCATGAGCCCCGCCCAAAGGGCCCACTGGCCCCTCATGTCCTGCTCGACTGTCAGTGTTGACGCGGCGGCATCGCTGAGAAAGGCATTGATGGCATTTACTGCTTCCCTCGGAGTCTTCACGTTGAATCCATCTGGGGAGCGGGTGAGGGGGATCGTGCCAGAACTGGTTTTCAGGACGGCTTTGGTTCGGGTGATCATCTGCCCATCTTCATACCGCTGACTCTCCTCGAGATCTGCATTGAGAATGGAGCCAGGGGCCAGATCAATCGTGTGAGTGCCAAAGAGACGCGTTGACTGAAGCCGGGCTTGAACCTGACCCTCTTTCCTCTCACAACTCAATACTGTGCGCTCGCCCTTCCATGCGTAGAGGCCTACGGCTACTGCCACGATGACCGAGAAGTAAATGACGCCTGCCCGGGTGGGTACAACGGAGGACATGCGGCTGCGAGGGATTCGAGATGAAGGGTCAGTGAGTGGGGGAGTCAGGCTTGCTCCACCCAGAAGGCCTCATTTCCCGCCCAGGCGTACATGGGTGGACTTGGCTACGTCGGGCTGCTTGGCCAGTGATCGTTGGAAGTAGCGCCTGATGGTGTCCAGACGGACGTGTTCGGAGGTTGCAGTCAGGTCTTCGCCATAGTTGGCCAAATCATTGTGCTGGAGTTTGAGCCCTGTTTCGCTAGCTGTGCGGCTGGATTTGACCGGGGCGTTGGAGGGCTGCCCACCGAAGACATCCTGAACCTGGAGCATCCAGGCTTCCGTGCCATCTGACGAGAAGACGTACCACGAGGGGATGCGGGCCGGTTCTGACTTGGTTTCCAGGACGCGCCGTTCTGCCACCACCACGTCGTGCTTCTTCACATCCCACGCATTATTCCGGAGCACCCCGACTTCCAGTTGGGTGCCGTTCCAGCGGACGCGGGTGGGGTTGAGATTGCGACCATCGTCTTCGAAGTCCCACACCTGATTCTGGATGTCGGCCGGGAAGTTCTTGATGCGCTTGGGCGTGCCGGTCTTGGCCAGCTTGTAAGCCAGTTCACCCACCACGGTGGTAGGCGTGACGTATTTGAGGTCATCACTGAAGAAGTACCAGGCGGTGTTGGGGCCGGAAAAATTGAGCCTGACCACCCCCACGTCCACAAAGGCGCTATCGTAGGGAGCGCTGGCACGTCCGCTGGGACTCAGTGAGACCATGTTCTCTCCAGTGAACTGGAGTCTCTTGAGGGTGTTCGTCCCGCGGAGTTCCCAGATGGTACCTTTGATGCTGGAGGCAAAGGCGTCCACCTCAGGGTACGTTTTGCTCGTGAATGCGCCCGGCGTCTGTGCCCGGGTCGGCAGTGCCATCGCCGTCAGGCAGGCCACAGCAAGGAAAGCAAAGGCACCAGTGGAAAAAGTCGGGAGATGCATTTGCAATGGCGTATCAAAAAACGCTGCGTCAGGCAAGCGGGGAACTGGGAGGGGGGCTGGAGAATTGCTTTCCGTACCTCTTTTTGGGGATGGCTCTCTCCGGCGATTTCTGGCTCGCGATCGAGCGATGCGGCATTGATAGGTGCACTTTCCAGAGTTAGAATGCCAAGTTCGCTTCACTCCACCGTCCCCCTCTTCATGAAAAGTCAGAAACAGAGAAACCGCTCCCCAAGGTCCTTTAAGCCAGGAAATGGGTCGGGGCACTGGAACGGTGGTCAAGGTGGTGGCTTTATCCCGGCACCCAATCCGACCTCGAAACCCGCGGCCAAGGTGAAGAAGAAGGTGGAGGCGACTGAGACGGAAAGATCCGAGGCAGTCGCGGAAGGCTCAAAGCCCGCTCCAGGCGCTGAAGCCTAGGTTTCCCAAGCCAGTTGAGGCAAATCCGCTCGCTCCTCTCAGGGCGAGCGCCCAACAAGCGTTTGGCGTGCTTTCCTCAGGAGAGTGGCGAGCCAAGGAGTTTCATGAAGCTTTTGGCAAATTCCGGGCCGACGCCGGTTTCCTCGTGCTTGAAGTAGATGAAGGCTTCAGACCACGTTGAAGCGTCTCTCTTATCATGTACAAACTTCGCCCACCGTTTGAGGTTGGCAGGCTTGTAGTCCTCCCGACGGAGACGCAGATACCCAAAATCTGCGGTGGTCACGCAGGGTGTTTCCAGGTCCTCTGACTCGGCGAGGCAGAGGGCCGCGCCGTGTTCTGACAAGATGCCATACACGTCGTCGGTAAACCAGGACTCGTGGCGAAACTCAAACGCGAGTCTTCGCGGACTGGAGGCATCTTGTGCTTTGGAGGACTTTTTAGGTGGGTTCAGAGATTTCAAGAAGGATTGCAGGCGGGCGGGATCCGTCTTGAAGGTGGGCGGCAGCTGGAGCAATACGGGTCCGGTCTTGGGTCCAAGTCCTTGCACGGACTCGAAGAAGGACTCCATGACGTCCGAGCAGTCCTTCAGCTTTGCAAAATGGGTCACCTTCTGTGGAGCCTTCAGGGCAAAACGAAAGGCATCGGGAGTTTCATCGTGCCAGCGCTGGATCGTCTTGGTGGAAGGGGTGCTTCGGAAGGTGTAGTTGATTTCCGTGGAGCCGAACTGGGACGAGTAGTAGGTCAGCATTTTGGCCAATGACAAGTCCGCAGGATAGAATTTGCCTTTCCATTCAGGGTATTGGAAGCCGGACGTGCCGGTTCGGACTTGGGAGGATGTCATTGTGGAATGCGTGAGAGGGGAAATGTCGAACACCTGCGGCGGAATCACTACAGAGTTACTTCCAGCCGTTCTTCTGAATCGTAGCGACGAGTTGGTTGCGATACTCGATTTCAAACTTGGTGCCGTCTGGGTCAATGTGCTCAAGCACGCGAAGCAAGCGCAGGCTTGCAGACTCGAAATGAGGATTTGCTTGCACAAGCGACCTCAATTTTGCATAGGCGCGGACCAGCTCCCCGTTGCCTGCAAGGAAGATGGCGTGTTGTTCGCGAAAATAGGGGCTGTCGTAGTATTCCGTTTCGATCAATTGCCAGAATCGTTTCGATTGAGCTGGGTCACCCAGAGAGTTTGCAATCAGAATGGCCATGACGGGGGACGGCATGCCTCCCGTCACTCGTGAATAGATCTTGGTGAACATCTCCTCAATGCCGTCTTCTTTTGAGGTTCCCACCTGGGACATGAGCTTGCCATAGATCTTGTGACTTTCCTCCCGGTCCCCAGTGGGTTCAATGTGGAGACAGTCCGCGAGAAGTGTCAGGTACCGGTGATTGTTCGGACTCTTTTCCACGGCGATGCGCGCATAGTGCTGTGAGTGCCCACCCTCGTAGCCTTCCGCAAGATACGCCCATGCTACTGCCGCCGCATATCGCGCCTTTTCTTCGGCGCAATCCTCGTTGCAGGAGGTGCGCTCCAATACGTCCAATGCTTGTGACGGTCGGCGGGTTGCGGTGAGATAGTTGGCGACTTGCCATCCACTCAGCGTGCCTTGCAATAAATCGAAGATGCATTCCAGTATGATGTCTCTCTTTTCCCACGGCGACTTTGCCTTAGTCCAATCTTCAAAGGTACCGTTAAGGCCTTGATGCGCTTTCATGACCGCGTGGGTCTCTGGGTGATTGAGGGGGATCGTTAGAGGTCCGGTATCGATGACGGCGTCAAAATAGATTTTGTTTCTCTCCCACGCCTCATCAAATTCTTGTTCAGGTGTGATCGTGATCTTGGCAGCCGTGTTGGATGCCGGGGAGGAGGATTTGAACAGGTTGCTGAAAAAGCCCATAGGTCGTCTGCGAGGATCGTGTTGGGAACCTCGGATGCTCATTCTATCGAGTCAAGAAAATCCAAGGTGTGATGACATCGAGAAAAAGACATGGGGGCTACCCTGTGGCCACGGTGGCTCAGCAGAGAGCGTCGCCGGGAGATGTGAGGTGGGTCACTTTTTCTGGAGCAGGGGGCGCAGCGTATCCGCGTGACGAACAACATAAGCTGCCAGCATCCACTCGACGCCGGGACGGCCATCGTCCGGTTGTGATTTTGACCATGCATCGAACAAGGCGTCTTCCTGTTCCCAGTAGTTGGGTTTCATGGCCTTCATCTGCTTCAGTCTTTCTTCCTGCATAGCTGCGGGACCTGCTTCACCAAAAGGCTTGCACATGGCTGCAAGCCACGACGCAGCCTGCTTGTCCCCAATCGCTTCATAGCCTTTCTTCACCCATGGCAGGTAGTCTCCTGTGGGGTTCCCCAGAGCCTGGCCAACGCCACCGTTGGAGCTGTCTCCCTCAAAATAGCTGATGGAAAAGTAGATCTTGGCGGGTTCAGGAAGCGTGGCAAAAGAGGTGGGTTCATTAAAATCACACAGGCGGTCGTAGAGCCCGGTCAGGCCCGCGGCTGCCAGAAGGACTTCTGCCCAGTTGCTGCTGTCCTGTGGCGTTGCCTTGACCCCTGCCTCTGCAAGCGCGATGGCGCGAGCGGGAGCATGGGCAGCCAGGGCCTGTACGGCCTCGGTGTAGCCGCGGCGGATGGGATAGGCGGAATTAGGATCGTGGGCTGTAGCCTGCCATGCTGCGAGCAGGGGCTCGAGTTGCTCAAGTGGGATGGTCAGACAGGCACTGTTGCAGCCCGTCAGAATGTCTACGATGTGCGGGTTGCTTGCTGAAAGGAGCTTGTCGCTGAGAAGGGTGCGTCTGGCGACTTCCTTGTCCAGATGCGGCAGGAGACGGATGGCATCATCTTGTTCGTGACTGTCTTTGATGCACCATCGTGCGACGCCTTCTGCCAATCCTTTCCTGTATGAATCTGTCGCATTGGCCAAGTGACATCCGTAAAAAATGCCCGGCAAGGCGTCCGTTCCGTCCGAATCATCTGCAAGGGCCCGGTTGATGAACGGAACGATCTCAGGCAGGCCGGTCCGCGCCAGCTCGGTCACCATGCTGGAGCGGGTGAGGCTTGGGATGGCCTCGTAGTGTGCCGTCATGTAGGCGATGTCCTCCTTGGCTTTTGGCGACGAAACCCAGCTGCGGTGTGCTTCGGTGGAGTTGTCCGGGCCGGGTTGATACTCTCGTTCGTCGTAAGCACGGGTGATGGCCCGCATCCGGCTGGCATCCAGCTCACTGGCCATGAGCACTGGGGCGACGAGACAGCCCGCAAGTGCTGCAGTAGCTATCTGGAAGAAGAAAAAGACTGGTTTCACAAATTCGAGGCCGGGAAAACCCCAGGGGGTTGTTGCTGAATTCGTTGCGCGAGACGGACCGATGGTGAGCCAGCGCCAGGCCATTGTCCACGGGACTGTTCCGAAAAAATAATTAATTGCTTCGGTTCTATTCGTGGGTTGCGTTGGGGCATGTCCTCCGCCGAAACGTCTGCTCCCTCGCCGAATCTCTTTTTTGAGACGATCAACGCGTATCAAAGAACAGCTGCGCTGAAGGCGGGGGTGGAGCTTGGAGTATTCACCGTCCTGGCGGCGGGCGTGGCAACCGCAGAGAGGGTGGCAGAAAGCTGTCAGTGCCCCGTGCGGGGCATTCGCATCCTCTGTGACTCGCTGGCCATCTTTGGCTTTCTAAACAAGGTGGACGGCAGGTACTTGCTGACCCAGGACTCGGCGCTGTTTCTGGACCAGAACTCTCCCGCCTATCTGGGGGGCACCCTGCAGTTTATGCTGGCTCCCAGCATCACGGAGGCTTTTGGCGATCTGGTAGCCACGGTGCGGAGCGGTCGCGTGCACACTTCCAACGACGGCACCACCGCACCGGACCATCCAGTGTGGGTGGAGTTTGCCAAGGCCATGGCACCCATGATGCAGGGGCCTGCGGCCGCTGTTGCAGCAGTCGTACCGCCGGTTCAGGTGGATGGTACTCGTCAGGCCAAGGTGCTGGACATCTCTGCCAGCCATGGTGCGTTTGGCATCGCATTTGCGCGGCAGCATGAGGGCGTCCATCTCGTCGCTTTGGACTGGGAGGCCGTGCTGGCTGTCACAGAGGTAAATGCGATCTCTGCAGGATTGGGAGATCGGTTTAGCAAAATTGTAGGCAACGCTTTTACCGTCGAATTGGGGACGGACTACGACGTGGTCTTAGTCCCGAATTTCCTGCACCATTTCAACACGGCAGACTGCACCCGGTTTCTGCAGCGCGTGAAGGCTGCGCTGCGTCCCGGAGGACGGGTGGTGATCGTGGAGTTTGTGCCCAACGAAGATCGCGTCTCCCCGCCACCTGCAGCATCCTTTAGCCTGGTGATGCTGGGAACTACCCCAGAAGGGGATGCTTACACTTTTGGGGACTTTCAGAAGATGCTGGCAGATGCCGGCTTTCATGGGGCGGAGCTTCATCCCTTGCTGCCCACGGCGCAGACCGCGGTGATCGCCATTGCGTGAAACGTCGCGTCGGCACCGGATGCGGTCCAAGTGAGGTATGCGCCTTTTGCGAACTTGGTGGCGCATTTCGAGAAGTGGGATTCTAAAGCAATCCTGGGGTGAGCTGCGTTGTTGTCACCATATGAACGGATTTGCCTCAGAAGTGTTTTCACGTTTCATCGGTGGTGTGGCGAGCAGGGTGGGGGCCGTGTGGGAAAGGTGGATGGGCGTCCCCCACCGCCTTTTCCGGGCAAAGTCTCTCCGGGTACTGCCATTGATCATCGTGTTCATGGGGGCGGTGGTGTCCGGGGCCGATTCGGCGGCACCGGAAAACTATGCCCTCGCCTTCAATGGTCGTGACGATCAGGTGGATTTGTTCATGGCACCGCTGACAAAGCAATGGACGGTCTCGGCCTGGATCAAAAAGGAAGGGCCCTGGGTGGGAGATGAAGTCCTTGTTGGCAGCGGCTGGATCACCAATAAAGGATGGGAGGACTATCCGCTCTGTGTGAGCAACGGGCGTCTCGGCGTGTATCGCACCGGTTTATTTGCCAGGGAGACTCCTGGGCCAGGATGGCATCATGTGGCCTCCCGGTGGGATGGGGAAACCACCACCTTATTTCTTGATGGCAAGGTCATCATGCAAAAGCAGGGTGGCGGACCGATTTGTCCAGCCTTTCTGGGATCCGACAACGGCAAGGAGTTTTACAATGGGCTCCTGGATGAAGTGCAGATCTGGGACAAGGCTCTGCCAGATTCGCTGATTCAACATTGGATGAACCGACCGGTCGATCTTACGCACTCCCTTCGCTCCCACCTCGTCGCTTACTACCGCTTTGACGACCTGGCGACAGATGCCACGGACTACAGCGGAGACAACAAGGCGGACCGCAAGATTCACTACAAGAGCAAGAGCGATGGTAACGGACCTTCCTATGTGCGGAACGACAACCAGGATTTTGTCTCCGGGGCCAGCCCGATGCGTCTCGTCTCCAGTAGTGCCGCGCGCACGACTCTGGGGGCGCGCCCCGGCGACAAGGAAGTCGAGTTGCTCAAGATAAAGGTCAATGTCGAGGGCCACGAGAAACCGCTGCGCTTGAGTGCCCTCAACCTCAGTCTTTCCAGGTGCAGTGGTCTTGAGGGCATTGAGAATCTGCATGTGTACCTGCTGGGGCCGAATGCCGAACTCGACATAAAGCAGCCCTACAGTAGCGGTAACATAGTCCCAACCACGAAGATCACGCTAAAAGATGAAAACGCGGAGGTTCTACGCCCGGGGATCAACTACGTGGCTGTCACTGCGGATCTCAAGGCAACCGCAGAACCTGGCCAGATACTGCATGTGGAGTGTGACTCACTGTCACTCTCCGGGCAGGTGGTGAAGCCAGTGCACGTGGGCAGTGACGATGGCAGGACATTGCTGCCAGTCAAAAAGGATCCCGGGAAGCTTAAGGTTCTGAACTGGAACATATGGCATGGTGGAATCGAGAAAGGGCGGGACGTCGGCCCGAGGCAGATTGTGGAGATCATCAAGGCGAGCGACGCGGATGTGGTGACGATGGTTGAGACCTACGGATCCGGGCCCTGGATTGCTGAACAACTGGGATTTAATTTTCACGAGACAGGACCAGGATCGAACCTTTCGATCCTGTCGCGGCATCCCATCGTGGAGACATACAAGTCAAAGAAGAGCAGTTTTCAAAGCACGGGGATCAAGGTGAAACTTGAGGATGGGAAGGAGGCGCTGGTGTGGTGTGTATGGCTGAGGTACTGGCCCGGGAACTACGTCCTCACCCAGCACCTTCGTAACTATGAGACGGTTGAAGAGTGGTTGGCGGGGGACAGCAAGTATCCGGTTGCAGACATTTGTGAGATTCTGGAGAAAGACATCAAGGCGACGCATGACGGCAAGATGCCGCTCATTGTGGCCGGTGACTTCAACAGTTGCTCACACCTGGACTTCACCCAACGTGCCGCCGCAGCGGGGTTGCATAGTGGATGGGTGGTGGATTTTCCAACCGCAAAGGAGATGCTCGCAGCGGGATTCAAGGACAGCTATCGTGAGGTGAATCCAAACGAGGTGACTCATCCGGGAGGCACCTGGGCTGCCATCTACAAGTGGTGCCGTGACTTCCGCATCGACTTCATCTACTACAAGGGTGATGGGGTGCGGGCTTTACGATCGAGGACGATTGGTGAACACACAAACGCGGAGGTGTTGTGGCCTGGGGACCACGCTGCGGTGCTCACGGAATTCGAGGTGAAGTGATGCGTGGTCACCTCTCTGAGAAGGTGAGCAGAATGGAGTTCTCGATCTGAGGAAGGTACAGGCGGCCGGTCTCCAGCTTGGAGCCCTCCGGAAGTGCGGCCGCCGGCTTCCATGATGCGGGCAGATGCAATGTTATTCCTTTGACCGGTTGAGGGGCCGAGATGGCGACGAGAATGCGCTGGTCGCGACGGGCGACATCGATCTCCAGTTGCTCGCGCGCGCTCCACCAGTCACCCAGTTGCCCGATCGTGCCCATCCAAGCCAGGTTCTTCAGTCGTGGTAGGATCTGTTCGAAGAACCGGTACTTGTAGTCCAGCACGTTCGGGTGACTCAGCACGTTGAAGGTGCCGCCGTATTCGGCGAGTTTTTCCGCGAGCCGTAGCGCGCTATCCACCCGTTCGTCCATGAGAGGCCTGTGTTCATCCTCCACTGTGACAGGGAACTCATACACTCCGGTGGAGCCGGAGTACTCGCGATTGAACAGCTTCCGATAGGGAAGATAGGTCATCACACTGGCTCCAGTGACGGAGGAAGAGTAGCGGTAGCCGGCAGCCTCCAGTGCCTGGGGCAGGGTGGGAGGGCAGGCGAGATAGCCCGGCCGGAAGGAGCGCACCGATGTGCCCACCACGGTGTCCAGAAGGTACTTGCTCACCCTCAGCTCACCCATGACGGTCGCGTTCCGGGTATCACCTTTGTTGTAAACCCGGGGCTGATAGTCGGGGTACACCTCGGCGCCGGTGCCAGCTGGCAGGCGGGCAAACATATCGCTGTGGGCCACGGAATGGCTGGCGATCTCGATGCCACTCTCCTGCATGCTGCGGAGCAGGCTGACGGACTCGTCATTGAAGAACCCACTGTCGTTGTAGTCTCGGTAGTATTTGGCCTGGATGAAGAAGGTGGCCGGCACCTGATTGGTCTTCAAAAGATCGCGATAAGCTACCATGTTGGGCATGGACTTGACGTAGTCGATGTCGAATGTCATCACGGCAGCGAGTCGCCGTCCGTCGGGCACGGTATCGACGGTGATAGCCAATGGCTCATGCTTTTGATACAAATCACGCAGCAGGCGCAGCCAGACATCCACGGAAGGTTCGTAGTCATTGACGTAACTGCGGGACGCCTCGTCATCACGGTCGGCCTGGCATTTGAGGATGAAGAAGCCCAGATCAAAGCCCAGAGCCATGGCCTTCCCGCCGCCGGGATGTTCTTTGGCAATCCAGGCAGCTTTGCCGTCCTGATAAGTGGCTAGAACCTGCTCAGGGCCCTGGTAGTGCTGGGTGCCGATCCAGGTGTGGGGCCGCTGAGGGTTGCCCAGGCGTACCGTGCGTTCCCGCTCGTGCGTGAGCCAGGTGGGAAGGGTGGCATTTTCAGTGTTGAAGTTGATCTCAAAATGCTCCCGGCTCTCCTCCACTTCAGCGAAGCCAAAGAGATCC
This sequence comes from Verrucomicrobium sp. BvORR106, assembly GCF_000739655.1. GTDB lineage: Bacteria > Verrucomicrobiota > Verrucomicrobiia > Verrucomicrobiales > Verrucomicrobiaceae > Verrucomicrobium. The sequence goes on along the minus strand of NZ_BATR01000133.1, from coordinate 14,876 downwards.
TTCATGTCGGCGCCGAGCACCTGGGTGGCGAGGAGACAACCTCCCTTGCTGACGTGTTGCCTCAGCCCTTCTTGCTGGTCGCGCTTCAGGAACTTTCCCGAAATAATGGGGTAAACCAATACCACCCGATGCTGCGTGGCCTGGGCGACGTCATCCGTGAAGATGTAGGGAATGCCCATGGTCTCCAGCGCCTGCTGCACACCCATCCAGGCGGAGTTCGGATCCGTCAGGAGCACTGCCAGGCGACTGGTCTCTCCTGTGCTGAAGCGACGCCACGACGACACTGACTCGGCTGGAGATGTGAGGGGTGGCGTGGCCTCTGAAGGGCCATGCAGCCCCTTCAGGGCCTGATAGCTGTCTCGGGGAAAGAAGAGATAGATCAACACTCCCAATCCCAGCAGCAGGGCGGGCAGCAGCTTTGCAGCCGGGGAGGAGGGCTTGGTGTCAGTCATGCGCGCCGCATGATGCAGAGGGATTGGCAGGTCACAAGAGCCAAGCGATCCGCCACGGCGTCGGGGGCGGCGGAGAGTTACTGGCGAAATAAGCAAGCTGACAGGTCGCCCGGTTTTGCATCGTTACCCTGCTGGAAACTTCCATTTATGACCAACGAATTCCCCAGCGGGCCCTGGACGGGCTATTACCAGTATCGGACGGGCCAGCGCGGAACCCAGGATCTGGTGCTCACCTTTGAGGATGGGCGGATGTCCGGCACTGGCGTGGATGAGCTGGGGGTGTTTCGGATCGAGGGGAGCTATAACGAGGCCAGCCGCGAAGCCGATTGGCTGAAGAGCTATCCAAGCGGGCACCTCGTGCAGTATCGGGGCTTCCGAGAAGGCCCGGTGCCCGGCATCTGGGGTACTTGGAAAATTCCGGGTAGCTGGTCAGGCGGCTTTCACATCTGGCCGGTGCTTTCCGGCAGCAGCACCTCCCGGGAAGAGCGGACGTCGGAACCCATGCGCATCCCGCGCAGGGCCTTGCATGGGGCAGGTGCTGAAGACTGAGGTGCGTCGCGGGACTCCCTCTGCAATACCACGGCGGGTGGCGGCGTAGCCATGGAAGCCATCTCTTCATCTATGACGCCCGCGCCATCTTCCCGTCGTTTGTTCCTGAAATCCACCGCCACTGCGGCGGCGGGTGCCCTGTTGCCGATCCAGTTGCCAGCGGTTGATGGAAGTGGCTCTGCTGGGCGGAAGCTTATCGCCTATGTAGGCACGTTCAGCTCGCCGTTGCAGAACATGAAGGCGACTCAAGTGGACCTGCCGCCGGGGAATGGCAAAGGCATTCACCTGTTCCAAGTGGATCGCTCCACTGGAGCCTTCACTGCGGCGGGGATTCATGAGATGGGCACCAGTCCATCCTGCCTGGTTCTGAACCGGGCGGGGACCCACTTGTACTCTGCGAACGAAACGGACCGGGTGGGGGACAATGAAGCAGGCACGGTCAGCAGCTTCACTGTGAGTCCTGAGGACGGTCGCCTGACCCTGCTCAATTCTGTGAACTCGGGAGGCAAGGGGCCCACCTATGTCAGTCTGCATCCCTCTGGCAGACACCTCTTTGTGGCCAACTACTTTGGCGGCACCGTGGCAGTGCTGCCGGTGCTGCCAGATGGCCGTTTGGGTGAGGCCACGGATGTGAAGAAGGATGAGGGCACCATCGGCCCGCGTCAGGCTACGAATGCGCCAGCAGGCAGCTTCGCGTTCAGCGGACATGATCAGACGCATTGCCACATGATCGCGGCCGATCCCTCGGGCAGGTATGTGCTCCATGTGGATCTGGGGCTCGATCAGATTCATGTCTGGAAGTTCGATGCCAGCACTGGCGTTCTGACGCCCAACGATCCGCCGCATGTTACCCTTCCGCCGGGGGATGGACCCCGCCATTTTGCCTTTCACCCAGATGGGCGTTGGCTCTACTCCCTGCAGGAAGAGGGCTCCACCGTCGTGTTGTTTGACTACGACGGCGGGTCAGGGACACTCACGCCGCGGCAGACCCTTTCCAGTCTGCCGCCGGGGTATGCGGGCAGCAATTTCTGTTCTGGCATTCATGTCTCCCCTGATGGGCGATACATCTATGCCGGCAACCGGTTGCACGACAGCATCAGCATCTTCGCGGTGGCCAAGGATGGCACGCTCACCTACGTGACCGAGGAATGGACTCGCGGTAACTACCCTCGCAGCTTCAACTTTGATCCCAGCGGACAGTACCTCTACTGCTGCAACCAGCGTGCAGACAACGTCACCGTCTTCCGGGTGGACAAGGCGACAGGCTTGCTGAAGTTTACGGGGCAATATGTCCCTGTCGGCAATCCGTCTTGCGTGGTGTTTGCGGAGCTGGGAGCCTAAGTTGGGGAGGTGGGTGCTCTTCTGCTCACTGGCAAACCGAAGCAAAAGTTTTTGGAGACTGTTTGCATCGCCGCGGGTTAGACTCGTGTTGCTGCTCAGCTGGGCGGCGGAGGCTTTCATCCAATCTTTTAGCTATGCAAGGTATCTTCCAGACATCCTGTACCGGCCTCTGTTTCGCCCTGCTGGTGGGCAGTGCACCGCCGTTGTCATCTCGTGCGGCAGAGCCGATCGCAGCGACAAGCCCGGCGATTGCAGAAGCCACCAGCCGGATAGCGCGGGCGGCGGACAAGTTTCTCAGCACTCTGGATGAGGTCGGGCGCAAGGGGGCTGTGTATGCGTTCAATGACGAAGAGCAGCGCAAGCGTTGGTCCAATCTGCCCACCTCGTTCGTGAAACGCGGGGGGCTGCGCATGGGTGATCTGACCCCGGCGCAGCGGGAGGCGGCCATGGCCCTGCTGGCGACGGCATTGAGTCCGAAGGGATATGAGAAAGTGGTGCAGATCGTGGAGGCAGACGAGGTGCTGAACCAAGGATCGCAAAGGAAGATGTTCGGCCGGGACGAGTACTACATTTCCTTCCTGGGCACCCCTTCCGCCACCGCGCCCTGGATGATCCAGTTCGGTGGGCATCATCTCGCGCTGAACATCACCCTGGCGGGGCAGAACGCCACGCTGGCCCCCAGCCACACGGCTGCGCAGCCGGCCATCTATGAACTGGAGGGGAAAACCATCCGACCACTGGGCGGGGAGACGGACAAGGCCCATGAGTTGATGGCTTCTCTGGATGAGTCGCAGAGAAAACAGGCCGTCCTGGGGTTTGAAATGAGGGATCTGGTGCTGGGACCAGGCAGGGATGGCCAGATCATCCAGCCAGAAGGGCTGAAGGGCTCTGAACTGACTGTAAAACAGGGTGAGTTGCTCCTCGAACTTGCAGCGGAGTGGACCGGCATCATGCATGACGCCGTAGCCAAGGCCAAGCTGGAGGAGATGAAGAAGCACCTGGCGGAGACCTGGTTTGCCTGGAGTGGTCCCACGGAGAAGGGCAGTTCCGCCTACTTCCGGATCCAGGGGCCCACAGTGCTGATTGAATATGCTCCCCAGCGCCTGGGAGGGGATACAAAGAAACACATTCACACGATCTATCGTGATCCCACGAACGAGTATGGGGTGAAGTGGACGAAGGAACCTTGAACGCCATGTCCGGTCGTCTGTTGCTCCTCGTTGTCTGGCTGGCGGCGGCCTCCGCATCCGCACACCGGCTCGATGAGTATCTGCAAGCGACCCTGGTGGTCATTGAACCCAGTGCGGTCCGCCTGCAGCTCACTCTGACTCCTGGGGTGGAAGTGGCGAACGATGTGCTGGCGCAAATTGATCGGGATGGCAATGGTGCAATCTCCGAAAAGGAGGCTGCAAACTACGCGGAAGCGCTACTGCAGAACCTCGTGGCACGTCTGGATGGCCAGAATTTAGAGTTGAAATTGACGCATTCAAAGTTCCCGGCACCGCCTGGACTGCGAAGTGGGACGGCCAGCATTGAGCTGGACTACTCCACACCTATCGAACCCCTGGCTGCTGGGGTTCACAAGTTGAGCCTTGAAAACCAGCATCTAGCCGGCGTGAGCGTCTATCTGCTGAATGCCGCGCTGCCGAAATCTGAAAAGATCAAAATCAAGCGCCAGTTGCGAAGCGAGTATCAGCGGACTGGTGAGATTGAGTTTGAAGTGAGTCCGTAACGCTGGCGAACGCGGAGGCGTGAGGTGCATCAAACCGGGGAATTCGTTTGGCTTTCCTGTTCTGGCGATGCACCATCGATTGACCCATGAAACTGCCCTACATTCGGAGAGCCCGGCACCTTGCGGCATTGGCAGAGTGGGAGGAGAGGCTCGCCAAGGCGAAGCTGCGGCAGGCTGAGCTTGCGGAAAAACTGAAGGTTTTGACCGAGACGCGGGGTAGAGAATTGGACCATACCCGGGCCCTCAGCAAGCTGTGTGAATCGCTGAAAGCAGAGGTGGCGGAGCTCCGCCAGCGCGAGGCTGATGCCGATCCTTTGCAATTTACCCTCCTGGATCGCGTGGCTGCGGCTCGTGCGGGGCAGTTCCAGAAACCGACCACCCCCATACCGGTGGTGCTCTGTGTGGACGTGGAGCCTGACGCCAGGGAGGTGGATCTCGCCGACCCTTCTTGGCGTGGAACGGATGTGTTCCTGGAGAAGTGGCCAGCCCTGATGGCCACCCTGGTAGAGAAATCGGGGGCGGCATCTGTACCGCTCACTTGGTTTCCCCGTGCAGATCCACAAATTGAGAAAAGCAACGGTTCGGCCGGCTTCGCGCTTCAGCGGTACACCCAACATTGGGAGGCTGCCCAAGCGGCTGGCGATGAGATCGGCCTACATATGCACGGCTGGCGTTGGCAGGAGGAGACTGGACAATGGTCCCAGGATCACGGGGACTCTGCATGGATGGAGCATTGCCTGCGCTCAGCCATCGGGGAGTACCGTGCCCATTTCGGCAAGACTCCGCCAGTGTACCGGGGTGGGGACCATTATCTGGATGACACGGTGCTGCGCGTACTGCGAGAGGAGGGCATTCCCCTGGATATGACGTTGGAACTGCTGCCTACCATGCAGCGGCTCGTGGAGGTTGAGCATGGCACGGGAAGCCTGCCGGATTGCAGTGGGGCACCTGCCTACGCCTACCGTCCCTGCGTAGAGGACTTTCGCGTGCCAGCTCCTGGTCAAAGCGATGGGCTGGGCATCCTTCCGCTAACGCCTTTTCAGGGAGGGAGCCTATGCTTGTGGGCTCCCAATCACCGGGTGGATGAGGCCCTCGAATTCATCATTCAGCAGAAGCCCGCGCCCAGCCATCTCGCCTTTGCCGTGAGGTCCAACATCGCGGACACCGGCTACTGGCCGTGCTTTGTTGAGAACATGCTTTCGCTGGCGAGGCGGGTCAAAGAGGGGAGTCTGCGGTTCACCACAGCTTCGCAAGCGTGGCAACTAGCCATGGCGGAGAAAGAAGATGCCAGCTGCCCCTGACTGTCGCAGGCGAGAACCACCCGAGTGTGTGTCGGGTAGGTTTTTCCCGGCCGCCGAATGTTCCAATTTCGTTGATCCGGTGGATTTGCCAAAAAGACAAGATTCTTGTCCTGATCCGCCCTCGTGCTTCGTCATGACGATGAGCGCATGAAACCGTCCGCTCTCATCACACCAGTCATCCTGCACCCTTAACCACACTGTCTATGTCCACCGATACTACCACCCCTGCCACCAACACCGTCCGTCTTCACCGTGTGCTGCGCGCCACGCCGGAGCGTGTCTATCGCGCCTTCATCGATCCGGATGCGATGGTGAAATGGCTGCCTCCCTACGGATTCACTGGCAAGGTTCACCACATGGATGCCACGGTGGGCGGGTCATACAAGATGTCTTTCACTAACTTCTCCACGGGCTCCAGCCACTCCTTTGGTGGCAAGTATCTCGAGCTCAAGCCCAATGAGCTGCTCAGGTACACCGATGTGTTTGATGATCCGAATCTTCCCGGAGAGATGATCACGACCGTGACCCTCAAGAAGGTATTCTGCGGCACAGAGATCACGGCGGTGCAGGAGGGGATCCCCAGTGTCATTCCGGCCGAAGCCTGCTACATGGGCTGGCAGGAATCTCTGGAACAGCTGGCGAAGCTGGTGGACCCCGAGATTCCGGACCACGGCTAACAGATTGGGTCCGTAGCAGAGTCGTGAGACGCGTTTTTGATGTCCAAAGACGCAACAAGGGCAGCGAGAGAGTTTCTCAGCGCTGCCCTTGCCTGTGATTGGTCTATTGCGGTCTGTTCGACTTATGGATTTGCGAAGTCGAACTCGGCCCCGTTGAAGAAGATCTTGCCGCTGGCGGTTCCGAAGACGTTGATGTCCGACGTGTTCAGGGCAGGAGCGGCATTGCTGAACGGGGCGCTCAGCGTGCCATCTACCTGGACGGAGCCGGTGCCGGAGTTGTCCAGCCACAGGTAGTAGTCCGCGGTGCCGAGGAGGGCGTTGTTGTCAAACCCTTCGACGGTGATGTTGCCCGAGTCCTGTGCGTAGAGGTAGGCGAAGCCGTCTCCCAGTGAAGCTTCTGCTCCAATGGTGTTGCTCGCTACGGTCGCACGGATGTTGCTGGTGCTGTAGGCCAACAGCCACAGGAAGTCGTAGTCGGTGACATTCCCGAGCAGCGTGTTGCCGGTGATGTTAGTATCGATGAGGGCATCTTCGTCGTAGCTGGTAACGTGGATGACGGACTCTGTGAAGTCACCGGAGAAGGTGTTGTCAGTGACATTTGCATAGATGCTGGCCCCCGCAGCTGCCGCCATGCCAATGCCTGAATATGAGTTTCCGCTGAAGAGGTTGCCAGCGATATCCGCGTCGATGCGGGAGTTGTACAGGGCATTCAGATGCAGGGCATTGGAGTAGTGTTCTTGTTCCCCTTGGCCGAATGTGCCGCTGAAAGTATTCCCAATGATGTCAGCATTGATCGAGGTGAGGCCCTCGGATTCCGAATTAAAGGCTTCGACATGGATGCCTGTCTCGAAGGTGCCACTCAGCGTGTTGCCTTTGACTTCAGCATTCAAGGTCCCAAGGTTGTACGCGGTAATGGAGATGCCATCGTACATGGTGCCTTCGAAGGTGTTTCCAGCGATCTCAACATTAAGCAGAGTGCTGGCATTGGTGAACGCCTCATGGTTGGCGCGAATCTGGAAGCCCGTTGCCTCGGAGTCATCCAGATCCACTTGGTTGTTCAGGAGCAAGGCATCGGTCTGTCCCTCATAGGCGACGAGGGAGAGCCCACCACCGGAGGCGGTGAAGCGGTTGTCCTGTATCACAACGTTATTGAATTCTTGGAAAGTCATGACGCTGACTCCCCATGTTGAGATGTCGGCAAATACGTTGTCTGTAATCGTCACGTTCTGAACGCCTTCGGTATTGACCCCTGTATGATAGCCATCACCAAGATCGTAGCCGTCACGGATCTCGTAACCCGTGACCACGAGCGTGTTGACGTTAGCGGCATTGATCCCGCCCTCCATGATGGGGCGCGCGGTATCACCGCCGAACTGCTTGCCTGCCAGGCCTTGAATCGGGGTGAATGAGCTGATAAACCGGGTGCTGCCCACTCCGACGTACACTTGGTCACTGTAGGAAGCGCCGGTTCCGCCCTGAGTGTACACGCTCCAGAGACTGGAGGTGGAGGAGCTTTTGTCACCTGCAAGGGTGGCCCCATCGGAGATGTTGTTGAAGGGCTTCTCGGCCGTGCCATCGGCACCTTCTTGGGAGCTGCTGCCCTCCTGAATGCCGTTACCCACCGCTTCACCATTGTTGACGAACACAATGTCATCGGCCAGCACCACCTTGCCCGGGCCCTGGGAAACCACCTTGGTCACCTTCTTCACGCTGGTGGAGGCCTTGGTGTCTACGTCCACGGTGTTGGCCACCTTGATGGCGGCGTTCTGACGGCGCACGGGCTCGGCCAGACGCTCGGCCAGGTGGCGACGGCGGGGTTTGAAGGCATCGCCGATACGGCCCCAGAAGCCCTTGCCATCGCCCAGGTCGCCGGCTTCAAAGGGAAGTTGCAGCTGCACTCCTGCGGTCCAGTCGCTGCCGGTGAGGCGGGCGTCCTCATACCAGGTGCCGGTGAGGATCACAGCGGGCACCGGGCGGACTTCTACGCCGGCCTTCCAGCCCTCCACATTGCCAGTACCGCCAGTCTGGGGACCAAAGGGCTGGTTGTCGAAGCTGTAGTAGCCACCGATGAGGCGGAGGTCGAAGTAGTTGTCCAGGCCGGGGACCAGCAGGGCGACTTCGGCATCCCAGCCCTCCATACCTTCCTCGTACCGGCTGAAGAGTCGTTCAATCGTGGTGGTGGTCGTGGTAGTCGTACGCAGGGTGCGGTATGAGACGTCCTGCAAAACGCTGTGACCCGTGGCGTAGGGATCATCCACTCCCGTGATGGACGTGGCATCGCGGCTGGAAGAGTTGCGCAGGACCTCGCGGGTGCGGGTCTGCTCTGCGAGCTGCTTGTCAGAGAGGGGAATGTAGTAGTTGCCGCGTACCTCAAGGTACCGGGTGCCAAACTCCACACCCACGCCCAGTTGCCAGAACTGGTTATTGGCCTCGGTATCGAGCATGTCGATGAAGAGGTTCGCCCCGACGAAGAAACCTTCATCAAGGAAACCAGCCTGAGGGGTGTCTTTGCGCGTCAGTGCCGAGACGGGCTGGGAGCCAAAGAGGTGACGCCAGCCCAGGCCCAGGGAAGCAGCGACCTCGCCGCCCTCGCCCCAGGAGGTGTAGGGTTCGAGGTAGAGAACGTCGCCTGAGAGGGTGGTGTCTGCACCCAGGGTGCTGTAAACCGGAGCGACGATGGAGAAGTTGCCCTCGGTGTACGCGTCACTGGTCTTCACTCCGCCGGTGATGGTGCCCAGGTACAAGGGGGGAGCCTCCTGCTGCACCGGATCAAGGCTCGGGTTCTTGACCGGATTTTTTTCGAGTGGCCCAGCCTGAAGGGAGGTGGCGGTTGCGACGGCGAGAGGTGCGGTGATGAGCGCCAGCCGACGAAGTGCGGCAGAGAGGAATCGCGGCGTCGGAAGGTGGTCGGGATGCAGCTGGGACGGGGTCATGAGAAGGGGGTTCAGGCTGGTCTGGGGGCTGACTTCACAGTCCGATGAGGTGAAATCCCCATGCTGCGGAAGACAGTCCGCGAGCGAGAATCATCGCCATGGCACCATGAAATAAGATTGTTTCATAGATGCAGTTTTCAGACCGGGCAACTAGCCGACCGGGTAGTCTGAGGTGAAAATAGGAGTAGAGGCCGACGCGGATGTTCGTCCGGACAATTTTTTGCGGCGCAACAATGGTTCTCCTCCGCCAGTTTTGCGGGGAATTGGTAGAGGAAATCTAGGAAACTGCGTAGTTTCCATAGATCCATTCAGTACTAAAGGCCCACAAGCCGCACTCTCAAAAGTACTTGAGCGGTGGGTAAAGGGTGTTTTGCGTGGGGTCCTTCTCCACATAGAGCACCCAGAGTGGCTGACCTGCCGCCCGCTTGGCCAACGTACTGTCGAACGAGGTGATCACGCCCTCGTAGAGGCGCCCGTCCAGCGTGAAATGATAGGTCAGCTTCCAGGGGTGTTTCTGATTGAGTGACTGGGTGGTGTCCAGACTCACCGACGCCACCTTGCCTGGAATCGCGATCCCACGGCGGAAGGCTCGAAGGATTCCGCTGGCTTTCGTCCACCCGTAGCGGAGACACGAGAGCCCGCCGAGGAGGAAGAAGCCGGGCAACAGGGCCAGTAGCCACTGTCCATTTTTCAGGACCTGAACGAGGAACAGTCCAAAGAAACCGGTGAAAGCCATCCCCAGCAACACTGGCAAATTGAGGAACCGCGTGCGGAAGGCGTAGCCAGAGGGCAAATCGCGTGGCACCTCCGGTGGTGGTGGGCCGAGTTCCTGACCTGGGGGCGGCGGCATGGGGCCACCGCAGGCATCACACTTGGAGCGCCAGGTTTGGTAGTGAGTGTTGCACCAGCCGCAGGTAATCATGAAAGAAGGGGAGCCAGACGGGAGACTCGGAAACTCCCGTGTCTCCCGTCTTCTCGCAAGCGGTCTGTCGGCAGATTTCTCCACCTGTTGACCGGTGGCACGCGAGGCCGACCCTCACCCCTTGTAGCCAAAGAACTGTCTTTCAGTGATGACATCGGCCACCGCCTGGGGCACCATTTCCCTCCAGGATTCGTCGCCAGCGGCGATCTTGGCCAGAGCATCGCGTGAGAAGAAGGGGAGGTAGGCTGGGTTGTAGTTGTCCAGCTCCACGAAACTGCCACGGTCCGCCAGATAGCCGTAGAGCTTTTTCAGTTCTGGAGCGACTTCTAGGGTGTGCACGGTGGTGAGCCCGGCGGGGGAGGTCGTCTGGAGTGGATACACGTAAAGCTTGAGATCGTTCTTAAAGAGACGGCCAAATGACTCCAGGATGCCTCCTGGAAGCTGGGTGTAGTAACGCTCGTCGAAGATCTCCAGCAGGCTCGGTATGCCCATGACAATGCCTACGCGCTCCTTCGTGCGCCAGGAAAGGTAGGCGGCGAGGCGGTAGTACTCGAAGTAGTCGGAGATGAGTACCGTGACACCGCAGGCAGACAGTACATCGGCCCGGGCCAGGAAGTCACGCCGATCCACCTCAGTGCCGCCCGCCATGAGGTTCCGCATGGTGAGCTCAAAGATAGGGAGCACGTCCTTGCCTCGGACGGCGGGATCCTGCCGGAATTTCTCAAGGGCGGACTCCAGCATGTTTAGGTTCACATGCGTGGGGGGGCGGAAGCTGCCGCGTTCCACCATGACCGCCTTCTTGTAAAGAACATCAGAGGGCTGGAGAACCTCGCCCCGCGGTCCAAACATGGCGGCACCGCTCAGGCCCAGTTGCACCAGTTTCAGACTGATGAGCCGGTTGTCCACGGCGCGGAACTCGATGCCCTTGAATTCAATCGCATCGATCTCAATCCGGCCCGTGGTCAGCTTGTCCAGCAGGCTCTCCACAAGCTTGTCGGGATCGTGATGCAGGAAAAAGGCACCGTAGAGCAGGTTCACCCCCACCACTCCCAGGGCCTCTTGTTGAAGAGCGGCCTCAGAGTCCAGCATGCGCACATGCAAGAGGATCTGGCTGGGCTCGTCCCGTGGTCGCGACTGGAACTTCACCCCCATCCAGCCATGGCACTCGTTGCCGCTCTTGTAGCTTCGCGCCACAACCGTGTCGGCAAAGGCAAAGAACGCCGTAGTGTCACCCCGCTTGTCGCTGAGGCGTTCCACGTTCAACTCAAACTCGTGGTCCAGCATGGACTGCAGCCGGGAACGCGAGACGTAACGCTCTGTATCGCCATAGATGGCATCGCTCACCACCATGTCATAGGCGGAAATGCTTTTGGCCACGGTGCCTGCTGCTCCGCCCACGCGGAAAAACCAGCGCACCACCTCTTGGCCAGCGCCGATCTCTGCCAGCGTGCCATACCATCGGCGGTCGAGATTGATCTTCAGGGCCTTGTGATGGGTATCCAGCTCCTCGTCCTTCATAGTCGCAATGTAGACACAACCTGCGGGGGTACAATAATGGGAACGTCTGACGTAGGCCTTAGTCGAGAAAAATCTGTGGGATCAATGCGGAATTCACCCGAGGGCTGGCTTGCTGACGGGAGGTCGGAGCCCACGATCGGGGAGGAGCGATTGTGATTGTCCCAGATTGGCATTTCCGGCAGGATCCTGTCACCCCATGAAACCCAGGTCTCAGAGCTCCGACGATGTTCATTACTTCACCGACGCTTCCGAATGGGAGAGGTGGCTCGGGAAGCATCACGGTGGAACCGCAGGAGTGTGGCTCTTGATTGTCAAGAAGGGGTGCCGTGTCCCCGGCCTGGCCATTAGCGATGCCTTGGACGTGGCCCTTTGCCATGGCTGGATCGACAGTCAGCGCAAGGGGTATGATGATACTCACTATCTACAGCGCTATTCTCCAAGACGATCGCAGAGTCCGTGGTCGAAGCTGAATGTGCAGCGGGCCGAGGCCTTGATCGCTGCGAGGAGGATGAAGGCGGGTGGGTTTAAGGAAATCGAACTGGCGAAAGCTGACGGGCGCTGGGCCGTCGCGTATGAGTCGCAGAAGGAGGCTTCGCTCCCGGACGACGTGGCTGCGGCACTGGCTGGCAACCCGTCGGCAGCGAAGGCTTTCGAGGCGCTCTCCAAGAGTGCCCGGTACAGCCTGGTCTTGCCTGTGCTGAGAGCCACGACGCCCCAAGTGCGCGCCCGCCGGTTGCTGAAGCTGGTTGCCACGCTGGTGGAGTGATCCTCCGGGCCTGCAAGGGAGGGGAGGCTGAAGGGTGTATCGAAAAATAGGGTTGCAATATTCCCCGGATTTCCCTCACAGTTCCTGCGTGACCTCGCTCCAAAAAGCCGCCCTCATCTTCTGCGCCACCGTGCCCGGCATCACCCAGGCCTGTCTTTGGGACAGTGATACCCTGGCCACTGAAAGCGCCCGTTTCCCCAATGTGGCTGGGATCATGACCGGCATTTTCCCAAGGCATTCGAAGGAGTATCACACCTGGCGGATCCAGCAGAAGCAGCCTCTGGTGGAGTCTGGCAAAGCTGTCGCATCTGACTATGACGATCTGGCGGTTTCTCAGCACAAGCTCGGCGATCACAAGGCGGCGATCGCCACCATGGAGACCAAGGAGAAGAAGCTGCCGGGCTTGTATGAGACTTATTCGAATCTCGGCACGTTTTACATCTATGCGGGTGAATTGAGTGTTGCTCAAAAATGGATCGAGAAGGCATTGGCCATCAATCCGAACGCTCACTTTGGCCGCGAGAAGTATCAGCGATGGCTGGTCATGTGGTTGCGGGAAAGGCGCAGCACTGTGAAGACCGAGGAGGAAGAGAGAAGAGAGGCGGATCGGTACGACCGTGGGGAATTGCCCACCGGCTTTGCTGCATTTGTTGCTCGACAGGAGATGGGTGCCCTGTCGAAGGATCCCGAGTTCATTAAATTTACGGAAGTGCAGCGGGACGCCGCCATCAACGGGGTGACGGGGATGATGTACTTTGCTGACTTTGATAATCCGATCCTCCTGGAAGCCCTCGGGGATCTGCTGTCCTACGGCAAGATGGATGCAAATGCCTCCCAGCTTTCTGGATTGTGCTATTTGCATGCTTTAGAAAAAGTGACCGACGCCGACGAGAAGGTCCGTCTGAAATCGCTGATGTACAGGGCGGTCAGCGCATCCCACTTACGAGAGGAGAAGGACCTGAAAAAGGTGCTGGACAGTGCACTGCTGAAAGGAGAGAACCTCAATAAAGGTGTGAAGAATGATGAAGTTGCCTGGATCGCTGCAGGCAAAGATGTTGCTGCGGAATTTCAGTCCAAGTACCTGCAAGCGCGCAGATGAGGGCGACGTTTCTGCCTTGTTGCATGCAAAGTTCTGGCGGATGATGCGCTGTGACGGGGCCACCCGGTGCGCCTATGCTCAATCTCTACGACGCCGTTCGCAACAATCCGAGCTACAGCAAGCTCGAGATTGGGGAGTTCCTGTTCGCGGAGTACACCTGCGGGGCGAACATCAAGATGCTCCCCAACTGGACGGAGAAGGATTACTTTGTCCATGTGGTGACGGGCACCAAGACGTGGCACACCTGTGACGGGGAGTGGAAGGCCAGTCCCGGGGAGACTCTCTTCATTAAGAAAGGGGCCACCGTGGTGGAGCAGTTTTTCGATTCAGAGGTCTGTCTGCTCATGGTTTTCATTCCGGACGCTCTCATGCGCAGCACCGTGCGGGAGGTGATCGAGGCGCTGAGCCTGGTGGGCGCAGTCAGCCCCCCTCCTGCCACCGCTCTCCGAGTGCAGCACGATGTGGGGCTGGATGCCTTGTTCCAGTCCATGCGCACCTACTTGGTGGGGGTGGAGAAGCCCCCGGAGCCGCTGGTGCGGCTAAAGCTCAAGGAGCTGGTGATGAGTGTGCTCACCAGCGGGAGCAACACGGCGCTGGCAGCGTATTTCCGCCGGGTGGGGGCTACTGAGGCACCGTCGGTGACGGAGATCATGGAGATCAACTTTCGCTACAATCTCTCCCTGGAGGAGTATGCGAAGCTCTGTCACCGCAGCTTGTCTTCCTTCAAGCGGGAGTTCCAGGCTGCTTTCCAGGAATCCCCGGGGAAGTGGTTGCTGATGAAGCGCCTGGATCTGGCAGCCACGCTGCTGCGAAACTCGACTCTCAATGTCACCGAGGTGGCCTTCGAGAGCGGCTTCGAGCACGTCTCGCACTTCAGCCGAGTGTTCAAGGATCGCTTCGGAGTTTCTCCCATCGCATATCGCGCGGATGGGCCGGTGATGGCAGATGTGGCCGAGTCTTGAACCGCACAGTCAAAAGGCTGGACCGCGCAGCAAAGCAGCGCGCGTGGGAATTGGGTAAGCTGATCGTGGTGATAAACACCGCCATACACCCATGCAAACCACGATCCTGAATCCAACCGAAAAGAGCCTGCAGCACCCGACGACTGGCACCCAGTCAACCACGCCGGAGATTCCGCAACTGAAGGAAATCAAGGCCAAGCAGAAGTCCACCTGGGAGGCCGGAGACTTCGGCAAGGTAGCCAGGAGCATCGAGAACTTCGCCGAGCACTTTATGTCCCGTCAACCGTTGTGCCCCGGCATGCGCGTGCTGGACGTCGCGTGCGGCACGGGGAATCTGGCGGTGCTCGCCGCCCAGTCCGGCTGCGTGGTTAGCGGCATTGACATTGCGGCCAACCTCCTGGAGCAGGCCCGCGATCGTGCTCGCGCTGCGGGATTGAACATCGACTTCCAGGAAGGGGATGCCGAAGCACTGCCCTATCCGGACAATTCGTTCGATCTCACCGTGAGCATGTTCGGGGTGATGTTCACTCCTCGACCCGCCGTCGCTGCCGCGGAACTCTGGCGGGTGACCAAGCCGGGTGGTCTGATCGCCCTCGCCAACTGGACACCGGAGGGGTTCATCGG